>JAOPTQ010000208.1:0-487 GCA_051531915.1 Colwellia sp. | reverse complement strand
ATAATGTATATTTAAGAACTAGAATGTTAGCAACAAATCAAGGATTGATATGACCACTAAAGAACTGGAAAAACAATCACTAAAACTCAAAGCTCTGGATAAAATTCACCTTGTTGAAAAGCTTATTGAAAGTCTTGACCAACCCGATGAAGACATTGAAAATGCTTGGATTAAAGAGTCAGAATCGCGATTTTCAGCTTATGAGAAAGGTGAATTAAAAACTATCCCCTTCGAGACTGCAATAAAAAAAATCCGCCGTAAATGAAACTCTATTTCTCTCAATTAGCTCAAAAAGAACTTCAAGACGCCGTTTATTACTATGATGAAATAGCCAAAGAACTTGGATCATCGTTATTAAATGAAGTCAGCGAGGCCGGCACTTTACTAGTAAAATTCCCACTAGCATGGTCAAAAATCGGTAAAAACCAACGACGCTATTTACTCAAACGATTCCCATACATGCTCATCTACAAAGTATATGCAGACA
>JAOPTQ010000207.1:0-875 GCA_051531915.1 Colwellia sp. | reverse complement strand
GCCTTTAGCTTTAGTTTTTTTTTTAGCCAAGATAAGCTATAACTGCGGTCCCGCAGCAACTAACGCTTTACCGTTGTCAGTATCGGTAAATTTATTAAAATTGTTGATGAAGCGGTTAGCAAGATCTTGAGCTTTATTCTGCCACTGCGTTTTATCTTGATAAGTATTTCTTGGGTCAAGAATATCATCTTCAATACCGGCAATATTATTGGGTATTGATAAATTGAACATGGGGACAACACTTGTTTGAGCATGATCAATTGAACCCTCTAAAATAGCATCAATAATAGCGCGAGTTGCTTTAATTGAAATACGCTTACCGGTGCCATTCCATCCGGTATTCACTAAATATGCTTCTGCGCCGGCCGCATGCATGCGTTTACGTAACACTTCAGCGTATTGTGTTGGATGCAGGCTTAAAAAAGCCGCGCCGAAACAAGCTGAAAATGTTGGTGTTGGCTCAGTAATACCACGCTCTGTTCCGGCGAGTTTTGCGGTAAAGCCTGATAAAAAGTAATATTCAGTTTGTTCAGGGGTTAACTTAGCTACAGGCGGTAACACACCAAAAGCATCAGCCGTTAAAAAGATAACTTTTTTGGCATGACCTGCACGCGATATTGGTTTAACAATATTATCGATATGATGAATAGGGTAGGAAACACGGGTGTTTTCTGTTTTTGAATTATCATCAAAATTTATTTTACCAACCTTATCTACGGTTACATTTTCGAGTAAAGCATCACGTCGAATAGCATGATAAATATCAGGTTCATTGTCTTTACTTAATTGGATTGTTTTTGCATAACAACCCCCTTCAAAGTTGAATACTCCGTTGTCATCCCAGCCGTGTTCGTCATCACCAATAAGTTGGCGTT
>JAOPTQ010000206.1:0-1462 GCA_051531915.1 Colwellia sp. | reverse complement strand
GTGGTTTTTCTATTGAATTATGGACCATGTTTACAGAAAACTTTATAACAGGGATCTCCGTTATTGCTACGCTAGCAATTGGTTTGGCGATACCGAGTTTAGTTTTTTATCGACGAAAACCGATTGTATAAACCGCTTTATTAAATCTTAATCATGAGTAAATTATTAACATAAAAATATACTTGAGTAGGCTGATAGCAGAGCAGATATTAAATCAGATATTTTTTTTAATATCTCATGTTATTGAAATGCCAAACGGATATACTTTTGGTTTGATTGTTGATTGTTAAACTATTGATTAATTTGAAAATAACTTGTTTTACAAAAGTGTTTTTAGTTGCTTTGTGTTATTTATAAATAATACAAAGTAACATTCATATATTTAACAATAAATTAACAACTGATCAATAAGTGATCAATGTGTTATCCTATTATATAATAAATAATAATAGGATAAATGCTTACATGTTTAAATCACTTCGCGCTCAAATATATACACTTTCTTTTCTTCCATTTCTAATTATTGCCTTATTAGGTATATTTCTTCAATTTAGTTCTTTAAATGGTTTTGGTCATGATGTGACGAAACTCACAAAAGAGACGGTGTTAACGATTGAAAAACAAAATATCAAGTCTATCATGGATTCTGTCGAGTCTCTTATTCAACCTTTAGTAAATAAACCAGGAACCGAGGGGTATGATGAAGCGTTGAAAATGCTATCACATCTTTCTTTTAATCAAGGAACTGGTTATATTTTTGGTCATAAAGGAGATGGCGAACGTGTTTTATTGGGGAGTAAAACAACAGGAATTGGACTAAACTATTGGAATCAGCAAGATAAAAAAGGTCAATATATGATCCAAGATTTAATCAATAAAGGTAAAGAAGGGGGCGGCTTTTACACTTATTGGTTTCCTAAGCTTAATGAAACAGAAGCATCACTCAAATACAGTTATTCAATTTATGTACATAAGTGGGATTTACAGTTAGGTACTGGCTTATATATTGACTCCCTAGACCAAGTAGTTTCAACAATAGAGGAAACAATTGAAGACTCACAAAATAGCAACATGACTAACAGCATTTTTATAATTTTAATTGTAGCGATTATTGTTAGTGTGATTGTTACTTTTGCCATTAAGCTAATTTATAGGGGGCTTGAAAATTTATTATTTTCAGTTGAGGCGTTGGCAAACGGAGAGGGTGACTTAACTCAAACTATTATCAGTAGCCCTATTGATATCTTAAATGATATTGCTAAGTACTTTAATCACTTCCTAAAAACTTTAGGGGCAGATGTTCGTAATATAAAAAAAACTAGTCTTGATTTATCTGATATGGCGGTGAAGTCCACTGAGCGTCAACGTCAACTTGAGCATTTTTCTGACCGACAAAAAGAAGAAACAATTCAGGTCGCGACAGCGGTAGAAGAAATGGCTTCTACCTCGGCTGAAATTGCTA
>JAOPTQ010000205.1:1549-1732 GCA_051531915.1 Colwellia sp. | reverse complement strand
CTTCATCACGCTTAGCATTTTCGCTAAGAAAAGCTTCGCCTTCAGCAGCCTTTTCTTTAGCAACGGCTTGCTCTTGCTCTTGTAGCTTTTTAGAAACAACAGAAAATGCTTCGTTTAACGCTTCATCAGCAACTTGGCTAGCTGCACCCGCTAATGCATCGGCAATACCCGCTTGAACAGCAG
>JAOPTQ010000205.1:397-1501 GCA_051531915.1 Colwellia sp. | reverse complement strand
CTACACCATAACTTACACGTTGCTCAATAGATTCAAATTTCACTTCTACATTATTATCAGACATATTTATATTTCACACTTAACATAATAGGTTTAAAAATTGGCGCGATTTTACCACAAACAAACCTTATACTATAGGGGTTCAACAGGACAAATTTATACTTTTATTGTATAAGCGTTTTAATATCCTTATTAACACCATAAATATCGCTAGGGTTAAAACCTAAAGTCACATGAAAATCTTTCGGTTTAAGTAATAGCACTTGCCGAATTAGCTGTCCATCATCACTATTTGCAACGACAAAATAAGTTTTTTTGTCATCTTTGCTCGCGCTACCTACCCCTAATAACTTAATAGTTAACGGTTTAATAAAAGAATGATTGAATGATTCCCCTAAAATTTCGACTAACTTATTTTTATCCATGGTCTGATATTCATAAGGATTAATGATAGTCATATGAAACTGTTGGTGATCACGTGTCGCTTGATTTTGACGGTAATGTTCAAAATCATTAGGTAATAACGTTTCTAATAACGCTAGATAAGGCGATAGTTCCGCTTTGTTAATCACCGCCCCTAAATAGACTAACCCTTGGTTATCGGTAAGTTCTGAAATACTCGCGCTAATTGTTTTTTTAAGCGTTTTCGCTTGGTTTTGTTCGGTGTCTATAAATGTTAATGCTCTGGCTTGCTGCTTGGTTATATTTACACTTTCACTAGCACTAACTTTTATAGGTTCAGCTAACAATTGTCTTTGAAAAAATACCATGATAAATAAAGTAGCAAAACCAACAGTGATCACTACAATGAAGTTAATTTTCATTTGGCTTCCTTCTCAATTCTTTATAAATTGTTAGTTTCATTAAATGAAGTCATTAATTTATCTCGAAAAATAGAATCAAATTCAACGTTTTTTTTAGCTAAAACAAGCTACACATATATTTAGTACTAGAAAATAGATTATCTATTCTATTTCGCTATATAGCAATATTAATTAAGTTATAACAAAAAATCACTTCTTTTTTTGTCATAACACGCTAACCTTAAACAAGTTAATAAATTTAATCCACGGGATTTAACCATGTCTACAATATTCGAAGATA
>JAOPTQ010000205.1:0-277 GCA_051531915.1 Colwellia sp. | reverse complement strand
TTAGATCAAGGTAAAGAGATAGTTGAGCCAACCAGTGGTAATACAGGTATTGCCTTAGCCTATGTGGCTGCTGCTCGTGGTTACCCTATTACATTAACAATGCCTAGCACAATGAGCCTAGAGCGAAGAAAACTATTAACGGCTTTAGGGGCTAAAGTTGAGTTAACCGATGGCGCTAAAGGGATGAATGGTGCTATTGCTCGAGCTCAAGAAATTAAAGACTCTAACCCTGATAAATATGTACTTTTAGGACAGTTTGACAATCCTGCCAACCCTA
>JAOPTQ010000204.1:0-3773 GCA_051531915.1 Colwellia sp. | reverse complement strand
TAATAATCAAAAGTTCTAACAAGTAAGGATAGATGTGATCCCGGAGTGGTCACAATCTATCCAATGTTCTAGAAGACGCGGGCTTTACCTAATATATGGGGATTGCTTAGCAGGTAAGTTCTATTTTTGATAAATATTTTGAAGATCATCGGAGAACTGACTTAGTATCAGTCTTTTTATCAGACAGGATAATCTAAATTACGCTCATTTCTTATCCAAATCAACATTGAATTCCCTTTTTTGCTCAACCGTTGCCTGATTTTGAGCGCAGAAATAGCGTCACCTTCGAGAAGTGCTGTGGAGGTATTCTTATTTTTACATCAAACGATTTCTATTTATTCCAAAAACGGTCTATTCGGTATAAAACTCATCATATATTCCAAAACGCCACCACAATCAGGGCAGTACTGTGATTTTATCTCTGTTTTTGCAATCGGTGGTAACTTTGATCCGGTTTTCTTTTCAACCAAATGAACAATGGTTTCAAAAGGGATGTTACAATTTGGACTCATAAAACCATAGTGGCGAACTTTCATAAAACCTGACGGCAGCACATGTTGTAAATAACGCCTTATAAATTCCATTACTTCCAGTTTCATAGTTTTATATTGTTTGCTGCCATGTTTGCGAAATTTGAAAAATACATACCGGTTTTCAACTTTAATGATCCGACTGTTTGAAATCGCCACCCTAAAAATATAAGGTGCCAGATATTTGATAGTATATTCGGCAGAACCGACAGCTTCCGAATCAACGACCCAGTCTTTCTTCCAAACGGATTTAGGGATATTAACCGCGAGTCCGGCCTTTTTCATCTCTTTCATGAAAATCCCGCGGAATATTTTGGATAAAAGAATATCAGGAATGAAGAAATCGTGACGAGAAGCGATCCATTCAGATCGATCCTCATTCAAACCGCCACCTGCGACGATATAGTGAATATGCGGATGGTATTGAAGCTGTCGACCCCAGGTATGCAACACACCTGTAAATCCAGGCATATCAGTACCAACAAACCGTTTATCTTTGGCTAACTTTTTAATGGCTGCAGAAGAGGCTTTAAAAAGTGCCTGATAAACGATTTTTTGATTTTTACGTGCCATTTCCCTGATTTCCGAAGGAATTGTAAAAGTGATCATAAAATGGTGCCCCGGCAGTTGCTTACCCAACTGTTTCTCCAACCACTGTTGTGTTTTATGATATTGGCACCCCGGGCAATGACGATTCCCACAGGAACGTGCAACCAGATGAATATGACCACATACCTGGCACTCGTAGCAAACACTACCATAAGCTCCGGACCGACATTGAACGATCGCTCGAATCACTTTTTGATGGTTAAATGGCTGCGTCGGAAATCGTCTTAAATACTCGTTGGCATAGGTCCGAAATATTTCATTAATGCTTATCATTCCATCCCCTCATGATTGAATTAATCAGTTGGCAGGCATTTTCCTGGCCGAAGCTGGTGAGATGCAGATAGCGCATGGTTGTTTCCAACCGCTGATGCCCGAGGTATTTTTGGATGGCACGAATATGAACCCCCGCTTCCAATAAATGCGTAGCATAACTGTGCCTAAGGGTATGAATAGAAACCCCTCTTTTGGAAATACCCGCATTAAACCTGGCTTTGCGAAAAGCGCCTTGCACACTGGACCTGTTCATTGGAATATCCGCTGCACTGGCCTTTCTACAACCTCGACCAACTGCCGGAAATAGCCATGTGGTATTTCGATGGGTTTTCCAAAAAATTCTCAACAAATGAACTGTCTCAATGGGAACAGGAACATAACGATCCCTGGCCCCCTTTCCACGGTGAACATGTACCATCATCCGGTCCGAATCAATGTCGGAGACATGCAGATTTAATCCTTCATCAAGTCTCAATCCACAAGAATAGACCATGATTAAAAAAGCACGATTATGAAAAGGATGTGCAATACCCAACACTGAATGAACCTCTTCACGACTGAGAATCGCAGGTAGTCTACTCTCATTTTGTGACTTAATTAAAGTGAGTGTTTTCCAGAAGCGATCCAAAACTTTCCGGTAGAAAAATTTGATGCCAGCATGGGCATTTCTCATACTGGATGGTGAAAGTCCATCAACCGTCGTACGGTGAATTAAATACTTCCTAATCTCATCTTCTGTGATTTGATCTGGACTTTTATCATAAAAGTCGGAAAGAATTCTAATCTGCCTTAAATAAGCAATGCGTGTACTTTCTCTTTTACCTGTGAGCAAAAGGGCTTCGTTCATCTTCTCACAAAGCAGGGATTGGTAGAATTGATACATAATACATCTCCTTTATTCATTGAAAGAATAGGTTAAAAGAGATATATCCAAGCAAAAAGAGTGTAAGAACGATGAAAGGGGGCTGTGCTTCTAATTGCCGCGTAGCGGCTTACTTGAACAAATGTGTTCAGAGGAATTTTTTGCTGGGCAAAAATTCCTCTGACACCGGCGTTATTACTCAAAAATAAATATAAAACATGACCTCATTCCAAATAGTTAAAGATTCTTATAATTTTAGTAAGAATAGTTTGATTCAGTTAATCGTATATTTATCGCCTCCTATTGCTTTGTATACATTGTTGTTAGGTTTTGTACATCCATCAGAAACGGCATTTGTTGGTGTTTCTCCGTATTCAACGGTAATATCCTCTGGAGGAGAAACAGCAATTCTATCAATAATATTAAGAATTATTTCATGTTTGTATAATGGATTGTTCATTCTTTTCGTTTATAACAAATCAGTAAGTAAAGAGTTATCGTATAAGAAACTATATTCACCTGCATTCAAACTATTAATACCTCTATTTATTCTTGATTTGATAGTCAATGCTGCGGCAAATGCAGGCTTCTTGATTCTTGTTATACCAGGAATATGGATTAGTTTAAGATTAAGTTATTCTTATATTTTTCTTATTGTAAAAGAAGTGTCTCCTTTGGAAGCAGTGAAATTAAGTTTTTCTTTTACAAAAGATAAAATGAAAATTTTATCACAAAGTGTTTTAATGTTTGTCATACCTTATATTTTAGCTCTCATATTATTAAGCTCAATAGTTTTATCTAATCAGTTAACAGATAGATTTTTCTGGGCAATATTTACGATTGATTTTCTTGTATTTCCGTTTGTTAACATAATATTAATTAGAATTTTTTTACTTTCAGCTAGTTATAATACTGAAAAGTAATAACAAATCACTTCAGTGGAATCCAACGCTGGCGCGTTGGTTCCACTGAGTTCGGCGTTAAGTTCAAGAATAATGAGAAATAATAAAATTAAATTTAATATTGTCCTTTCAATTTTACTATTAATTCCTCTTGCGTGTTTTGGTGGCCCAGGGGGATTTATTGCAAAAGGTTTATTTGGGTCTTTGTTAGGAAAAATAATATTTGGGATTCTTATCATTGTATTACTACCAATTTTGCTCATCATTCTTTTAAAAGAGGAATTTGCTATTCGAAGGACATTAAAAGATCTTAAATTCCTGTCTAGGATTGACCAAAGATTTGACTGGTTAAGTATCAAGAAAAGAGCATTAGAATGCTATTACCAAGTTCACTCATCCTGGACGAAAGAAGATATGTCAGAGGCAACCAAGTACATGACAAATTGGTATTGGCAAAATCAGCAAATAGTATTTTTAAATAGGTGGGCTAGGGAGGATCTGAAAAATATTTGTGAAATAAAAACTATTAAAAGTCTTTCCCCTGTACTGTTTATCCATAAAAATGATTCGAAGGAACATGAAGACTCACTATTAGTG
>JAOPTQ010000203.1:206-2413 GCA_051531915.1 Colwellia sp. | reverse complement strand
CAGTGCAAGAGTGGAAAGAGGCCAATCCTCAATCAGAAGAAATTCATAATCCGACTACTATTAGTGTGTGGGCTAAAAAAAATGGGGTTCTTAAAGAAATACCGGCAGGTCAAAGGGTGAGTTATTATTAGAGATTCTGCTAATCGTATCTGTAACCTCTCTATCGTTAATCAGCTATTGGTCCCATCACATGAAGTACCAAATTATTTCCTATGCACTGAAATGCAAAAAGCCTGTGAACATTCGGCAAACGATTCCTATAACATGTATTTGTTAGTGCATGTGATATACAGTGGGTGTAGTAACGTCAATGACCTTTGATGTATTTAAAAAACTTAAACATTTGCAGCACTTAACTTATTCGCAAGTGTAAAAAATAAAGGGTGTCTCATTATTGAACAACCCTTTGGGGTGGATTTAACCATAATTTTGCTACTTCAACAAATACGGTATGGATATTTGAGAAAGAGCATCTAGTCGATTCAATAGATCTCTTTCACCATTTGTCTTGTATATCCTATTTTAATCATGCAGGTACTATTTTGATGTATATTAAGTAAATGTGTTGGTTTACAGCTATGCTGTAATATTTTGGGACATACACAAAAAGAATACATTTAAGGGCACATAAATGAGAGTTCAACAATTCATTGATACACGCGTATACACAAAACCGAAATCAAAAATAAAACCAGGAATCGTACTATCGGTCCTTTTTGTTTCAATCTGCATAGGTAACTGCTCAACTGATGCTACTGATGCTACTGATCCTGAAGATATCACACCCGGTGATTCATCAATAGTACTCGATGGTTCTTCAACTATTGAAGCGCATGCATCTACACCTCAATCAAATAACTCATCAACTGAGATCAATCCTTCAGTTGAGTCGAACGTATCGGTAAGTGCAGTGATCTCATCTGAGGCACTCAATCTTCGAAGTAGTACAGAAAGTCCCTCTAGTGAAGACGCAATTGAATCGTCTCTCATTAAAATTAATGATTCCTCTAGCGAAGTACTAGTAATGTCATCATGTTCAGATGGTAAAATGCTGGAATCTAGTTCAGATGAAATCCCAGTAGGGTATTCATTTGCCCGTATTGAAGCAGAGAGTGGAACTGTCTCTGTGGGTCATGTTGATTTTGAAGGTGAAGGTGGAACGGGTACCTATATAAGGCTCTTCAGCGAAGGAGATGTAATCCTTTACCGTGATGTAGATTTTGGTACAGGTGCAAAAAGTATCATTCTGACCCTTGCTCAAAAATTTTCCGATGCAACTATTGAACTCCATATTGATTCAGTTGATGGAGACATTCTTTCCGATGTTACCGTGATAAATACTGAAAGCTGGATCAATTGGGAGAATCAAATAATTACAATTCCTGAAGTCTCGGGAGTTCACGATCTCTATTTTAGTGCGCACCATGGTCATGGTGCAGGTGACATTGATTACTTTACCCTTTCACCTGACTCTGTACCAAAAATCGAAGAGATAGTGCATCCACCCATAGGAGGACATGCACACAATGATTATTACCATGATAGGCCGCTGTATGATGCACTAGATTACGGATTTCTCAGTGTTGAAGCAGATGTATTTCTTAAAGATGGCCTATTGCTGGTGGGGCATGGAACATCAGAACTTACGGATGATAGAAATCTTCATGACCTGTATCTGGCTCCTCTTTCAGCAAGAGTACAAGATTCAGGTGGTGTCGTTTACTCAAATGTAAAAACCTTTTATTTGATGATCGACTTAAAAACCAATGGAGAGGACGCATATGCAGTGTTGAAGCCGCTCCTTGAACCGTATCACACAATGCTCACCGAGTTCACCAATACAACTACAACGTATAATGCGGTCACCATCATACTTACCGGTTCAAGACCGATATCTGACATGGAAACAGAGGCGGTACGGTGGGCTGGTTATGAGGGGCGGATTGAAGATCTGTATATGAATCCTAATCCCCATTTAATGCCATGGGTTGGTGATAATTGGGATTCTCATTTTGATTGGAATGGATCGGGAGAAATGACCGAAAGCGAAAGGGTCCTTTTATCGAGTTTAACCCAAAAAGCTGACGATAACGGTCAGGCACTGCGTTTTTGGGCTGTTCCTGATAATGTGGCATCCTGGACTGCACAGGTAAACGCTGGTGTAGATTACATCAATAGCGATCTTCTTCCTGAATTGGCAGCATTTT
>JAOPTQ010000203.1:0-190 GCA_051531915.1 Colwellia sp. | reverse complement strand
AATCAAAAGCTCGATGTTATTAGTATCGTAACAGATGGTAATTGTTATTGCAGTTTATGGGCTAGTAGTTTGGCATACTGTTCCATAGGAATATTCATGGTTTCTTGCAGTTCAATACCCATGGCAAGTAATTCATCTGTTCTCAGCGTGGGTATCATGTTTTTGAAAGCGAGTATGATCGTATTTCCAC
>JAOPTQ010000202.1:0-2889 GCA_051531915.1 Colwellia sp. | reverse complement strand
CTTTACCCATCATCAATTTTGCCAATGGCACAGTGGCCATCTCTTGCTTATACTCTTTTGATGTTGGCGCGTGGTTTGAACGAAAACCTAAACCGGTTAGCGAAAAAAGTGCTTTTGAGTAGTCATCTATCGACTGAGCATTAATCTGTATTTGATACCGATACTTTTTCCACGTCTGATAAAAAAGGGAATAAATTCTGTGAGAAAAAATATCAAGAAATTTTCTCAATGGCTCAAACTCTTCCCGACCTCTATTTAATGGTTCGGTAAAATATGACGGCAACGGAGACGACACTCCATAGAGTCCCATAAATGAAAGGTTCAAAGTATATGCACCTGATTGACTATTTTTTTTAATAGAAACAACGTCACTGCCAGGAAATGCTATTGAATTATCAGTCTGAAATACCAACGCACCATTTTGATTTCCTGCATATCGAAATGAACGATTTTTGGAATCAACTAAATAGCGCTCAATTAGATGCGCAGCCTGAAAGAAATTATAGTCATATGGCGCATCAATAATTTTTTGTTCTAAATCGTATGACATAACGCTCTCTCTGGTTCCCACTCAAACACGAGACCTGCTGGATTCAAAACAAGTTTAACTGAAATTAAATAATTAATGGCGGCATAATGACCGAGGAATTGTTGCACGATAATTCCCAACAGACGATAATAGGCAATCTGTTCATAGGAGGTTCGTTTAGTAGCTGCATCAGTAATAGTGATAGTTACTTCGGTGCCTCGAGTAAAATGGCCATCAACAAAAAACGATTGGTGCTTTGCTTGAACATTTGAAATCGCATCAACTCGTTTTTTATTCTCATCACTTGATCCCCATGCATAGAGATGCAACATTTCTTTGAATACTTCAGTATCACACAATGCCTTTAATGGGATATTCATATGACTGAGAACATTCCATAAATAATGGCTTTGTGTTACTGCTGGAATCATTGCTGAAGGTTTTGTAAAATTTGAAAATTTTAAATAATCAGCAAAACCAGGTACTGGATTACAAATGTCTTTGATATTAAGTTTTTCTTGCGGGAGTAACCCATTCGTACAGTACGCTTCTATTGTAAGAAACTCTTCTTTGTAATGCCGAATGCCACCATATCTATTTATCGATATTAAAGTGTTTTTTCCTCCACCTTTTTTCTCTTCTTGCTTTACTGAGTAATAAAAGCCTTGAGCAGAATCATTTTGTGCGGCAACATTATGGCGAAACTCACAATTAGGAACATACGTTCTTGGAATTTCATGTGCAGCCTTTCCTCTCCCAGAAACATCAAAAAGACTATATACTTCTTTGTCATTATTTTGGTCAGGCTTAATTAAAAACTCAAAATGTTTTGCGTTAATTGCAACAGGTTCAGTCTGTTGTTTAAACACATTTGCTACGGGAGTGCAATATAGTTTAAAACATTCATTACCAAGGTTCCTGAAAATATCGTCAGGTAACTGTTCGTTAAATCTAAACAATAGCGAGAACTGTTTATCATCTTCCATTCTCTTAATCGCAGCCAATTGTTCGATACGTATAAATCTAAATTTTTCAGGAAAACTGAAATATTCTCGCAGTAAATGCCCTCGTTGAAATACCGAGTTTTTTTCGGGCAATATCTTTGTTTGATCAAATAAACCAGGAAGTGTTAGTGCATGGTTATCCAAAGTCTCATTTATTTTTTTAGATGAAATAGTCACTGATTCTAACGAATTAGAGAAAAAATAATAGAGCATCCATGCAAGTTCTGGTGCTCCATCTAAAAATATATCAAGGTGCTCAATAGTAAGATCTGCAGCTTCAACAGTCTCTTCAATCTCAAAATGCAATGCTATCTCTAATCCATGGACTGGATCTCTATTTACATGAGTCTGTTTTAACTGTAATGGATGTACCGCTATATCTTGAGTGGTTTCAAACCTACACGGTTTCGGTACTCCCTGCTTAGGGTTTGAAAGAACTGCCGTTCCTTTTTCGATAGTAGTGCTTTGTGGCAACATCCCCTTTGCAGTGTGAAATTCCAAAAGAGCAATAGAAGGAAATGGACGTAAAAAATCTGGAGCAACCATCTCCATTAAATTTTGGGAGAATTCTGGAAAATCATCAGAAAGTTTCTCTTGAATCCGAGCCGTTAAAAAGGCAAAGCCTTCAAATAAGCGTTCAACGTACGGATCGCGGTCTTCATTTGCCGACATATTAAGATAATGAGCAACGTCTGGATATGAGTCGGCAAACTCTTTACCAGATTCGCTTAAATAGCGGAGCTCTTCCTGATAATAGTGCAAAAAATCAGGCATTTAATCTCTTTTTTGACTCTACGGTTATTTCACCATTAGAGCTAAAAGCAGTGCTGAGGAATACACGTTTCCCCCCTTTAATAACACCATGAATATTAAAGTCAATTTTAAAGCTGTAGGGTTCAAATGGAAGTACCTCTACACGAATTTTTTCTAGACGCGGCTCATATTTCTTAATAAGATCGCTCATCTCTTTTTGTAGCATTTCTAGACTACCAGGTAGTTTTGAATAAATTTCACTCACATCTGTCAATCCATAATCCTTCATATGAGGGACAGTTCCTTTGCGAGTATTCAATAAGCGCTTTACGTGGTCACTAATACTTTTTATGAGTCTAGATTCTGGAGGCACAGCAGATAACGGAGTTCCATCAGCAAAATGCTGGGAAATCTTTTCAAATAGACTCTCTTCTATTTTTCTAGAACCGTACATATGTGTTACCAAATAAAATCGTTAAATAAAAAACGGCCTGTCGAGGTTTTGCCTAAAAAGACACACGCCGACAGGCCTTACACTTAAGTTTTGAAACAGATTAATCTATTTCAAAATTAAATCAGTTTAAGCCGTTATTAACGTGCATT
>JAOPTQ010000201.1:0-1246 GCA_051531915.1 Colwellia sp. | reverse complement strand
AGCGCATTGTAGAGTGTTTTGTCGGGAGATCAAGTGTTTTTTACTATATAGTTTGCATTTTATTTTGATCGCATATTAATTGAACTAAATGTATATTAGATAGACTAATAATAGACATATTGTTGAAATATTACCTCAGTTATAATCTCAAAGTGCACTTAACACCAAGGTAGTTGAATTAGCAATAAGCATAATAGCTTTAAATAACGATAAAAGAGTTTTAAATGAAGTATCTAATTATTTTCGTGTTAATAACAATCACTAGTTACCCTATTGCTGCACACGTCGGTAATCAAACCAATATGAAACAAGAGTTGCTTGTAGCAAGTTTTTTTGATCAACTAATAAAACAACAAGTCAATAAAACAGTGGCTATAGAGCGAAGCGTAAGTTCTTTATTAAAAAATTATCCAGAAAAAATAGATTTAGTACTTAAAGTTGCAATAATGAAATATCCGGATGAATATGAACAAATTATTCTAGGTGTATTAAAAGCTGAACCGGCTTTATCCTGTGATGTTATTGAGGGAATGTTAAAAGCAAACATTGCCAATAGCACAGAAATAGTAAGAATCGCCATCAAAGAAGAACCTGCTTATGCAAAAGAAATAGTGAATACTGCGGTATTATATAATCCTCACCACATAGAGAGTATTGTTCGAGTCGCCATTGCCACCGAGCCTATTGTAGCACACAATATTATTAATAATACTATGCTCAGTTATCCTGAAAAAGTTTTTGATATTCTTGCTGGGGCAATTAAAGAGCTTCCTGAACAAGTAATAAGTATTGTAGAGAGCACTATACGTTTATTTCCTAATAAAGGTGAAAAAGTAGTCACCATTGCTGTAATCTCTGCTAATAATACAAATACCCGTGAAATCATTAACACAGCCATTCAATCTGGAATTTCCGAGGAATCTGCTATTATTGCTGCAATTGCCGGAGGAGCGAAGATGTCTGAACTTGTAAAAAACTAGGGGCTTATATTGGCTCCTGAGGGCAAGAACATGAGATTTTATATAGGCAATGTTTGATCAAATAGCAGAAACAATCACTTTGAATTTCTTATGTTATTAACAACTGAAGAAAATTTTGTCGCTATTACTAATGAGCGTCAATTATATAAAGTTAGATATCCACCACACTTATTGCTGTTACCTGTGGTTCTGATGGCTAGGAAACCATTGAAGAAGAAGGTAAAAAAGATAAATATCTCGGCCTCAAGCGACCGAGTTTTAAAACA
>JAOPTQ010000200.1:202-488 GCA_051531915.1 Colwellia sp. | reverse complement strand
AACGTTAAAGCTGTTTTAGTTAACATCTTTGGTGGCATCGTTCGTTGTGACATGATTGCTGAAGGTATTATTGGCGCTGTTAAAGAAGTAGGCGTTAAAGTACCAGTTGTTGTACGTTTAGAAGGTACTAATGCTGATTTAGGTCGTGAAGTTCTTAAAAACTCTGGCTTAGACATCATTGCTGCTGAATCACTAACTGATGCAGCAACTAAAGTTGTAGCAGCTGCGGAGGGCAAATAATGTCTGTATTAATTAATAAAGATACTAAAGTTATCTGTCAAGGTTT
>JAOPTQ010000200.1:0-121 GCA_051531915.1 Colwellia sp. | reverse complement strand
GTCAAACGCACCTTGGTTTACCAGTATTTAACACAGTACGTGATGCTGTAGAAGCAACTGGCGCAACAGCAACAGTTATCTACGTTCCAGCTCCATTCTGTAAAGATGCTATTTTAGAAGC
>JAOPTQ010000199.1:0-864 GCA_051531915.1 Colwellia sp. | reverse complement strand
ATGTGATCAAGAGACAGATTCATACAGGGGGGGGATAAATACATAACTGAATTTTTCATTTAAACATTATTTATATTTAAAGAAAAATGGCAGGGATAAGACGTATCTTTAAAGAGTGAAATTCTGAATGATGGGATCAAAACCTGCTGACTTACCGCTTAGCTATATCCCTACAGGGGAGGTAAATACATAACTGAATTTTTTATTTAAACATTATTTATATTTAAAGAAAAATGGCAGGGATAAGACGTATCTTTAAAGAGTGAAATTCTGAATGATGGGATCAAAACCTGCTGACTTACCGCTTGGCTATATCCCTACAGGGGAGGTAAATACATAACTGAATTTTTTATTTAAACATTATTTATATTTAAAGAAAAATGGCAGGGATAAGACGTATCTTTAAAGAGTGAGATTCTGAATGATGGGATCAAAACCTGCTGACTTACCGCTTGGCTATATCCCTACAGGGGAGGTAAATACATAACTGAATTTTTTATTTAAACATTATTTATATTTAAAGAAAAAATGGCAGGGATAAGAGGATTTGAACCTCTGAATGACGGGATCAAAACCCGCTGCCTTACCGCTTGGCTATATCCCTACAGGGGAGGTAAATACATAACTGAATTTTTCATTTAAACATTATTTATATTTAAATGAAAAAATGGCAGGGATAAGAGGATTTGAACCTCTGAATGACGGGATCAAAACCCGCTGCCTTACCGCTTGGCTATATCCCTGCAATGTACTTACTTTTTACATTTGCAACAACTGTTGCTTTGAAATGGTACGGGTCAAGAGACTTGAACTCTCACATCTTGCGATACTGGAACCTAAATCCAGCGCGTCTACCAATTCCGC
>JAOPTQ010000198.1:0-2016 GCA_051531915.1 Colwellia sp. | reverse complement strand
AAGAGGAGCAGCTTTTAACCCGATCTCTTTTAGAGGTCGGGTTTTTTGTTTCCAATTTTTGAAAAATTCAATTTCTACAATTACCTTTTCCTGCAGTACTCTCCCTTTATATTTTTTTCGAAAATTGCTCACAAGCTGAGAGCGAAAAAATGTTACTTGAACTGCAATCGTAGATTTCACATCTATATCTCCCTATCTTGAATAGTACACTTTCATCGGGAGGATACCGTGCCATTTAATAATTCTAGAGTACTCTTAATTCTTTACAGCATCATCATTTTAGCAAGCGCTCTATTAATAGGCGCCGATGGGCATAATAGTGATATTGGCTGTTGGTTTAGTTGGACTAAGCACCTTCAAGCAGAAGGGTACGCAGGATTAAATGCAAATTATCCTCCACTCTATATTCACTGGCTCTGGCTCGTTGGGCAATGGTATTCAATAACAGGCCTCCTTTTACAAAATGACCTTTTATTCAAAATCTTCGCAATTTTCCCTGTAATTATAGCACACCTCTTTATAATGAAAGTATGCTATACCGAAATACGCTCTCGCGTAGAGCAACCAATACTTCAATGGATCTTAAGTCTTGGCATAGCACTCAACCCTGCTATATTGTTTAACGGTGTTGTTTGGGGGCAAGTCGATGTACTTCCTGCAGCCATAATCCTTCTTTCATTTAAAGCTATTAAATCGCCGTTTGAATACTCATCACTTGCTCTAACCTGCATAGCGCTCCTCTGTAAATTCCAAATGCTTGTTTTTCTACCCATACTCTGTGGCCACTATATTTTACACCCTAAAAAACTCATACGTGCCCTCCCTTTAGCGGCACTCTGTGTAGCCCTCATTTTAACTCCATATATTGTATCAGAAAACACTGAAAACATGATTACTCGTGCATACATTGACGCCCCATCTAAGTACCCTTATTCCACAATGAATGGTGCTAATATTTGGATGGTCCTCACCAAAAATAAAGCCCCCGATTCTAAAATGGTCACCTCAGACACAAAGGCAACAACCCTTGTAGAGCAAGCTGCAACACCAAAGGGAATCGGCATGATACTTTTTGGATTCTTCTCTCTCTGGTTTTTTATTCGCACTATTCAAACAAAATCGAAAGAGAATATGTATGGCTATAGTGTTATCCTTGCCGTGATCTTTTTCCTTTTTAGTTCAGGCATGCATGAGCGATATCTTTTTGCAGCGGTTCCCATATCATTTATCTGGGCAAGCTATTCTATTAAACGAATATATATTCCTCTGCTCCTCTCTTTTATTTGCTACGCAAATATGCATCTTGTCATTGAGATAGAGAGTGATTGGTTGTGGACTGCACTCTCTTCCCTCCTTATCGGACTCTTTTTTGCTATGATTACCCCTGAGAAAATAAAGATGTATTTCATGCACATGTGGCTCTCACTATTGCCGAGCACATACATCTCGACTAAAGCAGTCTCACTTATTTTACTTGGTATACTCCTATCTGCTTCTGGCATTTATTCTTTACAAAATACTATTGTATCTGAAAGTTTAGATCAAAATGAACGCTGGGTTTTTGATCTAAAAAATATTGAAAGCTCTCAGGGCTACAAAAAAAGAGTGATCAATAAATCGGTGATGGGCAATTTTCTTCAAGTCCAAGATACGATATATCTCAATGGCATAGGCTCTCATGCCCCTTCTACCTTTACCTATAAGCTTCCCCACAATGCAACTCGCTTTACAGCTTATGCAGCAATAGATGACGAAGCGCCAAAAGCATCGGTAACTTTCAAAGTCTATCTCGATTCTACAGAAGTTTGGAATTCAGGACATATGCGTTCAGGTGACCCCAAACGGTTTTGTTCGATACCGGTAAATAATAATGAAACCATCCGCTTAGAGATGGATGAAGGAGATAGTAAGAAAGGGGATCATGCCAATTGGCTTATGCCCAAAATACAGGCGGGGAGTTAATTTTGTCGACTCAGGAAGGAACCGACAAAATAAGCTGGTAGCTAAAAACTACCA
>JAOPTQ010000197.1:0-6094 GCA_051531915.1 Colwellia sp. | reverse complement strand
AGCCGATCTCAGGTTAATTATTCAATTCTATTGCGGCGGCGATAAAATGATATAAGGTACTCGCGGGGGCAATATCACTACAAACCCTATTGTCTTTATCAAGTTGGTCAACATAGAGCCCAGTAGGGCAATCATTAATATAATATGTCATTAGGCTTTGCAGTGCGGTATTAGTATCTGATAGATAGTCGTAGTTGTCTTTGATGCTAGCTTTTAACTGAACGTTAGCGAATTGATCGACACCTTGACGGTTATTTGTGGGTGCTTTACTTTGTTTTTTGCTCTGTACTTTGGCTTGTACTAAGCTAGCCTTTACCCATTCAGTCATTGGCCAACAACGCTTTGTTCCGCGAATAATCTTACCGTGTATATCCAGTTCATCGTAAAGTAAATTGCTGCGCTGATCTAAACCTAATTTAATCGCATTGTGATACAGGGCAAAACAGTAGTCATCCACGGGCGTTTGCGTTAAATTTTCATATTGGCGCAATAACCAAACCCATTCCATCATATGGCCAGGCTCTATCGATTTTCCTGCTTCTTGTGGTGTTACTTGCCAGTCATCATTGAAAAACTCAAGCAATACCCCATTATCATGATGATAAAAACTGCGCTTAAATAAGGCAAATATTTCACCGGCTTTCGCTAGCCACTTACCATTATTAGTGGCTTGATATAATGCCATTAACGCTTCAAATAAGTGCATGTGGGGGTTTTGTCGGCGAAAGGGCGCAGGGTAATCACCTTCAAGCCAACCTCCATGTTTTTGGGCATATAATAATTCTATTTGAGCAAATAATGCTTCCGCTTTCTCTAAAGCGCTAACATCTTTGTATACGCGATAGCGCCACGCATAAGCAAGTATAAAAAAGGCTTTGTCGTATAAGTCTTGCTTTATATCAATAATTTCGTTGTTGTTATTTAGCAAATGGACAAAACCATTTGCCGTTTCAAGCCAAGCTGTTTGTTCAATGAAGTTATCCATTTTACTAATAATAGCTTCAGTGTTATCTAACCAACCATAATATTGCGCGACACTAAAAACAAACATTTGTCGTGCTTGTACTCTGACGCGTTTATTCACCTGCAAATCAGGTTTTCCGGTAGCTAGTAATTGCTCATAACTTGCGCCGTGTGGGTCTATAGCATCTTGACTCCATAAGGGTAACGCTTGCTCTGTAAGCCAGTTCATATAAGTGGTTATGGTTTGTGTTAAATGTTTTAGGTCATTCATAAGTATATTTATAAGTAAGTTAAGAGAAATAATTATATTTAAAAAAACAGTTAGATAATTTTGAATAGTTTCGGTCTGTTTTTACATGACATATATTAACATGTGATGTTATCGTTAACATAATTAATTTAACAGACATTTGTAAAAGCAATATAAAAAGCCAGTTAGTATATAAGGAAATTATATTAGTAAGTTGAGCATTAAATATTATTTTTACTGATAAGCCATTAAAGGATATTTCATGATTATCAATTTTAAAGTAAAACCATTTGTTGTAATAAACACCTTTTCGGAAAAAATATGGACAGAACATGCTTTATTATTTTTTATTATAATTATATTGACAGCTGGGACATCAACTAATGCAGAGGCATCTCCCATAAATAATCCTCTTGTCGAGCAAAGAGCCGATCCTTGGGTTTATAAACATAGCGACGGCTATTATTATTTTACAGGTTCAGTGCCTGAATTATTCATCAATCGGCGGTACAAAACCCTAGAATTTTAGGTTCGATTGGTTGGAGTTATGTTGATTATAATACTGAAGAAGATTACAACAATACCAATAATATTTTTTACAGTGGCGTTTATGACATTTTTAGACTACCTCGATTTTCGGCTAGTTTTTACAAGTCACAACGAGATCCTAAAAACTATGGTTCCATGGTTGATATTGCCAGTTTTTGGACACCAAAATCACCAACTAAAGTTACCATTGCCAGTAATACAGAAGAAGTAGAGCTTTTTTTAAATGGTGTTTCTCAAGGAAAAATTAAAGCGAACTTATACCCTGACTTAGCTTATCCATTATTTGAGTTTGTTGTCGAATTTCAAGCCGGAGAATTATTTGCTCAAGGATATATAAATGGTAACGTGGTTGCGGCTGATACTGTTAACACACCAGGAAAATCTGTTCGCCTAGAACTTATACCTGATACCAATGTCATTATTGCCGACGGTAGTGATTTAACCAGTGTTACAGTCCGTGCTGTAGATACTAATGGTAATTGGGTTCCATATGCTACACCAAATGTTTCATTTACTGTTGGCGGTGCAGCCAGATTTTTAGGAGAGAACCCAATAACACTTGAAAACGGTAGAGCAAGCTTTTTTGTTCAGTCAATTATAAATAAAAAGGGTCCGGTCACTATTACTGCAATAGCTGAAGGCTTGAAAACTGGGGTAACTAACATTAAAGTTAAATCCTTTGAAGATGCTATTGTGTCTGTTTTTCCTAGAAAATAATGATGTTTTATGCATTTTGTAATACGTTAGCGACACCAAAGCATTACCTAATGGTTTGGTGTCGCTAATTACTCTAATATAATTGACTATATTCAATTTATTTGAAGTGAGGTGATTAACCAAAAGGTTCTAATTCATTATCTCTCAATACTGTATTTTGATAAAACTCTACATCGACTAAAAAATATTAACTTGTCTAAACTTAGACACCTTCTAATATCCAAAATTCTTTATTAGTATTTAAAATATACAACTTGATCCTCATTTGGGTTAACGTTAACATGTGTTGCTTGATTTTTTGCGTGTTAAATATTTATTTATAAAATAATCACTCAATATCGCTATATAACGACCTTTATAGTTTCAACCAAAAAAGATAACGATAACAACGATTGGTGTTCATTTAGTCGTTCTTAAAGCTTATTTGTTAAGTGATATCGAAAATATTTATGTGTTATGAAAATTGAGTACTTAATTGAACGATACATTCTTTAATAAAATTAATGAGGGTAAAATGATAAAAAAAAATCTCAGGTTTTTTGCAACCATAGTCTCTATAGCTATGTCGCAATATTGTTTGGCTGACAGTGGCGAAACAACCATAACCACAAATATAGTCGAAATTAATGAATATACATCCGCCAACGGTTTTAAACACCCAGGTATTCGATTTACCAAAGAGTCGCTAGAAAATATGCGATCTCAAGTAAAAGTAGGGCAAGAGCCTTGGGCTAGTTATTATGAAGGTATGCGTAGGAGCTCGTGGGCTAGTTTAGATTATAATCCTAAAAACCATAATGGCGAAGGTTTACCTTGGCATGATGTTATTGACAATAATGGCAAGGTTGCTAGCTTTATCGAAGATGCTCAAGCGGCTTTAATGCATTCTGTACAATATGTGGTAACAGGTGATGAGCGTTATCGTGCAAAAGCCATGTATATTTTAGGTGTTTATTCACATATGAACCCAGATACGGTTGAATCTTTCCCTGATGTGTATATAAAAATGGGGCAACCTATTTATCACATGACCGCAGCGGCTGAAATTTTACGTGCTACTTCGCATGAAGGAATGGACGTAGCGCTTGAGTGGACTGAAGAAAACACTAGTAATTATGTGAATAATTTCTTAGAGCCACAAGCTGAAGCGTATATTCGTAAAAATCATTATTTTATGAATCAATTTTCTTATTCGCTTATTGGTAATGTAGCATCGGCAATTTTTGCTGATAATACTGATGCTTATGCAGAAGCGGTTGAATGGGCTACTGTAAATGCTACCGCTGACAACCAAGGTTGGAATGGTTCAATAAAAAAACAGTTTCGTTTAATGACTAAAAATGACGAAACCGGTGAAGATATTGCCACCCCTTATGTGCAACTGGTTGAAATGGGTCGAGATCAGCCCCATGGCATTGGCAATGTTGATAGCTTATTTATTATTTCACAAATAATTGGTAGTCAAGACACAAAAGTAGATCCTGAAACAGGCACTATTTCTACAGAAAGTAATGCCATAGACCCAGTTCACTTTAATGATGATGCTATACGCAAAGGGTTTATCGAATTTATTAAATACAATATTGGTTATGATATTGAATGGACTCCTGTTTCTAGTAGTATCTTGGTTGATGGTACCGTAGATTCAATATACCGACGCGTAAATGCACAACAACGTGGTCGCCTAACCGGTAATGTTTATTCTGCGCTTTATTACTTCTACACTTATATGGCAGAGGGTTATGATTTAACTGAAGGTGATAATAAATTCATCAAACAAATTTATGACCTAAATCAACAAGCAGATTGGCAGTCTGTTAAAAACGGTGGTTATTGGGGTCCTAAAGAACATGTTTATGACAGTGAGTTTTGGATGCATCTACCGGCTAATGCAAAAGATACTACTATTGCACCACGTGGCGAGCCTTTAGAGATTCTAGATGACATACCAAGCTATGGTTCAAGTGAATATGGTGAAATTGAACTGAAAAATGTACTGCTTGAAGGTAATGGCAGTGACATGGTTGAAGATGACATTGGATTTTTTAGCATTGAAGTGGATACCGCAACTCCAGCTAATTTTACTATTTGGCGCGAGTCTTTTCCTAATAGAGCATTAGGCTTAAGAATTCGCAGTAATGCCGCTACTAAACTTGAATTTTCTCGTGGTCAAAATCTCGCAGCAACGTCTAGTTTACATATTCCTAATACCAACAATGAATGGCGTTACGTGGTGTTTGATCCATCTCGCCAAGAAATGGGTTGGTCTGGTGACCTTGCCTTTTTTAGATTACATTCAGAAGGCTCATCAGCGGTAGTTGATTTTGATCATATTTATCGTGCTGATTCAATAGAGCCACCGGTATTTGATCTACTGTCAACCCAAGTCGTTAGTTATGAGGGTGGTTCTTTTTCGCGTGATTTTTCGATTTCAGGTGGTGAATCTGATGTTAGCTATACACTTGAGGGCAATGTACCAGACGGCGTAACCATAAACCCAAGTACTGGCGCTTTTTCATACTCAGCTAGTGTTGGTGATGCAGGTGAATATGTATTTTATGTCATTGCACAAGATGATACTTATATGAATTCTATGACGGTTACCGTTACCGTGGCAGAAACCTCAACTGACGCGGTTAGTTTGATTAGCGAACATTTAAACCCTGATATAAGTTATATCTCAGTAACAAGAAACCCATTTGTTACCGCACAAACCACAGCGCAAGCAGCTGTTTCTGATAACTTGTCAGCTGAACAAATAGATACCGCATTAACTGATTTTTTAGCAACTTCCGAGGCTTTAATTGTATTAACACCGGTTATTTCAGAAGATGTTGCCAGCGATGAATTATCGCATTTAGCGCAAGCACCACGTATGGATTATCCTAACATGGTCGCTAGTACTAATACGTGGTTAGGCGCATTAGTTGACGGCGACCCTAGCAGCTTTAATAGCCGATGGGGTGATCCATCTGTAACCTTAGACTTTGGTGAAGGTTTTAGAATTTTACCTTCGGCAATGCACATTGTTGTTCGTCAAGGATTTCCAGACCGTTTAGGTGGCGCTCATTTAGAAGGCTCTGTTGATGGTGAAAACTGGACTGTTCTTACTGAAAATGCAGAGCATGGTGAAGCTATGCAACGTCTTGAAGTATTTGATGAATATAAAGACAGCGCATTTCGTTATTTACGTGCCTTTACCGTGGACTGTGGTTGCCCTGTATTTGATATAGGTGATTTATATTTGTTTGGTGAACGTAAAGAATTAAACAGTAATTTGGCTACTGCACCATTACGCTGGTTTGTAGGTGAAACACTTGAAATTCCGGTTGATCTTACAGTACCTTATGGCGTTTCGGTTGATTTTAGTGCAGATTTACCTGAAGGCGCAACATTTGATGCCGTAACAGGTGTAATAACGTGGACACCAACAGCTGAACAGTTAGGTTCAAGTAATTTAATTGTTACCGCTGACTATGGTTTTACTCAAGTAATAGTCAATATGCCGGTTATTGTCTCAGAACATGTAAATGCTGCGGTCACTGAATTACTGGCAACCTTAGGTGAACTTGACGGTTATACCAGTCATAGTGTCAGCAGTTTTAGGTGAAATAA
>JAOPTQ010000196.1:0-5408 GCA_051531915.1 Colwellia sp. | reverse complement strand
ACTTAATCAATTTGGTATTATTCATTAAAAAATGCAAAGTTAGCACCTAAAATGAAAAACATATTTATTGATAATATTCTGCCACGCAATCAAGAAAATCGCCAAGCATTTTGTGCGGTAAAGCATTAATTCCAGCTGCTGCTGCTCGCCCACCACCACTAGGAAATTGAGCACAAAGCTCACCTGCACCTTGTTTATTATTCAAGGGCGCTCGTAAACTAACAGTATAGCTAGGTTTTAAAGCAATATCACTATCCTCTATGCCTTTATTAACCACATTCTTGTTTAACGTACTTTTATTCAACTCACTCTTATTTAACGTAACCACTACATGCGCTTTATCAGGAGATTGGTTCGCTAAATCATTACCTAAAACACCACTCACTCTTCTTGCCCATGCTTTATCCTCAAGCAATATGGCTTTGAGCACTCGACCATCGGCAATGACTCGCGCTGATTGAGCTTTTGCCATGTCTTGCTGATAACATGTTTTAAGTTGCGCAAAAATAGAATTTGGCTCATTAATTAATTCAAAGGGATCAGAGTAACTGGAAAGTTGTTGATATAAATCGGCAGGATGAAAATGTAAGTCATCAATATTGGCGCCATAACCATTATAGTTAATATAAACACCCAACTCATTCAGTTGCGATTGTTGTTGAGGGGTTAAATTATTTTTATTCGCCAATGCTTGCGCTGAGGCATGCATATTATCACCAAAAGCCGCCGCTATCGCCCAAGTGACATAGCGACCATTAAGGTATTCGTTCACTAATAAACTCGTACAGATATTAGCATCAGTATTAAGTAACGTTTTTAAATATAACGATTGAGGAATATCACCCGTACGGTGATGATCAACATAAAACACCTCAATTGATTCATCAAGTAAGCCTGTTAATGCCTTAATGTTTTTTTCTAATGAGATATCAAGCACAGTCACTGAGGAAGCTTTTTTAGCATCAACTTGCTTTAACAAACTGATATCGCGCTTAACGCCAGTAATTATTACACTTTGTTTAGGCTTAGCTAACCGTAATTGCAATAAGGCAATAATGCCATCAGCATCACCATTAAACACATCATAATGTTGGGTTTTTAGCATGTGCTTAACCTGCTATTTTGTCAGTAGAAATAAAACCTTGCTCATATAAATAACTTACTATTTGTTGAGCGCACTGGGCTACCGATTGCTCAGCTGTTTTAACATGAATTTCTGCTGCTGTTGGCACGTCATAGACTGAATCAATACCCGTAAAATCTTTTATTTCACCCGCTCGTGCTTTTTTATATAACCCTTTAGGATCACGTTGCTCACACACACTAATAGGAGTATCAATAAACACTTCAATAAATTCATTGCGCTCAAGCTTTGCTCTTGCCATAGCTCTATCGCTAGCAAAAGGAGAAATAAATGCCGTTGATACAATTAAACCCGAATCAATAAATAGTTTCGATACTTCGCTAATACGACGAATATTTTCAATTCTATCAATGTCAGTAAAACCTAAATCACCATTTAATCCATGACGAACATTATCACCGTCAAGTAAATAACTATGACAACCTAACTCAAATAATAACGCATCAACAGCGTTTGCGACTGTTGATTTACCCGAGCCACTTAACCCGGTGTACCAAAGTAGGCAAGGTTGTTGCTGTTTTATACTCGCACGTTGCGCTTTAGTGATCTGTTGCTCGTGCCATACGGTATTTTCTGTTTTCATTACTTTCTCTTACGTTAAATTGTATAAAACACAATCAGTTAAAATGGAAAAACAATCGGGATCATAAATAATACAGTAACACTGTAAACCACTGAAATGGGCAAACCAAATTTAATGAAATCACTCAACTGATAATTACCCGCGTTGAAAACCATTACATTAGTTTGATAACCATAAGGACTAATAAAGCTACCACTAGCGGCAAAGGCTACGGCCATAATAAAAGGAATTGGATCTACATTTAAACCAAGTGCAATATTATACGCAATAGGGAATGCTAATGCCGCTGCAGCACTATTAGTTATTAACTCTGTCATCACCAAGGTTAAAATAAAAATAACAATAAAAGCTAAATAAACACTTTGCCCGTGCAGTAACAGTTCAATATTATTGGCAATAATTCTGGCAACGCCGGTATTTTCAATGGCGGTAGCTAAAGTTAACGCACCAAGTACAATCATCCATATCTCTAAAGGAAAACGACGTTTTATTTCATTGACCGTTAATGCACCGCTAAAAATCAAAAAAGCTACATAAAAAAACAAACAACTTAATAAAGAAATAGAACTAAATACAGAGACAATAATAGCAGCAATAAAGCCCCATACTGTTGAAAAATCACGCCAACCACTCAGCATATTTATCGCTTGATGGCCTGATAAAATAAAAAAGTTTTTTGATAAATTAGTGCGAGTGGAAAAATCTTGTCCTACGGCTAACACTAAAAAATCGCCTGACTGTAAAACAATATCGCCTAACTTACCTGACAGCGCACAACCTTCTCTACGTACAGCAACAACGGCGGCATCAAACCGGGCTCGAAAACCTGCCTTTTTCAAGGTTTTACCGGCAATAGCTGAGTCATTTTTTATTAATACTTCAGTTAAATTATCACGTAACAAATCATCTTGTTCCGCAAATAACGTTAAACCGTCAAATTGCTGCAAGGTTAACACTTTAGAGATATCACCACTGAAAATAAGCTTGTCATTTTTTTGTAAGGTTTCTTCTGGTGTTACTGGCGAAATCAATCGTCCTTGGCGTACTATTTCCACTAAAAAGAGCGAATCTAAATTTCGTAAACCGTTAGCTTCAACACTATGACCAATTAATGCCGACGAACTAGACACTTCCGCTTCAAGTAAATAGTCATTGGTAACTAGCTTATCACTTTTCAGTTCAGGCAAGCTTTTAAGTCTGGCAATAATAATCAGCAAACATAAAAATAAGGCGAGCAGACCAATTAAACTAAAATCAAAAAAACTAAAACCAACATGACCTTGTTTTATCAATAAGCTATTAATAATTAAGTTGGTAGAAGTACCGACTAAGGTTAATGTCCCTCCCAAAATAGCCGCAAAAGAAAGGGGTAATAATAGTTTTCCGGCATTCATTAACTTATTATTTTTAACGCTAGACATTAGCGTGGCAACAACGGCAGTATTACTCATTAATGCAGAAGCAAAAGCGGTACCTAATAATAATCGTAATATCGATTTAAATTTAGAACCATTGAATATACGAGCGGAAAGACGACGTAAAATACTGGTGCGCTCAAATGAAAATGAACATAACACCAGTAAAATTAAAGTGACTAAACCCGGGTTCACCGCACTAGCAAGTACATCACCAACAGAAACAAAAGACAGCGCTAAACACACAAGTACCGTGACGGAAAAAACCCGCTCTGGTACTTGTTGAAGTTTAACTAATGCGACAAATGTGGTGATAAAAACACCTATCATCAACCACTGTTCAATTGTCATTCAGTTACCTTAATAATTATTTTGATAAAATCAAAAATTTACTAATAATTTACTTGGTAATATCGCGAGCACCCCAATGTGGGAAGTGTTTACGAACCATGGTGTTAAATTCTAATTCAAAGGCTGAGTATTCATGCGCTTGTTGATCAAGTTCATGGTTAATCATCCCCGCACCAACGGTTACATTACTTAACCTATCAATAATAATAAAAGCACCCGTGCCTTGGTTTTCTTGATAAGCATCAAAATGTATTGTTTCGGCAACAACAAAATCAACCATGCCAATATCGTTCACTGACAATTGCGACGTTGGCTGTTTTTCCATCGTATTAACGTCATACTTACTCACAATATTTTGTGCATGACCGGTAGTCATTTTACTACCGTGTTTAATGAAATATTCACGACCTGGCTCTAGCTCATTTTCATGCATCCAGACAACTGTTGCATTAAACTCTTTAGCAGAAGTCGGCAAACTTCCCTTTTTAACAATCATCTCTCCACGACTAATATCAATTTCATCTTCAAGGGTGAGTGTTACCGCCATACCTTTATCGGCACGTTCTATATTGCCATCAAAAGTAACAATTTCTTTTACCACACTTTCTTTGCCCGAAGGCAGCGCAACAATGGTGTCACCTACCAGTACATGACCTGAAGAAACAGTTCCGGCAAACCCTCTAAAATCAAGGTTTGGTCTATTGACATACTGTACTTGAAAACGAAATTGAGTAAATTCATCTTGTGTTTTAACATCCATCGTATTAAGCAACTTCATTAATGTTGCTCCCGGATACCAAGCCATATTTTCACTTTCGTCAACAACATTATCGCCATTAAGGGCTGACATTGGCACAAAACGAACATCGCTAAAGCTTAAAGATTCTGCAAATTCACGGTACTCTTTTTTTATCGCTTGATAACGCTCTTGAGAATAATCAACCAAATCCATTTTATTGACAGCAACAACAATATGTTTAATACCCAACAATGAACAGATAAAAGAATGACGACGAGTTTGCACTTGTACGCCATAGCGAGCGTCAATTAAAATAATGGCTAAATCACAGGTAGAAGCACCTGTGGCCATATTACGCGTATATTGTTCATGACCAGGAGTGTCCGCAATAATAAATTTGCGTTTATCGGTAGAGAAATAGCGATAGGCAACATCAATGGTAATGCCCTGCTCTCGCTCAGATTGCAAACCATCAACCAGTAAAGCTAAATCAATTGCTTCACCGGTAGTACCTGATTTTTTAGAATCTTTTTCAATGGCCGCTAATTGATCTTCAAAAATCATTTTAGAGTCATGCAGTAATCGACCAATTAAGGTACTTTTACCGTCATCAACGCTACCACAGGTTAAAAATCGTACTAGTTCTTTATTTTCGTGTTGCTTTAAATATGCTTGAATGTCATCTTCAATTAAGCCTGATTGGTGACTCATGTATTTCTCTTTATAAAACTGTTTATTTGAATAATTTGGTTATTGTGCCTATCTTTCGTTGCTTTTCATTATCTTTCGTTGTCTTTCATTGTGAATAAGCAATAAGTGCACTAAAAAGTAAAATATTTTTCAGCTTAAGCTAAAAATACCCTTCCATTTTTTTCTTTTCCATCGAACCGGCTGAATCATGATCTATCACTCGACCTTGACGTTCAGAGGTTTTAGTGAGCAACATTTCTTGAATAATTTCAGGTAGCGTTGCTGCTGTTGATTCAACAGCGCCTGTTAATGGATAACAACCTAAGGTTCTAAAGCGAACACTTTTCATTTGAATTTCTTCATCATCGCTAATGGGCATACGATCATCATCAACCATAATTAACGTACCATCACGCTCAACTACCGGACGTTTCTCTGATAAGTACAAGGGTACAATGGGAATGCTTTCTAAATAAATATATTGCC
>JAOPTQ010000195.1:0-3078 GCA_051531915.1 Colwellia sp. | reverse complement strand
GGTGAAGAAACAAGGGTTTAACAGGCTTGATGCGCTAATTGACCTGTTTAACGGAAACCCCTTTATTCCCTCCATGAATTAATTCAGCCTATTATTTATAGGCTGAGTAGTTACGAATATTTAACGTTACTTCTGAGTTTTTAGCTGCGCTTTTAGCGGCATCAGCAACTAGGTGCCAGAACTTATGTTCTTCATGTTTAGGTAATACGAGGGTAACATTGATAGCCCAAACATGGACTGAAAATAAGTATAATAAAAAAACAGCGATTAGTTTTCTCATAGGGTTCTATTGCCTGTTATTGCCTGTTATTGCCTGTTATTGCTTTTGATGTCTAGCGAGTTACTATTATTGCAGTATAGATTAAAAATCAGAAAGGTGATTGTTTTAGGCTAGCGACATTTTTAAAGTTTAAATTCGATATTGGATCGCTATTTTTTGTATTGATCCTGAAATAAAAATGAAAATACTGTGAGGGTAATAACAGCGGAATACTTGTATTTGAGAGTATTAATATTGTATTTAATGGCAAGAGTTGCTTTTGATAAATGGTTACTCTTGCCATTAGTGCTTGATTTAGCTATATCTCGATTGATTTTTAGATTAATGACTCTTCATTAATCTTACTTCATAAAGCCCACCGGCAATAGAGTTTTTATGGGCTTTAAATTTCACTCTAAAGTATTGGCCATCTTTTGGTAATAATTTAGTTGGAATAGGGTAATCAACCGAATAATAATTAGGTCCTTTACCACCCATTAATGTCACTGTGGTTAGGTGCTTATTATCAATTAATATGTCGAAAGTTCTGCCACTATCTATGCCAAAATAGGTTAAACGTAAGTTGGCTGTTTTTTCACCTTTGGCAGTTAACCGATAACTAAACCAATCACGCGCATGACGCCAATGACGAATACCATTTAAGCCCGCTTCACTGTCTTCTGCCTTAAAGAAATGATCGGCCTCGGGTTGTTGCTCTCCCGGAATAATTAAATCTAAGGTTTGCTCAGCTAGTGCTTTTTCGTGTTGTGATTCTGCGGTCAGTTGTTGTTTTTTCTGTTGCCAATTTTCTGCGCTTGATTGCGGAAAATAAACAGTATAACGGCTGTCGTGCAAACGAAAGAACGGAATAAGCTCAAGTGAACCTGCTTGATTCATGGTTGCATCGGTAGTAGAAAAACGTAATTGCTCGCCGTCAACGGCTTTAATGTGCTGTAAAAATTCAGTGCCATCACTTATAAATAATGGCGCTTCGGTAAGTTCACACATAGGGCCTTTAGCGATATGTCCCATACGACTGCTATCAGCAATAAAGTTGAGTTTTTCGTTAGCAAAAGGATTTGCTTTAGCGGCTAAAACAATAGGACCATGTACTACTGAATAGTAGTTAGATTGATCAGGTAACTGCTCTAAGGTGGTTTGCATGGGTAAATGCACTTTTACCACATCGCCTTGTTGCCAATCACGTGATAGCTTCACGTATTCGCCGGCCTTAGCGGTAACCTTAATGGCTTTACCATTAATTGTAACACTAAGTTTGTTTGCCCAAACGGGGTAACGAATATTTAAAGTAAATGAGTCTGCATCTTTACCCATACTATCAATGGTTATTTCAGTGGTATCTTGATCAGGAAACTTAGTTTTTTGTGAGAAGGTAATGTTTTTCTCAGGCCAAGTTACGTCTGAATTAACAAATAAGTTAACAAAAAAGTTATCACTATTGCGGGCATAAATTAACTCGCCGTATTTAGCATGATTTTCAATGCCTGAGCCAACACAACACCACATACCTTCAGATGGCGCAGAATACATACGGTAATGATTAGGACGCATTGGGGTAAAGTAGACTAAACCACCATGTACCGGATGTTGTGATGATAATATGTGGTTGTATAAAGCACGCTCGTAATAATCGACATAACTTAAATCACTTTTGGCTAAAAATAATAATTTAGCTAATTTAAGCATGTTGTAGGTATTACAAGTTTCAGGGCCTTCAACATCTTTCACCATACTAGAAAAATCATCACTGGGATGAAAGTGTTCACGTACGCTATTACCACCGATAGAAACAGTACGCTCGCCAACCACTTGTTGGAAGAAATAATCTGCACTATCAAGCCATGATTTGTCATTATTAAGAGAAGCGATACGCGCTACACCAACAATTTTAGGGATTTGAGTATTGGCATGTAGGCCTGTTAACTTGTCTTCTTTGGCAAGTAACGGATTTAATAACTTTATTTCGGTATAGCGTTTAGCTAGGTCTAAGTATTTGTTCTCACCGGTTATTTCATAAACATCTGCTAAAGTTTCGTTTAATCCGCCATATTCAGTGCGTAACATAGTTTGTAGTTGTTCATCCGTTAACTTATCACTTAATGTCACCATCCAATCACTGAATTTTATCAACATGGCTTTAGCTTGTTTATTCTCGGTATAAAGCCAAGCATCGCGCAACCCTGAAAAAACTTTATGAAGGTTATACCAAGGTACCCAACTTTTGTTTAAAGTGAATAAATCTGCTTCAATTTTACCGTTAGCAATTTCTTTCCACACGCGGGCGCCACCAGGTACCGCACCTAAGTAACCATTGCCATGCTGCTCTTGGCATTTGTCTAGCTCATCAATCATATACGTTAAGCGTTTTAATACTTCTTTATTACCACTTGAGGCGTACATTAATGATAATGCTGTGAGGTAATGACCACCAATATGACCATCTAAACCAGTGTTTTCCCAATTAGGATAACTTTCAGCTTTTGATGGTAAGTTAGCTTCGCGGCGATAGGGCGCAAGTAAGCGCTCTGGATCCATTGCCATTAAATAGCTAAGGTTAGTTTGTTGGGCGTGAAAAAATGGCCCGTCGGTTATTCTGACCTCGGTTAATGGTATTGGTGTTATTGTGTCGTTAGCAAAGACTGAAAAAGTCAGTTGGCTTAACACTAAACTCAGTAATAAGAATAATTTTTTCATAGTCTTCACTTATTAGTATTCGCTTATTATTTTGGCTTATAGTTTTACAAAGAAAAAAGCCCCTAAAAAATGATAGATAGAGGCTTATACCCGTTCCACTTGAA
>JAOPTQ010000194.1:0-578 GCA_051531915.1 Colwellia sp. | reverse complement strand
CAAAGAACATCGAGACGATAAACATCGCGAACAAATACTTGCTGCTAGTCATACCTTAAAAATCTCGGCCGCAAGCGACCGAGTTTTAAAACAAGTCTTGCTGATCTGAATGTATTTCTTTCTGATTTAACTCAGCCAGCTGCTCTTGCACATATTTTCTAATTGTTTCTTCATTTGCATTACCAATCGTTTCGACAAAATAACTTTGAGACCATAACTTCCCACCCCAAAAATACTTTTTCTTAATTTCAGGATAAATCCTGAAAAACTCACGAGCGGTAATACTTTTTATTACTTGCATCACATAACTTGGTGATTGCTTTGGCACACTTCTAATAACCATATGAATATGATCTTCTGGTATTTCAAGCTCTACGATATCAATATCGTAATCATATCCAACCTTCTCAATTATCGCCTTCATCGTTGCTCGATAAGGCTCCATAAAGACTTTATGTCGATATTTTGGTATCCAGACAAAGTGATACATTAGTCTGAATACATGGTGCGTATTTCTTTGAAGTTCCATGTACTGAATAATATAGACTGGGGCAAGCCCAGTCCACACTATTCAGCAC
>JAOPTQ010000193.1:0-561 GCA_051531915.1 Colwellia sp. | reverse complement strand
CTTGACGAAGGTCGTGCTGGCGAGAACTGTGGTGTTCTTTTACGTGGTCTTAAGCGTGAAGATGTTGAACGTGGTCAAGTATTATGTGCTCCAGGTTCTATTTCGCCGCATACTAAATTTGAATCAGAAGTATACGTGTTAAGTAAAGATGAAGGTGGTCGTCATACGCCATTCTTTAAAGGCTACCGTCCACAGTTTTACTTCCGTACAACAGACATCACAGGTGCAGTAGAGCTTCCTGAAGGTGTAGAAATGGTAATGCCAGGTGATAACTTGAAATTTGTAGTAGAGTTAATCAACCCAGTAGCGATGGACGAAGGTTTACGCTTCGCAATCCGTGAAGGTGGTCGTACAGTTGGCGCTGGTGTTGTATCTAAAATCTTTGATTAATATTTGCAGCTAACCTTGTGTTAACGGCATTGCGGATACTCACTTGGTAAACCAAGCTCCGTGTCCGCGCTTTGTTAACTCATCGGTTACCAAGCAAATTAAAGCAATAATTAATAGATGATTAAAAAGGTCGTTTTTCCTTGAATAGAGGAAGCGGCCTTTTTTATGTCA
>JAOPTQ010000192.1:0-12690 GCA_051531915.1 Colwellia sp. | reverse complement strand
AGTTCACCGATAATTGCTGCTTTATTATGACAATAATAGAATTGCCTTTAATACTCAGGTATGATTGTTCGATCTCTTATTAAGAATGATTAAATAGCAATTTCACAGGACATTTCGAGCTTATGTTTAAAAAATTACGTGGTATGTTTTCTAATGATCTATCTATCGATTTAGGAACAGCCAACACCCTTATTTATGTTAAAGACCAAGGTATTGTATTGAATGAGCCTTCAGTGGTTGCTATTCGTCAAGACCGTGCCGGTGGCTCTAAAAGTGTCGCTGCCGTTGGTGTTGCTGCCAAGCAAATGTTAGGACGTACACCGGGTAATATTGAAGCTATTCGTCCAATGAAAGATGGTGTTATTGCCAACTTTTTTGTCACCGAAAAAATGCTACAACATTTTATAAAACAAGTGCACAGTAATAATTTTTTACGCCCTAGTCCTCGTGTTTTAGTTTGTGTTCCTTGTGGTTCTACTCAAGTTGAGCGACGCGCTATTCGTGAATCTGCATTGGGCGCAGGAGCTCGTGAAGTTTATTTAATTGATGAGCCTATGGCAGCCGCCATTGGTGCAGGTATGCCCGTATCAGAAGCAACTGGCTCTATGGTGGTTGATATTGGTGGTGGTACTACTGAAGTGGGTATTATTTCACTAAACGGCGTGGTTTATTCATCTTCTGTTCGCATCGGTGGAGATAAGTTTGATGAAGCCATTATTAACTATGTACGTCGTAATTTTGGTAGCTTAATTGGTGAAGCAACGGCAGAGCGAATTAAACATGAAATTGGCTCTGCTTATCCAGGTGAAGAGTTAATTGAAATTGAAGTACGGGGTCGTAACCTTGCCGAGGGTGTACCTCGTAGCTTTACCTTAAATAGCAATGAAATTTTAGAAGCACTCCAAGAGCCGTTAACCGGTATTGTCAGTGCTATTATGGTGGCTTTAGAACAATCACCACCAGAACTTGCTTCTGATATTTCAGAACGAGGCATGGTGTTAACTGGCGGTGGTGCATTACTCAGAGATCTTGACCGTTTATTGATGGAAGAAACTGGTATTCCGGTTGTGGTTGCTGATGATCCACTGACCTGTGTTGCGTTAGGTGGTGGTAAAGCTCTTGAAATGATAGATATGCATGGGGGTGACTTATTTTCCTACGAATAAAATCACTATTTATTTTTTGCCATTGAGCTCAATTACTGCGTTGTAGGTCGTACTTTAGTGCGACAAATAATGTTAATTATAACAATATAAATATTTGTCGGAATAAGTTCCGACCTACAAAATATGACTCCAATTTTTAAACATGGCCCTTCCCCACAGCACCGATTAGTATTGGTGCTGTTTTGTTCTGCTTTGTTGATTTTTTTCGATCATAAAATGGCCAGTTTTGATGTTGTTCGTGGTTATTTACAGTCGTTAGTCAGCCCTTTGCAGTATATTGCTAATTCCCCGAAACAAATGATGACATGGATGGCTGAAAATATTGTCACTCGCCAACAACTTTTGTCGGAAAATCAACAATACCGAGCCAATGAATTGGTGTCCCATGAGCAAAAATTACAATTAGATATCCTCAAACAAGAAAATGAACGTTTGCGCTCTTTACTCGCTTCACCACTTAGACAAGAATTGAAGAAAATGGTTGCCGAAGTGTTGTCGGTTGATAGCGATCCTTATACCCACCAAATTGTTATTAATAGAGGCGCGAACAACGGTGTTTTTGAAGGGCAACCTGTTTTAGATGAATTGGGTATTGTTGGGCAAATAAAAAATGTAGGTACAACAAGTTCTCGCGTCATTTTAATTACGGATATTTCTCATGCGGTTCCTGTGCGTGTTCAACGTAATGGTTTGCGATTAATTGCTTCTGGCAGTGGGAGAATTGATCGACTCATTCACAATTTTGTGCCGCATAGCGCTGATATTAAAAGTGGTGATTTATTAGTCACTTCTGGTTTAGGTGGAAAATACCCCGAAGGATATCCGGTTGCTCGAGTAACAATTGTTAGCCAAAATGAGTCAAGAGAGTTTATTCGAGTTTATAGCCAACCTATCGCGCAAATTGATCGGCTACGTTATTTATTACTGTTATCTTTAGATAAAAAAGTCAGCATTTTTGCACCTAAAAATACTCATAAACCGACCAAGAAAACAACAACGCAAAAATCCTCAAAAAAGAGGGGTAATTAATGTTATCTCATAATGGTATTATTATTATTTTCACCCTAGTAATTGCCTTAATGGCGAGTATTGTACCCATGCCAATAAGTTTTGATGCATTTCGTCCTGATTGGGTGCTCATTGTTTTAGTGTATTGGTGCCTAGCGTTACCGAATAGAGTGAACATTATTACCGCTTGGGTAATGGGTTTTTTATTAGACGTGTTACTAGGTTCTGTTTTAGGGGTACATGCGGCGGCGATGGCATTATCCGTTTATATTATCATTAGTAACTATCAGAAAATTAGGAATTTTTCTATTTGGCAGCAAGCACTTATTGTTGGCATTGTTACTGCTTTGTATCACTTGTTAGTTTTTTGGTTACAACGATTTTTAACGGATGTTGTATTTTTAACCAGTTATTTATATCCAGTGATCACAACCGTTGTGCTTTGGCCTTGGGTATTTTTATTACTACGCAGAGTACGCCGACATTTTAAAATTAAATAATTCTCTTTTAATGTTTACTTTCATTTGTATATTCAAATAGCGACTTTGGTTATGAAAAAACAACTGGTATTAGCTTCTCAATCCCCAAGACGACAGGAACTATTAGCGCAATTGGGGTACCAATTTGCTATTATGGTAAGTGATATTGATGAATCTGTTAATGTTGACGAAAGTGCTAAAGATTATGTGTTGAGACTTGCGTGTGAAAAAGCACAATATGCTTTTAATGCCTTAGATAAGAGTGAGAAAAATAACACCTTGGTTTTAGGCTCGGATACCAGTGTTGTAATTAATGGAAACATTTTAGGGAAACCTAAAAATGAAACTAATTGTATTGAAATGTTGTCTCTATTGAGTAATAACAAGCATCAAGTGTTAACCAGTATTGCTGTTGCTAGTGCGCAAAGTATTCAGTATGAGTTAATTATTACCAATGTTTTATTTAAACCGTTAACAACCGATGAAATGAAAAATTATTGGTTAAGCAAAGAGCCGCAAGATAAAGCAGGTTCGTACGCCATACAAGGAATAGGTGGGCAGTTTGTTAAATCTATTCAAGGTAGTTATTCTGCGGTGGTGGGTTTACCTTTATATGAAACCGCGCAATTATTAGCAAAGTGTGGATTACCAACGTCTATTCAAGCTAATTATTTTTCTAACTAACAGTCAAATTAACAATTTTCAAAGTGAGTAGTAGATGAGTAGTGAATTATTGATTAATGTAACACCCAGTGAAACACGAGTTGCTTTAATTGAAAATGGCTCTCTACAAGAAGTTCATATAGAGCGCGAAGCGAAACGTGGCATTGTTGGTAATATCTATTTGGGTAAAGTCATTCGGGTGTTACCAGGTATGCAGGCGGCATTTATTGATATTAATTTAGATAAAGCCGCTTTTTTGCACGCCTCTGATATCAATTCTACATTAATTGTTAACCAAGATGAAACAGAGCAAGTACCTGATATCAGAGCATTAGTGCATGAAGGTCAGCACATTATGGTGCAAGTGGTAAAAGATCCCTTAGGTTCAAAAGGTGCACGTTTAACCACGGATATTACCATTGCGGCACGTTATTTAGTGTTAATGCCACTGGCGAGCCATGTAGGAATTTCTCAACGTATTGACGATGTTAAAGAGCGTAAGCGTTTAAAAGATATAGTTACCCCATATTGTGATGAACACCAAGGCTTTATTGTTAGAACGGCAGGCGAGGGCGCGGGTGAGTTAGCATTAAAACAGGATGCTGAATTTTTACGACGGGTATGGAAAAAAGTGCTTGAACGTAAGCAGCGTAAGCAAACTAAAATGGCACTGTATCAAGATTTGTCTTTATCGTTTAGGGTATTAAGAGACTTTGTTGGCATTTCATTAGAACGCATTCGCATTGATTCTAAATTTACTTTTGATCAATTGGTTCGTTTTGCTAAAGCCTTTGTTCCTGAACTTGCTGACTTGATGGAATATTACCCCGGCGAACAACCTATATTTGATTTGTTTTCTGTAGAAGTTGAAATTCAACGCGCTTTACATCGAAAAATAGAGTTGAAATCAGGCGGATATTTAATTATTGACCAAACAGAAGCTATGACAACCATTGATATTAATACCGGAGCATTTGTTGGTCACCGTAATTTAGAAGAAACAATTTTTAGCACTAATATTGAAGCAACGCAAGCGATAGCCCGTCAACTACGGTTGAGAAACTTAGGTGGTATTATCATTGTTGATTTTATTGATATGCACAATGAAGATCATAAAAAGCGGGTGCTAAACAGTTTAGAAATAGCCATGTCAAAAGACAATGTGAAATTTAGTGTTCATGGCTTTTCGTCATTAGGGTTAGTTGAAATGACCCGTAAACGAACCCGAGAAAGCTTAGAGCACGTTTTGTGTGGAGAATGTCCTGAATGTACGGGTCGAGGACATTTAAAAACGGTTGATTCAGTATGCTTTGAAATTTTGCGAGAAATTGTTCGGGTAAATAGAGCACATGATGCGGATAAATTTATTGTTTATGCTTCTACTGCGGTCAGTGAGTTTTTAGTTAATGATGAGTATCATATTCTTGCAGAGGTCGAAGTTTTTATTGGTAAATTAATTACAGTGCAAACTGAAGCCATGTATAACCAAGAGCAATTTGATGTGGTAATGATGTAATGATGATGCAAATTTAATGAATCTTTCTAGTGTCTCTAATCGCTGGTTAAATCGACTGTATAAAATTTTAGCGATTATGCTTGTTTTATTGGCAGTGCTCATTAGTGCCTTTCGATTATTGCTGCCTTATGTACATAATTACCGTCAAGACCTACAAGACTATATAAATATTAATAATCAAACGAATATGATTATTGGTGAATTAAGTATGTCGTGGCAAAAAACGGGGCCGATATTAATTGCGCAAAATGTCAGTTTACTTGATACCGATACCGCGCACGTATATATAAAACGTTTAGATATTCAAATAGATTTTTGGCGCAGTATTATTGAACAACAGCTGGTGTCTAGTAATGTTATTTTGTCAGGAACACAAATTACCTTTGACCAAGACTTATGGGCTAAAAATAATACTTTATCAAATACTTATAATACTAAACAAATAACCTCTTTTGTTAACACAACTAACCAATTTGAGTTTGTTTCAAGCTTATTTCTCAATCAAATTAGGCACTTTTCTGTACATGATAGTCAAGTGATCATTTATAAAGAAAATGCTGAACGTGAATTTTCTATTCAAACATTAAAGTGGCTAAATAATGGTACTAGTCATAAAGCTCAAGGCGATATTATTGTTGATGGTGTTAGTGCAACGAACATTCAAATGAAAATAGATCTTGACGGAGAAAATTATCAAGATTTGTCCGGTCAGTTATATTTACAGGCAAATCAACTGGATATAACAACTTGGCTTGATGCTTATCTGGCTATTGAAAATGATAAAACAACCTCAAATATTAATTTTTCAGCCTGGCTAACGATACAAAATAGTAATATTAATAAAGTTCAATTTGAGTTATTAGAAAATAAAGTTGATTGGTTATATAACAATGAAGCGCATCAATTAGCGTTAAGCACAGGGCAGTTATTGCTTGTTCAAGGCGATAAAGAGCAGTCGTTTACGTTACACACTACGCCATTTTTTTTGCAATATAATCAACAAGAATCAGCAGAGTTTACAGTACAAATTGTTAAAAACACTGAAAAAACATCAGCGTATTTATCTTCTTTCGACTTGTCAATTTTTAGTGAATTATATCCTTTGTTTTCTGCAAAGAAACAAAGTAGAGAGCTTGTTGAACAGTTAGCATTAACGGGGCAAGTACGCCAACTTGTGGTTGAACAACGGGGTGAAAATCTGCAAGCGATTGCTGAGTTTTCTCATGTTAATAATGAATACAGTCAAGGTATACCGGGTATTGACAATGCCTCAGGAAAAGTCACTTTTTCAGAACAAAATTTGCACCTTACTTTCTCTGCTTCTCAAGGTTTTTTAGATTTTAAACATCACTTTGTTGCCCCTATTGCTTATCATTCTTTTGATATGAATGTTAATGCAAGCTTTGATGATAACGGTTGGATGTTGAAGGCAAATAACATCGTTTTCGTTTCTGATGAGTTGTCACTTTCGGCAGATGTTAACGTTAGTGCTCCTGTAAATGGTGACGCTTCGATGGCGCTACTTGCAACGGTTATTAACGCCGATGCGAGTACTATTAATCATTATTATCCGCTAACGTCTATGAGTAAAGGTTTAGTGGGTTACCTGAATGACTCTATTGTTGATGGCACTATTGAACAAGCGCAAGTACTGATTAACGGGTCATTGTCTAAATTTCCGTTTGACGATGGTAGTGGTATATTCGTGGTTGATGCCGAATTAACACACAGTACTTTTAAGTTCTCTCCAGATTGGGCGGCTATTAATAACTTTAATGCTAATTTGAATTTTACCAACAATTCCATGTTAATTACCGGGCGTAGTGGTGAGTTAGTCGGGTTAGATGTTGCCGGTGTAAAAGCCGCCATTGATGACTTGGCACATGCTCAAGTGCTTAATGTTGAGACGATAATAAAACCGTCAGATGCTAATTTGGTTGTCGATTTAATCGCGCAAAGCCCGTTAAAATCGAGTGTTGGAAATGTGTTAAAACAGTTGAACGTTAGCGGCATTATTCAAGGTGCATTTTCTTTGAATTTACCGTTGAAAAATCCTGAGAAAGCTGTTTCTAGTGGTTTTGTTAATTTTAAAGATAACCAAATGGCTTTATTGCAACCTAGTATGGACTTTACGCAGGTAACGGGTCGGTTAAACTTTGAAAATGATAAAGTTACCACTGATAATTTATCATTAAAATGGCTAGGAATGCCGCTACAACTTCAGGTCAACGGTATAGATAAAGAGGATTACTATGATACTGAAATCAACCTGATAGCTGATTGGCAAGAGCAGCACTGGCAGCCTTACCTGGATTTACCCTTAAAAAAATATGCGCAAGGTAATTTAAAGTGGAAAGGTGATTTGTCATTATATCAGCACCATAACGGCGGTTTTTCTTATGATTTAACCATTGACTCAAGTTTACATGCGTTACAGCTAAACTTGCCAACGCCTTATGGTAAGCCAGCTGAAGATACCGCGTTATTAACGATTAATGTCAATGGTGAATTAGATCATTCAACAGTAAATATTACTGTAGATGACCAGTTAAGCTTTTTTGGTGTATTAGATCATAACAAAACCAGCTTTACTCGTGCGCATGTTGTACTGGGAGATGAAGAAATGTTATTACCTATGGATGGGTTTCATATAACAACAAAGTTAGCACAAGTCGACTTTTCTCAATGGCAGCCATTAATTAGTGACATTATTGATAGTGTAAATGATAGTGCAAATAGTACTATCAATAAAAGTGACAAAATTTCTTCTTCACAGAAAATTCAGCAAACACTCTTTGCTAAGCCAGAGAGGATAAGAGGAACTCTTGAAAATTTTGAGTTTTTAGGACAAACGTTACATAACGTTTCTTTTAACTTATTAGATAAAGAAAATTGGTGGTTATTGCAACTGAATGCGCAAGAAACTCGCAGCCAAATAAAAATTTATCCTGATTTATTTGAACAAGGTTTAGATATTGATGCAGATTTTATTCATTTATCTTTCGCAGAAAAAATCTTATCTACGGAGGACTTGAAAAAAGAAAGTGGCCAACAAGCCATCGACGAAATCAGTGATGAAACGAGCCAAGAAAAACAACTGTTAACGCCACTGTTTTCGTATGAGAATGATTTTACCAACATACCTAGTATAAAACTGCATTGTGATCGTTGCCAAATAGGCTTACTTAACTTAGGTGAAGTTGATTTCTCGCTTGAACATGTAGGTGATGAACTCATTAAGTTGAATTATTTTGAGGCAAAAAGAAAACAAGCTAATTTAAGCTTTACCGGTGAATGGATAAAAGCACAACCGTTGAAAAATTTACTCTCTACTACTGCTGTCACGGGAGAGTTTACGCTTAAAGATATTGAATATGAACTTAAACAACTTGGTTATGCCTCTATTTTCAGAGACAGTGGTGGGCATGTTGATTTCTCTTTAGATTGGCAAGGCAACCCTAGAGATTTTGATCTATCTAAAATAAATGGTGATATAAAAGCCAAAGTTGATGACGGTTATTTGGCAGAAATTAGTGATAAGGCAAGAATATTTTCAGTGTTAAGTTTGCAATCGCTCGTCAGAAAGTTAACTTTAGATTTTCGAGATATTTTTAGTGATGGCATGTTCTATAGTGATATTAAAGGTGATTATCATATTAAAGAGGGGATTTTATACACGGATAACACTAAAATGAATGGTACCGCAGGTGATGTGTTTATTAAAGGAAATACTAACTTAGCGTCAGGTAAATTAGATTATAAAATGTCTTATAAGCCTAACTTAACCTCAAGTTTGCCGGTGTTAGCTTGGGTAGCTACGCTGAGTCCGGCTACTTTTTTAGCGGGTGTTGCCATTGATCAGGTGATTACTTCTCAAGTAGTTTCTGAATTTAATTTTGAGTTAACGGGGGATTTGGAAAATCCAAATTTCAGAGAGGTTAATCGTAAAAGTCGAAATGTTAGTGTTGGCCGATCAACACCACCACAATTTGTAGATTCAACAATAAGCCCCCCTAAAAAAAATGATGGCGCAGATGAACGGAACAACTTGAAAAAATCAGAAAAACTTGATCATAATCAGTTTAATTTAAAGCAATATCCCACGCCTTTAAATTTTAATAACCGTAGTGAAACTTTAACAGAGCAGTTATTATTGGACGAAAAAAATGGTTAAGTTGGCTGCTATTCAGTTGTGCTCAAAACCGAATGTTGAGCAAAACTTACGAGCAATAGCGAAGCAATTAGCCAAATTAACCGCTAATCGCAGTGTTTCAGATGAGTATTTAGTGGTTATTCCTGAGTGCTGCTTATACTTTGGCGGTAAAGATAGTGACCAGTTAATGTTAGCTAAACAAAGCGTTACCAATACTAATACCAATACCAATAGTAATACTAATGGTTACAAAACTAGTCAGTTGCAGAAATCTTTATCATTATTGGCAAAACAATATCAAATTTATCTTGTTGCCGGCACTATGCCATTATTGAGTGCTTGTGGCTCAAAGTTTACCAATACTAGTTGTGTTTATGATCCAAAGGGTGAATTTTTGGGAAGATACGATAAAATTCATTTGTTTGATGTTGCAGTTGCCGATAAAGAAAAAAATTATTGTGAGTCACGTTACACGCAAGCGGGTGATCAAGCATGTTTAGTCTCAACACCTTTTGCTAATGTTGGTTTAACGGTGTGTTTTGATCTGCGTTTTCCTCACTTATATCAGCAGTTAACTAAACTAGGCGCCGATATTATTACGGTTCCTAGTGCTTTTACGCGTGTTACCGGAAAAGCGCATTGGCAAACTTTATTACAAGCCAGAGCAATAGAAAATCAAGTGTATATTATTGCTGCAGGGCAAGAAGGTGTGCATACTAATGGCAGAGAAACGTGGGGTCATTCGATGATTATCAGCCCGTGGGGTGAAATTTTAGCGTGTCTTGAAGAAGGTGAAGGCATTATTACTACCCAATATTTTACGACAGAGATTGACCGCGTACGCAGCAGTATGCCGCTTCGATCAAATTTTAATTTATCAGACAGAGTTAATACTAAATGAATAATGTTGAACAAGCCCTATTAGCCGATAGCCATATTGATGAGTCTATCTTAGTGAATACTTTAAATAGCATGATGGGGAGGCAAGTCGATTTTGCCGATTTGTATTTTCAATCAAGCCAACATGAATCGTGGATGCTTGAAGATGGCATTGTTAAAGAAGGCTCTTATAATATTGAACGTGGTGTTGGCGTACGGGCTATTTCAGGTGAAAAAACAGGTTTTGCTTATTCTGATGATATCTCTCCTGTAGCATTACAAAAAGCGGCTGATGCAGCAAAGGGTATTGCAGATACCGGTAGTGGCGCACAAGTACAAGCATTTAAGCGTCAATCACCGATAAAAATATATCAAGAGGTTGAACCGTTAGGCAGTTTATCGCAAGAGAAAAAAATAGCATTATTGCATCAAGTAGAAGCGCATGCTCGTCAAGTTGATAGCCGGGTTAGTCAAGTGATTGTTAGCTTGTCGGGTGTTTATGAAAAAATCTTGGTTGCTGCTAGTGATGGTACTTATGCTAGCGATATTCGTCCGTTAGTTAGGCTTAACTGCTCGGTATTAGTGGAAGAAAATGGCAAACGTGAACGCGCGAGTGCGGGCGGTGGTGCGCGTACTGATTATAGTTATTTTTTTGAAGTGGATAGCTTTGATGCAGGAAAAGGCAAACCGCGTTACCTTACTTATGCTGAAGAAGCTGTTCGACAAGCGCTTGTTAATTTAGTCGCTATTGATACACCTGCTGGCACTTTTCCGGTAGTACTTGGTGCCGGTTGGCCGGGCGTATTGTTACATGAAGCGGTTGGTCATGGGTTAGAAGGCGACTTTAATCGCAAAGGATCCTCTGCGTTCTCCGGAAAAATAGGTCAACAAGTTACCTCAGAGCTGTGTACTATTGTTGATGACGGTACTATGAAAGATCGTCGAGGTTCAATAAGTATTGATGATGAAGGCATACCTGGTCAATATAATGTATTGATTGAAAAAGGTGTTTTAAAAGGTTACCTACAAGATAAACATAATGCTAAATTAATGGGCGTTAACCCTACTGGCAATGGTCGTCGAGAATCTTATGCTCATTTACCCATGCCACGTATGACTAATACCTATATGTTAGCGGGGCAGTCAAATCCAGAAGATATTATTAAGTCAGTGAAAAAAGGAATTTATGCCCCTAATTTTGCCGGTGGTCAAGTTGATATTACTTCAGGAAAATTTGTTTTTACCAGTTCAGAAGCTTATTTAATTGAAGATGGTGAAATTACCTCGCCTGTTAAAGGGGCTACGTTAATTGGTAGTGGCCCTGAAGCAATGAAACAAGTGTCAATGGTTGGCAATGATTTGAAATTAGATGCTGGTGTTGGTATATGCGGTAAAGACGGGCAAAGTGTACCGGTGGGAGTGGGACAACCGACCTTGAAAATAGATGAAATGACGATTGGTGGCACGCAATAGGTTTTAATCAATTAAGTGACGAAAACCAAAGGCTGATCACGAGTATATATATACTCTCTACATAAAACCGGTGCAATGTCATCGGTTTTGTTGTTTGGAAAGAATAAGTTTATTGTCTATAATTAGAGCACTTAATTCGAACTTTAATGATAACTATTTTATTATATGCCAACATCACCTCGTAAAATAACGCCATTTTTTGACAAAACGGCTAGCTTGGATATTGATACCAAACGTCGCCTTTACTCATTTTTAGCCTTTAGTGGTGTTGGTTTTATTATACTTGCCATTTTTAGTTATCGAGATTTTTGGTTGAATGATAATAATGTCTCAATTATCACTTTAATCACCTCTGTCATGGTGCTCTCAAATGTATTATTTTATTATTTCACTAAGCGCTTAGATTTTTGTTGTGGGGTTATGGGCGTTGTTGCAGTTTGTTTTTGTCTCATGTTGACTTATCACGGGGGAGTTAATAATACCGCACTTTATTGGACCTTTCCTTTTCCGATAATTATTCTTGTTTTACTAGGTTACTATTATGGCGTGATTATTAATATCGTTTTATTTTTATTGCTTGTTTTAATGTTAAACAATCAAGAGCTATTAATTGCAAAGTACAGTCACGTTGAAAGCTTACGCTATATTGGATCTTTTTTTGTGGTTAATGTGATGAGCTTTATCAATGAGTTTTATCGAGAGCATAGCCATTCAACAATGGCTGAAATCAATATAAATAAAGAACAGCAAGCGAATACAGATGCATTAACGCTCCTACCTAATCGCCGCTTTGTAGATTCTGTTTTTTTACCGGCTAGTAGAACCAATCATAATAATACTTTCCCTATGGTATTGATTATGGCCGATGTTGACCACTTTAAAGCCTTGAATGATAATTACGGGCATCCTGTTGGTGATAGAGTACTTGAACAACTTGCTCGAACCATGGAAAAAAGTATCCGCTCTGAAGACATTGTTGCTCGTATTGGCGGTGAAGAATTTTTATTACTTTTTTCAAATACTCAATATGAGGTGGGCTTAAAAATAGCAGAAAAGATCAGAAAAAATATTGAAAACATGTCAATTAAGCACAGTGATGATGTACTTTCGATCACCATGAGTTTTGGCGTGGCACTTTCTAAAGACCATGCTGACATTGAAAAAACCATGAAACTTGCCGATGAAAAACTGTACAAAGCCAAGCGTAGCGGGCGTAATTGTGTCTGTTAGCTAGCTTTATACTATGCCACCTCCCTTTTGTTTTTATAGCTGATGTTTATACCTCAGTTTTTTTGTGAATTTTAATTTAATCAATTGTAAACGTATGGTTAAACGTAAGCGTATGGGGATCGG
>JAOPTQ010000191.1:0-2745 GCA_051531915.1 Colwellia sp. | reverse complement strand
TCAACCATTGGGTTGGTCAAGGTGCTGGTGTATCTGATCGTGTGGCTAAGTTAGTAAAAGATGCACAAGCAGCAGCTTAATTGTATTTTTAACTAAACTTAGTAGGTATTAGCAGTAATTGTGGGTTTGATATGAATACAAATAATCAAATAACTTTAGGTAAAGTAGGCGCTGTTTACGGTATCAAAGGTTGGTTAAAAATTCATTCATTCACTGATGAAACTGACGCCATACTTGACTATTTTCCTTGGTCATTAAAATTAGGAAATAAAACGCAAACAGTAGACATTACTGATTGGCGCAAACACAACAAAGGCTTGATTGTAAAAGTTGGCGGTATTGATGACAGAGATGAAGCGCAAGCATTAGTCGGCTCTGAAATACTTACTACTGAAAGCTCGCTACCGGGATTACCGCAAGGTGATTTTTACTGGCGTGATTTAATCGGCATGAATGTTGTTACCACTAAAGGTTACGACCTTGGTGTAGTTTCCGACATGATGGAAACTGGCGCTAATGATGTACTGGTTGTTAAAGCTAACTTAAACGATGGTTTTAGTAAAAAAGAGCGGTTAATTCCTTATCTTTTAGAACAAGTTATTGAATCAGTTAGTCTTGAAAATAAACAAATTTGTGTTGACTGGGACCCAGGTTTTTAACTTGTGACTAGTGTTAATTCTTGTAGTAACCCTACAGAGAAGAAAAGCAAAATGTGGATGGGGGTGATAAGCCTTTTTCCCGAAATGTTTGACGCTATAACCGAGTATGGGGTGACAGGCCGAGCGATCCGCGGTGGGTTAATTGAGTTTCATAAATGGAACCCAAGAGACTTTACTCATGATCGACATCGCACTGTTGATGATCGTCCTTATGGCGGTGGTCCAGGCATGTTGATGATGGTGCAACCACTACGGGATGCCATCGCTTCTGCGCGTAACAAAGCAGAGGAGAGTGGTAGAACAGCGAAGGTTATTTATTTGTCGCCGCAGGGACGAAAGTTGGACCAAACGGGTGTAAGTGAATTAGCGCAACATGACAGTCTGATATTTATAGCAGGCCGTTATGAAGGCATAGACGAGCGATTAATCGCGTCAGATATTGACGAAGAATGGTCGGTTGGCGATTATATTTTAAGTGGTGGTGAACTCCCCGCGATGAATGTAATAGATGCCGTAGCACGATTAGTGCCGGGTGTATTAGGGCATAAAGAATCTGCAATTCAAGATTCTTTTTCTGAGGGCTTACAGGGCTTATTAGATTGTCCACATTATACTAGGCCAGAAGTATTGACCACCTCTGTTGGTGATGAAGTGTCAGTACCGAAAGTATTGCTAAGCGGAAATCACGAACATATACGTTTATGGCGCCAAGAGCAGTCTCTGATAAGAACATGGACCAGAAGACCAGAATTATTAACTAACCTAGCTCTGACAGCTGAGCAGGAAAAAATGTTAGCTTCAATTAAGAAGCAAACACGTTCCATTTAGACTGTGCAAACTAGGAAGAAGGTATTATGAGTAAAATTATTGATATGCTCGAACAAGAGCAATTGAAAACTGACCTACCAGCATTCGCACCAGGCGATACTGTTGTAGTTCAAGTAAAAGTTACAGAAGCAGATAAATCTCGTCTTCAAGCCTATGAAGGTGTTGTTATTGCGGTTAAGAATCGTGGCTTACATTCAGCTTTCACTGTTCGTAAAATTTCGAACGGTGTTGGTGTAGAGCGTGTATTCCAGACACATAGCCCAATTGTTGATTCAATTGAAGTGAAACGTCGCGGTGATGTTCGTCAATCCAAACTTTACTACTTGCGCGAACGCTCTGGCCGTTCTGCACGTATCAAAGAGAAATTGGCTAAGAAGTAGATTTTTGTTTAAAAAAAATCTCTAGTTAATTTCCTATAAAGAAAGACGAAAAAAGCCTGAAAATTAAATTTTCAGGCTTTTTTGTGATCTGGTCAAACGGCATAAGACACCTTTATTGTGGACCGCTCAAACTCAATTGAAGAATAATCACCGTTTGACGTATCTGTTTAGATTAACTATCAAAACTAAATTCGATAAAGGCTTTACCATGCTCTGAACGCAGAGGGATAATAATAACCGCTCCCTTAGCCTTATGGTGAATGGTATGGTTTTCACCCGAAACCACCATAGGCGTAGCCATATCAAATTCAAAGCCTTTTTCGCTAAGCAGTCTTTTAGCGCCTCCTGTGACCATATTAGTAATTTCACCCACTAAATCAGTGATCTCACTATTAACTTCATCAGGTGATTCACCAACCATACCTTTCATTGTTGCAATCGCTAAAGAGGCTTCAAAAGTAATAGATAACGACCCTTTTGCTTGTTCACTAACCATCCCTATTAGACCAGAAACATCACCTTTGGCAACACTGCTTTTTTTTAAACTCGGCTTTAGAGGTGTTAGCTCAAGTTGGGCCATTGTGCTCATGACATTAAGTAAGGACGACAAAAAAGGGTTTATAAAATCTACATTCATAAGTATCTACTGGATCTTGTATGGCTAATTTTTGATTCTGTAAGTTTATCTAATAAGCAGCTCTCTTGATACATTTTTATACTGATAGCCTCGATTGTAGACCTGTTTATTGTTAGCTTTTATCATCTAGCAGTTTTTGACTGCTTGTATTCCAGTTAAGAAGGTTCAAAAACATTCTTAGTTAAGCTTCGTAACTAAGTTTGATGATAAAAAAGGATGAATAAGTAAAAATCCCCGCAGC
>JAOPTQ010000190.1:0-1170 GCA_051531915.1 Colwellia sp. | reverse complement strand
GGTTAAATACCATGCTATCTGGATCAACACTCATAACAGGGCCAAGAATTGCTGAACCAGAAAGTGAAATAGTAATTTCTGGATTATCGAGTGCGTTACTATACATCGTAATAGTACCAACATCAGAACCAACACTCACTGGGACATAGGTAACTGATACCGTAGCCGAACCAAAAGCAGGAACTTCGAGAGGGAGAACACTAGAATCGGTAGCAAACACTCCATTTGAACTGAGGATAGAATCAACGGTTGTTACACCATTACCACTATTAATAAGTTCTAAATCAAAATGTGACGTTTGCCCAACATATAAATCTGGGAAGCTGATTGAATCTTGGTTTGTATTCAACATATTCTCTGAAAGAACTTCGAGTTGAGTTGAAAGTATCACTGGAGCAATCGGAGCATTGTGGTTAATGGTAATTGAATCAGTATAAATACCTGCGAGTAAATTGCCACTATCAAAAGTGTACCCTACAACAGCTGAGTCACCTGGATTTACACTACCATCGGTAGTATCAAAATCAAACCAGCCATTAGCAGCAGTAATATCATTTTGAATCCAAAGCTCAATATTTTCGAGTGGGTAGTATGAAGGAATAATATAAACCGTTGCTGGAAGTGTTAAGTTCATCGCTTCCATGCTCACATTTCCTGGGCTTGGCTGCCAATATCGAACACTGTCAAGATCTTCAGCTTTTGATGGAACCATTAAGAATACAACCCGAGGGTCATTATTAGGAAAGTTCGCTTCGTTGACATAATACTGAAGTTCTGTTGAACCAATAGTAACCGTATCAAAATAATTTACTTCACTTCCATCAGAACCCATGTTACCATACAGATTAATTGAGACATCTGAGCGAGGAGCAGTACTTACCGCTTCAACTCTCATTCTCCAAATATGGTTTTCAGCAAAATCGTTGTTAACTTGTACTTCGTATCCGTTAATAGTATAGGTACTCGCACCTTCTGTCATCAGTACATTTTGAGATATTCCGCCCACAGCTATTGATGGAAATCCAAAACCATCGAATGCATCATTCCCAGCATCTCCCCATGAGTACGATGTGATATCGTGAGTCGCAACATAATTACGCTCTTGAACACCCGGAATAGTATCGGTATTCCCTTGTGACAGTAGACCACCGAATAATTCAGCACTCCAAT
>JAOPTQ010000189.1:0-599 GCA_051531915.1 Colwellia sp. | reverse complement strand
TTTAATCTCTTGGGGGTTTAATTCCCCGCAGCTTGCTGCGATATGGGATAAACGCTAAAGTATCAGGATGAGTGTATTCATCCATAAAAGTCATAATGTTTCAGTTTTATTGTATCACCTTGTCTGTCCTGCTAAATATCGCAAAGTGATATTTACTGAAGAAGTTGATCATGTGCTGAAAGATGTTTGTGAAGAGATATCCCAAAGGTATGAAATTGCGTTTATTGAAATAGGAACAGATAAAAACCATGTTCATTTTTTGATTCAATCAGTTCCGATGTATAGCCCTAAAAAAATAGCTCAAATAGTTAAGAGTATTACAGCAAGAGAGATTTTTAAGAAATGCCCATTTGTTAAAAAAGAATTATGGGGAGGAGAATTTTGGTCAGATGGATACTTTATTACCAGTGTAGGTAAGCATGGAAATGAGTCGATAATAAAAGATTATGTAAAGAATCAAGGAGATGATTCTTATAAAGAAATTAAGCGAGTGTCATTGGGTGATCAGTTCCAACTATGGTGATGGATCATTAATACCCCGCTTTCACGTAGTGAAAGGCGAGCCTAAGCGAGACAGCTTGCTGCGGGGATTTTTACTT
>JAOPTQ010000188.1:3451-4257 GCA_051531915.1 Colwellia sp. | reverse complement strand
TGGTGGTATTGTTCGTTGTGACATGATCGCCGAAGGTATTGTTGGCGCAGTGAAAGAAGTGGGTGTTCAAGTGCCTGTTGTTGTACGTCTTGAAGGTACAAATGCTGAACTAGGTCGTGAAGTACTTAAAAACTCTGACGTAGCAATTATTGCTGCTGAATCATTAACTGATGCAGCACTGAAAGTTGTTGCAGCTGCGGAGGGCAAATAATGTCTGTATTAATTAATAAAGATACGAAAGTTATCTGTCAAGGTTTCACTGGTGGTCAAGGTACATTCCACTCAGAACAAGCTATTGATTATGGAACACAAATGGTTGGTGGTGTTAGCCCAGGTAAAGGCGGTCAAACGCACCTTGGTTTACCCGTATTTAACACAGTGCGTGAAGCAGTAGAAGCAACTGGCGCAACAGCAACCGTTATCTATGTGCCTGCACCATTTTGTAAAGATGCTATCTTAGAAGCTATCGATGCCGGTATTAAAATTATCGTAACCATCACTGAAGGTATTCCAACTTTAGATATGGTTGATGTTAAAGTTAAGCTTGATGAAACTGGCGTACGCATGATTGGTCCAAACTGTCCGGGTGTTATTACACCTGGTGAGACTAAAATTGGTATTATGCCAGGTCACATCCATTTACCGGGTAAAGTAGGTATTGTTTCACGCTCTGGTACGTTAACGTACGAAGCTGTTAAGCAAACCACTGATGCTGGTTTCGGCCAATCTACTTGTGTAGGTATTGGTGGCGATCCTATCCCCGGCACTAACTTTATTGACGTTTTAGAAATGTTCCAAAACGATCC
>JAOPTQ010000188.1:0-3429 GCA_051531915.1 Colwellia sp. | reverse complement strand
ACTGCTGAAGAAGAAGCTGCGGAGTACATTAAAGCGAATGTTACTAAGCCTGTTGTTTCTTACATCGCTGGTGTTACTGCGCCTGCGGGTAAGCGTATGGGTCATGCTGGCGCGATTATCGCCGGTGGTAAAGGTACAGCTGATGAAAAATTTGCTGCGTTAGAAGCAGCAGGTGTTAAAACGGTTCGCTCTTTAGCGGATATTGGTGTTGCACTTAAAGAGAAAACGGGTTGGTAGGCGATTAGCTTACAGCTTGTAAATCTTAATAAAAAACCCGCTAATCCTGAGCTTGTCGAAGGAGCGGGTTTTTTTATGTGAACAAATCTGATTGTTTGTCATACATAGATTTAGCATGTCTATGTGCTTTACCTTGAGGTGTTTCATGAGGTGAATCACCATCTAATACCTCTATTACTGTTGTTACAGAGTACCCCTTTATTTTTATTTCACCGATCTCATCAAGTTCACGGTTTATCCTTAATATACAATTTATGCTTGTACCTGCGTGAAAATTAAGACCGTCAATAAATACCGATTCTTTAAATTTTTGATCATACATGTGAAAGCTTATGGGTTGATCTTTGTATATTCCTTTCCACTTATAATTTCCATCTTTTAATACAGGAGATATAAGCTCTATTTGAGCATTATCATCTTCTTCAGCCCTTAATTTGTTTGTGTTTAAGATAAATTCTCTAAATATTCTTCTATCTATTTTTTGTTCTTGAAGAATAGGTAAGTTTTCGTTATTTAGAGTGTTAATACTTATACTTTGAATTTTGGGGTCATTATTCAAATATGTATAAAAATTTGATTTTCGTTTTGTTATTTTTAAATTCTTAGCTATTTTTTTTGCTGCAATTTGGGCTAATTCGTTCGAGTTTTTAGAAGATTCCATTTGCTTAATTTTCATCTTAAGTTCTTGAATCTGTAATAGCTCTAATTCTTTATTTCTAGCATCACCTTCTGGATCAAAAGTAAAATAGACGGTGGTTAACAAACCTACAGCTACTAAGATGACTTGAAGTTGAGGAGAGTTATCTCCTAGAGCTTTCCATATATCTTTAAATCCACCTTCTTGCGGTATTTCAGCTATAAGCTTTGTATTTATATCAAGTAAAGTAGCAACTTCATACACTATTGCTAGTATCTCTGCTTCACATTTATTCCTTGTTATAGCATCAATATCATGACTGTCATCATTAAAGTAATAATGAAGTTCAAGTTTTTTGGCTTCTTCCATTTATAATTTTCACATGCTTTAAATATGGTTTTATAACATATTGTCATATTTAGACTTTTTTGTTAATACTGATAATCTATACAGCTTGTTTTAGGTTGGATTTATATTTATTTGTCGGTGTGCCGACGACACCCAAAGGGGGCTAAACGCCGAGCCCCCTTTGGAATCCCCCGGCGCTGCTAATCAAGTGTGATCCTACATGCAAAGCAATATTTTCAACGTAACAGCGATGAACGGGCATCCATGCCCTACATCGCTTTGTTCATCATCCATGATGAACATACGTGAATATTGCGTTTCATTCCGGCACTTGATTCAAGCAGACTTGGTGCGTGTTGATAGGTGAGGGGATTGATTTTTTGGATTTGTTATGTTTTGGCTATTAAATAAAAGCAATTTTGTTTGTGTTGTACAACTGTATCCAAAAACTCCCTGTACCCATCTCAGCAATGAAATGACAAACGAGCAAGGGGAGGCCTCGACCCGAGACAGGACGTCGAGGGCTGCCGTTGTTCATGGATTATAAATCGGCAGGTATCGTGGGCTACGCTAGTTTGTTATTGAATGTTCTGCTGAGTTGGGGCTCCGTGGGTGTCCAGAGGGACGCCGGAGGCAGTGTCCCTTTGGGTGCCGTCGCCACCGCGACGCCAAGCAGATAAATTTTCTCCAAACGCTAATTGCTATATAAAAAGAGTCAAAGGAACGCGTTTTCAGGTTTAAAGTAAATTAATTTTCTTATTCAACTGACTTTTATCTTTTAATAAGGCATAAATCCCAAATCTATTTGGCGTGTAAATTACACTCATTAAATTAAGATCAGGCTGTAAGAGTAAATCGTCAAATATTTTTTTGTATTTAGGTTGATGGCTGCTAGTAATGGTTTTAATTTCGTCATCATTAAGCCCCGCTTGTTTTAATGATGCAGGTGTTATTTTTTCGTCTAAAATTAATTGGCATTGGTTAACTTTACATAGTAATGAGGTAATCAATATTTCATGCCCATTTTGATGCGAATTAATAAAATATAAAAGCTCTTGTTGTTTACGCAACCCCCAATTTAGATCTTCTTCTTGTTGATGTAAATCGACTATTTGTTCTTTAATTTTTCCTGAAAAGGTTGAAACAATTGGAGCGTAGTCTTTGGGTATAATCGCTTTTATTTGCTCATTGCTAACCGTTGAAGGCTCAAGCTGTTCTAACTTATGCTTTAATATTGAGTTTTCAGAGATTACTTCTAATAACTTTGTTAATAGTTGTTGATTCTCATGCTCTACTGACTCTGGTGTTAATTGTTGAGGAGTGTCGGCATCAAGTTTTTTTGTTAAGTGACTTATTTCTTCATTACACTTTACCAATAGGTTTTGCTTTGTTTGTCGTTGTTTTTTAATAAATTGATTATCATCTTTGCTTATTTCAGCTATTGAACTTGAATCTATAGGGGATTTTTCATTTGTTTGGTTATTAATGTAAGGGTTTTCTTGTGATGCTATTAAGTAGGAAAATAAAGCGCCAATGAGGAACGTTGCTGAGTATTTAAGTACGGTGTTAGCCATAATAGAGAGTCCTTTTTATTATTTATGTCTAAGTGAATTGTAAATTACACTATATTTTTTATTTTGTTAATAATCAATAGCGTTAGTAATAAAATTGAGGTGGTGTTAGTTGGTTTTTCTTCTTCCATTTTATTGGTGTTAACCAATAAAACCTCAAAGTAATAATTTTTTCATGCTTCGTAAACAAATTGTCATATAAGTTAATTATATTGATTGAAATTCTAAATAAGAGTGTTTGTTATGAAAAATAATAATTGGCAAGAGTTAGATTTTAGTGAATTTGAAGAGCAAGAGCAGTATGACAAAAAGAAAAATCAAAAACTAAATAAACGTAAATGGCGTGAAATAGAGGCGCTTAAAGAGCAACACCGTGAGAGAAAAGAGATGGCCTCTTTTGATTTATATTACTCAATGTAATTAGCGAGAATAAACCTTTAATAGATAGCATCGTTAATTATTAAAAATACAGAATACTAAAATTGCATTTCAGGTGGTCTTAGCATGTACTCAAGTAGCTTGGGTATATATTTGATTGTCTTTTGTCTAAACTGAACAAGTTTTGAACACTTGAGCTTTGTTTCCTAAATAAACCCCCTTTTTTATTAATTTTTACTTGACCCCAGAACAAAACAC
>JAOPTQ010000187.1:0-1394 GCA_051531915.1 Colwellia sp. | reverse complement strand
ATTTGTGTATAAGAGTTAGATACTTAACGGGTAATTTATATCGAAAGGAATCGATTATGCCCCGTAAACCACGCCATTTCATACCTAATATTCCTTGTCATGTGATTAGTCGAGGCAATAACCGCAATGTTTGCTTTTTTGCTGATGATGATTATTTATTTTATCTTGAATGCTTAAGTGATGCTTGCTTGAAACACCAAGTTTCAGTACATGCCTATGTGCTGATGACAAACCATGTACACCTATTAATGACAATATCAAATGAAAGCGGCCAATTACAAGGGCGTTTTAACTTTGATGTTTGGGGTAAGCCGGTGAGCACCAATAATACACCAAGTAATGCCATTACCACCCGAGGTTTTACGGGTCATGAAATGCTAGAAGATCATGGCCTAATACATATGAATGGTCGAGTATATGATCCAACTATTGGGCGATTTTTAAGTGCTGATATTGTGATTCAGGCACCTACGCATTCACAAAATTATAACCGCTATGGTTATGTTTTTAATAATTCGTTAAGCTTGGTTGATCCTAGTAGTTATTTAACTAAAGAAGAGCAGGAAACTATTCGAGAGAATGAAATAGCATTGGGACTAGAGAAGCTTAATAATGATTATTACAAAAACAACAAACACGGTACAGTGATTTACTTAGATATAAATGGTTATAAAATTTCAGTATCTGAAACAGATGTAGTGCAAGGGAAAACTACTATAAGTGTTGATGGGGATTTTGGCATTTCTCCACGTGGTATTGTTGATGCCCCTATCTATGTCAATGCGTTGAGAGATCCAAGTAATATATACATATTTGATAATAAGGAGAATTAAATGTTAAGAGCTATTCTGGTTATTATATTTTTTTATTTTGGTGTAGCGTACGCTGAAACTAATAAAACATACCCCGTCTCAGAGGTGATTAATAATAAAAATTTTGAAGGAAAAATTTATGTTTCTGGTTTTTACTTTAGTGATGCTATTTTTAAAGATAAAAAGTCTGCATATGAATTTAGCGATGCTTACTTACTGATATCAATCAAGATCTTAATATCAATTTTTATAAAAAATGTTTGAAACAGAAAATAGTTATAAGGGGAGATTTTGTTATAACCCCTAAGGGACACTCTATGTTAATGAATATAGATGAGTTTTGGACTGATAACGCTAAAAAAGTTAATTGTATGGAATTTGTGAATAAAATTAACAAAGAGTAATAAAAGGGTTCGCTGTTATAATAAAAGCGGTAAAATAAAAGGGGTTAGTTTAGCCCGTACAACAAAGCGTGGTGTTTATCTTTATAATCGATGTAGTCAAAAATATCTGATTCTCGGTCACAAACACTGATAATATTATCCATGACATTTGCATATCTAGCGGTCATGGCTTCAGAGG
>JAOPTQ010000186.1:0-1348 GCA_051531915.1 Colwellia sp. | reverse complement strand
TTTGGGCTGAGGGATCCCCATTTTTATGAATGAAATCCCAACATCAATGAATCATAGTCGTCAATGAGTTTTTGTTTACTCTTTTTGATATAACTTATTGTTATTTTTCTACTTAGATTATTGATAATACTTATCGCTAAAGTTAGAAAAGACAAAACTCTTCTATCCCTTATCGTATTAGCTTGAAATTGGTGATGCAACTCTCTTTGCTCCCCCTCAAAGCCTATAAACCATAAAGATATGGTTGTGATACAAGCAATTAAGCACAGCACACTCATTCTTTCAACGCCAAGGCTTTTACTGAAACGCCACGAAAAACCATAACGAATACTTTTATCATCACGAAAATTTTGTTCTCTTTGCATTCTTTTTGAGTAAATATCAATCACTTGGTGGCTTGTGATTTCATTGTCAGAAGAGGCTATTAACCACGGCTCTGTTGATAAGTTTTGATACATTTTTGTATCTTTGGTAAATCTGCTTTTCCCCGTCCTTCCCTTATTTTTTCCTTTATATAAATGTAATTGAGCTGTACAGGCTGTTTGGGTATGCTTACCTAGTTTGGCTTCACCCAACAACGTAGGTGTTGGACTAGCTCCATGATGTAATGTTTTTAACGCTTGCCAATCTCCACCTGCTATTTGGCACTTTATTGTGCCCCTAAGGCGACCAACAAAATGCCAACCATGTTTGCGTACCTCACTAAACCAAGGCGTTATATAACCACCATCTGAAATAATATATACTTTTTTCTTTGTGTTGAGTATCTTCTTTAGTGCCTTTAAAAATAAAGCATGTGACTCTGGTGTTTCTAAGTCTTTGGTTTCTACAATCATATTGTAAATAGGCAGTGAGCGGCCATCAACAACAAGGCTAGCTCTCAGTAAATGGTAGTCAGAGCGACAGCAACCGCTCCAATCTACCGCGATAATTAAATAAGGCAGAGAGGAATAAACGCTCTTGGCAATAGATTGATAAATATTCGTAAAATCAGCATGTAATTTTGGATTGCCAAGTAGTCTATCGACACGCTTTATTTTATTTTTTACTTTCGCTTTACCTGCTAGATTTCGTCCAATTGCAGTTAATGTTAGCCGTTCGCCTTGAATTAACGCATCAGAGCAGCTTAATAAAGATTTTGCTCTGGCTTTATGAGAACTTGATAGAGCTTGTTGAAGATATTTGTGGCATATTGAAATTTAGTCTTATTTTTGTTGTGGTAAACATATAAGATCATAAATTCTTATGCCTGTCATCTTTTGGGGAGTCCTCAGCCCTTTGGGAGTTTGCTCAATGCTCACTAACGTCGTTGAATTTATTTGATTTAGAATGACTAGACCTAAACAAA
>JAOPTQ010000185.1:0-1328 GCA_051531915.1 Colwellia sp. | reverse complement strand
AGCATGTGTGATATTCCCAAATGCACGAATTCGAATTAGTTTGCAAATACATATAACGATTATTCAGATTCTCAGGTGTTATTAATGTGAGTAAATTGCCAACACAAATGCTTCATGGGATGGAGTGCCCCATTTACTTGGGTCCGTATAAAGCGACCAGGTTTGATGTGACCCTGTCTCACTAGACAGTGGTTTTCTTTAAAAAGTACTTTTCTTCATGGTTATTTGGTGATAAATAATTGTTACTTGTGTGCCTTCTTGTTGGATTATAGAATAATTCGATATACTCAAACACATCAGCAAACAATTTTTCGTATGAAGTGTACTTATGTTGTTTGATTCTCTCCGTTTTGAGTAAGTGAAAAAAGCTCTCAGCACATGCATTGTCATGACAGTTTCCTCTTCTACTCATGCTCGCTTTAATATCAAGTGACCGAAGGTGTTCTTGGAATTCATAACTGGTATATTGACTTCCTTGGTCAGAATGAAATAATACTCCTTTGGGTGGTTTTCGATTTTTGTAAGCTTCAGATACAGCTGATTTAATAATGTCTACTTTCATGGCTTTACTGAGGGTCCAGCCAATGATTTTCCGTGAATATAAGTCCATTACTATCGCTAAATAAAAACACTGATACTTACCGTGTATATACGTTATATCGGAAACCCATTTTGCATTTGGCGAGCTAGGGTTAAACTCTCTATTTAAAATATTGGAATGGAACTCTACAGGGTCACGGTATTTGAATTTCTTCTTATAGCCTACGTCAGCACGCATAAAACCTTCCTTCATTAATCGATGGACTCTGTTCTTGCCAACTCTAACCCCCATTTCTAATAGGTCGTGATGAATCTTTCTGTAACCATAAATACGCCTACTACCCTCCCATAGGCGCTCTATTAGATTAGAGAGTTCCATATCTCGTTTTTCAGTAATAGTAACAGGGTATTCAAGCCAGTTATAGAAACCAGCTCGATTGACTTTCATTACTTCACACAATAATTTTACTGAATGGAATTTACGCTGGTCCCTAATGAACACGTACCTTATTGAGACAGATTGGCAAAGTACGTGGTAGCCTTTTTTAAAATATCACGTTCTTCTTCAGCTCTTTTAAGTTGCTTTTTTAGTTCCGCGATCTCTTCATCTTTATCATCTGTTACTTGTTGATCTTTGGTCGGTCGGTATTTTCGAACCCAACCATTGAGTGTAACCTGAGATACTCCAAGTCGTTTTGCAACCTCAGCCCTTGTGTAGCCTCGATCTAATACTTGATTTACTGCTTCAATTTTGAACTTTTCTTGATAATGTTTCATAGACTCCTCTG
>JAOPTQ010000184.1:0-1368 GCA_051531915.1 Colwellia sp. | reverse complement strand
GTTCGTGGTGTTGCCATGAACCCAGTTGACCATCCACACGGTGGTGGTGAAGGTAAAACATCTGGCGGTCGTCACCCGGTATCACCTTGGGGTGTACCAACTAAGGGTTACAAGACTCGTAAGAACAAGCGTACTGATAAATTTATCGTACGTCGTCGTACTAAATAGTACATAAACTGTAAACGCTCACAATAATTGGGATTACAGCGAAGCCGTCAAATTTTTCATCTTATGAGTTTAGTGTACTAAATGATTAAGATGGAAAGTGAAGACAATGAAGTTGTAATTTCAAGTATGAAGAGCGAAATTAAATAAGGAATCACCATGCCACGTTCCCTCAAGAAAGGTCCTTTTATTGACCTACACTTGTTGACGAAGGTAGAGAAAGCGGTGGAAAGCGGGAATAAAAAGCCAATTAAAACTTGGTCCCGTCGTTCAATGATCATCCCTACGATGATCGGATTGACCATTGCTGTCCATAATGGCCGTCAACACGTTCCTGTATTTGTAACCGAAGAAATGATCGGTCACAAATTAGGAGAATTTGCACCAACTCGTACTTATCGCGGTCATGTCGCTGATAAGAAAGTTAAGAAGTAAGGGGAAGTTAGATGGAAGCAATTGCTATACATAAATTTGCCCGTGGTTCTGCTCAAAAAGCACGTTTAGTTGCGGATCAAATCCGTGGTGAACATGTTGAGAAAGCACTTGAAATTTTAACATTCAGCAACAAATCAGCTGCTGCTTTAGTTAAAAAAGTACTTAACTCAGCGATTGCAAATGCAGAGCACAACGAAGGTGCAGACATTGATGAATTAGTCGTTAAAACCATTTTGGTTGACGATGGTCCAACAATGAAACGTATTAGACCTCGTGCGAAAGGCCGCGCGGATCGTATCATCAAGCGCACAAGTCACATTACTGTGATTGTGTCTGATTCTTAGGAGAGAGTAGAATGGGACAAAAAGTACATCCTACCGGTATTCGCTTAGGGATCACGAAACCTTTCGCGTCTACATGGTTTGCAAACAGTAAAGACTTTGCTAGCAACTTAGACGGGGACCATAAGGTTCGCGAATATTTGAGAGCAAAACTTAAACGTGCATCATTATCGAAAGTAGTTATTGAACGTCCAGCTAAATCTATCCGCGTAACAATTCACACGGCTCGTCCGGGTGTTGTTATCGGTAAGAAAGGCGAAGATGTTGAAAAATTACGTTTAGCAGTTTCTAAAATTGCTGGTGTTCCTGCTCAAATCAACATTGCTGAAGTACGTAAGCCAGAAATGGATGCGCAGCTTGTTGCTGACAGTATTGCTAGTCAATTAGAACGTCGTGTTATGTTCCGTCGCGCTATGAAGCGTGCCGT
>JAOPTQ010000183.1:0-2472 GCA_051531915.1 Colwellia sp. | reverse complement strand
ATTTAGGCTGAGTAGTTACAAAATAAGTTACATAAAATCATCAAGGTAAAGTATACCTAACAAGTTGCTCAAACGGAAAAATTACAGTTGGCTCGCGCTTTGCGCATTATAGCCAACCATAATTTTCCGCTTAGCAAGGCGTTAGCTGTTTTTCAAATATAAACATCAACTTTCTTTTCATTTGTTAACAGTGAAATAGCCTGCACTTGGTATGAATTAAAAGTATCATCGGATATAAATTTATCAAGCGTATTAATTATTTCTTTCATGTAAGAGGCCGCTACACGATAGTTCTGACGTTTAGGATATTCTTTAGCAAGTTTATCTGATTCCTCTGAACTGTTAGAAAAATACTCAATAATATCAATTTTTTTATTAGGATCAACATTACCACCACCAAAAGAAAGAACTTCGAGAGTACCTTCTAAATCTAACATGTTTTCTATTCTTTTCGATATAATTGGATTACCTGATTTTCCTAATCTAATCGGTTCATTACTGCCGTATTTTTGTATGTATTCCCGTTCCATATCATTCACACTTTTAACAATACTATAAAGTTCGTTTATACTCATATTAGAAAAGTTGAGGTCCTCCTTTTTAAAGATTTTTTCATAAGCACTTCCCTCAATTAATGATGAATCAAAGGTGTTATTTTCTTGCTTTTTTTTCGAGTATGAATCAGTGGCGCTTAAGTCTACTTTTGGGCTACTTGTGGTGATGTTTTTTTGTTCAGAAGTGCTTTTGAAATTTTCGTTATTCGATTTTGGAAAAACAGTGGTTTTATTTCCAAGTCGGGTTTGTAATGAGTTGATATTAACTTTCATAAGAAATCCTTTTTAATGTTTTACACACCCTATCGACATTACTGAATAAAACTTGAGCTTTTCATCGTAAACTAAGTCATTATATTAACGACTCATGAGATTAAGATCATGAGCCGTTTAGGTTTATTCTAATTAGCCTTTAGATCTCACTTCATATGAAATTCCACCATAAGAAGAACCTGTCGTTGTTTTATTTTCAACTTGCCAATAATAAGTGCCAGCCTTATAGATAGAGGTGGAAACTGCTACGCTATAGCCACCCGCAACTCTCTTACCGTCAGCATCAACTAAAGTCACTTTAAAGTCATGTTCGTCATAGTTTCTTAGAATTGCAAAGCCATATCTATGACAATTACCACCATCATAAGTAAAGCTGGTAATGGTTCGTGTCTGTTGCAACTTAATACTCGTGTATCGAGTATAAACGGTAGGCTTGCAGCGTTGATATGCATTGGCTGTTTGTCCACTTTTAGCAGTTTCTTCAAAATGATCTGGTTTAATGGCATTGGACACTTTGATAAAGGATAATATCCTAGTTAATCGAGGTGTTTATGAATCAAAAACGACAATACAAAACTTACACGAAAGCATTTAAAGAAGAAGCTGTAGCTTTAGTTATCGATCAAGGCTACACAGTTCCTGATGCAGCACAGTCTTTAGGGATCCGAGAAAATTTACTTTATGGCTAGAAGCAGCAGTTTGAAGAGAAGCAGACAGGTACGGGTTTAGGTGGTGATGAACGCAGTGAATTAATAAAACTTCGTAAAGAAAACAAACAACTGCGTATGGAAAAAGAAATTTTAAAAAAGGCCAGTGCCTTCTTCGCAAGAGAAATGAAGTAAAGTTTAACTTTATTAAAAAGAACGAAGGCATTTTTCCCGTAAAAAAGCAGTGTGATGTCATGAATGTTAGCAGGAGCGGTTATTATGCCTGGCTCAATCGGCCGGCTAAAATAATTAGTGAGTCAGAGCTGATGCTGTACCGACGTACTAAAGCCTTATTTAAAGAAAGCCGACAAAGTTTAGGCTCTAGGCAGTTAATGAAAAAACTGCGTAAAGAAGGCTTTAAGGTTGGCCGTGACAAAGTTATTCGTTTGATGGAAAAACTTGGTTTACAAGTTAAACAGCGTATTGCTTATAAAGTGACAACGATGCGTAAGCATAGCCATAGCGTTGCAGATAATATCGTTGATCAGAACTTTAACCCAAAACACGCTAATCAAATTTGGGCAGGCGATGTTACGTATCTCAGAACGGGGCAAGGCTGGATGTACCTAGCGATTGTTATGGATTTATATTCTCGCCGTATTATCGGTTGGTCAATCCATAAACGTATGACAGTAGATTTGGTGGAGCGAGCCATGCAAATGGCGCTGAACCTTAGGAAACCGACTAAAGGATTGATATTTCACAGTGACCGAGGCTCTCAATATACGAGCCATCGCTTTGGGAATCAGTTAAAAACAATAATATTACTGCCTCAATGAGTGGTCGTGGTGCTTGTTTGGATAATGCAGTTGTTGAGCGATTCTTTGGTAGTTTGAAAAATGAATGGCTGTTAAATATTTATCATTTAACACGCTGTGGTATGAAGGAAGATGTTGAAGCTTATATCCGATATTACAATCAGATCAGGCTTCATACAT
>JAOPTQ010000182.1:0-3005 GCA_051531915.1 Colwellia sp. | reverse complement strand
CTGGCAAGTTCCCAAGGGCGAGTTTAAAAGGCTTATAAGCTGCGTTATTGATTTTGACAAGGGAATAACCATTCTCTTCAATCAATTCCTTGCCTCGTAAGCCTTTTAATTCTCGCTGAGTGGGAAATAACTTAATCAACTTGGTATTAATAACTTGATTAATATTTGTAGTATAAACGATTTCTGATGTTTTCTAGTAAATAATCAAAAATAACTCAAAAAGCATTCAAAAAAAAACCTCGCACGATGCGAGGTTTTTTAAAAATATCGAATCGAATATTAGTCAGCAATAATGCTAACGAATTTACGGCTTTTAGGACCTTTTACTTCAAACTGAACTTTACCATCAGTTAAAGCAAATAATGTATGATCTTTGCCGATACCCATGTTAGTACCTGGGTGAAATCTTGTACCACGTTGACGAACAATGATGTTACCCGCCAAGATTGATTCGCCACCAAAACGTTTAACGCCTAAACGTTTTGCTTCTGAATCACGACCATTTCGTGTACTACCTGCAGCTTTCTTATGTGCCATTTCAAATGCTCCTAATTAGCCGTTAATACCAGTAATTTTCACTTCAGTGAACCATTGGCGATGGCCCGCTTGTTTACGTGAATGCTTACGACGTTTAAATTTAACAATAGTAACTTTAGCAGCACGACCTTGGTTTACCACCTCAGCCACTACTTTACCACCATCAACGTAAGGCGCGCCTACATTGATTTCTTCGCCATTGGCGATCATTAAAACGTTATCAAATTCTACTGTTGCGCCTACTTCAAGCTCAAGCTTTTCAAGACGAACTGTTTGTCCTTCGGTTACACGATGCTGTTTACCACCGCTTTGGAATACCGCGTACATAGCTACTCCGTACTGCGCCACTTCACCGATTACTTATTAAAGTAATGTAAAAGTTATATGACGCTAATTTTAAAAATATAGGGCGCGAATTCTACGCGAAGAAATTACTTAGAGCAAGTATAAAAGTGAACATTTATTTAATTATTTGTCAGCATGTATTTTTTTTAATGTTTTTAAAAACTAAGCTGTCGGAAAATTTCTTTGTCTCTAGTTTTTGTGTCTCGTTTTCGTGTAGAATTCAGACTTGAGTATATACTTAACTAATATAGAGCTTATGGGTGTTATGAACATAAAAGCAATACAAGCATTATCGCAAAAAGATATGACAACCGTCAACGATCTTATCTATGGTCAACTACACTCAGATGTTGCTTTAATCAATCAATTAGGTATTTATATTGTTAACGCGGGCGGTAAACGAATGCGTCCTATGTTAACGGTATTAACCGCTCGCGCACTTAACTACACCGGTGAAAAACATTGTAGTATTGCCGCTATTATTGAATTTATTCATACCGCCACGTTATTACATGATGATGTTGTTGACGAATCAAACATGCGCCGTGGTAGAGAAACCGCCAATGCTTTATTTGGTAACAGTGCCAGTGTATTAGTGGGTGATTTTCTTTATACCCGTTCATTTCAAATGATGACCAAATTAGGTGATATGCGCATTATGGATATTTTATCCGATGCCACTAACATTGTTGCCGAAGGTGAAGTATTGCAATTAATGAATTGTAACGATCCTAACACCACCGAAGAAAGCTACTTACAAGTTATTTACTGTAAAACGGCAAAGTTATTTGAAGCGGCTACTCGACTGGCCGCTGTTGTTTCTAAGCAAGGTGAAAAAATAGAACAAGCCATGGCTGATTACGGCAAGTATCTTGGCACCGCCTTTCAGCTTGTTGATGACATTATGGATTATACCGCTGACGCAAAAGCCATGGGCAAAAACGTGGGCGATGATTTATCCGAAGGAAAGCCGACCTTGCCCTTACTTTATACCATGGCTCATGGTAGTGCCGAGCAAAAGCAATTAGTAAGCAATGCCATAGAACATGGCAATGGTATGGAGCACTTAGACGAAATTTTAGCGGCTATGAAGCAAACAGGCGCTCTAGTGTACACCCAGAAAAAAGCGGAAGTAGAAGCCGACAAAGCCATTAATGCTTTAGCTATTTTACCTGACTCTCCCTACAAACAAGCACTGATCTCTTTAGCGCATATTGCCGCGAATAGAACGGTTTAAGTTTCAAGTTTCAAGTTTCAAGTTTCAAACAAAAGTATAAAACCTAAAAAACCTCAGTAACAAAAATAATTGTTACTGAGGCTTAGTCATTTTTTATACCATTAATATTAAGTTTCTCCCTCGCATACTTTTAGGATTCCGTTAGAGTCATAACATACAGGGCGGCTACTAACGGGAATTATGCTTGTTGCTTCAGTGATATAGCCATCATTATCTGTAACCTTAATTCTGACATTATACCAAACGGGACCAAAGTTTGCTTTTAGGAAGTGAGTTCCAAAAGAAACAGGAACTCCATCAATCCATGCTTCTGTTTTACTAATAGTGCCATCACTATCACTAGCTGAAAATACTACAGCTTTTTTCCCGGCTACATAATATTCACCATTTTCAGCACCAATATAATAATATTTAATTGCAGCTTCAGGAGTATAATCACAGGAGTGTTTTTTTATAGGTTCTTCACCTAAATAGTCTAATTCTGTTGAACAATCTACCCACTCATTAACATTTTGAGGTAATGTGCACCCAATAGGACCAGCCCCATAAGATTCAGAATAAGTAATGAGTTTAGATAAAGTTACTGTTTGTTTATCATGTTTGACAAAATCTTCACTCAAAGGTATTGATTTAGGAGTTGTAATTAGAGTGAAACCGTTTGGTTTTGATTCACAAGTTTTTACGGTATATTCAGCATCACATTGAGCCAATCCACCATAAATAGACTGGTAACCAACTGTTTTATCTCCACAATTCACAGGTTCATCACCATTAGATATTACGGTTTCATGAGCTATTGCGCTTAATGATAATATAAATATAGGTATTATTTTTAGATGCTTTTTCATTTTAATTCCTTTAAAGTCAGCAATTATAGGTGAATGAG
>JAOPTQ010000181.1:7592-7840 GCA_051531915.1 Colwellia sp. | reverse complement strand
ATATGAAAGGCTCATGGGCTGGAGCAATGGGGCAGAATCAATTTATGCCAACATCTTTCCTTGCTTATGCTGTAGATGGTGATGGCGATGGTAAAAAGGATATTTGGACAAATCAGGCTGATATTTTTTCTTCCATGGCCAATTATTTGAAAAAGGAAGGCTGGAATGATGAGCTAACTTGGGGGCGTCAAGTCAAGTTACCTGAAAATTTTGATACGGCACTCGCTATTCCAAAAAATACAGGAAGT
>JAOPTQ010000181.1:0-7499 GCA_051531915.1 Colwellia sp. | reverse complement strand
ATTTATCTTATTATTTTGTTAGCTCTGTTGGTCATTTGTCAGATCGCATAAAATTTCCCCCAATTAAATAGATAGCTAAATAGACAACTAATGAGCAACAATAAAACCTTAGAGAGTAAGCCTTTTTGGCAAACTAAAACATTAACGCAAATGACCAGAATTGAATGGGAATCATTGTGTGATGGTTGCGCTAAATGTTGTTTAAATAAGTTTATTGACGATGAAGCTACCGATGAAAAATCAGAATTGTTACCTACTGATTATATTAATGAAGGTGAACAGATTTATTATGCCAATATAGCGTGTTATTTGCTGAATGAAAAAACCTGTCAATGCTCCAAATATGAACAAAGAACCAAGCTAGTTCCAGATTGTGTGCGTCTAACACAAGAAAATATTGAAGCGGTATTTTTTATGCCGCCCAGTTGTACTTACCGACGTTTGCAAGAAGGGCGTGGCGTGCCTTCATGGCACCCGTTATTACATAAAGGTAAAAAGTCAGCGATGCATAAAGCTGGCATGTCGGTGCGCGGGAAAATAGTGAAAGATGATGAAGTCAGTATTGATGACTTTGAAGATCATATCGTCACTTGGCCATTAAATGATCTTGATTAAAGTAATTTAACTAGCAGAATAACAACTTATCATGAAAGCCCAACAGCAGAGTTTACTTTATTTACACCTGTCCGTTTTATTATTTGGCGGAACGGCCTTATTTTCTAAATTAATTGGTTTGCCTGCTTTAGATATAACCGTTTATAGAACAGCAGTAGCGGCTATCGTTCTCTTTATTTTACTAACCTTACAAAAGAAAAAACTCACTCTAGCAAGTTATAAAGATTATGCTGTGGCAGTGTTACTTGGCGTGGTGGTAGGAATTCATTGGGTGACTTATTTTGCCGGTATGCAAATGGCGGGTGTCACTGTTGGTATGATTGCTTTTTTTACTTATCCAGTGATTACTGTTTTTATAGAGCCCTTATTTAATCGCCGTAAACCTAAAGCAAAAGATATTTTCATTGCTTTTATCGTTATGATTGGCATCTTTCTTTTGATCCCTGAAATTAGTTTGGGCAATCAAGTAACATTAGGCATTATTACTGGCGTTATTTCGGCAATATTTTTTGCGTTACGTAATATATTACATAAAAATTTCTTTAGTCATTATTCTGGCCCTCATACCATGCTTTATCAAACATTAGTGGCTTGTTTAATGTTGTGTTTATTTGTGGACATTCCACCGACACAAGTTAGTCAAAATGACTGGTTACTTATTTTATTGGTTGGTATCGTTTTTACGGCGGCACCTCATGCTTTATTCGCTTCAAGTCTTCGCATATTATCAGCCACCACCGCAGGGCTTATTTCTTGTTTACAACCACTTTATGGTAGTATTTTGGCTTTTTTATTGTTAAATGAACGCGTAAATATATTCACTTTTATTGGTGGCGTTTTAGTGATCAGTGCAGCATTTTTTGAAACATGGTCAGTGAGTAAAAGTAACCGTAAAAGTCATTGTAAGAGTTAATTCAAACAAAGTATAAAGTCATAATCAAGATTGAAGTGAATTTTGATTAAATCAATATTTTCTTATAATTATTCATAATTTTAATTTTTTATAAGGTTAAATATTAAAAAATTGATCTATCTCATGTTAGTTATCTATTAGTTTCTAGATGAAAATTAGACAATGTATTATTATACGCGCTTAATTTGAAGGTGCCAGTTTCAGAAGTTAGCAGAAGCCCCCTAAGGTGAGTTTACAAGATTTACATACCGTGTTATTGATTGTATAAGGGGTATATACTACTGCCTTTCTACAATCAAAGCCTTTGAGTTGAAATTTATAAAATATTTATTGCTTTATACCTTGGTTTTAATTGATATAATGCAATTCTCGGTCAAAAAAACGTTATTGAAATAGATAATTATAAGAAGTGAAAATTTCAGCATGATTGTTTTATTAATTATGTTGTTATAGCAACAATTATTGTCTGTAAATAACACAAATAAAAAATATACTTTTCCTCTTTAAAAAGCGGTTAGTATAAATGCTACTAAGTTATTAACTTATCTGATTAATATTTTAATTGCTTATTGTTTTAAATTAAAGCAATTAGTGGTAAAACACTGCGTAGTAAATAATAAAATCACATAATCCCACTACAGTTGAAGGTGTTTTATGATCATAGGTATTCCCAAAGAGTCGCTTAGCGGCGAAAATCGTGTCGCAGGCGCACCAAGTTCTATTAGTGCTTTGATTAAATTAGGCTTTACTGTACAGCTACAAAAAGGTGCTGGTAATAAAGCAAGTTTTACCGATGAAGAGTTTAGCGATAGTGGTGCAGAAGTTGTCACTAAAGCAAAATGTTGGCAAAGTGACATTATCTATAAAGTTAATCCACCGACCCTTGATGAAGTTGAGTTAATGAAAGAGGGCGCACAAATTGTTGGCTTTATTGCGCCAGCGCAAAGTCCAGAGTTACTTGAAGCATTAAAAGCTAAATCTATTACCACGTTAGCCATGGAAATGGTGCCACGAATGACACGCTCACAGTCTATGGATGCGTTAAGTTCAATGGCAAATATTGCTGGTTATCGAGCCGTGATTGAAGCCGGTCATCAGTTTGGTCGTTTTTTCACGGGTCAAATTACCGCGGCAGGTAAAATGCCTCCCGCCAAAGTTATGATTATTGGTGCCGGTGTTGCCGGTCTTGCTGCATTAGGCACCGCTGGTAGTTTAGGTGCTATTGTACGTGCTTTTGATACGCGTCCAGAAGTGAAAGAACAAATTGAAAGTATGGGTGCTGAGTTCTTAGAAATGGACTTTGAAGAAGAGGATACTGGCTCAGGCGATGGTTATGCCAAAGTTATGAGTAAGGCTTTTATTGAAGCTGAAATGGCATTGTTTGCTGAACAAGCAAAAGAGGTTGATATTATTATCACCACAGCAATGATCCCTGGTAAGCCTGCCCCCAAATTGATTACCGAAGCCATGGTTAAATCAATGAAAACTGGTAGTGTTATTGTTGATCTTGCCGCCGCAGGTGGCGGTAACTGTGAGTTAACTACGCCGGGTAAAGTTGCTACTGAACACGGTGTTAAAATTGTTGGTTATACTGATTTGGTTTCTCGTTTACCAAATCAAGCTTCTCAACTTTATGCCAATAATTTAGTCAACTTAACTAAATTATTATGTAAAGAGAAAGACGGAAATTTAAATATCGATTTTTCTGATGAAGTTATTCGTAATATGACGGTTGTTAAAGAGGGTGAAATTACTTTCCCACCTCCGCCAATTAAAGTCAGTGCCGCGCCTGTAGCGCCAAAAGTTGAACCTAAAGTAGAAGCAGAGCCAGAAGTTGTTAAAGAAAAATCATTCTTAGGAAAGTTTGGTCCTATGATTGGTGCTTTTGCCGCCTTTGGTTGGGTCGCTAGTGTGGCTCCTGCTAGCTTTGTTGCTCACTTTACCGTGTTTATGCTTGCTGTTGTTATTGGTTATTATGTGGTTTGGAATGTGAGTCATTCATTACATACCCCATTAATGAGTGTCACGAATGCTATTTCAGGCATTATTGTTGTTGGTGCGCTGTTGCAGCTTGGATCTGATAATATTGTTGTTGTTAGTTTAGCCGTTGTTGCCACTTTAGTTGCCACCATTAATATTTTTGGTGGTTTTAAAGTGACTAATCGCATGTTAAAAATGTTTAGAAAATAGGAGTAAATAATGGAAAATGTACAAACGTTAATAAGTGCAGCCTATGTTGTTGCTGGTTTACTCTTTATTTTAAGCCTTGCGGGTTTAAGTAAAAATGAAACCGCGGAAAAAGGTAACTGGTATGGCATTTTTGGTATGACCATTGCCTTAATTGCCACGTTAGCCGATCCGCGTGTTGATAACGCTTTAATTCTTTTGGTTGCTATGGTTATAGGTGCAGGCATTGGCTTACGCTTAGCGAATAAAGTTGAAATGACTGAAATGCCAGAGCTAGTGGCTATGCTACATAGTTTTGTTGGTTTAGCCGCAGTATTAGTGGGTTTTAACAGTTACTTAGATGCCCCTCATGGTGTATTAGCTTTATTAACTGATACGGCAAATGTAGAGCAAAATATTCATTTAACAGAAGTTTTTCTAGGGGTGTTTATTGGTGCTGTAACTTTTACCGGCTCAATTGTTGCCTTCTTAAAGCTTAAAGGCTCTATCAGTTCAAGTGCACTCATGTTACCTAATCGTCATAAAATGAATTTAGCTGCTGGGATTATTTCTTTTATTCTAATGGTGATTTTTGTCAGTGATGGCGGTGAAAGTGCAATACCATTATACATAATGACCGTTATTGCCTTAGTTTTTGGTTGGCATATGGTTGCCTCTATTGGCGGTGCGGATATGCCCGTAGTTGTTTCAATGCTTAACTCTTATTCTGGTTGGGCTGCTGCCGCGGCTGGTTTTATGCTAGGTAATGACTTGCTTATTATTACGGGCGCATTAGTTGGCTCAAGTGGTGCTATTTTATCTTACATTATGTGTAAAGCGATGAACCGTTCGTTTATCAGTGTTATTGCTGGTGGCTTTGGTACCGACGTGGTTATTAGTGATGTTGATTATGGCGATCATGTTGAAACGCAAGCTGATGATGTTGCTGAAAAGTTGAAAAATGCTAAAACGGTTATTATCACTCCAGGCTATGGTATGGCCGTTGCACAAGCACAATACCCGGTTTATGAATTAACGAAGCAGTTAATTGCTAAAGGTGTTGATGTGCGTTTTGCTATTCATCCTGTTGCCGGTCGTTTACCCGGACACATGAATGTATTGTTAGCAGAAGCGAAAGTACCTTACGATATTGTTTACGGTATGGACGAAATTAATGACGACTTACCTGAAACCGACGTGGTTTTAGTTATTGGTGCAAATGATACCGTTAACCCTGCCGCTCAAGACGATCCCAAAAGTCCCATTGCAGGTATGCCCGTATTAGAAGTATGGAAATCGAAATCGGTTATTGTATTTAAACGTTCAATGAATGTGGGTTATGCAGGTGTTCAAAATCCATTATTCTTTAAAGATAATACTGAAATGTTATTTGGCGATGCGAAAGACTCAGTTGATAATATTATTAAAGCGTTATAACTTGAGTTTATAAGTTAACTTTAAAACATTAATTTAAACGCTAACCTTAAAACAACAGCCCTGAATTTTTCAGGGCTTTTTTTCATCTTTTTAAGATGAAATTTTTCTTTAGTCGCCTCGTTTAAGCTGTTTGGCTTCACTTTGTACACGATTAACCATTTTTACAAAAGCTTTGTCTTTAGCTTTCTTTTGAGCAAGAGTGGCACTGTTAAAAGCTTGTTCTTTATTTAGTTTTTGATAACTGGTAAATCTTCGCGCTGAAATCACCCCTTTTTCTATCGCTTGTTGAACCTTACATCCCGGCTCTGAAATATGCTGACAATCATTGAAACGGCATTGTGATGCTAGCGCAATTATTTCACTAAAAGTTTCATTAACACCTTGCTCGCAAGCGGCTAATTGTAATTCACGCATTCCTGGAGTGTCCATTAATATGCCGCCTTGAGGAAGTACTTTTAGTGCTCTAAAGGTTGTTGTATGTCTACCTTTACTGTCATCTTCTCTTATCGTCCCCGTATCTAATGCTTCATAACCTAATAATCCGTTAATTAACGTAGATTTTCCAACGCCAGAAGATCCTAAAAAAGCGACGGTTTTACTTTGTTGGCAATAACACTCTAAAAGTTTTAATTCTTCTATGTTTAATGCATTGAGTGAATGAACCATCATAAATTGATCTAGCTGTTGAACTTGTGCATGTTTATTTTCAACATCACGGCTTTGATCGGCTTTTGTTAAGACAATAACCGGTTCAACTTTTGCTTCGTTGGCAATCGATAAATAACGCTCTATTCGGTTTAGATTAAAATCTTGATTAAGAGAGCAAACAATCATGAGAATATCAACATTGGCCGCAAGAAGTTGTGTATTCACTTGTGTTCCAGGGGCTTTCCTCTCAAAGAGTGATTGGCGATCTAAACGGCGAATCAATCTATCTGATTCGTCAAATAGCACCCAGTCGCCAACACAAACACGCTCGCTGTTAGGCGTTACAATGAGGTTTTTCTGACCTTGTTCAGAAATAACTATTAACTTATTGCGGTGTTGCTCAATAATTCTCCCCAAGGTCTGCTCGGTAAATTCTTCTAAGCTCAGTTGTTGCTGAAAAAATGGCTTCCAACCCAATTGTGATAATGTCGGTGTTTCTTCAGTCATCATAACTTTACTCATAGTCTATTGTATTTGGGTTTTAGTGATTAATTTTTCAGAGATTGATGTTGAATAAGCTGATTATATGCCATAGTAGTGCTACAGTTATCAGTAACATCTTAAAGTGTTTTAACCCAAGAAGTTTAAATTATTATGATTAAAAGCATTGCCTTTTGCTTCACTATTTTTTCAATTTCACAATTAACAGCTTGCACAAGCCAACAAAATAATAAAAACACCTCACCAGAAGTTATTAGCGATAACCAACAACAAGAATCAGAGAGTAATCTTAGCTTAAACGCTGATATGGTCCAACAAAAAATTCATAATATGATGCAATATACAGCCTCTTGGCTAGATAGTATTGATTCAGATTCTGACACTATCCTTGACGCTAAGTCGGCAAAGAATATGAGTAAGGCTTCCGCTAAAGGTTACTTTCAAGTAGGTTGGCTACCAAGAGCGGGTGATTTTTCTGAGGTGGATTCTAAATTTAAAGTAAAACTATCCTTACCCCGTTGGGATGAAAAAATATCCTTGGTTTTGGATAATGATGATGACAATGAATTAAAGTTAGACTACGAAGCCAGTAAAATTGAGAAATTAGATGAGGATAATAACTTTAAAGTTTCACTTCAATATTTCAAAAAATTGGGAGATAACATAAATATGAGGCACCGCCTTGGTGTTTCTAGAGATCAACTATTTGCCCGTAGTGAAATTAAACGAAAATGGAACTTTGATAATTTCGACTTAATTATTACTCCTCGAGTCGATTACTTTAACAGTGACGGTTGGGCTCCAAGCCTAAAAACTGCTGTGATATATCCATTAGAAGAAAACAGCGTATTATCATTTTCGGCGAGTTGGCAGAAAGTACAAGACGAGTTTGACTCAAGAAAAAAAGTGGGTATATATCATATTAATCGACTCGGAAAAGAGCAGACATTAATTACAGGTGTTCAGTACTATAATAATAAAGACGCTATTGAAAGCGTTTTACTTTCTTTTAGATATCGGGATTTATTCCATAAAAAGTGGTTATATTACGAAGTTGAACCTTTTGTCGAGTTTGATCAAGAAAGAGATTATTATCGATCGTTTGGTATAGCCTTGAGGCTTATCGGGTATTATGGCTATAACTAGGCGTTTATCATAATGCTTAATTCCCCGCCGCTTTTGGCGTATTGTAGGTTGGGCTTTAGCCTGAGAGATCCCC
>JAOPTQ010000180.1:0-10799 GCA_051531915.1 Colwellia sp. | reverse complement strand
ATTTGTGGGGATCTCTCAGGCTTTAGCCCATCATTTATTTTTTCATTTAATTGGTTTTGAAAACTATTACGAGAGAGTATTTTTTCTTCAGTAAATTCAGCAAGTGACTCTAAAATACTCTGTTGCAATGCTTCATCTATTTTATGCCAAGCTTTATCTGCGCATAATGCTTCTACTTTACTAATATCACGAGGATAAAAAGCCAGTTTTAACGGACGCTCTACGGTAATACGCCTATAACCAAATTCTTGATAATCAAATATTTTGCTAAAATCGTTTTCAATAAATTGTCCGTAAGTTTTTACAATCGTTTCAATACTATCTTCGGTTAAGACTCTGCGTTTGCTACCCAATGATTTACGCATAGCGGTATAAAAAATATTTTCTACTTGTTCACCTTGACTATTTACCTCAACTTCTCCGCCACCACTGCGACCTCTACCACCCTTTTTAGCTCGTTCTTTTGAGGCATTGATTAGTTGAACTTTGCCTTTACGTTGTGCTGATTTATGGTTTGACTTATTATTAGACAAGACCCAAACATAAGTGGCAATGCCTGTGTTATAAAACATATCAGTTGGTAGTGCGATAATAGCTTCAAGTAAATCATTTTCTAATACATAACGTCTAATTTCACTTTCGCCTGAACCTGCCCCACCCGTAAATAATGGTGAGCCGTTTAAGATAATGCCAATGCGTGAGCCAGTGCTATTACTTGTTCGGGCGGTCCCTTCCGAATTTTTTTCGTTAAAAGAAGTGTCTCCCGCGACACTAGTACTTCCTGTACGTCGCATTTTACTAATAAGGTGCATTAAGAATAATAACGAACCATCAGACACTCTTGGCAAACCTGCGCCAAAACGACCTTCAAAGCCTTTGTCTTTATGTTCTTCAACAATACCCTTTTGTACTTTTTTCCAGTCAACACCAAAGGGAGGGTTAGATAACATGTAATCAAATTTATCGGTGGTAAGTTGATCGTTAGATAAGGTATTACCGAGTTTAATGTTATCGACTTTTTGCCCTTTAATCAGCATATCAGCTTTACAGATAGCGTATGACTCAGGGTTTAGTTCTTGCCCAAATGCCGATAATGCGGCTTTATCGTTAAGCTCATGCACGTACTCCATGCCTGATGATAAAAAGCCACCCGTACCAGCCGTTGGATCGTAAATACTGCGAACTAAACCTGATTGGGTAAGTAGGTCATCATCATTACAAAATACTAATGATGTGGTTAAACGGACAATATCACGAGGGGTAAAGTGTTCCCCTGCGGTTTCGTTAGAGCTTTCAGCAAAGCGTCTGATTAATTCTTCAAACACTAAACCCATATTATGGTTATCAACAACTTCAGGATGAAGGTCAGTTGTAGCAAAACGTTTAGCGACTTTATAAAGTAAATCAGCTTCTTCTAATTTGTCGATGGTATTGAAGAAATCAAAATGTTCGAATATTTCACGGGCATTAGGGCTAAATGATTGCACATAACTTTCAAGGTTTTGCGCTACACCTGTTTCACCTAGTTTGTTTAAATCCATTTTACTGGTGTTATAAAAACTTAACTTGGCTGCATGAGTAAGTATTTTATCTTGAGCTTCAATCGGTTTGTCCTTAACCGTGTCGTACATGGTAAGTACGCTTGGCTTGGTGTTTTCAAGCACACACTCTAAACGTCTTAATAAGGTAAAAGGTAAGATAATGCGACCGTACTGGCTTTGTTTAAAATCACCACGAAGAAGATCAGCAACTGACCAAAGAAAAGCTGCTGTAGAAGAGAAATTGTCTGACATAAATGTTTGCTCTGAAAATAGTTAAGTTTTCCGTAACTTTTGGCTTGAGGCTAATAGTTGTTGAGGCAGTAAACTTAAGAAAATTATTTTTATTGTGTTTAATTTATCATATTACGGAGAGTTATAAAGTAACTGTTTGTTGAAACTAATGTTTTTCATTTTTCATTCAATAAAAAATAAAAAACCGACTACGATGTCGGTTTTTATTGAATTTTTCATTTAACTTAAAGCTAAAACGGCATTTTCATGCCCGGAGGCATCTGCATTCCACCCGTTAACGCGCCCATTTTTTCTTTATTTTGCTCTTCAACACGACGTACTGCGTCATTTACCGCTGCTGCTAGTAAGTCTTCAATCATGTCTTTGTCGTCTTCCATTAAGCTGTCATCAAGCTCTACTTTACGTACGCTGTGACTGCCCGTCATGGTTACTTTAACCATGCCTGCACCGGCTTCACCAACCACTTCCATTTGTGCTAGTTCTTCTTGGGCTTTTGCCATTTTTGCTTGCATTTGTTGGGCTTGTTTCATTAAGTTGCCCATGCCACCTTTCATCATAATATTTTCTCCAGTAAATAAGATTGGTAAAGTTTATGACGACATTATAACTACATGGTTAGTCGTCAGCCTATAAATTTTTACATTATTATCTTTATATCTATCTATTGCCTTTGGCGATATTAAGGTTAAAGCGCTGATACGCTATCTTCGTCAAGTGTCGCTTGAAATTTACTTTGCATGGCAACCACTATTTCATCTTTTTGAAGCAGCTCTTTGGCATAATCAAATCGCTTGTCATTAATTTGTGATTGAATTTGATAAGGATCAGCAACGGTTTTGTCAACCACGTCAATGGTTACGGTAATATTACGTGATAAAAATTGACTGATATATGTTTGCAATTGTTGATGCGCAACGTCTGTTTTTAAGTGTTTAGTTGCTTGATCAAGCCGTAAAATCAAATTGTCGTCTGTTGATTTTTCATCAATGGTTGCGTGAATAGCTAACTGCCTTAAACGTGCGGTTAGTTCCATGGAATCAATCATGTGCGCCCATTGGTCAACTTGGTTTGCTTTACGAATGGTTGCGGGGTCTATGTTGTCGGCTTGATAAGGCGTTTGCGGCGCAGGGGTAATTTCTTTTTTTTCAGTCGGTTGGTCGCTTTCTTTATTTGCTATAACACTTTTGTTGGCTTCAATACTGTTATCAGCAACATTTTCGTGAGTTAACGCATTTTGGCTTTGACGCTTAATCGCGTCACTGGGCTTTTTTGCTTGCTGATCCAACTGTTTTTTTCGACTACGCAGCATATTTCGCGTGGCTAAAACGGCACTAACAGGGCTGTCAGCAATAATGTTTTGTTGTTTTTCAATAGCATGTTCTTCATTAAGATTACTTTTAATAGCATAACTTTCGGGTTCATTTTTTTCCTGAATATGATTAGCTACGACACTCGCTTGTATCTCTGACGTTTGCACATTTGGCGTTTGTAATGCTATGTCAGCGGCTTGTTGCTCAATAGTAAACATTTCTTGCGCTAATTGATTTTGTTGCTGTTCTTCATTAATCGTTTGAGGCGCTTCATTTAATACTGCAATTGTGTCAGGTTTACTTTCTTCAACGTTAATTACTTCAGCGTTAGCTTCTTCAATTTCAGCTTTATTCGTTACTATTTCAAGCGGCTTTTCATCGCGCTTAGCAGGCTCAGTAGTATTTGGCTTAGTCAGCTGTTCAGGCTTAGCAATGTCTGTTTTATTGAGTTCTATCTCATCAAAATCAAGCGCTAAATCAAGCGCAACATTGTTATTTTTATGCTCAACCGATGAAACAACATGGCTTGCTTGCATGGGTTTAAACGCAAGTAAACGTATTAATGTCATGTCAAAAGCGGCTTGTTCATCAGCGGCATAAGGTAAGTCTTTTCGCCCATTAACACTAATTTGATAATACAGTTGAATGTCTTCTGGTGACATTGCTTGGCTAAATTTCTCTAATAACTGCGCTTGCTCCGTTGGTAAATCAAAATGCTGTTTGGCTATTTGAATAATGGCAATTTGATGAAATAGTTGAATTAACTCCGCAAATAAGCGACTGTAACTGGGCGCATAAGAAGCAATTTCTTGCGACAGAGACATTAAGGCTCCGCCGTCTTGTTTTAATAAGGCAATAAGTATTTTATAGACCCAGTTTTGATCTATTCCACCGAGCATTTGCTGAATATTAGCCAAGGTAATACTGCCCTGCCCTTGTGCAATGGCTTGGTCAGTTAAACTCAAACTGTCACGCATACTGCCACGTGCCGATTTTGCTAATAAAGTTAACGTACCGGCGTCGTGAGTAACCTCTTCTTCCGCTAAAATTTCTGCTAATTTAGTTTCAATTTGATTAACCGTCAGTGCTTTTAAATGAAATTGTAAACAACGAGATAATACGGTTACAGGAAGCTTTTGAGGATCAGTAGTCGCTAAAATAAATTTAACATGCTCTGGTGGCTCTTCTAAGGTTTTTAATAAAGCATTAAAACTATGACGAGACAGCATATGCACTTCATCAATTAAATAAACTTTATAGCGACCACGCGTAGGAGCATATTGTACGTTGTCTAATATTTCTCGGGTATCATCAACTTTAGTTTTTGACGCCGCATCTATTTCAAGTAAATCAACAAAGCGTCCTTGATCTATTTCTAAGCAAGTGTCACATGTTCCACAAGGTTTAGCGGTTATACCTGTTTCGCAATTTAAACTTTTAGCAAAAATGCGAGCGATGGTTGTTTTACCAACGCCACGCGTTCCGGTAAATAAATAAGCATGATGTAAACGTTGCTGAGACAAGGCATTAACCAAAACAGTTACTACGTGCTCTTGCCCCATTAACGCTTCAAAGTTTTTAGGTCGCCACTTTCTTGCTAATACTTGATAACTCATGTTATTTATTGCTCACTAAAGCCTATTCGCCGTCATATTGAATTAATGCTAAAGGCGTAACACCCATTTTTTTAACGCGTGTTTCCCCCCCTAAATCAGGTAATGATATAACAAAACCTGCATCTTTTACTTCTGCCCCAACACGGCGTATCAATTTAGTGGTAGCTTCAATTGTGCCGCCTGTAGCGAGTAAATCATCAATAATTAATACTTTATCATTTTCGGTTAACGCATCTTGGTGAATTTCTAAAATATCTTCACCGTATTCAAGCTGATAGGTTTGAGCAAAAGTTGCTCGTGGTAATTTTCCGGGCTTGCGTACCGGTACAAAGCCAATACCTAACTCAAGCGCAAGTGGTGCACCAAAAATGAAGCCACGAGCTTCTGTGCCAACAATTTTAGTAAAGCCTTTGTTTTTATAGTTATCTTTCAATAGTTTCATTGTTAATGTAAAAGCTGCTGAATTTTCTAATAAGCTAGTTACATCACGAAACATGATGCCTTCAGAGGGATAATTAGGGATAGATTTTATAGCATTTTTAAGAAGTGTTGATTGCTGTTCGTTCATGTGTGTCTTTCTATTAAGTACAAGTATTAGGTACAAGCATTATGTACGGGTATTAGGTGCAGGTATTAGATACGCGCACTCGGTACAAGATTAAGTTATTGTTTAAAGAATAAAGCAATTGAGTAACTTTTTATAGTGAATTTTTGATAATAGGTACTTAATAGTCGATAGAACTAAATAACTTAATTAATCTGTTTCAAAAGTGATTGTTCTGTTTTCGCTACGGAAATATTTTTTATAAGAAAATTAACTGTTGAAATAAAGTCAGCTTCATTAATAGGTTTAGCAATAACCGCAGAAAATAAAGAAAATTCGACTAACACCTTCAAACTTTTAATCGATTGTGTGGTCATAAATAAAATAGGTGTATTGGCACATTCAGCTTTTTTCTTTAAATTTTTAGTTAACTGAACACCATCCATCAAGGGCATTTTATGATCTATGATATATAGTTGATAATTATTCTGTTGCGCTTTTTCAAAAGCATCCAAGCCATTAGTCGCGGTTTCTACACTATGACCTAAGCCCTTTAAAACAGCGCTTAAATGGTTTTGAATCGATTTAACATCATCAACAACTAAAATTCTCATAAAACCCTATAACTTATATATATGTACTATAAATAAACAATCAAAAATCTCAATGCTAACCGCAACTTTAACCATAACCATTAGACTTTGCCAAAATTTCGGGACACATTTTACCTTATTATAAAAGGAACAGAAAGTATTTATTCACTTTAGTTATGAGTTATAAGTTTTTAACATTATAGCATAAATCCATTAACTTCTTGGTCTGTTAAGTAACGCCACTCTCCAGGAGCTAAGCCGGTAAGTTCAACCTCGCCAATTTTTTCACGGTGCAAACCAACAACGCGATTACCCACAGCAGCAAACATTCGCTTTACTTGATGATATTTTCCTTCGGTGATTGTTAGCAAGACCTCGTTAGGTGCTACTAACGACAATACTGCTGGCCGAGTTAATGAATCTTCGCCTTGTAATTGAATGCCCTCATTAAACTGTGCAATTAATTCGAGCGTTTTATTTTCTTCAATTTCATCACGCAGCCATACTCGATAGCGTTTTTGACATTGTTTTTTCGGAGAAATAATATTATGTGACCATCTGCCATCATCGGTAATTAACACTAATCCTGTAGTATCAACGTCTAAACGACCGGCAATGTGTAAATCAAACGCTTTATCAACGTCAATAAAATTTAACACTGAGGGATAAACTTCATCCACGTTTGAACAAATAGTATCAACAACTTTATGTAATATTATATAACGAGAGGTACGAGCGCTTAGTTGTTGGCCATCAACAATGATGGTGTTATTTTCATGAACCTGCATGGCGGCATTAGTCGCCACATCACCATTTACACGAACCTCACCACTTTTCAGCAATTTTTTTGCTTCATTTCGGGTTAATTCTGTACTTTTACAAATAAATTTATCAAGACGCATAAGTTTTTTTTATATTAATAATAATCCGTTAATTATAACAGTTACCTTAATGAATAATGCAGTTAAGTTCAGAAAAACGAGTCAAGTGCATTGCTATAGTTAATTGATTAGATAATTGATTATACCGCTGATTAGTGAATTCATTTTTCACCTAAAATCATTCAATTAAACGCCTTAATTAAAAGTTTGTTTTAGATCTAGTTTTCTTTATAAAAGAAAAACCAATGATTTACTTTTTCGATGTAGGAAGACATTATATCTGAGCAAGTAATGTCATCTGAGATAATGAAAATTGTAAACACATTGTTCCTGAAAAAAAATAGATAACGTTCAGATAACATTTATATTCCCATGCTACTTCAAGAGGCTCGTTTCAGGCATCTTCAAGTGAAACGGGCATAATTGTGGGCAGTCCTTGGTTGGGTATAACACTCAACCTTTTGGAAAATAATTTAATTCATTATTTATTTTTGGTTGAATAAAAGTCGAATTATTTCAATGCAGTTCGATAATTTAAATCTGGGTATGCATTTCCCATTTTGCTGATAAAACCACTATAAATAAGCTTCAATGAATAGGACAATCAATGAGATATGTTCAAACAGACGTTGCAATTATTGGTGCTGGTGGTGGTGGGCTTAGATCCGCTATCGCTATTGCTGAATCAGATCCAGACGTAAAAATAGCTTTAATTTCTAAAGTATATCCAATGCGAAGCCATACTGTTGCTGCCGAAGGCGGCGCCGCCGGTGTGGTAAAAGAGCAAGACAGTTTTGATTGGCACTTTAACGACACTGTTTCTGGTGGCGATTGGCTTTGTGATCAAGATGTGGTGGAGTATTTTGTTGAAAACTCCACCAAACAACTGGTGCAATTAGAGCACTGGGGCTGTCCTTGGAGTCGAAAAGAAGACGGCAAAGTAAATGTACGCGCTTTTGGTGGTATGAAAATAGAGCGAACGTGGTTTGCTGCCGACAAAACTGGCTTTCACATGCTGCATACCCTTTTTCAAACCTCAACTAAATACCCACAAATAGAGCGTTATGACGAACATTTTTGTTTATCATTGTTAGTCATAGACGGCAGTGTTCAAGGGGTACTCGTTCAAGATATTGCCGAAGGCGAGGTTTACGTTATTCAAGCAAAATCTGTCATTATTGCTACCGGTGGTGCTGGTCGTGTTTATCGTTACAATACCAATGGTGGCATTGTAACCGGTGACGGTATGTCATTAGTTTATCGTCATGGTGTGCCTTTGCGCGATATGGAGTTTGTTCAATATCATCCTACCGGTCTTCCTGGTACGGGCATTTTAATGACCGAAGGTTGTCGAGGTGAAAGCGGTATTTTAACCAATAAAGATGATTACCGTTATTTGCAAGATTATGAATTAGGCCCTGAAACACCGCTTGGTCAACCTAAAAATAAACATATGGAGTTAGGTCCTCGTGATCGACTTAGCCAAGCATTCTGGCAAGAAGAACAAAAAGGTCGTGTTTTAAACCATGAACTTTGGGGCACTTACGTTAATTTAGATTTACGTCATTTGGGCGAAGAAAAAATAAATGAACGTTTACCCTTTATTCGCGAATTAGCAAAAGCTTACGTAGGCGTTGATCCCGTTTATGAACCCATTCCTGTTCGCCCAACCGTGCATTACACCATGGGCGGCATTGAAACCGATATAAAATGTGCAACACGATTAGCGGGTGTTTATGCCGTTGGTGAATGTGCAAGCTCAGGTTTACATGGTGCAAATAGATTAGGCTCAAATTCCTTAGCTGAATTACTGGTTATGGGCAAAGTTGCCGGTGAAGAAGCGGCAAAATATGCAGTCAATCATTCCAGTAAAGGCGAATCTTTGTCTACAGAAGCTCTGTTAGCAGAAGCGGAAAAAGTTAAAGCACAATTACTTAACCAGTTTGATGGCGATAAAAGTGAATCTGTTTCTGTGATCCGAACTGAACTGGGTAAAACCATGGAAGCAGGTGTTGGCGTATATCGCAATGAAGCAGATATGCAAGCAACCTGTGATCATTTAAAAATGCTTAAAGCGCGTTATCGCAATGTTAAATTAAATGATACTTCAACCGTATTTAACACCGAATGGTTTAATGCTTTAGAGCTTGGTTACTTAATTGATGTTGCGTTAACAATGGCGCATTCAGCGATTGAACGTAAAGAATCTCGTGGTTCTCATCAACGTCTTGACGAAGGTTGCACCGAGCGTGATGATGAAAACTATCTCAAGCATAGCTTAGCTTTCTATCAAGAAGGGCAAGCACCTAAAATAGAATATAGCTCAGTAGTGATCACCAAATCTCAGCCTGCAGCACGTGTTTATGGTGCAGCTGCAGAAAAAAAGGAGCAAAATAATGACTAAGACAATACTTGTCGATGTACAGCGTTATCGTCCTGAAATGGACAATGAGCCTTTTATACAATCATTTGAAATACCGTATACTCATGAAATGTCAATTTTAGACGCGTTGCATTATATAAAAGACAATCTTGACAGTACACTTAGCTTTCGTTGGTCATGCCAAATGGCTATCTGCGGTAGTTGTGGCTATATGGTTAATAATGTGCCAAAACTCGGTTGTAAAACATTTTTACGCGATTATTATCCAGAAAAAGTAACGGTTACTGCTTTAGCAAACTTTCCAATAGAGCGCGATTTAGTTTCTGATATAAGTGATTTTGTGCAAAAGTTAGAAGAAATAAAACCTTATATTATTCGTGAAAGTGAAGGTGAGCTAGTTGATGGTGAATACATTCAAACACCGGCGCAATTACAACGTTACAAACAATATTCTATGTGTATTAATTGCGGATTATGTTACTCGGCATGTCCACAGTATGGTTTAAATAATAAATTTTTAGGCCCCGCGGCACTAGCATTAATGCAACGTTATAATCAAGATAATCGTGATCAAGGAGCTGCAGAGCGCTTCCCATTATTAAATAGTGAAGATGGCGTTTGGGGCTGTACTTTTGTAGGTTACTGCTCTGATGTTTGTCCTAAAGGTGTTGATCCGGCGGCGGCGGTTAATCAAAGTAAAGGATTAAGCGCAACTGACTATGTTATCTCTAAAATTGGTATGCATAAAAAAAGTACTAAAGGGGAGTCTAATGAATGCTCATGTAAGTAAACGCAAGCCATATAAACAAACAATGGCAACAAATTGGTGGTTACAAAACAAATCTTATAAAGATTATATGTTGCGATCTGCCACCTCCATTTTTATCTTATTGTATTCAGTTTTATTGTTTTCTGGTTTATATGCCCTTACGGCAGGTGAGTCAGCATTTAATGATTGGTTAACGATGCAACAAAGTAGCGCCTTTATTGTTTTTCATGTGATTACCTTAATTGCCGTGCTTTATCATACCGGTACTTGGTTTGCGCTTGCTCCTAAAACAATGCATGTAGAAATTGCTGGAAAAGTGATTGAAGCCCAAACTATTGAACGTTCTATGTGGTTAGCATGGGTTGTTGTTACCGTGGTATTACTTGCCATTTTATTGAGCTAGGAGAGAATGATGACTAGTACAAATACGCAAAATATACAAAATGCGCAGAGTAATAAAAATAAGCAATATAAACGCTCTAATGAACCCGTTATTTGGGGATTATTTGGCGGCGGCGGTATGCTTTCGGCTTTCATGTTACCGGCGATTATTTTGGTAACTGGCTTGTTAGTACCTTTAGGCTTTTTTGATGCAATGTCGTATGAACGAGTTTTAGCCTTTAGCCAAAGCTGGATTGGTAAATTAGCGTTATGGGTAATTATTAGCTTACCTATTTGGCACGGTATACATCGTTTTTACCATTTATTGCATGATTTAGGACAGCACAGTGGTCGTAAACTAACCTTTATTATTTTTTATGGTTTTACGGTTTTAATTACGCTTGCCTCATTATATTTATTGCTTACGCTATAAATATCACGTTAAATAAAAAAGACTCATTAAACACTTTTAATACCAAGTGGTTAAATGAGTCTTTTTATTTGAATCCTATTTAACCTGAGATCGGCT
>JAOPTQ010000179.1:0-15602 GCA_051531915.1 Colwellia sp. | reverse complement strand
AAAAATAAGTCAAACATTTTTATACTTTTATTTCTATTTTTTTACTGTTTGCCGACAATTCAATCAATAATCATAAAATTTGAACATAAGCGCTGTAATTATCGAGTTTAAAAATATAAAAAAGCACCAACAAGTGTGGTGCTTTTATAAGGGCTAATTATAATAACGAGATAATATCGCTCGTATTATAGGGTATTACCCGACGGCTCAGAATCGCCTTTTTCAGCTTGTATTCGCATGTAAATTTCTTCACGGTNNCCTGATTTCCTTTAACGCCTAAGACAGTAACAGTCACTTCATCACCAATCATTAAAGTCTCACCAACGCGTCGTGTTAATATTAACATTGTATATTCCTTTTAAAAAAAACGAGATCCACTAAATAAATATATATAAGCTAGTAATATATTAAAATTAGTTACCTTTCTCAAAGTACCCTATAAGTAATAGTAAATATTTTGGGAAAAGTCATTATTTTGATCAAAAATCAAAAGATTAGTTTTCATAATGATAGTTTTTTTGAAAATACCATCATTACAATGACATTAATATCAACTTATTGAGCTTATTTCAATAATATATTTGTTAGAATATGTACTGAAAATTAGAATAATCTAAGCTCAAATGTTTATTGTATAATATCTAAACTAATTAATTATATAGTAACAAGTTTGCTAGAATCTTGGAATGTTAAATACGGTATTTACTCACTGTTTTTAAGGTTTATTTATAAAAATAATAACAATAAATACTATATTAACAATTAGCTAACAAACAATTATTAAGAGCAAAAAAAAGAGAGCGATTAAAGCTCTCTTTAAATTTTTTAAATAAACCGTATTAAGATAATTTTTCAGTTACCCAAGCTTCAACAGAGGCAAGTGCCGAGGTAATGTTTTCAGGTTGGCTACCTCCCGCTTGTGCCATGTCTGGTCTACCACCACCTTTTCCTCCCACTTGTTGTGCAACCATATTAACTAAGTCACCAGCTTTCACTTGACCAATTAAATCTTTAGTAACACCGGCAATTAAACCTACTTTACCGCCATTATTGGTCGCTAACATGATAATACCCGATTGCATTTTATTTTTTAGTTCATCAACCATGCCACGTAAAGCTTTACTTTCAATACCATCTAAATCAGCAATTAGCACTTTAACACCATTAATATTAATGGCTTTACTGACTAAATCAGAACCCGCCTGAGCCGCTAATTCTTGCTTAAGTTGACTCACCTCTTTTTCTAACTGTTTAGCGCGATGCATTAATTGTTCAACTTTACTACCAACCCCTGCTACATCCGTTTTTACTAAAGTGGCAATAGTTGAGAGGCAAGTCGATTGTTGCTCAATAAAAGCTAAAGCACCTATTGCGGTTACCGCTTCAATTCTGCGTACACCGGCAGCAATACCTGATTCTGAAACTATTTTAAATAAACCAATATCACCAGTACGCTCAACATGAACACCACCGCAAAGCTCGGTAGAAAAATCACCGAAGGTAACTACACGTACTTCATCATCATATTTCTCGCCAAACAATGCCATTGCGCCTTTCTCTTTAGCATCTTCAATGTACATCAATTCAGTTTCTTTGACATGGTTACGACGAATTTCTGTATTAACTAATTGCTCTACTGCATTAATTTCTTGTACTGTCATGCCTTCAAAATGAGAAAAATCAAAACGTAATTTTTCAGCATCGCACAAAGAGCCTTTTTGAGTGACATGTTCACCAAGTATTTTACGTAAAGCGGCATGCAAAATATGAGTTGCGGTATGATTTTTAATAATTGCAGCACGACGCTCACTGTCAATTTCAGCTTTAACCCGTCGGTTCAAGCCCATATCTGTACGAGCGACACCTTTGTGAGCATAAGCATTACCTAATTTAATGGTATCTTTAACTTCAAAAACACCACCATCTAGATGGAGTAAACCACTATCGCCAGCTTGACCACCAGACTCAGCATAAAAAGGAGTACGATCTAATATAACTAAACCATGCTCACCTTTGTTTAATTGATTTACAGCCTCTTGCTCACAAAAATTAAACAACTCAACAATAGTTGCCGAGTTAGAATGATTATCAAAACCTTTGAAATTCGTTTTAAGATCTGATTTAAGTTGTTTGTTGTAATCTGTACCAAATTGGCTCGCTTGTTGAGCACGCTCTCGCTGTAATCCCATGGCAACATCAAAACCATTATGGTCAATATTTAATTGTCGTTCACGGGCAATATCTGCAGTTAAATCAGCAGGAAAGCCATAAGTATCATATAATTTAAAAACGTCATCGCCGCTAATGGTATCAGTTGTTAATTCAGCTAAAATTTCTTCTAGCAATACCATGCCGCGATCTAAAGTTCGACCAAACTGTTCTTCTTCTATGCGTAATAATTTTTCAATAATCGCTTGATGCTGTACTAACTCAGGATAAGCGTTACCCATTTGTTCAATAAGCGAATCAACTAACTTATGGAAAAAGTGACCTTTGGCTTCTAATTTATGACCATGACGAATAGCACGACGAATAATACGGCGTAATACGTAACCTCTACCTTCATTAGACGGCACTACGCCATCAACAATTAAGAAGCTACAAGAACGAATATGATCACTAATAACACGTAAAGATTTATGCCTTAAATCATTACATGATAATAAATTAGCCGTGTCTTTAATAAGCGCTTGGAAAATATCAATTTCATAATTACTATGCACATTTTGCATAATGGCAGAAATACGCTCTAACCCCATTCCTGTATCAATTGACGGGTTAGGTAAAGGTTCCATGCTGCCATCACTTTGACGGTTAAATTGCATAAAAACGATATTCCAAATTTCAATAAAGCGATCGCCATCTTCATCTGGAGAGCCTGGAGGACCACCAGCGACATCGGCACCATGGTCGTAAAATATTTCAGAGCAAGGGCCGCAAGGTCCAGTATCGCCCATAGACCAAAAATTATCAGCGGCACCAATTCGAATAACACGCTCAGCAGGAACGCCTATTTTTTCAATCCAAATTTTTTCTGCCTCTTCATCTTCTTCAAATACCGTAATGGTTAACTTGTCTTTGGGTATTTTTAAAACTTCGGTTAGAAAACTCCAAGCATAAGAGATAGCCTCTTCTTTAAAGTAATCACCAAAACTAAAATTACCCATCATTTCGAAAAAAGTATGATGACGAGCGGTATAGCCAACATTTTCTAAATCATTATGTTTACCACCGGCACGTACACAACGTTGAGCTGATGCGGCGCGAGTATAACTACGTTTTTCAGCACCTAGAAATACATCTTTAAATGGCACCATACCCGCATTAGTAAATAATAAGGTGGCATCATTACCGGGAACTAAAGAACTACTTTTTACGATTTGGTGTTGTTTAGTGGCAAAAAAATCTAAAAATGCCTGACGAACTTCGGCGGTGCTTTTAATCATGTCTTACTCTATAAATAGCTTAGTTAACATCGATAATGGTTTTACTACTTTTAGTTAAAACTATCATCATGGTGACGAATTACCGTTATAATTTCATCGGTAGAAAATCCACGGTACTGCAAAAAACGGTTTCTTTTGACTTTATCTTTGTGATCTTGAATCTCGGTAAAGGCAAAACGCTTATTATACGCAAGCTCGGCTTGAAGATACCAATCAATTTCACAATTTTTATACAATTGCTCAATGATATTGCCACAAACGCCCTTTTGTTTAAGTTCATTAGCAATATAAAGCCAACCATAACCTCTATTAACTCGATATCGACAAACACTTTGCGCAAAACGTTCATCACAAAGATAATCTTTTTCTAATACGCGCTCGATAGCCAAGTCAATATCTTGAGAGTCAAATTCACGTAAAACTAATTTACGCCTTAATTCTACTTCAGAATGTTCTCTTCTCGCGAGTAAACCTACCGCACTATGTAACGCCGTTTTTTTCAAGATATCCCCTCTTTTATAAAACTAGAAACAAGGCAAAGACAATTGCTTATTATCATCAATTGTCTCAGCAAAACCTAATGTTAAACCCACTAAACGAATACCTCGATTATTTGCTCTTGCATATGCCTTCGCAAGTAAAGCACTAAACATTATATGCTCACAATTTAAGTTTTGTTGTTCTACGGTTGTTTGCGTAAAATCAGTAAACTTTAATTTAATCCCTTGACGAACTATTTTGCGTTCATCATGTTTTTTAAGGCGACTTACCAATTTAGGATATAACTGTTCAATAATATTTTGGCATTCTTGTTCACTATAAATATCCTTAGCTAAAGTCGTTTCAATCGCCAGTGATTTTCGTTGTCTACTAACTTCTAAATGACGATGGTCAACACCATGTGCTCGTTGATACAGTGATGAGGCAAACTTGCCAACAATAGGTTGTAAATTAGCAACCGAGCTAACTCTAACATCAGCACAAGTAAAATAACCTTGTTGATTAAGCTTTTGGAAAGTTTTAGGACCAATACCGGGGATTTTTTTTAATGATAATTGCTCAACAAAAGCCGTGACTTTATCGGGTGAAACAAGGTATTGCCCATTTGGTTTGTTTTCATCACTGGCAATTTTAGCTAAAAATTTATTAGGCGCAATACCCGCCGATGCAGTTAATTTTAATTCATTAAAAATATCCGCACGAATTTTTTCAGCAATTAACGTTGCACTACCTTGGCATTCGGTAGAGTCACTAACATCAAGATAAGCTTCATCAATAGACAAGGGTTCAATTAAGTCAGTATAGCGAGCAAATATTTCTCGTATATGATCAGAGACTTCTTTATAAACAGCCATTCGCCCATTAACTATTTTTAAACTTGGGCAGAGTTGTTTTGCTTTAATTGCCGGCATGGCAGAGCGCACACCAAATTGTCGTGCTTGATAATTACAAGTACAAAGCACACTGCGTGGACCATCCCCGCCAACAGCTAAGGGGATTTCTCGGTACTGTGGAAAATCTCGCATTTCTACCGCTGCATAGAAACAGTCCATGTCTATATGGATTATTTTACGAGACTTGATCATGATTGAAAATAATTACACCACACCTAACTGTATATAAGTACAGTGTAATTATTTTATGACTGAAATTCTAGTACTATATACGGCTAGCGGTAAATTATTTATTGTCGGGAGTAGAATACAACGCTGGTTTTATCATACTTAATAACGCCTCAATATGATCATCCCTGTCATTTAACGCCGCTATATAATGATACTTTTCACCACCCGCCTGCATGAATATAGTTCTATTTTCATGCTCCAATTCTTCTAAAGTTTCCAAACAATCAGCACTAAATGCAGGGCTGATAATAGCTATATGCTTATTTCCTTGTTTGGCTAAATTGACTAGCGTTTCATCGGTATAAGGCTGTAACCATTTCGCTTTACCGAAACGAGATTGAAAGGTTAAGACAAAATCATCTTTATGAAAATCTAATTTTTCAGTTAAATTTTCAATTAGTAATTTGGTACTTTGTTGACAAAATTTGTAGTAAGGATCGCCCCATTGATGAAAAAGTTCCGGCATTCCATGATAAGAGAGCACTAGCTTGTCAGGTTTACCGTGTTGATTAACATGCTCAACAATAGAGTTAGCTAATGCATTAATATATAAAGCATTATTATGATAACTATTGATAAAGTGTAAAGATGGCACATAACGCCACTGCTGTAATTCTAGGCTAATTGCATCAAAAACAGAGCCAGTAGTCGGTCCCGCATATTGTGGGTAAAGTGGTAAAACAATCAGGTTATTAACACCTAGTTGTTGAAAATTTTGTAATATTTCACTAATACTGGGTTTACCATAACGCATGGCGATATCAACAACCACTTGCTCACCGTATTGAGCATTTAACTTTTCTGCAATTTTGTACTTTTGAGCCTGACTAATTACCACTAAAGGTGAGCCCTGCGCTGTCCAAATACGTTGATATAACTTTGCTGATTTTTTAGGACGAACGCGTAAAACAACACCATGTAATATAATCATCCAAAGTAAGCGAGGAATTTCTACCACTCTGGGATCAGATAAAAATTCACGTAAATAATAACGTAAAGCTTTAGGTGTTGGCTGTTCAGGAGAGCCTAAGTTTGCCAGTAAAACGCCCGTTTTTTCGTGCGCTTTAGCGTTATTATTTTGAGCCGCACTAAACCTAGATTTCATGATTATTCAACCAAGCTATCAACAACAAGTTTCACCGTCTCACTACTGTTTACTGGCACATTATTCGTTTGCGCTTTGTAGTCACCCGGTTTTATGCCTGCACCACCTTGATTTGAAACGATAGCAAACACATGTACGCTTTCAACACTACTTAACTTACTTTCAGGTGTCATTGCTTGATTGTCGTTTAACACAACAGTGGTTGGCAGATCACTCAGCTTAATTTTTAACGCCGCTAATGGCATACGTTGGCCATTGGTAGGAATAGCATAAATAAAGACAACTTTATCTTCACTTTCTGCTAGTTGCTTAGCTATATCGTCAGACAAACTCACACTAACCGTTAACTGTGCTGCGGTTGTTGAATCAATATTTTTTTCAGGAGCTGATATTGCATTCAAACGCTTTTTCGCTTCATCAACCGCTTCTTGCAAGGCGGCATTATTAACACTTTCTTTTTTACTATTGATAACACGCTGCCAATGCTCAATTGCTTGCTGATATTTTTTCGCCAGAAAATTATGCATACCCAGTAAAATATTAGTTGACGGATCATTAATATCAAGCGCTAAAGCGCGGTCAATTAGCTCTTTTACTTCAACGGTTATTTGCTGATTATTTAAATAATAAACCGCTTGTGCTTTTGCACCAAGTAAGTCGGCATGCTCCCCTTCTATTCTTAACACTTGATCAAAAGCAATAATAGCACCGTCAAACATACCAACCGTTACCATTGTTTCGCCAAGGTTGTACCATGCTTCACTGTCTTCAGGATTATCTTGAGTATGTTGTTGAAGCTGTTTTATATAGGTCAATGTTTGCTGTTGTTGCTGCTGTAAAGCCGCTTGCTCAGACATATTCGTTGACGCATGTTGATCAGGTACAACTGTCGTTATTTGCTGATAAGCACCTTGTTTATCATATAAAACAACACTAAAAATAAGCATAGAAGCCGTTAAGCCAACAGGCCATACAATACTGAACTTTTTTGTTTCCTGATTTTTAGCCGTATTTTTGTCATTACCGCCGGCATCAATATCTTGTAATAAACTTTTATCAAGTTCTGCCAACAAATATTCATAGCTTTCTTGATCAATTGCGCCATCGGTAAAATCTTTTTCTATTTCACTTTTATGCTCATGATATAAACGCACATTGGTTTGATCACGACTCGTTTCTTGCTCATTGTTATCATTGTTTTTTTCTTGATCGGTTGACTGCTTTATAAAAGGCGTCCAGATCACTAATAACAGCAAAACGACAAAGGCGATAATGATTAATAAAATTTCCATAATAGGTTATTGATGTCTCTTATTTGTTTTTTTCATCAAGCAGCTTTTTCAGTTTATTTTGCTGCGTTGGTGTTAATACTAAATTTTCTTTCGTACTTGGCTTTTTTCGTAAAATAATAATGACAATAATAATGCCAAAAAAGATTAATAATGCCGGACCAAACCAAAGTACATAAGTAAGGCTAGAAACTCGCGGGCGATACAAAACAAACTCACCGTAACGAGCCACCATAAAATCAACCACTTCGCTATCCGCTTTGCCTTGTTGTAATAATTGATATAATTCCCGACGTAAATCTTCTGCAATAGGTGAGTTTGAATCAGCTAAATTTTGATTTTGACATTTAGGGCAACGTAATTCTTTACTTAATGCCTGAAAGCGAACTTTAGTCACATCATCTTTAAATTCAAAGGTTTCCACTGGGCTTGCTTGTACCGGTTTAGTAACCAGAAAACTAAAAACAATTATAGCAACAAGTAATAGCACTTTATTTAACATCATTATTTACCTTGTTGCTTTTCAGCAATTAATTGAGCAATTAACGGTTCAAATTCTCTACGCCATACTCTCGTATCAATAGCACCAGCAAAGCGTTTACGAATAATACCATGATGATCAATAACAAAGGTTTCAGGCGCGCCAAAAACACCTAAATCTAAACCCAATGTTCCTATATTATCAAAAATTGAAAATTTATAGGGATCTTGATAATTTTTTAACCAACGTTTAGCAAGGTCGCGTTCATCTTTATAATTTAAGCCATATAATTTAACCTGTGATTTTAACTTTGCATCATGAGCAATCTCTAATAAGTAAGGGTGCTCATATTTACAGGTTGGACACCAAGTCGCCCATACGTTGAGTAAAACAATATCGCCAATTAAATCGGCTTTAGTGACCGTTTTGTTTTCATCATTAAGCGTTGATAATGAAAAATCAGGCATTACTTTACCCACTAAGGCAGAAGGCATTTCTTGTGGATTCAATGATAAGCCTCGATAAAGAACAACACCTAAAGCAATGACTAATATTAAGGGTAAAAAACGAATGATTTTGTTCATTTATAATGGCTCCAAAATGATTTTATTCTTGCTTGTACTAGCACGATAACGTTTATCTAACATAGATAACACACCACCTAACGCCATAAAAATTGCCCCTAACCAAACCCAACGAACAAAAGGTTTATAATGAACGCGAACAGCCCAAGCGTCTCCTTCAAGCGGATCACCTAAGGCAACATAAATATCACGAAATAAACCGGGGTCAATGCCCGCTTCGGTCATGCCCATGCTTTGCACCCGATAAGCACGGCGCTCTGGTGTTAATAAGGTAACAAATTCATCATTTTTATAGATATTAATTTGACCTTGCTCGGCACTGTAATTAGGTCCTTCAACATGCTTAATACCTTTAAATTCTATTTGATAACCTGATATTTCAACACGCTCGTGCACCGCCATTCTAACATTAGTTTCACTTTCATAACTCGACACTAACGTAATACCCACAATAGTTACCGCAATGCCGGCATGAGCAACGGTCATGCCTAAATGACTCATGGTTAGCTTTCCGCTTGAACGAAGCTGATTGCTTACTTCTTTTACCACTACTAAAAAAACCCAAGCAGCTAAGATCATCCCCATAGAGGCTAAAATATTAAATTCGCCACCATAAATAACAGGAAAGGTTAACCCGAAAATTATACTCACAGTTGATGGTGTAACCAACTGTTTACGCAACTCACCTTTTTTCGCTTTTTTCCAACGAATTAAAGGACCTATACCCATAATAACAAACAGTAAACTCATAATAGGAATAAATACTGCGTTAAAATACGGGGGCCCTACAGAAATTTTTCCGTAGCCTAACGCATCAACTAATAGTGGGTATAAAGTGCCTAATAAAACGGTTGTTGCGGCAATAACTAAAATAATATTGCATAGCAATAACGCTGTTTCGCGCGAGTATAGTGCAAAGCGACTAAAGCTACTAACCGTACTTGCTTTAAAGGCATATAACGTTAATGAGCCGCCAACGGCAATAGCGAGCAACACTAAAATAAAGACACCACGAGAGGGATCAGAAGCAAATGAGTGTACTGAAGTAATTACCCCAGATCGCACTAAAAAAGTACCAAGTAAACTTAAACTAAAGGCAAAAATAGCAAGTAATACCGTCCAATTTCTAAAGGTGCCACGTTTTTCGGTAACGGCTAATGAATGTATTAGTGCCGTACCAACCAACCATGGCATAAAAGAAGCATTCTCTACAGGATCCCAAAACCACCAACCGCCCCAACCCAGTTCGTAATAAGCCCACCAACTTCCTAAAGCAATACCAAGCGTTAAAAACCCCCATGCAGCAACAGTCCATGGTCTAGACCAACGCGCCCAAGCGGCATCCATTTTACCCGACATTAATGCTGCTACCGCAAAAGCAAAAGCCACCGCAAAACCAACATAGCCTAGATAAAGTAAGGGAGGATGAATAATTAATCCCACATCTTGTAAGAGAGGATTTAAATCACGACCTTCCATTGGTACATTTGGCCATAAACGTTCAAATGGATTTGAAGTCAATAAAGTAAAAGCAATGAAACCAACCGCAATCATACCCATAACGGCTAATACGCGCGCAATAAAAACTTGCTCAATATTTTTAGAAAAGGTAGCTACCGCCATCGTCCAAGCGGTTAATGAAAATACCCATAATAATAATGAACCTTCGTGCCCGCCCCAAACCGCACTTATTTTAAAGTAGTACGGTAAATGAGTATTAGAATGATTAGCAATATACTTAATAGAAAAGTCATCAACAACAAAGCTGTAAGCTAACACAATGATGCTAACTGCAGTAAAAGCAAACATACCAAAAGTTAACGGTTTCGCATAACTTATCAACTTAGCTTGTTGACTGTGAACACCAATCATAGGAATAACGCTTAAACAAATAGCAAAAGCGAGGGCGATAATAAGAGCAAGTTGGCCTAGCTCAGGTATTAGTGCGGGTACCATTTCAGGTATCATTTATCTCTCCGGTTCACATTAAACACTTATTTTAAAAAGATTTTAATTCAATGTGAGGCTCTGTAAAAAATTATAAAATAAAATAGCACAGCGATTCTATCACCATCTAAGAAAAATACGACATTGTATAAAAAATTTTTATTGTTTCTTATTGTCCGAATTTAGCTTTGTTAATATCAAAATTTTTGCCGTTATCACTTTTTCAGCTATGGTATGATATTGTTCAAAGAAATAATACGATCTAAATCAATTACCTTATGGCATTCATCCGTTAGAATTTGGCTCGTAAAAATAATCTGTTAATACCTATAGTACTAACACCTATAACATTTCTACCTATAATAAGAGTTAACATTGTCAGAAATTGCACCTTCAACATCCGCTAAAAATAAGCCGTCCTCATTAATTAGCGCAGAAAAATTAACCTGTATTCGTGAAGATCGTTTATTGTTTGATCAACTATCAATTACGATTAACGCCGGAGACATTGTGCAAATTGAAGGACCAAATGGCTCTGGCAAAACCAGTTTATTGCGTATTTTAGCGGGATTATCTCAGCCTTATGAGGGCAAAGTACTTTTTAATAACCAACCAATAACAGAATGTAGAGAAGAGTTTCATCAAAATTTACACTATTTAGGGCACTTACCTGGCGTAAAAGGTGAAATGAGCGCGCAAGAGAATTTAAGCTTTAATTTGGCGCTGCACGGTTTAGCTGACCATAAAAATATTGAATCAATAGAGAAAACTTTAGGTGTAGTCAATTTACTCGGTTTTGAAGATAGCCTTGCTTCTCATTTAAGCGCAGGACAGCATAGGCGAATAGCACTAGCCCGTTTATATAAATCAACCGCCGCCATTTGGATTTTAGACGAGCCCTTTACTGCCATTGACAAACAAGGTGTACAGAGTTTAGAGCTATTATTTAAAAGCCATATTGCTAACGGCGGTTGTGTTATTCTGACTACACATCAAGATTTACTCACCATTGCAGCAGAAAAAACAATAAAAATAACCTTAGATTATATTAATGAACCATAAACATGAATAACGAGCATGAGTAACAAGCGATGAGTAACAAGTTTCGAAGAACAAACCAAGCAAAAAGCAGAGTAACGTATGCCCCAAACTAATTTATCTTATCGTGCTGTTTTTTCTTTAGTCTTAAAACGTGACTTAACTATTGCACTGCGCCATCGTGACGATATTATTAACCCATTACTATTCTTCGTTATTGTCATTACGCTATTTCCTTTAGGAATAGGGCCAGAAGCGCAAACCTTAAGTAGAATTGCTCCAGGAATTATTTGGGTTGCCGCATTATTGTCAACATTACTTTCATTAGACCGACTGTTTAAATCAGACCACAGCGATGGTTCATTAGAACAAATGCTATTAAGCCCACACCCTGTTTTTATTTTAGTATTGGCAAAAATTGTTGCTCACTGGCTAATTACTGGCTTACCGCTTATTTTAATTGCGCCTTTGCTTGCTGTTCTTTTACATCTTAACGAGCAAAGTTACGGCGCATTAATACTAACGTTATTATTAGGCACTCCGGTTTTAAGTTTACTCGGCGCAATAGGGGTTGCCTTAACGGTAGGCATAAAAAAAGGCGGCGTACTCTTAAGCTTATTAGTATTGCCTCTTTATATTCCGGTGTTAATTTTTGCAACCAGTGCTATTGATACTGCCGCGTTGGGTTTACCTTACAGTGGACAACTTGCTATAATTGCCGCATTATTTTTTAGTTCTTTAACACTTGCTCCCTTTGCTGTTGGAGCTGCCCTGAAAGTGAGTACAAATTAATATGTGGAAATGGTTACACCCGTATGCAAACCCTGAAGTGTCTTATCACTTTGCAGGAAAAATACTCCCTTGGCTTAAAACATTAGCCTCTTTATTTCTAAGCATAGGATTAATATGGGCATTGTTATTTGCCCCTGCAGATTACCAACAAGGTGATAGCTTTCGTATTTTCTATTTACACGTACCTGCCGCCTCATTATCAATGGGCATCTATTTTGGCATGGCTGTTGCTGCCTTTTGCAGCCTTGTTTGGCAACTGCGTTTAGCCGACGCTTCGGCTGCGGCAATGGCGCCCGTAGGGGCAACATTTACCGCAATAGCACTTATCACAGGAGCCGCTTGGGGAAAACCTATGTGGGGAACATGGTGGATTTGGGATGCACGTTTAACGTCTGAATTAATTTTATTGTTTTTATATTTAGGGGTTATTGCTCTGCACAGCGCTTTTGAAGATAAAAATTTAGCCGGTAAAGCCGCTGGAATTTTAACCCTCGTTGGCGTCGTTAATTTACCTATAATTAAATATTCTGTTGACTGGTGGAATACGCTTCATCAAGGTTCAACAATCAGTAAAATGGGCGCCCCTTCTATGTCTATTGACATGCTTTGGCCTTTCCTCTTTTGTTTTGTCGGTTTTACCTTTTTAGTGGCAGTTATTATTTGTATTCGCTTTCGCAGTGAAATTCTAGCGCGTAATAGCATACGCCCATGGGTACGTGAATTAGTACAAAACACCACCAATTTACCAATCAATACAGTAGAGGCTAAATAATGCAATTTGACAGTTTTAGTGCCTTTATTAATATGGGCGGTTATGGTTTTTATGTTTGGCTATCTTTTGGAATTTCTGCCGCACTACTTATGGCTTTAATTTTCAGCTCAAGCTTAGGTCATAAACAAGTGATTAAAAACATTGCCTTACGCCATAAACGTGAAGATAAACTACGCCAAGCAAGAAAACAACGTGAAAGTCAGCGTAAAAATGAAGTCAATAGTCAGGTTAAAGAGGTTAACAATGAATCCACGTAGAAAAAAACGCCTAGCTATTGTTGGCTCTGTATTAATAGGTATTGCCGTAGTATCAGGCTTAGTGCTTTATGCGTTAAGTCAAAATATTGATTTGTTTTACACACCATCAGAAATAACTCAAGGCAAAAAAGATACCGGTATTAAACCTAGTATTGGTCAGCGTATTCGTATTGGTGGTTTAGTGGTACCCGGCAGTATCAAACGAGATCCCGACAATTTAAAAGTATCATTTCGGTTAAGTGACTTAGTTATGCCGATTGTTTTTAACGAAAGCGATATTATGATCACTGTTTATTATGAAGGCATATTGCCAGATCTTTTCAGAGAAGGACAAGGTATTGTTGCTAATGGTTCATTAATTCAGGGAGCTTCTGGCGTAATACATATTGAAGCGAGTGAAGTACTCGCCAAGCATGATGAAAATTACATGCCCGCTGAACTTGCCGATGCCGCAGGTAAAGATTATCAAAAAATGGGCTACAGTCAAAAGCAGTTAGATAGTCAAAATTAGTTATATTAATTACTGAGCTAAAAATTAATATAAAAACTAACGAGTAACGCTATAAAACATACCAATAACAAAAACTCAAAATAAACTCGCAAAATCCATTTTTTATAACTATACCTGATGTACAGGATGTTAATAAAAAATGGATTTTTTATGTTTAAAGCTTCTCTTATAAGAGGTGTTACCCTCGTCGAATTAATGGTGTCTATTTCTGTCACTTCAATTTTAGCTAGCATTGCCATACCCAATTTCTCTAGTTTTATGATACAAATGCGCGTAGATAATGAAATAACCCAACTTTATCGACTATTACTCACCGCCAGAAACCAAGCAATAAACATGCAATTACCGGTTACAATATGCCCACTAAATGAAAATAATCATTGTGATACCCAATGGCATAATGAAATCTCAGTTTTCATTGATTTGAATCACAATCAAACCTATGAACCTTCAAAAAATGAGCCTTTAATTCAAACCAAAGCAGTAATAAACATAGAAGACAAACTGCAATATGGCAAAGGACGTAGTAGAATTATTTACTCGCCAACGGGCAGAACAACAGGCTGGGGTAGCAATGGCACATTTAAATATTGTCCCAAAGCACATACAGATAAAGCAAGAGCGATCAGGGTTGCAACCTCTGGTCGTGTTTATATAAGCACTGATTTTGATAATGATGGCAAAGATGAAACCCGTAATGGCGCAGAAATAAAGTGCAGAGAATAGAATGCGAAGAATGAAAAAGTGAAACTAGCAAAATCACCACTTAACTGGTATAACTTAATAACCATATAAGTAATGTGCAATGCTTCGCACTCGGTTGTTCTTATGCTAACAAATATTCATCATATCGAATGTCACGCGATTAAGCCTTTTATAAAAACAAGTTCTAAAACAAAATCAAAACAAAAACTTGCTGGTTTCACCTTGCTTGAATTACTAATCGCCATTGCTGTCTTGGGTATTTTAACAGCAATTGCTTTACCTAGCTTAAATGATTTTTTAGTGAGAATGCGAGTCGACAATGAGATCTCTGAAATACAACGTTTACTCTTAGTCGCAAGAAACACCGCCATCAACACGGAACAAAACACGACAATTTGCCCTTTATCTGGAGGAACATGCACAACAAACTGGGAAAATGAACTCAGTGTTTTTACCAACGATAGTAATACAATGGACAATAATAAATATAACGCGGCGACCGAGCAATTAGTCAAAGTCAAAGACGCTATAAAAAATGGCGATAAACTTCAATTAAGTACCAGTATAATCGTTTACGTACCTTCGGGTAGAACACTCAGCTCAACATCTAAGTCATTCAGTTATTGCCCAAAAAATGAAGCCGATAAATCAAGAGGAATTGACATCTCTATTTCAGGAAGAAGCTATACTAGCTCTGATACTGACAATGATGATAAAGATGAAAATAGAAATGGTAGTGAAATAACGTGTATTTAAATTTAAAATAATTTAACGATTAACTAAACTGTATTTGTATTTGTATTAGTATTAGTTCCGATATTATTCACTACGCTTTACTATTAATTAAGCAGTAAATTTAAACGCCTGTATATTATCTCTCATTTTAGTTGCTAATAAGGCAAGCTCTTCACTTGAAGCTGCGGTTTGATGAGAGCCGGCTGCACTTTCTTCAGTCACTATACTAATATTGTTAATGTTACGGTTTATTTCTTCCGCTACCGCAGACTGCTCTTCTGATGCTGTCGCTATTTGATTAACCTCAGATCGGCT
>JAOPTQ010000178.1:0-8601 GCA_051531915.1 Colwellia sp. | reverse complement strand
GTCAACAAGAGTTACTTGAAAATCAAGTTAACAACGTGATTTTTAAATAGAAAGTAACACTAATAGTAGTGTTACTTAAAAATCCGTTATTATTATGTTGATAACGGATTTTTTCAATCTAAATAATCCTTTTAAAATAGCTAATAAACCTATGTATAAATTCATTAAAATCAGCCATAAATTAGCCTTTCATACGCTATTATTTTCACTGTTTATAACATTAGCGCACGCACAACAACCAATGAATATCAAGGGTAGCGCTAACACGGATAAATATCGAAACTTATTTGCTGAAGCAGGACATTCAACACAGGCAATAGAACATAAAATTAGTACAGCTTTTCAACAGCTTTTCCATGGCAATGATAAAAATGAAACACTCTATTATCAGGCAGGGAGTAATGCACAGGGTAATTTAGCTTATATATTAGATGTTAATAGTAAAGATGTTCGCTCTGAAGGCATGTCTTACGGCATGATGATAGCAGTACAACTGAATAAGCAACAAGAGTTTGATGCTCTTTGGAATTGGTCAAAGACCTATATGTATAACAGTGGCAAGCAACATCCAGCCAAAGGCTACTTCGCTTGGTCAGTAAAGCCTTCAGGTGAAAAAAATGATGAAATGCCGGCTCCTGATGGCGAAGCTTACTATGTAACCGCCCTTTATTTTGCTTCACAACGTTGGGGTAACAAAACAGGCATTTATCATTATAAAGATGAAGCTGATAAATTATTAACTGATATGCGTCATCGTAAAATCATCACTGGAAAAACCAAGCAAGGCATACAAACGGGTACAAACTTATTTCATCCTAAAAATGCGATGACACGCTTTACTCCAGATATTGTAAATGCAGAGCATACTGATCCTTCATATCATTTACCGGCTTTTTATCAAGTTTGGGCAATATTAGGCCCAAAAGCCGATAGGGACTTTTGGCAAAGAGCCGCTAAGGTAAGTCGTGAATATTTTCACACAACAAGCCATCCCAAAACAGGATTAACACCCGATTATAGTAATTTTGATGGCAGTCCTTGGGCGGCATCATGGCACCCAGACTCTATTCATTTTCTCGTTGATGCTTGGCGAACAGTCATGAATTGGTCGGTAGATTGGGCATGGTGGTCGGTTGACCCGGAGCAACAAGAGCTCAGTAATCGTTTGCTATCCTTTTTTCATTCACAGGGAATAAAGCACTATGCAAGAAGCTACACCCTTGATGGTATACCAAGATCAAATGGTCAGCCTGTAGGCCTTATTGCCATGAATGCTACTGGAGCTCTTGCTGCCACACAACCTAAAGCTAAAGAATTTGTTAACGCGCTATGGCAGGCAAATATTCCATCGGGTAAATACCGTTATTATGATGGCATGCTTTACATGATGGCGTTATTACATTGTAGCGGTGAATTCAAAGCTTGGTTACCTGTTCAGGGTTAATCGTTAAGCGTAATAAAATCACTACAAATAATAATGACAATGAGTAAAATCACAATGTCGTATTTAAGTAAAATATTTAAAATGAATATTAAAGATAATAGGTATAATAATTATGACAACAATGAATGAATCTTCAATAGAGACGACACAAAACCCAGCAATGGAAAAACTCTCAGTAACCGAGAAAATAGGTTATAGTTTAGGCGATCTTTCAGCCAACTTAATCTTTCAAACTTTCGTCACTTTCATCGCTTTCTTCTATACCGATGTTTATAAAATACCTGCTGAACAAGCAACATTCATTATTTTTGCTGGTGGTATGATTGGCGCATTTTTTAGCCCGGTAATGGGGATGATTGCTGATAGAACTAATACCCGATGGGGAAGATACCGCCCTTGGATTCTTTGGAGCGCTATTCCTTTTGGAGTTTTATCGATACTCGCATTTAGTACGCCTGACTTTTCCGATCAAGGAAAGGTCGCCTACGCACTAGTCACTTATGTTGTATTAGTGATGATCTATTCAGCGAACAATCTTCCCTACTCAGCCCTTAGTGGTGTTATAACCGGCAATATGTCTGAACGAAACAGTTTATCGTCTTATCGTTTTGTTGCGGTAATGATTGCTCAATTTGTTATTCAGGTTTTATTGCTGCCTTTAGTACTGATTATGGGTGATGGCGATAAAGCCGTTGGTTTTGAAAAAACCATGACTATATTTGCCATCGTAGGAACAGTCTTCTTTTTAATAACGTTTCTAACAACTAAAGAAAGAGTGATCACTAAAGCGGAACAAAAATCGTCAATTAAACAAGATCTTATCGACTTATTTAAAAATAAGCCTTGGGTGGTAATGTTAGTACTTACTATTTTGGTATTTATTACACTAGCGCTTAAAGGGGGTATGTATATATATTATTTTCAAAATTATGTCAGCGAAAGTCACCTTGCCCAATTTCAAGAAAGTATTGGCTTTAATAACTTCATTCTTGGTTTAAATAATTTATTAACTAATTTTGGATTTACTGAATTTCTGTGGCCAAAAGATATCGCGATTTCAGGCAATAGTATTTTTAATGCTTGCGGTATTATCTTTATGATTGTTGGTATTGGCTTTTCAAAACCACTCGCTGATAAATTTGGTAAACGAGATGTATTTGCTAGCGCTTTGTTTATTTCAACCTTGTTTATTTTATCATTCTATTTATACGCTCCTGAATCGGTTGCTTTAATGTTTGGCTCTCAAATATTACATGGATTATTTTACGGTATCACCACACCTATTTTATGGGCGATGATTGCCGATGTAGCAGATTATTCAGAATGGAAAAATAACCGACGCGCTACTGCCATTATTTTTTCAGCGATGCTCTTTGGCTTAAAAGCAGGGCTTGCCATCGGTGGTTCTTTAGTCGCCGGAATTTTAGCAAGTTATCACTATAATGCCGATTTAGTTACGCAAGCTCCTGACACCGTTGAAGGCATAAAGTTTGCCGTCAGTATCTTTGCTTCTGTTCCCTTTTTAATTGGCGTAGCAACTCTATTCTTTTATGAAATAAATAAAAAAATGGAACTTCAAATCGAAGCCGATCTAAGCAAAACAAGAAATTAAGAATAAAGACTAATTAGAAAGATAGACCATTTTGATTTTTAACAAACTAAACTCGCCTCAAGGGTTGGTTAAATTGCACATAATACTTTTTGTGAAATTAACTCAAAATGGTTTCAATAATTAACGATTAACCGTGACATTTAACACCACCATTAAAATAGGAGTGCTTTGTCGCTAGACTAAAGCATTATTAACCTCAAATGAACTTACTTGAACAACTTAAAAAAGTCACTACTGTTGTCGCTGACAGCGGCGATGTCGATTCAATAAAATCATTGAATCCAACCGATGCCACCACAAACCCTTCATTGATATTACAAGCAGCTAAACTACCGCAATATCAACACTTAATCACTGAAGCAATTAGCAAAGCAGGCACGAATGTTGATGATGTTTGTGATCAACTTATTGTTAACTTTGGTTGTGAAATTTTAAAACATATTCCAGGTAGAATTTCGAGCGAAGTTGATGCCCGTTTATCTTTCGACACGCAAGCAAGTATTGAAAAAGGTCGTAAGCTCATTTCACTTTATCAGCAATCTGGCATTAGTAAAGACAGAGTATTAATTAAATTGGCGTCAACTTGGCAAGGCATAAAAGCGGCTGAGCAGTTAGAGCAAGAAGGTATTTCATGTAACCTAACGTTATTATTTAGCATGGCGCAAGCGGTTGCCTGTGCTGAAGCCAATGTAACGCTTATTTCACCTTTTGTTGGCCGTATTCTTGATTGGTATAAAAAGAACGAAGGAGAAGAGTATATTGGTGCTGATGACCCCGGTGTACAGTCTGTAACCGCTATTTATGATTACTACAAAGCTAACAACTACAACACGGTAGTAATGGGTGCTAGCTTTAGAAATATTGGCGAGATTATTGAGCTAGCAGGTTGTGATTTATTAACCATTTCTCCCAAGTTGCTAAATGAACTACAAGATAGTCAAGGTACATTAGTTACAAAATTATCAGCCGAAAACACCGCAAGTACTCCAACTTTAGATATTACTCCATTGACAGGGGCTAGTTTTGCTTGGCAACATAATGAAGATGCTATGGCAACAGAAAAACTGGCGGAAGGTATTCGAAATTTTGCAATTGATCAAGATGTTCTCGACGAAATGGTTACCTCATTAATTGCGAAAAAACAATGATCTAGTCATTCTAAATCTAATAAATTTAACCATGTTAGTGAGCCTCGAGCAAACTCTCAAAGGGCGAGTACCTAATAAAAAGTAAAAGCTTACGTGCGGCGTTATTGATTTTGACAAGAACGCTACATGTAGCTTATTAGAGAATGCAGGAAGCTATTCTCCTGAATAACCATTCACTTCAATCAATGCCTGCCTCTAAGTCTTTTAACTCACGCTGAATGGGAAAGAACTTAACCAACTTGGTATAAATATACTGAAACGACGGAAACTAAGTTAATAAGCAACAGTGTTCGTAGATAAATATAGGCTTACGACGCCAAAAATTTAAAACATATTGAATATGGGCAAATAAAAATAACTTTTTTATTTGCTCGATTTAATAACTTTAGGCAATAGTAACGATCAATCTATTTCATTGAAAAACAAACTAAATTTCAAGAAAAATATAGTCTGAATGATACGAATAGACAACGATATAAACAAAACAACCTAACTTTAATCTTCTTTTTCATTACGTTTTCTTATTTTCTATTTGACTATAACCTACATATTAGCTCAATATGCATACAGAAACATTATTTATAATAAAATAAGCTTCAATACTAATTTTTCTAATGAGTCTCAAAAAAGAGATTTTATTGTTTTTAAATATTGTTTCTATATGAAGATAAAATATGTAGAAAACTATAATAATATTTATGGGAGATAACTATGGTACATTTAGAAAAAAGCTCTAAACATAATAACGTTCAAAAACCAATATTCAAAAAATCATTGTTAGCAATTGCAATGATGGGGATTTGTGCAACAACATTTGCTCAAGAGCAAAATGAAAACAAATCAGAAAATGCTGATGAGCAAGAAGTAGAGGTGATTGAAATACGAGGAACAAGAGGTAATTTAATCAATGCTCGAGATTTAAAACGTAATGCTGATACGGTTGTAGATTCTATTACAGCCGTAGATATCGGTTCTTTACCAGACAGAAGTGTTTTAGAAGCAATTCAACGCTTACCAGGGGTCTCAGTTGAACGTTTTGCTGGCCCTGATGATCCAGATCACTTCAGTGTTGAAGGTAGTGGCGCAATTATTCGTGGTTTAACGCAAACTCGCTCAGAGTTTAATGGCCGTGATTCTTTCTCAGCTAGCTCTAGCCGCGGTTTATCATTTCAAGATGTTTCTCCAGAGTTGATGGGGGGCGTTGATGTTTATAAAAGCCAAACAGCTGATATGATTGAAGGTGGTATTGGTGGAACGATTAGTTTGCGTACTCGTAAACCATTTGATTCTGTTGATCGTATCCTTGCCTTTAATCTCGATTATTCTTATGGTGATTTGGCTGAAAAATGGAGTCCAAGTGCATCTGCTTTATATAGCGACCAATGGGAGTTTGAAGGTGGTGGACGTTTCGGTCTATTAGTTAACGGAGCTACTTCTCAATTATACGGTGAATCTCACGGCATTCAATCTGACGCTGCTACTCAATATTATGCCAGTGAAATACCCGGTGCAGAGGCATTCGTTGGTGAAGAAGGCGATGGAACTGTTTGGTTACCCAATGCAGCTAATGTTTTAAAGAAAAAAGATGATCGCAACAGAAAAGGTTTTTCAACGGCTTTGCAATATGAAAATGCCGCTGAAACCTTATTAACTACTTTTCAGTATATTCGCTCAGACGCTAATTTAACGTGGCATGAACAAGCTATAAAATACCAAGGCGGTTATTTTAGCATTGATGATAGACGTTCAGCACCGCTAGCGGGAACTGAATTTACATTTGATGATCGTGGCGTCTTTGAGTCTGGTATCATTACTGAAAATGGTCTTGATGGCTGGCGCGCTTCTGGTGGTAACCAAGACAGAATACCACGTACTTGGGGTACTAACACTCGCACACAATGGGGTCATAAAGCCCAATTTGATAGCAGAATACAAGATAGTACTTCATTAGTTGAAGACTTCTCATTAAATTTAGAATGGAAAGCCACTGATAATTTAGATTTGTCAACTGATCTACAATATATCAAAGCAGAATCTGCAACGGATGATGTGGTATTAATGACTGGTTCTTATGCGGGACAAAGTTATGATGTTACTGGCGATACACCAACATTAACCTTGATTGACCCTTGGTTTGGTTATCGTGATGAAAATCCTGAACTTTTTGCCGAAGGTACTGCGCCAATAACAGATAATAACCCAACTGGAATTTATCCTGGATTTACCAATGATCCTGCCGGCGATACTAACTATTTTAGTGATTATAATTCATATTTTTTACGTAGTGCTATGGACCACTATGAACGCTCTGAAGGTGATTCAATTGCTATTCGTTTTGATGGTGAATATCATATTGATGATAGTTTTGTTACTTCCATTCAAATGGGTGTTCGTTACGCAGAACGTGATCAAACGGTGCGTTCAACCAGTTATAACTGGAATGGTTTAGCACCAGAGTATTCAGCTGGTACGGGTTGGTTAGTTGATCTTGAAGGATATGAAGATGATTATGAACTAGTCGATTGGAGTGACTTCCAAGGTGGCGGTGTTGTCAATGTACCAGGTAATCACACCATTGCCCCAACAGCTGAGTATGTTAGATCTGTTATGGGCGCTAACCCGGCAAGACAACCATATACTTCAAATGCTAGTGGTTGGGATTCTTACCCTAACCAAAATGCTGATGGCTCCTATGGTTTATTTGCAGACGGCGATATCAATAATACAACTGAAACTAATCAATCAATTTATCTACGTTTAAACTTTGAAGGTGATGATGAATTACGTTTCAATGGTAATATTGGTTTACGCTATATCAAGCTTAGTCGTGACTCTAGGGGTCATATTAACTTCCCTGATTTAAGCCCTGATTATGCTATTCCTGACGGATTAGGTATCCCACAGCAACTCACGAATGAAATTGCGCGTAATTACATTCAAGGTGTCGTAGATGATGGGACTTATGTTGATGTTGAAGCAGCTTTAGCTGCAGAGGCTAATAAATGGGTAACCGACACAAGGAACTACTTAGCCGTTGACGACCAAAATTTTGGTAATAATACAGCACAAAATATCGATGCTAAAGCAGACTTTGATTACTTACTACCAAGCTTAAATATCAAAGTGGAATTGACCGATGAAGTTATTGCACGTTTTTCATTATCAAAAGCCGTTGCTTTACCTGACATTCAAGCAGTTAGAAATCAAGCAACTCTTGGTGCTTCTGTTGTTGCATTTCGTAACACGGTAGATCCTGATGTTCCTGAAGATGAAGTAGATCCATATAACTCTATACCGTTAGGTGCAATAGTTTCTGACTGGACAGGCAGTGGTGGTCATACAGAACTTAAACCTATGGAGTCTGTACAGTATGACATGGGTCTTGAATGGTACTTTAGTGATGTAGGGCAATTATCAGCCACTATATTCCATAAAGATCTGAGTAATTACTTTATTCAAGGTGGCTCTACTCAAAGTTATACTAACCCAGAGACCGGAATCACTAGACCTGTAGTTGTTTCTTCAACGACCAATGGTGGTGATGGTAAGTTAGATGGTTTTGAAATTGCCTACCAACAATTTTTTGATGATTTTATTCCTGGTTTTGGTATTCAATCAACATATACTTATGTTGATGCGAGTGGGGTACCAAATAATGAAGAGTCTTATGATGATGCCGATTGGACAGGTAATGATTATAATGATACCGGTATACGAGTAAACTTTGATACCGTACCATTACAAGGGCAGTCAAAAAATACCTTTAACTTCATTACCATGTATGAAAAAGATGCCATTAATGCACGTATTGCGTATAACTGGCGTTCTAAATACTTACTAACAACACGTGATGTTATTAGTAAAGCACCATTATGGTATGACGACCATGGTCAGCTAGATGCATCGTTTTTCTACAATTTTGATAACGTTACTGTGGGTATTCAAGGTACTAACATAACTAATTCAACCTCTAAAACTATTATGATATTGAATGATGATATGTTAGAAACAGGTCGTTCGTGGTTTGAGTCTGATCGTAGAATTTCATTAGTTGTACGTGGAAACTTCTAATCATTATTTATTGAATAATATTTAATAATAACGATTAGTTAAAACAAAATGTGTTTCGTTTATGCGAAGCACATTTTTTTTACTTATTGTGGTATAAATAAAGTCTAATACCTGTTAGTGATATTGGAATTATATATTTAGAGAGGTCTTATTATGGCGATTAAAAACGTTAAAAAGATAATTATTCTTGGTGGTGGTTCATCGGGTTGGATGACAGCTGCAGCACTTGGAAAAACCTTTAATAACAAGCACTATGAAATTCAATTAATTGAATCAGATGAAATTTCTACTGTAGGGGTTGGCGAACAGCAATTATCGGTGAACTA
>JAOPTQ010000177.1:0-1302 GCA_051531915.1 Colwellia sp. | reverse complement strand
GGAGTGGCAAATGTCATCGTACTTTTCACAAATCAAAAAAATTCAATATGAAGGGACTGGCTCAACCAACCCTCTAGCCTTTAAACATTATAATCCCGAAGAAGTTATTCTCGGTAAAACCATGAAAGAACATTTACGTTTTGCTTCATGTTACTGGCATAACTTTTGTTGGAATGGCGCGGATGTTTTTGGTGGCGGAACATACAACCGTCCTTGGTTAGAGCCTGGCAATGCCATGGAACGTGCCATGCAAAAAGCCGATGTTGCCTTTGAGTTTTTTGAAAAGTTAAATGTACCTTACTACTGTTTTCACGATATTGATGTTTCTCCTGAAGGTAACTCGATTAAAGAGTATGTAGAAAATTTTGCTCGTATGACTGATGTTTTAGCACAAAAGCAAGAAGAAACTGGCCTTAAATTACTTTGGGGCACTGCTAATGCCTTTAGCAACCCGCGTTATCAATCAGGTGCTTCAACTAATCCTGATCCTGAAGTTTTTGCTTATGCTGCTACACAAGTTTTTACTGCCATGAATGCTACTAAAAAATTAGGCGGTGAAAACTATGTATTATGGGGTGGTCGTGAAGGGTACGAAACTTTATTAAATACCGATTTAAAACGTGAGCGTGCACAATTAGGTCGCTTCATGCAAATGGTTGTTGAACATAAACATAAAATTGGTTTTGAAGGCTTGCTATTAATTGAGCCAAAACCTCAAGAGCCGACTAAACATCAATATGATTATGACACAGCAACTGTGCACGGTTTCTTAACTGAATTTGGTCTTGAGAAAGAGTTTGCTGTAAACATTGAAGCAAACCATGCAACATTAGCCGGCCATTCTTTCCATCATGAAATTGCGACTGCTTTTGCATTAGATGTATTTGGTTCAATTGATGCGAACCGTGGTGATCCACAATTAGGTTGGGATACTGACCAATTCCCTAACAGTGTCGAAGAAATGACATTAATCTGTTACGAAATTTTGAAAAATGGTGGTTTCACTTCAGGTGGTTTTAACTTTGATACTAAACTACGTCGTCAAAGTATTGATCCTCAAGATTTATTCATTGGTCATATTGGTGGTATGGACACTTGTGCTGCAGCCTTAAAAAAAGCTGCGGATATGGTTGAAAACGACTTTATTGGCAACGGTAAAGATAACCGTTACGCAGGTTGGAATAAAACATTAGGTAAAAACATACTCAGTGGAGATCACTCTCTTGAGTCACTAGCAAGCTTAGTTGTTGATAGCAACCTTGCGCCTAAACATGTTTCGGGTCAACAAGAGTTACTTGAAAA
>JAOPTQ010000176.1:0-16317 GCA_051531915.1 Colwellia sp. | reverse complement strand
GCATTGAGCAAGCTCCCGAAGGGCGAGTTTAAAAGGCTTACATGCTGCGTTATTGATTTTGACAAGGGAATAACCATTCTCTTCAATCAAAGCCTTGCCTCTAAGCCTTTTAACTCTCGCTGAATGGAAAAGAACTTAATCAACTTGGTATAACTACCTTTAGCTTTGCGCACTAAAAAATTATGCTTCTCGATTATGTGAACGACCGCTGTATCTTTTGCGACAGTCAGAATCGCTTCGCGAAGAGAGGACTATTATGAATTAAATGTAGGTCGGCATTTATGCCGTCAAATTGATGGGCTAAAGCCCAAGCTACAATACGCCGCAAACGGCGGAAAATTAACCCGCCGCTAATTTATGAGGTTAGAGCATCCTATGGTGAAATATTTTGTTAACTCACCATCTCAGCCTTTATTTCAACTAGCCAACGACTAAGGCGCTCAGCCGTTAAATTACTTTGATTGTCATTATCAAGTGCTAAACCAACAAACTCACCTTCATCTTCCGCTTCTGAGGCTTCATATTCATAACCCTCGGTGCTCCATCTTCCACACAGATGTGCGCCAGCGTCAGATACTGCATCAAAAAGCTCGCCCATGGCATCTAAAAATTCATCAGGGTAGTTGATCTGATCACCCAAACCAAATAAGGCGACTTTTTTCCCTGTTAAATCGAGATCATCAAAATTAGGCATAAACTCTTCCCAACTCTCCTCCTGACACTCAGCAGCTAAACCGGGTAATTCGCCCGAGCCATAAGTGGGTGTACCTAAAATTAACGCATCATATTTAGCGAGAGTATCTGCATCAACACGATTAATATTCAGGGGTTTATCTGCTAGTTCATCACCTAGCTCTTTGTAGATCATTTTTGCTATTTTACGTGTGGTACCGGTATCAGTACCAAAAAATATACCTATCTTACTCATCATCAATACCTCTTGGTTAATTAACATCACAGTTTTGGTTTTTCCCCAATGTAAAGTTATTTTGCAAACAAAGTGCCAATTCAGCCATAAAATATAACTCATTGATATTTATGAATTATAAAAATAAACGGTTAATTGTTTGTTTATAATTGTCGTAAAGCTAACAATAACAACATAACATTTAGTCACTTTTTGACTTGAACCATTTATTTAAAAAGGAAAAACTAGTCTTCATCTTCCTCGTCTTCTTCATCTGGTTGCCAAGTAATGGGACGATAAATTTCTACGCGATCCCCTTCAGCTAAAAGAGTATCGAAAGTCACTAATCGACCAAAAATACCCACCTTTTGCTGATCCAATTTTATATCAGGATTTAAATCCAACACACCACTTTGATGAATAGCGGCTACAACCGTGCTGCCTTCAATAACATCAAGTTCTAACCACCATTGTTGCTCTGGCAATGCATACGCCACACTTATATGCATGAGCAGTCTCCTTCTTTGGCTTTAGTTATAGATTTAGCTTTCCAATAAGCCTGTAGTTGCCTCATACAAGCTAAAATTAAGCTTAAAACAATAAAACCGCCTGGTGGCAAAATGAGTAATAACATGCCCCGATAATCATCAATAATGACTATTTCAAGAAATTCAAAATGTGATCCTAATAACAAACTGGCGTTAGCAAACAAGGTGCCACTACCCAAAATTTCTCTAATTGCGCCCATAAGTACCAATACCCATGTAAAGCCAAGCCCCATAGCAAAGCCATCGGCAAGGGATGGTAATACGGCATTACGACTAGCAAATGCTTCAACCCGACCCAAAATGGCACAGTTGGTCACAATTAAAGGGATAAACAAACCCAGTACTTTATGCAGGCTATGCAAATAAGCATTGAGCAATAAATCAGTCATGGTCACTAACGTCGCAATTAACAAAACATTAACGGGAATTCTAATCGCCCGGGTGATGGCATTTTTAGTTAATGAACTCATTAAGTTAGCCATCACCATAACAAACATGGTTGCCAATCCTAAACCTAAACCATTAGTGGCGCTTGAGGTAACAGCCAACAACGGACAAAGCGCTAAACATTGACTTAATACTACGTTATTACGCCATAATCCTTCAGAAAAAATTGATTTATAATCACTCATTAACTTCTCCTTCAACTTCGCTATTAACCTCGGGATGAATACTTTTTTGCTTGGCTACTTCTGACTGCAACATCAGTAAAGATTGATGCACTTGCTTAACAATGGCTCGTGGCGTTATTGTCGCGCCAGTAAATTGGTCAAACTGACCACCATCTTTTTTAACTGCCCAGTTTGAGTGTGAGGTGTTTGCTAATGAAAGCCGCTCAAATGATCTAACCCAATCACTTCGGGCAATTTCAATTTTGTCACCTAAGCCTGGAGTTTCGGTATGCGCTAAAACTCTTAATCCCAGTATGTTCAAATCTTTATCAACACCCATTAATAAAGTAATGGGGCCTGAAAAACCTTTAGCATCAGTTTGAACTGCATAGCCAGTGATCATTCCCTCACTATCTTTACCGGTAAAAACCGTATAATTTTGCTCATTAATTAACATTTGTTGCAGCGTTGCTAGTAAATCATTTTGATAACTACTCGCGGGCAGTACTTGATCTAAGCCCGCCATTTGATCTTCTCTAAGACGCAACTCTATGGTTTCTGCCGTGAACGAATGTAGTAGTAATAACACCATGGTCGACAAACCGGCAATGCTTCCCAATAGCATGCCTTGATAACTAACTTTATCTTTGTTTATATTATTAAAGCTTATGTTTTTGAAGCTAAAGTTTTTGAAGTTAAGCCACTTAAAGTTCATGCACTTTCTCCCTGAGCACTTTTTCTTTGAGCATCAGCACCTTTTTCCCCAAAAATGACAGGTCTAAGATAATGGTCAATTACCGGCGTGGTCATGTTCATAATTAATACTGAAAATGCAGCACCTTCTGGGTAATTACCAAAACTTCGAATTAAGAAAATAAATAAGCCGCAACCTAACCCAAATACCCATTGCCCTCTAACACTGGTGGGTGATGTCACCATATCGGTAGCAATAAAAAAAACAATTAACAAAGTAGCACCACTAAACAGGTGGATTGATACTGAAAGAAACAGTTCAGGATAAAGAAAGTTCAAGACAAAAGCCGGTATAAGCAAGCCCAGTAATACTGCCATTGGGATCACCCAAGTAATGACTTGACGCCATAATAAGAATAAGCCGCCAAGTAATAATAACAATGAACTGGTTTCGCCTAAACTACCCGCATGTTGACCGGTAAACAGAGACCACGTAGTGAGTGTTTCGGCACTGTTTGCAATATCGGCAAGTGATGCTAGCGGTGTTGCCGCCGTAGTCGCATCAATACCCATCCATGCTGAGGAAAACTGTAAACCATTTTCCAACATTTCTGGAGGCATTACCGCTCGCCAATCAGTGAGCTCAACAGGAAAGCAAATCAATAACATCACGCGTGCTAACATAGCAGGATTAAAAACATTATTACCTAAACCGCCATAGGCTTGTTTACCAATAGCAATAGCAAAAAAACTACCAAAGGCAACAATCCACCAAGGTGTCGTTGGCGGTAAACTCATTGCCAGTATTAAAGCCGTTAGTAATGCTGAGCCATCCCAAGTGCTGCCGATATCAGCATTTCTCCACCACAAAAACAAAAACTCAACCACTATTGCCGTGATACAACTAACCGATAAAACAGTGGCAGCAGGTAAACCAAAGAGATAAACCCCATATAGCGCCGCAGGTAATAAAGCCAAAATAACTAAGTACATTATCGTTAAGCTTGAATCACCGGCATGTGTATGCGGACCAGAAATTGTTCGATAGGTTACCATTAGTTCTCTCCTGCTGTTTTATTTCTCGTAGCCCGTTTTGAGGTTTTTTTCTTGGCTTTTTCTGCTTTCGCGGCGGCTTTTGCTGCTTTAACCGCTTTTTTGGCGGCCAATTCTTTCGCCATACGCTCTGTTTTGGCTTCAGCAAGCTGTTTTGCAAATATCATTTTTTTAGACAGATTACGTTGAGAATTTATTTGACCACGACTGTGCATAAACTGTTGAACCAAGGAAATATTTGATGGACAGACATAAGAGCAAGCACCACAAAATAAACAATTTTCGATACCATAATCTTGCAAACTTTCATAATCAGAGTTACGTGAAAGCGCTGCCATTTGAAAAGGCATAAGCCCCATAGGGCAGGCTTTTACACAACGTCCACAACGTATACAGTCATGACTCTGCTCTTGACGTACCTCCTCATCATTAAGCACTAACAAACCACCAATACTTTTATCAAGTGGAGATAAATGTGATGGAATAACCTGCCCCATCATCGGGCCGCCAGCAATCAGACGTCTAGCACTCATGGTCAAGCCACCACAAGCTTGCAGTAAGTCGCTCACTTGAGTACCTACAGGAACAACCAAATTACGAGGGTTCTCTATGCCGCCACCAGAAACAGTAAAAACCCGGTCAATTAATGGTCGCTGAAAACGAATAGCATGGTATACCGCACGCGCTGTAGCAACATTATTAACCAGTATACCTAAGCTAGTACTTCGCACTCCCGGCGGAAGAGCCTTGCCTGTTACCGCTTTGATCAGATGAAGCTCTGAGCCCATTGGATATAAACTAGGAACAATTTTTACGGTAATAGCATCATTTTCCTCACAGGCACTCTTAATGGCACGAATACTCTCAGGTTTATTGTCTTCTATGGCAATGATGGCTTGCTTACAACCAACCGCAAGTATCATCAACGCGACTCCGGCCACTATTTCAGTCGCCTTTTCTTGCATTAGGCGATCATCACAAGTTAGATAAGGCTCACATTCACCGCCATTAATCAATAAGGTATGTACCTTTTGGCTGCGCGCCAAACGCATTTTTAACCCCGTTGAGAAACCACCGCCTCCAAGCCCAACAACCCCAGCATCAAGTACTCGTTGGATCATCTCTTCAGGAGAAATTTTGGTAGGATCGCTCGGTAAAATATTCGTTGCCCAACCAAGACGATCATCCGCTTTAATTATGATAGTTTTACATTTAATGCCCGAAGGATGAGCACTGACATAATCTTTAATGGCTTCCACTCGACCATTAATGGGTGAATGCAATGGCACACAAAAATCGCTGCTGCCTTTGCCGATGAGTTGCCCTTTACCAACTAACTCGCCTACTTCAACTTGTGATATAAGCATAGTGCCGTTGCGTTGTTGCAAGCTTAAATAAATACGTGCTGGTTTAAAATCACTTTCAATCGCCTGAGTTTGGGTAAGCTCTTTACAACTCTTTGGATGAATACCACCTTTAAATGGTTTTTTAAAATAGCTCAGCACTGTTTCTCCTAGCATATTACCTCCTAACACATTACCTTTTGATCTAGCACCTTTTGACATAGCACCTTTTGACATAGCACCTCCTTATGCGACTTTAGGTTTTGGCCAAACCCAAGTTTTTATTTCTGTAGAGATGGGTTCAATAGTCAAACACCCTTGATTACAAGCCTTTTCACACAACCGACAACCCGTACAAACAGAGCTGATCACCGTATGTACTTGTCGGCTAGCACCAACAATGGCATCAAAAGGGCAAACTTTAAAACAACGGGTGCAGCCATTACATTGACTTTCATCAATCACGGCATATACCGGAATATCTTCTTTATCATCATTTAAGGTAACCCCTAGAATACTGGCAATAGCTAGCGCGAGACTTTTTCCTCCGGGTGGACAACAATCCGCAGGCAAGCGACGTTCAGCCATTGCTTCAGCAGCTTGTCGACAACCCGCTTCACCACATTGACCACATTGACCACCCGGTAATAATTCATCAATTTCATCAACTATCGGATCTCCTTCTACTTTTAACGCTTGTGCCGCCCAACCCAATAAACTGCCAAGTACACCGCCCAATAAACAAAACGAAACAACTGCAATAAATAAATTCATAATAACCTCCTATGAAACCATACCGGCAAAGCCCATAAATGCCATCGACATTAATCCCGCGGTTAAAAAAGCTATCGGGGTGCCAGAAAAAGCTTCAGGTACTTTTGCCAATTGCAAGCGATGACGTAAACCAGCAAATAAAACAATCACCAAAGTAAAGCCCAAGGCAGAGCCAAAAGCATAAAATAAGGTTTCAGTAAAACTCATTTGTTCTTGAACAACTAAAATAGCAACCCCTAAAACAGCACAGTTGGTGGTCATCAGTGGCAGGAAAATCCCTAATGATTGATATAACACAGGAGACATTTTTTGAATGAACATTTCAGTGAATTGTACGACGGCGGCAATGACCAGAATAAAAGACAATATTCGCATCATTTCTAAATTGAGTGGCTGTAAAATTGCTCGTTCAACTAACCAAGCAGATATGGTTGCAATACACAAAACAAACGTGGTGGCAATACCCATGCCCAACGCACTGTCTATTTTATTTGATACGCCCATAAAAGGACATAAGCCTAAAAACTTTGCTAATACTACATTATTAACTACCGCAGTACTGACAATCAGTAACAAGAGTTCGGTCATGTTTGTTGCCTCTGAAATATGAATATCAAAGCTTGTTGCATTCCTTATGCCAAAGTACTTTTCTTAATTCTATTGTGTCTAAGTTGTTGCCTCAATTTAGGGAAAGACACACGTTAACAGTGCATTTCGTTAATTATTTTTTAAAATTTTTGCCTGCCACAAGTATGTAGTGTCTTTAATTTTTGTCCTAAATTGTCATAAAGCCAACAATAAATATTCCCTTAAATGTAGTGTGGGTATAACTTGTGCTCGAATATGACTACTTTGAAAAATAACAATGCAGCTAACTAACACTATATCGGCATAAAATTTGCAATTTCTTTGTTAACTTGCGCCAAATAAGGTGCCTGTGTAGCGAGGAATATCATGGTTAAATCATCATTACCGAATCTAGAATCACTTCCCCCCATTTACGATACTTCTGAAACCGGTGTTTGTTCACTTTCCCTACTTACACAAGTGGTAGAACATCTTCCCGTAGCTGTTTCTATTACCGACCGAGCCGGAATTATTCAATATGCTAATTCATATTTTTCAAAATCTACAGGCTACCCGATAACTGAATTGATTGGCCAAAATCACTCTATTCTCAGCTTTAAAGCAACGCCTGCTGAAATTTATAAAAACTTATGGCGCAATATTTGTGATGGTGAAACTTGGCAAGGACGTTTGATCAACAAAAAGAAAAACGGTGATCGCTATTTGGCAGAAATAAAAATAATACCGCTAAAAAGCCATTTGGATGAAATAACCTATTTCATGGCGATACAACAAGATATTAGCGATAGCCACGTAAAAAACACTGAAATTATTAACCAAAATAAAATGTTCAGTATTGTATTAAATACTATCCCTTCTGCTGTTGCCGTACTCAATGAACAACAAGAAGTAGTGTTAAATAATCTATCATACCAAAACCTTGCTATTGATTTTAATATAGAACTTGCAGATTTAGTGCTCAAAGAGCTCAAATTACAGCTAAATATTCCAGTAGATGAAAGCATCGGTAGTAGTCATTTTCCAACAAGTAATAATATTAATATTGAGCTAGGAGATAAAAACAATCAGCGTTGGTTTGCTTGCCGATTACTCAGTTTAGAAATGAGTGATTTAGATCTAGATAGCTACTTTAGTAAGAAAAAAGCCATGCACCTAATGCTCAGTATTACTGAGTATACGAGAGAAAAGCGTAGAGCAGAGCGTCAACGCATCGCTGAGCTTAAGCAGATGGTTACTGAAACTGAAATGATGCACGCCATGCAAGAAACAACACATGCGGTATTGCATCAATTACAGGCGCCAGTGAATATGATTGAATCGGCGGTTAACTTACTCAAAGATAAACCCGAAATGTGCTCAGGGCTATATCCTATGAATATGGCGCTTTCTGCGGGTAATGATGCATTAAGCCAACTAAGAAATGCGTTACCCGAAAGAGTATACGAAGCCAAACAGTCGGTAAATATCAACCAATTGTTACATGAGTTATCACTTATCTGTACGCCCCCATTATTGCAACATGGTATTGATTTACAACTTTCATTTACGGCAACTTTGCCGACATTAATAGCACAGCCATCAAGGTTGCGAGTCGCCTTTAAAAAGCTACTTGATAACGCCATTGATTCTATTGTTATTAACAGTTGTTTAACCCGCGAAATTCTCATTTCAACGCGATCTGATCATGATGGTATCACCATTACGTTTGAAGACAGTGGCTCTGGCGTACCTAAATCTAAATTACTTAAGGTTTTTCAGCCTTTTTATACCACTAAACCATTTTCCATGGCGGGAACCCGAGGCATAGGTTTAAGTGTTGTTCAGCAAGTGATTAATGAACATTGTGGCACCGTTGAAATTAAAACCAGTAAACTCGGTGGCTGCCTTGTTTGCGTTTACTTATCAAGATATTAAGGGGAACTGAACATGAATAGTAGTTTTCATCCAGAAAGTATTGCAGAAAAACAGTTATCAGCCCTTTTCGAAGTGAGTAGTATTCTAAGCCGTAGTTTAGATTATCAACAAGCAAGAGGATTAATTCTTAAAGTATTGCATGATCAAGCGATGCTCAAACATGCCATGCTCACTTTACTCGATGACAGCGGTGAGCAATTACATGTTGATAATCTTTATATCAGCGATAACATTCCGACAACCTCGAGGAAAAAAATCCAATACAAAGCCGGTGAAGGTATTGTTGGCTCGGTATTACACCAAAAAGAATCTATCGTTATTCCCTCTATTTGCAAAGATTTTCGCTTTGTCGACAAACTTGATATTTATGATCAAAGTAAACCTTTTATTGCAGTACCTGTTCGATTAATAGGGGGTGAAGTCATTGGCGTGCTCGCCGCACAACCAGAAATATCATCAGTACAACTATTGCCTAAGTTTAATCGATTTATGGAAATGTGTGCCAACTTAATTGGCCGATATATTATGCTGTCGAAAAACATAGCCCAACAAACCGACAACCTACAGGCTGAGCGCGATCAACTCAGACAGAAAGTAAGAAGGAACTATAATCTCGATAATATGGTTGGTCATTCAAAGGCAATGCATAAAATATTTGAACAAATCAGAATTGTCTCTAAATGGGGAACTACTGTGCTTGTTCGCGGAGAATCCGGTACGGGTAAGGAATTGATCGCCAATGCTATTCACTATAACTCGCCTAGGGCAACTGGCGCATTTGTGAAGTTAAATTGTGCTGCTTTGCCTGATAATTTATTAGAGTCTGAATTATTTGGTCACGAAAAAGGCGCATTTACTGGTGCAATAAAACAGCGTAAAGGCCGCTTTGAATCAGCTGATGGCGGCACTTTATTTTTAGATGAAATTGGTGAAGTTTCTCCCGCATTTCAGGCTAAGTTACTGCGCGTAGTACAAGAAGGTGAATTTGAACGTGTCGGCGGTACTCAAACCATTCGTGTTGATGTTCGTATTATTGCCGCTACTAATCGTAACCTTGAGAAAGATGTTCAAGAAGGTAGCTTCCGTGAAGATCTTTATTACCGATTAAATGTCATGGCTATCTATTCGCCATCTTTACGAGAGCGGCTAGAAGATTTACCCGAACTCACTGATTTTTTATTAGATAAACTGAGTAAAAAGCAAAATAGAAAACTAAAAATTACCGACCGCACTATCCGTCATATGATGAAATATCATTGGCCAGGTAATGTAAGACAATTAGAAAATATGCTTGAGCGAGCTTCTGTGATGAGTGAAAGTGGTGTTATCGATAAAGAGGTAATGATACTGGATAATATTCCTAGCTCGACAGTACAGTCTCCAAGCCAACCTCCAACAATGCCGACTGAATCCACTTTTGTCACAGCAGATATGAATGATCGCGACAAGGTGGTGGCAGCATTAAAAGAGTCTGGCTGGGTACAAGCAAAAGCCGCACGTTTGCTTAACATAACACCTCGGCAAATAGCTTATCGAATTAAAACCATGAATATTGAAATGAAGCAAATTTAACATTTTCAATATTCTTCAACATTGTCGGTTAAGCGACAAAAGTCAGACATGTTAACCAACATTTTAACACACAATACTGTCACCCCCTTAATATACGGGGGCTGTGACTTGGTATAATGATTGCTACTTTACAAAAAGGAATAGGAAAGAATAAAGAGCATTTTTCCTGAGCGAAATGCATAGGCATGTAAAAGTAAGACAATACTTATCTACTGGGTAATACTTACTAGATAATATTGTTGTAATGGGAGCAATATGAAGTCTGACATTAATAGAAAGCAGCATGAAAATCGATTCAATGATAGCCGAGTGCAAACGCACCCTTGCTACTCAAAAGATGCACATCAATATTCACGTATCCATCTACCGGTTGCACCTGCTTGTAATATTCAATGCAATTACTGTAACCGTAAATTTGACTGTAGTAATGAATCACGACCTGGCGTGGTTTCAAAGCTGTTATCACCTGCCGAGGCTATTCACCGTTTTCAAGCAGTTAAAGCGCGTTTACCTGATCTCAAAGTGGTTGGCATTGCCGGCCCGGGTGATGCGCTAGCCAATGTACAAGCAACTTTCGCCACACTCAAAGGCATTAAAGCCATTGATGAAGATGTGCATTTATGTATTTCAACCAATGGCTTAAATCTTAGTAAACATGTAGATACTTTAGCTGACATTGGTGTGCATCATCTGACCATTACCATGAACACCCTACGCCCAGAAATTGCTGCCAATATATATCCGTGGATTTATTTTAACAATCAAAGATATAAAGGCATTGAAGGGGCTAAAATATTAATTGCACAGCAACTTGAAGGCTTATCCCTGGCGAGTGATGCCGGTATTTTGGTGAAAGTAAACACAGTTTTATTACCTGGTATCAATGATCAAGGTTTATCTGAGTTAGCTGAAGAAATTCAGACGAGAGGTGCGCTTTTGCATAACATTATGCCACTCATCTCAGATCCATCCCATGGCACCTTTTTTGGTATCAACCATTTTGCCGGCCCTAGTGAAGAGCAAATAAACAATGCACGAGAAGTAGCGGGTAGTAATATGCCGCAAATGAGCCATTGTCAACAATGTCGGGCTGATGCGGTGGGTAAATTGGGCGCTGATCAAAGCTGCTCATCTAGCCAACAAAATTTACCAGTTGATTCGTCAATAGAGAAGTCAGCGGTTAAATCAATAAGTAAGTCAATACGCATAGCGGTAGCCACTAGCGATGGTCAAGTGATAGATACGCATTTTGGTCATGCTAAACAGTTTCATATCTTTGATATAAGTGACATGGCTAATACGAGTGATAACCAAGTTGATTTGGTCGAAATACGCTCAATAGAGCAATATTGTAAAGGTATAGATGATTGTAATGATGAGCCGAACAGCCTCAAAAATCACTTAACCAGCCTAAAAGATTGTCAGCAAGTGCTGTGCTCTCGTATTGGTATGGAGCCTTGGAAATTGTTAGAGCAACATAATATTACCCCAAGTGTTGATTACGCCATGCTAGGCGTGAGTGACTCCTTAAACATTATCGGTGAAAACCTGTTTAGCAATAGCCAAGCTAAATCACTACAAGAGGCCTGTTAATGTCATTAATCATCACTGAACAATGCATATCATGTAACGCCTGCAAGTTGGTTTGTCCAAAACATGCGATACTGATCACAGATCAAAAATTTTCTATCGTCAGTCATCGCTGTGATGAATGCAAAACGGATCATCAGCATCCCCAATGTGCCAGTATTTGTCCGGTTGAAAATGCGATCACCAACGAGGCAGGTGTTGCGCTAAACCCATGTAATTCGCTATCCCCGTCACCTGCGGTACTTGAATTTGTTTTAGCACAATAAAGGGAGTGAATCATGTCATTAGTAATGCAGCAGGATTTAACTATAAACTTAAAGTCAGATCTAGAGGCTGTTAAGCGCCATTACTGTAATATTTCAACCTTTATGACTGAAGCACACACTCAGTCATTGAATTTTTTTAAGCTCATCATTCATGCTCAGTTAACGGGTCAAGCCGCGCTACCTTACGGACTAGGGTTAAACTTAGCTGATTATAAAAAATTATTAGCGGCTGTTAATTATTTAGAAATTAATAACTTAGATAAACAGTGGTATTTACCCGAAAACGTCTTGCCGCAGAATAAATCAAATTTGATGACTGAATTACTCAACATGCGACTAGCTGAGCGCGACGACTTAACCGCCCTACTTAATCAGCATAAATCAACTGACGCGCTATTTGTTAGCTTTGTCGCAACTATAGTCGCCACAGCATGTTTGAATCCGCTGCATTTATGGCAGAGTTTAGGTTTTGAAAAAAGAGCTGATCTTGGCCGTTGGTTAAATCTTAATTTTCCTAACTTAACCGCTGAGAATACTAAAAACATGCGTTGGAAACGATTTTTTTATTTAAAGCTGTGCAAACAAGGAGGAGACTATATATGTAGAGCACCATCATGTGAAGAGTGCAGCAGTTTTGATGAGTGTTTTAGCCCTGAATAACAACAGATAAAGCATAAAAATGCTTATACTAATGCTAATAAATTAACAAAGCAGAATAATACTATGCTCGGTGCAGCCGAAATAATTTAAACTGGAACAAAGATTAAACTAATGACATCGTTAGTATAATCTCCTGTTGTTTTAAATTCTCGATAGCCGCTTGAAGCCGCGACTCCAACAATATACTGCCCTTTATTATAAGTAAGCAGTTTAGAAAAACTAGAACCATTATCAAGCAATAGTAATTCAGGATCATTAATAGAGAGCGATTCTCCAACTTGTACAGGGGAGTAATCAGTTACCGATATAATATCTCCATTTCTTGAAACAAACAGGCCAAAGCAACCCGATATAATATTGCCCTTGGTATCGATCGGTAATGTGTCGGTTAATATCGCCTTAAACTGAGGCTCACTATCAAAAACAATTCCTATACCACCAACAACATTTGAAGAATTATTGACCTCGGTAATAGAGGCATTATAAATATATGTGCATTTATTCCCATAATAAGGCGTAGGAACAAATTTAGATACCGTATACTTTTGCGAATCAGTTAGTTCAAGAGCTTCCGGAGATCCACTGTCTGACTCTATATAACTGCCAATCATATTTACTTCATCAGAATTAGATACCGCAACAATTTCCCCTCGTTTATTATACAAATAAAGGTTGGTATAAACTGTATATAGATTATTAATATAACTCAATATATTCGAGAGTTCTGTGGTAGCTGATTCAGAGAGAGAAACTTGACCCAGACATTGGCGAAAAGCGCCGGTTAATGCCCACCAACGACAATCGTTTGCCCTTTCATACAGATTTCTGTCCATAATACCTACTGCCAATTCAGCAATAAACTGAGTACTGGTCGTCTTTGAAGAAAGCACGGTATCTTGAAGTCGTAATATTGATTCACCAAAAATGTCAGCAGTTGCATCGCCTATTTTTTTTATTTCCATTAAAACAGGAACGAACTCAGCGGCTTTTGCTCTAGCTGCGGTGATAATACCATTTAGCACAATAAGCTTTAAATCTTCATTTACATCTTTAGAGTTATAATGTATCTGCTTTAATGAACTAGAAAACAAGGAAGAATTAGACAATATATTTTGGGTGAGGTTATCAGATGTTTCTATCGCCTTTATAAATGTTGAATTAAAAGCCTCACGCATTGGAATCATCGAACAACTGAACCAGTTTAAGCCATAAAAACCTTGGTATCCCTTTTTTTTTGTCGTTATAGAGATATAGTATTTACCATTTATACTTACCAGTTGAGGCTGAAAACAAGGCTTAAATTTTTGTTTACCAACAAGAGCATCGTTGTTACTTGCTATCACAGTTCCATCTTCTTCAATTAGCATCAAAAGCCTGTCACTGTCCGTAGTTATAAGATGTTCAAATATAGTTTTCATCTCATCTTCAAATTTAAAAACAAGCAGTAACACTCCTAGTACTGGAGAATTTTTATCATTAGTTTCGCTAATTTTACATGAATAGATTAGTGATTTTTTCTGCGTTGGGTTCAAGTCGGTATACTGGTATGTTTCAACATACTCTTCTTGACTGTTAATCGTTTCCTCAATCAGTTTATCGGTTGTGCGGGTGAGATTATGAGAGCTATCCAATTGTTTTTTTATGTTTCCCTGAGTGTCGGTAATAATAATGTCTTGATAAACGGAATACTTTTTCACATATTCAATCAGTCTTTCTTGTATACGTATTTGTTCTGATTCATCATTAGACGAAAATTTTAAGAAAGTTCTGATATCTGAATCCGTTGCAAGAAAGCCGACATCGGCAGTCCTCTCGAACAAGTTTCTGATTAAAATATCAATAGTAACTTGTGCTTTTGAACTAGTATCAAGAATAGTTTTTTTTACTTCTTCTAATACAAGGTTATTAATAAGGTTTGCCTGTAAGTCACTCAGTTTATTTTTGGTATAGCCCATATCAGAAAAAATCATGGTCTCAATATTGTAACTGTTAATTTTTCCTATCAGGGTGATTTTATTCCACCACTGATCTAAGCTTTCTAGTCTTCTTTTATAATCTAATACCCAGGGCATTGCTTTCATCAATTGATATTCATGCTGCCTAATCAAAAGTTCCACCCATTTCCTCCAAAAACAACCTATGTTTTATTCAAAATATTTTGACTGAATAATAAAATATAATTAATGTTAGATTTGTTCAAGCAACAAAACTTCTTTTTTATGACTCGACAAAATGGAGAGCTAGTCAGAAAAATCATTATGGTGCAAAAAAATTATGATGGTGCAAAAAATAAGCAATATGATTTATATTGGTGCACTATGACTCTGATTACAAATGGTTGTATTTGTTTTATTTAATCGTAATTAAGAGAATTTAAGGGGGGTAAACTTTATTATAAGTATAATCAACAGAACCAAAACGATGCAAAGAATAGATGGATTATTTATTTAAATATACATGCTACTTCATTGATTAAGATCAAGTTTTTAAACTATAGTTAACTATTTATTTACATGGTTATTCAGCTGTAATCTATTTGTTTTTTTATTTTTAAAGTGAACATAAAAAGGTTATGGCTTGATAGTTCCCTGAAAAATTAACAACATTATTGCATAGATATTTAAAAAAAATATAACTATCTCGGCCGCAAGCTACCGAGTTTTAAGATAGTCCAAAGCTTTATCGCAAACGATAAATCCTAACAAAGCCTTGAGAAACCAATGCTAGATAATCTCGACTAGGCTTCGCTCAGTCAACACTATCCAGCGCCTAATACTTATACACAAATAAATTCTTCCTGCATTGAACTTTTTACAATATTGATGATCAGATCAGTAACGTTAAATTGTGTTCAAGGCTTTAAGATAAATGCTTATAAAAGACACCGAAGAATGGGCGAACAATACAGGCAATTCAATCGTTAAGGCATCAGGAACACAAGCTGCAATTGAAGGTGCTTATCGTTTTATTCGAAATGATAAAATTGACACTAATAATATTGCCATTGCCGATTTTTCTTCACTTTTACCAGCGTTAAAGTTGTCGAATAAGATGCTAGCATTAGAAGATACTTCAACATTAAGCTACCGCCATAATGTGACCAAAGAATTAGGTTATACGAGGGCTAATTATTTACGATAAAATGAATACTATTTATTTCATCTAAACTTGGCAATGCAGTCATAGCACCAACTTTTGAGCATACATTACCGCTAACTTTTGCTGCAAATGCGACAAAACTCGGCATTTCCTCTGCAAACAAAGTATTAATCCCTTGAATACTGGCCATTTGATATAAAATTGCGCCAATAAAAGAATCTCCTGCCCCTGTAGTATCAACCGCTTTTATTTTATATGCAGGTACAATATATTGATTACCATTTTGAGACACCAAACAACCATCTTTTCCAAGCGTAACAAAAATTAATTTAGGCCCCAGTAAATGTAAGGCATTGCAAGCTTCCTTTTGATCATTAATACCTGTGAGTAATTCTAATTCTTCTTCACTCACTTTAACTACATCAGCCAATTTAAGAAAAATGTTACAGCGCTCTTGAAACTGTTCAATATTATCTTTCCATAAATCCATTCTATAATTCGGATCAAAAACGATCAGGTTACCATTCAAATTAGCTAAATTAGCTGCGGCTAAATAACTATCAAAAAGGTTTCCTCCTAACAGAGCGGTAGCAGAACCAAAATGAATAATAGAATCATCAAATAATGGTTCAAGTATTGACTCCGTTAGCGTTAATTGCTCATCAGCCCCTCGATTAAAAGTAAATTCTCTTTCTCCTT
>JAOPTQ010000175.1:0-7922 GCA_051531915.1 Colwellia sp. | reverse complement strand
TTTACATTGAAAATTAGCCAGTTAAAAATGTAACAACAATTAACGAGAACATAGCCTTTGAGAATTCCTCTGTGTAAATTTTAAAAGGCTTTAATACGACAAGTGGTTACAAAGTTACGATTAAACACCGTGCATAAATAGCTAGCTTCTTTCATACTAACCTCAGTGTGGTAAATTTAATACTTGGTAATTGCATGAACTGGAAAGAACTATTAGAAAACAGAAGCCGTTTATTTTGGCTAGTGCATAGTGTTGGTTGGTTTGGTTTTGCTTTTGTGCATTATTTAGGCTCTTTATTGCATGACCTACGTGACATTTTTGTTATTATCATTTTTTTAGATGCGTATGCCGGTTGGTTATTTACCGTACCATTACGTTATATTTATCGCCGTGTGTGGAATTACTCTCCGGTTAAAATAGCTTTTATCGTTATCTTTACCTCTTATTTTACTGGGGTATTATGGCAGGTGGTAAAAAACATAAATTATTGGGAAATATACAAACACGGTTATCAGCCAGACTTTTGGTTGATGTATACTCAATCAAGTGTTTGGTCTTTTTATATTATTTTAAGTTGGAGCGTTTTATATTTTGGTACTAAATATTATCAAATGCTGCAAATTGAAAAACAAAATGTATTAAAGGCCAATACTGTAGCGCATCAAGCACAACTTAAAATGTTGCGCTATCAGCTTAATCCTCATTTTCTATTTAATACGTTAAACGCTATTTCAACCCTTATTTTGGTAAAAGAAACCAAGGTTGCCAATAATATGGTCACCAAGTTGAGTGAATTTTTACGTTATTCATTAGAAAAAGATCCAATGAAAAAGGTAACATTAACGAATGAAATACAAGCCTTAGAGCTTTATTTAGCCATTGAAAAAGTACGTTTTGAAGAGCGACTGCAATTGAATTTTAAAGTGAGTGATGATTGTCAACAAGCGCTAGTACCTAGTATGATTTTACAACCTTTAGCTGAAAATGCGATTAAACACGCCATTGCAGTACAAGAGCAAGGGGGCACTATTACCATTTCAGTGAGTCACTTTGCTAATGATCTACTGATTGAAGTTGGTGATAATGGTCCAGGTGCAGAAATTGTCAACGGAAACTTATCTCGAGAAAATGGCGTTGGTTTGGTTAATACGCGAGAAAGATTACAAGCACTTTACTTAAATAACTTCTCATTAGTTGCTGCTAATAATGACCCCACAGGGGTAAAAGTAAGTATTAGAATGCCGTTTGAACTAACTTAAACTGTCTTGAACTGGAGCGTTAATTATGTCTATAACAACAATCATTGTTGATGATGAACCGCTTGCCCGTAAAGGGCTTGAAATTAGGTTACAAGCACATACTGATATTAACATTGTGGCTCAGTGCGCTAATGGTACTCAAGCGATTGAGGCAGTGCGTGCATATCATATTGATTTAATGTTTTTAGATATACAAATGCCGAGGATAAATGGCTTTCAAGTGATTGAAAGTATTATTGACCAAGGCTTGAAAATGCCTGCTATTATTTTTGTTACCGCTTTTGATCAATATGCCATTAAAGCGTTTGATGTTCATGCAATTGACTACCTATTAAAACCAGTCGATGAATCACGCTTAGCGCAAGCAATGGATAAAATTCGTCAACACGTTAAGTCTACTGTTGATAGCGAGCATAAATCTACATTAGTTAAGTTAGTTAGTGATGTAACCGGTAATGATTATCAACATATTTTAGATAACTTAGCCGGTAATAAACCGGTTGATTTGTCTCATTACTCCGATATATTAGCTATTAAAGATGCTGGGGAAGTTAGCAGAGTACAAGTTAAAGATATTATGTGGATTGATGCAGCAGGTGATTATATGTGTGTTCATACGGTTGTTAGCGACAGTAATCATCTTAAAAAGGGTAAGTTGGAAAATACACATATTTTGCGAAAAACAATGAAGGAATTAGAAGAGACTTTAGATCCCAAACAGTTTATTCGTAATCATCGCTCTACTATTGTCAATAAGGCTTATATTCAAAAGTTTTGTAATCAAGTTAATGGGGAATATTTTCTAATCTTGAAAAATGGTAAAGAATTGAAAGTGAGTAGAAGTTATAAAGACAAAGTGAAACAAGCGGTAAATAGTTAACGCGCTGAAAAGTTAAGTTATAATACAGGTTAAAAAAATGGGTTAATAGTTACGAATGACTCGCAACTATTAACCCAGTATTTATTGTAATTACTCAGCTACCATTTATTTAGCTTAAGTGTTTTTTAGTTACAACTAATACTTTTAATGTGTTTGAAGAACCCACAATTTCCATTGACTCACCATGAGTGACAATCACTTTATCGCCTTCTTGTAAGTTAATTTCTTTGGTTAAAGTGCTTAATATTTTACAGCTTAACTTGTCAATATTAACGTTACTTGAATCAAAAGAGATTGGATAAACGCCACGGTAAATAGCCGATCTATTTAACGTTTTGTCATGACGTGATAACGCATAAATAGGCAAGCCAGAAGTAATACGCGACATTAATTTACAACTTTGTCCCGATTCAGTTAAAGCAACAATCGCTTTTACACCGTCTAAATGATTTGCTGCATACATAGCTGATAACGCGATAGTTTCAGATGCATCAGAAAAAGTATCATTCATTCTATGTCTTGAAATATTTACTTTACGATGTTTTTCTGCGCCTTGACAAACATTAGCCATTGCTAGCACTGTTTCAACAGGATATTTACCCGCAGCTGTTTCTGCCGATAACATAACTGCATCAGTACCATCTATAACGGCATTCGACACATCCATTACTTCAGCACGCGTAGGCATTGGTTGCTCTATCATGGTTTCCATCATTTGAGTTGCCGTGATAACAACACGGTTCAATTGACGAGAGCGGGCAATAATATGTTTTTGTTTACAAACAAGTGCAGCATCACCAATTTCAACACCAAGATCACCACGAGCAACCATAACAACGTCAGAAGCTAAAATAAGATCGTCAAGTATTTTATCATCGTTAACGGCTTCAGCACGTTCAACTTTTGACACTAAACGAGCATCACAACCAGCTTCTTGTGCTAATTTGCGCGCATAATGCATATCATCAGCATTACGAGGAAAAGAAACAGCTAAGAAATCGACACCAATTTTTGCTGCTAATTTAATATCTACTTTATCTTTTGCTGTTAACGCAGGAGCGGTTAAGCCACCGCCTTGACGATTAATACCTTTATTGTTAGATAAAGGTCCGCCAACAGTCACTTCAGTAAAAACAGAAGAGTCAGACTTAGAAAGTACTTTTAATTGAACTCTACCGTCATCAAGTAATAAAATATCACCAGTATTAACATCTTGTACTAATTTTTTATAATCAATACCCACTTTTTCTTGGCAGCCTTCACCTTTTTCTAAGGTTGCGTCTAGCTCGAATTTGTCACCAATGGCAAGTTTTATTGGACCATTTTTAAAGGTTGAAACACGAATTTTAGGCCCTTGTAAATCACCTAAAATACCGACATAAATTCCAAGTTCTTGGGCTATTTCTCGAACATTATTCGCTCTATCAATATGGTCTTGAGGAATACCATGTGAAAAGTTTAATCTAACAACGTTAACACCAGCTGCTAATACTTTTTTTAAGATGTCTCTATCATCTGTTGCAGGACCTAAGGTAGCAACAATCTTCGTTCTTCTAGGCATTTTAATCCTTATAAATTTTAAATTGGTAAACTATGACTTGTCGGTTAATTGTTAACTGACAAAACTATTCTTTACGATCAAAGCGTGACATTCTTAAACTATCTTTCACTTTTTTCAAATTATCTCTAAATTTACTGCCACGGCGTAATGTGAAGCCCGTTGCTAATATGTCAATCAAAACAAGTTGAGCAATTCTTGATGACATTGGCATATATAAATCAGTATCTTCACTAACATCTACAGATAACACTATATTACATTCTTTAGCTAAAGGTGAGCCTTTTGCCGTAAGACCAATAACGGTAGCATCGTTTTCTTTTGCTAAACTAGCAACTTCAACCAATGATTTTGTTCTACCGGTATGTGATATTACAATAACAACATCACCTTGTTGGCTATTTATAGCACTCATACGTTGCATTATTATGTCATCAAAATAGACAACAGGCACATTAAATCGGAAAAATTTATTTTGAGCATCGTGGGCAACTATAGCCGAAGCACCTAAACCAAAAAATGAAATTTTATTGGCTTGAGTAAGCAAATCAACAGAACGGTTTATAGTCTGTGTGTCTAAACTTTTACGGGCAAGTTCAATATTTGCCATGGTTGATTCAAATATTTTGGCGGTGTACTCTTCAGCGGAATCATTTTCATCGACATGCCTATTTACATAGGGAGTACCATTAGCCAAACTTTGTGCCAAATGTAGCTTGAAGTCAGGATAACCTTTTGTATCTAAACGACGACAAAACCTATTTACCGTAGGCTCACTTATATTGGCTTGTTTTGCTAATGCCGCAATACTTGAGTGTATAACAGTGCTAGGCGATAAAAGAATTACTTCAGCCACCTTACGTTCAGATTTACTTAATGTGTCTAATTCGTTGGTGATCTTCTCTAATATGTTCATGGTATAGTGATCCTAACGCTGCAAATTTGTTACTATTACTATTCTAGTTAATAAATTAATATTTAACGAAAGTAACGCACTGCTTTATTATCAGTTGTAATTTTCTGTTAAAACAACAAGAGTATGAAATTTTATTTCATAATTGCTGCTAATATAATGCAAAAGGCATAAAGCTTGCAAATATTTAATAAGAAAACAGCCCCGTTTTTATAAAAACATGCCAAAAACATGATTTGAATTGTCTTTTATTGACTTTTAAAGCTTATTTTTAAAAGAAATGTAATAAAATTACAGTGAGTATTTTTATTAATAATTAGTCAGAAGATAAATTTTAAGCATATGTATTTTTATTACAGTCATTAAAATTTTTTATTTATTCTATTTCCGACTATGCCATTCTTGTGGGTGACTGATAAAGTATCCTTGGTAATAATCCACAAATAATGAATCAAGCTGTAGCTTTTGCTTGTCTGTTTCAATTAACTCAGCAATAACATTAATTTGTAAACTGTGGGCTATGTTTACTAAAGATTGCACAAAAAGTTGATTCTCAGTAGACGTTTCTATTTGTTGACTGTAGCTACCATCAATTTTTACATGATCGGGTTTTATACGCATTAGATGTGTGAATGACGTGGTACTTTCACCAAAGTGTTCAATCGTTATTTTACAGCCTAACTCTTTAAGTTTCTGAGTAAGGTTACAAACACTATCTGCATGATGAATAAGGCTTTGCTCACTAATTTCAAAGGTTAAAAATTGACAGACAGATTTTATTTCTGTTAATTTACTTAACAACCATTGGCAAAACTCTGGTTGTGCAATGGCGGAGGTACTTAAGTTTAGCGCAACAAATTTTTGTTCAGTTATTACTTGCTGTATTGCTTTACTGATCACTAATTGGTCTATTTTATCAAGTAAATTAAGTCGTTCAGCGACTTGAACTAGTTGAGCCATTGGAATAATACTTTGAGTGTCAGGGTGGATAAATCGAGCATAAATTTCATGATAAAGCACGTTGTTATTTTTGTTTTGTATAGCTTGTGCAACTAATTTAACCTCACCGCTTTTTAATATGCTGTCGATGTGTTTTTTCCAAACAACATTTCCTTGTGGTCTGTCTTTTTCATTATATATTATCCAACCCGTTTTAGCTGATTTTGCTTTAACTAAAGCGGCATCAGCCATTGTCAGTACATCACTCATTGAATCATCAACAGAGAAAGGGGCTATTCCTATATAAGCAAATTCATTAATATGCTTAATATTATTGCTAGGGGTTTCAGTTTGGTTAAAAGAGGTTATTAATTGTTGAACAACTTGCTGGCAGTCTTCAACATGGCTACCTTGAAAAATTACCGCAAAATCAGCGCCATTTAATCGATAGGCTTTAAGATTTATATCGGTATTTACTGATTTAATAATAGCAGCGGCACTTTTAACATACTCGTCACCTGCTGAATAGCCGTTTGTTTTGTTGATATGATCTAAGTTCGACAGCCTTATAATGGCTAAGTGACCATTAGCGCCTTGTTCTTTCTTTGCTAACAAAGATTCAAGCTGGTTGTTAAAGGCTCGTCTATTTTCTAAGGACGAAAGTTCATCAATGAATGCAAACTTTTGATATTTTTCAGTTTGTAATGACAGTTCATTAAACATATTTTGTAAAATACTAGACATTCTGTTCATTGCTTTAACAAACAAATTCAGCTCTATAGGTCTAGGTATATTGGTCACTTGAACAAAGTTTCCTAAGCAAATTTGTTCTGCTTGTTTTGCCGCATTTTTTATCGGTACTGTAATTGTTCTCAATAGTAAGCTTGCTAAAATACCAATTAGAATAAATAGAACTAATATCATCCAAGCACTATTTCTAGCACTTTCCCATAGCTTTTCATAAGCAAAACCAGGATTACTAACCATTTCAATAATATGTGTATCTGTCCAACGAGCACCAATAGGGGTGAATTCAACAGGTGGATTAAGTGGAAATATGTTGATAAACCAGTCTGGAACCTGTTCGCGCTTTTCAGGATTGATTTTCTCAATAACGATTTTGCCATTGATGGTTTTAAGCGTTGCACGTTGATAAAAGCCAGGATCAAAAATTGATTGCATACGTGCATCTATCTCAGAAATAGCGTCAGGATCATCAAGAAAAGGTTTGATTGATAAGCCAAGTGAAGTAGATGCATCGCGTGCATGAGACGCTAATTGCTTATCTATATAGTGACTTGTATTAGAAACATTAATCCACAAAGTACTTAAAAATACGATGATTAATACTAGTATGGCACCTAAATATAGCTGTTTTGACAAACTCATTATGATTCTTCTTAATAATTATCGTTGATTATTCATCGGTTATTGCCCTTGTTCAATGCGGTCCATCATTTTTCGCCAAGCACTGTGACCTCCTTTTTCTCTTATTTTTTTTCCTCTACCTTGTGCTTTTGCGGCCCATAAACCATCGCCATTAAAACTATAGATAGGTTGCAAGTCTTTACGTAAATCTGCCGTTAAAATTTTCTTGTTTATATTATCAAGTAGCAATGGCATTGCGTCAGGTGTTTCAAAATAACCAAGCACCATATGCGACTGCTTTAGGCGCAGAGCACTAACATAGATAAAGCGAAGTTTTTCAGAGGGTACGCCTAATGCGCGCAGTGTAAAGTATTTAGCAATAGTGAAATCTTCACAATCACCCGCATTTTTACCTAAAAATTCTATGGGTGTAGCCCAGTAATCTTTTTGCTTCCATACCCGTATATCTTCAACGAAGCGTACTCGATTAAAGTATCTGTTTACACTGATAAGTTGCTGTTTTTCGCTTTCGTTTTGTAAATCACTAACAAGAGCCTGCCAATTTTCAACACGATCGCGAGCATCTTCATCATATTCTTTTTCTACACGTGTTAATAAATCTTTTGGAAAGATATCTAAGGGGAGCTCTGCTTTAATAGCAAATAAAGTAAAACACAAGACAATAAGTGTTAAAAAATTACCTTGTTTATTGTTTAGCTTAATTAACACGAAAAAGAGCGTCCAATTTTTAATGGAGATATAAGTTCATTCAAATTGAGCATAATAATAGTTTGTTGAACCTTTGTTAGTCAATAAACGAAGCGTTGCTCAAAAGATAACATCTATTGGCAATTGTGTCATCGCTCTTCATCTGTTAGATTTTATAAAATAAAGGCAATAACTTGTTGGCAATACTAATCTTTATGAAAGGCTATGTTCCCGTTAATTGTTGTTACATTTTTAACTGGATGATTTTCAATGTGAATTTGTAGGGGCGATTTCAAT
>JAOPTQ010000174.1:0-3368 GCA_051531915.1 Colwellia sp. | reverse complement strand
GTGGTTTTTCTATTGAATTATGAACCATGTTTACAGAAAACTTTATAACAGGGATCTCCGTTATTGCTACGCTAGCAATTGGTTTGGCGATACCGAGTTTAGTTTTTTATCGACGAAAACCGATTGTATAAATTTGCTAGAAAAAGCCATTAATAACCCATTTTTAATGGCTTTTTTGTATAAAATAGTTCACTTAATGAGTGCTATAATATTAGAAGTTTACTGGGTTGTATTTAGCTATAAACTCATCAATGGCTTGCAATACTTGTAATCTACTTTTGGCGTTAAGTAGGTGGTGACCTTCCTCTTCAATTTCAACATAGTTAACTTTTTTATCGGCATCATTTAAAGCATCATACATACGTGAAGACTGTCTAGGGTTGACGACTTTGTCATGTAAACTTGCTATTAATAATACGGGTGTTGTTATTTTATTAACAAAGTTTATTGGCGAAATGTTTTTAAGGTGTTCATCAGGCAATTTATTCCTCTTTAAAACATCATCCCAATAAGAAATAACCCAATGGTTTTTACCGTAATTTTTTCTATCATTTTCCATCATAAAGTCAATGTCACTAACGCCATTGATTGCGATAGCGCATTTATATAAATTAGGAGTAAATGCTGCTCCTGCTAAAGCCGCATATCCACCATAACTAGAGCCAACAATGCACACTTTATTTTTATCAATCTCGCCCATATCAACTAATTTTTTGACCGCATCAGAGAGGTCATCTTGCATTTTTTTACCCCATTCACCTCGACCTTTTAGCGTATGCTCAGCGCCAAAACCCGAGGAACCTCGAAATTGCGGCTGAATAACTAAAAAACCACGGCTTGCAAAATATTGACTAAGCCAGTTGAAGTCAACGGTGTCATAGGATTCTGGTCCACCATGAGGAAATACAATTGCAGGGTACTTTTCATTACTCGCAATAGCTTTATTAGGAATGGTAAGCAAGGTTGGGATAGTTAAGCCATCTCGGGCTTTAAATGAAAATTCAATAACATTGTTAACCTGTTCCCATGGAATGTGAGCGCGTGCAGAAGCGACATGGCCAATTTTATTGTTTTCAAGAAAAAGATAGTCACCGACTAAACCATCACCTTCAACATAAAAGATAGTTTTTTGCCAGTCTTGTGTGTGATCGACAATATAAATAATGCTATTAGGTAGATCTTCTTTTATTAGTGATAACTTATTTTTTAGTTGCTTGTTAAAAAAGGCATATTCAGGTTTGAAACCAGCATACTGTACGCCATAAATAATCCGATTAATATTTGATAAAGTAGATGCTATTTCAACCCCCTCTTTGACAAATAAAGGCGCTGATAATTTTCCGCTTTTGAGTGATAGTAAGTAATAAACACTGCCTTGATTAATGCTGTTTTCCAGTACAACAAGAGATTTTCCGTCATCTGTTATACCGTTAAAACTTTTAGTTTTGTAGGGCGTTTCCTCCTTAAAAACTAACTGCCATTGCCCATCTTTTAACACTTCAATAGAATGTAAGTTGTCATCATTATTATAGCGTTCACGAGCAAGTACTTCATCTGTATGAGGGTGCATAAAGTAATCTATAGTATCAGCGGTGCCTTTCGTGTGAATATATGGTGTTTTACTTGGTTTTTTCAGGTTTACAGCCATTAAACTATACTTTAAAACGGAATTTTCTTTGCCGACATAGGCAGGCATATAAGCCCAGTTTCCATCATTAGAAATACCAACCACATTACCTAACTCTGTTTGTCCCGTTGCGATACCACCTCCGGGTCTCAAAAGTACTTTGATTTTTTTATCGTCAATATTAAAAACGAGCGCTGTATTGACATTATATTTACCTTTGTAGCCTGCAAGCCTTTGATATCTAGAAGCAATAAAAAGCAATTGTTTATTGTTAATAAAATAAGCCTTTTTAGGTTGAATATCAGCAATATTGATGGCACTAACCATTTTGCTTTTAGTTGTATCAACGATAACAAACAAGTCTTTATTTTTGTCTGTCATTCTATAGGCAATCATTTTTCCATTAGGAGATACCGTTAACATGCTTTTACTTTTTAGAGCGCTGTAAGCAGATAATGGTAAGTAATTATTTTCTGCTGATTTGACACCATGGATGCCGTTAAAAAAGTAGATAAGAAAAGTAAAACTAACAGTAGATAAGTGAGATAATGCTTTGTTCAACATATTAACTTCCTTGAATGTAAGTTGTTGAATATTATATGTATACAAAAGTAATTTAATCATAGTGATTTGTCAATAACTATGTGAAAAGGAAAGGGAATTTTGCTAAATTTATATGAAAAATATTAAAAGTGTTCTATCCTTTAATTAAGGTAAATCAAAGTATTATAATTCAGAGGAAGTATGTTTAAATCATTGAGAGTTCAAATTTATGCGTTAGCTTTTATCCCGTTTTTAATTATTGCTTTTTTAGGGGTTTTTCTACAGTTCAATTCGCTTAATAGCTTTGGTGGTGATGTTACTAAACTAACAGAAGATACAATATTAGATATTGAAAAAGAGCGTTTGAAAAGTATTATGGATTCAGTAGAGTCACTTATTCAACCATTAGCTAACAAACCCGGAACAGAAGGTTATGATGAAGCATTACAATTGTTGAAAGGTTTAACCTTTGATCAAGGATCTGGTTATATCTTTGGTTATAAAGGTGATGGCGAACGTGTTTTAATGGGGAGTAAAACAACGGATATTGGAAAGAACTATTGGGATCTGCAAGATAAAAAAAATCAATATATTATTCGAGATTTAATTAATAAGGGTAAAAGTGGCGACGGATTTTATACTTATTGGTTTCCTAAACCGAATGAAAGTGAAGCTTCTCCAAAATATGGTTATGCCATTTATATTAGCCAATGGGACTTAATGTTAGGTACGGGTTTTTATATTGATTCTATGGAGCAGGTTATTTCTACCATTGAAACAACAATTTCTAACTCTCAAACAAGTAATATTACTAACAGTGCAATAACAACGTTAATTGTTGCTGGTATTGTTGGCTTTATTGTGAGCTTTGCAATTAAACTCATTTATAGTGACCTTAAAAATTTATCGGCATCGGTTAAAGCCTTGGCAAACGGTGAAGGTGATTTAACTCAAACTATTGTTAGTAGCCCTATTGATATATTAAATGATATTGCAAACTATTTTAATCACTTCATAAAAACCTTAGGGGCAGATGTTCGTAATATAAAAAAAACGAGTCTTGATTTATCTGAAATAGCGGTAAAGTCTACGGATCGACAGCGTAACCTTGAACATTCTTCTGATCGGCAAAAACTGGAAACTATTCAAGTGTCAACAGCGGTAGAAGAGATGGCCTCTACCTCGGCTGAAATTGCTA
>JAOPTQ010000173.1:0-912 GCA_051531915.1 Colwellia sp. | reverse complement strand
ACTTAGTGTCTAATAGTGGTGCATAAGGCTTACCTGTATGAAGCTCTTTGTTTACCACTTTAACTAGGTGACGACGACCCGGAGAAGTAGGTTTACATTTTACTATAGCCATTTTAACTGCTCCTTATGATTCCGCGCCAACGAAGTCGATGTCACTACCTTCTGCAAGAGTAACGTAGGCTTTTTTCCAGTCGTTACGACGACCAAAACGAGCACCGGTACGTTTTACTTTACCCTTAACATTAAGTGTATTAACACCTTCAACTGTAACTTCAAAAAGTTTCTCAACCGCTGCTTTAATTTCAGCTTTAGTTGCATCTGTAGCTACTTTGAAAACAACAGTGTTGTTTGCTTCAGCAGCGGTAGTTGCTTTTTCAGAGATATTTGGTGCTAAAAGCACTTTCAACAAACGTTCTTCGTTTATCATGCTAAAATCCCCTCAATTTCTTTAACTGCATCAGCAGTGATTAAAACTTTTTCGAAACCAACTAAGCTTACAGGGTCGATTGCTGCAACGTCACGAACGTCAACTTTATATAAGTTGCGTGCTGATAAGAACAAGTTCTCGTCAACTTCTTTCGTTACAATCAAAACGTCTTTAAGCTCTAAGCCTTTTAGCTTAGCAACTAATTCTTTAGTTTTAGGCGTTTCTACCGAAAAGTTCTCTACCACAACTAGACGTTCTTGACGAACTAGTTCAGATAGGATGCTAGCAATAGCACCACGATACATTTTACGGTTAACTTTTTGGCTGTGATCCTGAGGTTTAGCAGCGAATGTTACGCCACCTGTACGCCAGATTGGACCACGGGTAGTACCAGCACGTGCACGGCCAGTACCTTTTTGACGCCATGGTTTTGCACCACCGCCGCTAACTTCTGAGCGAGTTTTCTGAGCACGAGTACCTTGACG
>JAOPTQ010000172.1:0-5517 GCA_051531915.1 Colwellia sp. | reverse complement strand
ATCAATAACGCAGCTTGTAAGCCTTTACCTTTTATTAGATACTCGCCCTTTGGGAGCTTGTTCTATGCCCATTAACATCATTAAATTTATTTGATTTAGAATGACTAGATCTAAACAAATTCGCCTTGTTACTGAACATTGAGCATAGCTCTGAGTTGGGAAGAAATTTAATCAAATTGGTATTAGTCATAATCTAGCTGAAAATCAGACATAAAAAATGCGACTCAACAGAGTCGCATTTTTTTAACTAGCTTTTGTGCATCCTGCACACTTATTTAGTGTTCTCTCGTCATCCTTAAAGAACTATCCTTAGTTTACGTCCGTATGAATTATTAATTCATGTCCTATTAATCCTTTAGTGCCTTCTAGCATTGTCTTCCTGACGTTTATCATCCGTAATAAACTCACATCCTTGTTTATTTCATCCGTTAGCGATAGCCCCTATCGCTAGACTTAATCCTTAAGTCTCCTTCAAAAAGCTTCATGCTCTGTGTCTTCCTGACATGATTAATAATACAGGTTTAAAACAAATTTCTAAGGTAGTAAAAAATTAAATTAACAATTAATTAATATGTAACATTATCATTAGTTTAATTTTCCTTTTATTTTCAAAAAGTTAACCTGAACAATAAAAACAAAAACAATAAAAATACCGACATATCTCACATTTATGTAAGATATGTCTTACATAGAAACAAGATAAAAAGGAAGTGGTGCTTATTCATTACGGTAGTAAACCATTAAAGAGCCTGAAACTTTACCAATAGTTACATCATCAACTAATTGATAATTAGCCGTGTGAAAAAACGCTTTAAATTTTTCAGTGGTTGCATATACAGCAACACCTTCACTATCAGCATGTTCTTCTAATATGGTATTAACTGCGGCCATTAAATATTGACCAAATCCTTTTTGTTGATGCAGTGGATGAACAGCAATAAATGACAACATATGAAATTTTTTCATTGGAACAGCAGCAAAAACAGTTTGCTCTTTTTTAATCATTTGCTTGGTACTAAAATAACCTGCTCCAAGTAGCATTTTTAAACGCCAGTGCCAAAACCGATCGCTAGTGAGACTATCATCAGGACTATTGATACAAACAACACCCATTAAAGTTTCACCTTTATATAAACCTATCATAGGTTGTTTTGCTTGCCAAAAGGCATTTAATTCTTCTCTAATAGAAGTTCTTAATCGTTGTTCATAATCATCTTTTTCACTGTTAAAAATATCTAAAAATACAGGATCATCATGATAAGCCTGGTACAGTAACGACGCTGCCAACTTTAACTCTTCCGCACCGAGATAGGTAGCTCTTACATCAACATCATTTTCTGTAGCGATAACATTACTCATTAAATATCCTTATACCCGTGTTAAACAAACGACTACATTAGCAGTTTTGTTAAAACAAGGTCAAATTTAGCGCAAAAAAGCACATCAATAGATGTGCTTTTAATAAATAATTTGGTAGAAATTATGATTTTTTAGTTACTACTTTTTTTACTATAATTCTCACCGTTGCCTGTTTCAACAAGGGCTCCGTTTTCAAAGTGAAGGTAAGTACATTCATCTTTAGTTGTTAAACCGTCTTTATGCTTACGCTGTGTACGATAGTAAAGTACACGAATTGTTTTATCATTGTTTGAATACGTTTCAGAGAAGTCAGCCACGCCTAATTTTTCTTGAATATCAACAAAGCTACTACCAAGTTGAACTTTTGCTATTTGTTTACGGTTTTTATAGGTTCTATCTTCAAAATCAGTGCCAAAGCTGTGATCAACTTCACCATCATTAACAGAAATAACGCATCCAGATAAAGTAAGTGCAAGTGGCGCGGCAACAAGTAAAGCAAGTAAAGATTTTTTCATGGTAAACTCTCAAGATTAAAGTAATTATTATTTAGTAGTAAATATATAGCAAAAAACAAACCAACAATGTAACATATTGATTTTATAACATTAAAAAACAAACCTTCTATTTCACAACTAAACACTTTAGTATAATTCACTAAAATATAGTAACTTTAACAGAACAGCTACAGAATTTAATCAAAATGACAACTATCGATGAAATATTAATCTTAGCAAACCAACTTGCTAATGAAGGAAAAAAACCAACAGTTGCTTTACTTAAAACGAGGTTAACTAAACCAGTGCCTTTACCCACTATTATTAATACCTTAAAAGGTTGGCAGCATGATCCTGATTTTATCGTGCTAAATAATTCAAAGCAGTGTATTGGCAAAGGTTCAACTCTCACTAACGAATTAGAAATCAACCAATTAACTAAACAGAGTATTCAACAAGCCATTAAAGAAACACTGACGGTAGAATTATCAGAAGAGTTAGCTGAAATGAAAAAAGAGATAAAAGAACTCAAGCAACAAATTATTCAACTCAATTTAATCATTAAACAATCTGTAAATAATAACTAGTCGTTAACGGACATTACTATAGGCTTTAATTCACCAATAAAATCCGCAACAGAATTACTTAATTTTTTATGCGGTTTACAGCCAACACGTTCAACCCAAACCTCACCAGTGTCATTCGCTATCGAAATAATAAGATCCTCTTCATCGGTAACAGCAAAAAATACAGTTTCTGGCTGTTTCATTCTTTGCTTCATCAAAATATGACCAATAATATTTTCTTGTAAACGTTGAAAATCATCTTCATTCCAAGCAAATAATAATGATAATTTTCCCTCAGAGCACTCGGCTAACAGTTCTCCACTAAAAATAGTGGTGAAATATGTTTTTATATCTACATGAAGGGTTAAATTGAGAGCAGTTTCAACATTGTTAAAATGAATGTTACTGTTTTTTGATGAACAAATTTCTATGGGCTGCCAAAAAATATTTTCACCTTTAGCTTTTCCTTGCTCACAAGGGGAGGGCCACTGTTCATCTTTTTCAACCACAGGCATTTCACCATAAGTGTTTTGATATTTACTCATACATTGTTGAGCAAAATCATGTATCGACTCCGTTAATACCTTGTTCATTGTACTGCTGTTTAGTAATGTTTGATTTGTTGATGTCATCTAAAGTAAATATCCTTTAAAATAGTAATTATGTAATTTATACCCGTATACACTGTTAAAACGGCTAACGACAGAAAATTTATGACAACTTATCATAATGCAAAAGAATTAAGTCAATTAACACTTGGCAAAGCAACTAAATATTGCAGCAAATATAACCCAGATTTATTACAAGCGGTACCGAGAAGTTTAAACAGAGATGATTTAGCGCTTGATAATGCTAATTTACCTTTTGTTGGCGAAGATGTTTGGTACGGTTATGAATTATCTTGGTTAAATAGCAAAGGCAAGCCTATAGTGGCTGTCGCTGAATTTCGCTTTAGCTGTACGAGTCCGAATTTAGTTGAATCAAAATCATTTAAACTGTATTTGAATAGCTTTAACCAAAGTAAATTTTCTTCTATTGAATCTGTTAAAAAAGTGCTAAAAAAAGATTTATCTTTTATTACTGGTTGTAATGCCAAGGTGAGTTTATTTAATGTTGACCGTTGCCCTGCCCTTGAAATAGCACCTGTCTATAAAAATGCGCTATGTATTGATGATGAAGATATTTTCATTGATAGTTACCAATACCAAGCTGAGCTACTTAAAAACTCACAAAAAGTGGATAAAAACGAAATAATAATAGAGCAACAACTGGTTAGCCACTTGTTAAAATCAAACTGTTTAATCACCAACCAACCTGATTGGGCAAGTGTTTACATTCAATATAAAGGTAAGCCAATAGATCGCGCTATATTACTGAAGTATATAATTTCTTTTCGTCAGCATAATGAATTTCATGAGCAATGTGTTGAACGAATTTTTTGTGATCTACAAAAATTTTGCAAATTAGAACAATTAACCGTTTTTGCGCGTTACACTCGCCGTGGTGGTTTAGATATAAATCCATTTAGAAGTACACATATTAATGATGCTCCACAAGGTAGAACATTAAGGCAATAGATTTTTAATGAGTATGCTCGCCTACTGCCAATGAATTAGCAGCAGGCTAGTATTATTTTACTCTCTATAATAACTATGCAGTTTGGCTAGCGAATAATGCTTGCTCTATATCTTCCAGAATGTCATCAATATGTTCAATACCAATAGATAAACGCACCATTTCTTTACTAACACCTGCTTTAGCCAGTTCTTGGGCATTTAACTGTCTGTGAGTTGTTGATGCCGGATGACAAGCTAAAGATTTAGCATCCCCAATGTTAACTAACCTAACAATTAAATTTAAAGCATCAATAAATTTAGCTCCGGCTTGTTCGCCCCCTTTAATCCCAAAGCTTAAAATGCCACTACTTCCTTGCGGTAAGTATTTTTGCGCAAGCTGATGATCATCAGATGAAGTTAACCCTGCATAGTTTACCCAAGAAACATTGCTACTAGCGTGTAAATATTCAGCTACACGTAAACTATTAAAGCAATGACGCTCCATGCGTAAAGGTAAGGTTTCAACGCCTTGTAAAATCAAAAAAACATTCATAGGGGAAATAGCAGCCCCCATATTTCGAAGAGGTACAACCCGTGCTCTAGCAATAAAAGCAGCTACACCAAAGGTTTCGGTATAACTAACGCCATGATAAGAAGGATCGGGCAAATTAAGTTGAGAAAAACGCTCACTATGTTCTTGCCATGGAAATTTACCTGAATCAACAATAATTCCACCAATTGATGTACCATGACCACCAATATATTTAGTTAAAGAATGAACAACAATATCAGCACCATGTTCAAATGGACGACATAACGCAGGGCTGGCAACAGTATTATCAACGACTAACGGAACACCATGCTTATGAGCAATTTCAGCCATTTTTTCAATGTCCGCAATATTTCCTGATGGATTACCAATTGTTTCACAAAATACCGCTTTAGTCTTATTATCAATTAAGCTTTCAAGTGTTTCAAAATCATTATGAGCTGCAAAGCGAACTTCAATACCTTGTTGAGGAAGTGTATGAGCAAATAAATTATAGGTGCCACCGTATAACTTGTTAATACTGACTATGTTATCACCAACTCTTGCAAGGGTTTGAATGGTGGCAGTAATCGCAGCCATTCCCGATGCTAACGCTAATCCTGCAATTCCACCTTCCAGTTCAGCAATTCTTTGCTCTAATACCGCTTGGGTTGGGTTACCAATACGCGTATAAATATTACCTTCTACCTTTAAATCAAATAAATCAGCGCCGTGCTGAGTATCGTCAAAAGCATAACTACTCGTTTGATAAATAGGAACAGCAACCGCTTTTGTCGTTTGTTCAGGAGTGTATCCCGCATGAATAGCAGTAGTTTCTTTGCGCATGTTAGTATCCGTATAAATTTTAATTGCCTGACATCTTATAGAAAATATGAATAATTAGCGAAAAAAATTTAGCTATTAATAGTAGAGTAAAAGAGAGAAGCACCACACGCCTTTAACCATCGGCGTAACTGCGTTTCAAACACCATACAGCAAAAAGCCCGTCACTT
>JAOPTQ010000171.1:0-1695 GCA_051531915.1 Colwellia sp. | reverse complement strand
AAACATCTCTTAAGCACCCATCGATACAGGGCTTAGAGACAAATTGATAGCTCAAAATTACTTCTAGCGCAGACCCTCGACCAAGTATTTATCTCACAAACGACAAAGGTATTTGTACACAACAGCAATTAATACTTTATCACAAATAACTAATAATTTGTAATTATTTATCTGTATAAATCTATTAGTCAGCAGCTTAAATAAATTCATTAAACACATCATCAGACCATTTTATATACTTTGACTATCCCATGTTGTTTTAAATGTTCTTTAGATCGTTTAAAACTTTCAAATGATAAAATAATGTTTCTAACTGTAGTTCTATCGCATCAATTCTATAGCTAACAAGGTTATGATGAAAGTAACTCAACTAATGATCATTATTTCTCCCAATTGATACTTCGTATTGTTACTGTTCTTTAAATCTACTGACCTAAATGACTCAGCATTGAAATAAGACAACTACATTACTATCAAAGTATTAACCTGGGAATTCGTTTAAATTACAGACTTACATGATAGAAATATTGAGCTAGACAAGCCGCATCTGGTAAAACTATATATCTCAATTAAGTTTCAAATGATACAAAGAACACTTGAACAACGATGATAATTATGCAGTAAGTACTGGCATCTTCATTGATCTAGAATATCAAGTATCAGATATCGTAAGTCTCTCATTGAAATTAAACAACCTTCAATCTACTTTCATGAATTATTGAGGGATTTTGCATGCTACTTTCTAATAAATTCTGAATTATATCAAAGGTCAATTTTACATAAGCCTGTCTTCTTTGTGAATTTTACCATAGATAGTTATTCAATTCAAAGGCTAGTTTTGATGCAATAGATTTTTTTCTACCGACAAAAACTATTGTTAATATAAAAGACTAATAATTATGAGAAAAAACTACTTTAAAGTTTTAGGTATCGCATGCTTGATGTTGGCGTTTATTTCTAATACGCAAGCACAGATGACTTCCAAAGAGGCAGTGGATAGAATGGGGAGAGGGATCAACATGGGTAACACCTTAGACGCGCCTACTGAAGGTTCTTGGGCTCCAGTTGCTCAGGATCATTACTTCAAGGGATACAGAGACGCAGGCTTTACCTCATTGAGAATTCCAATTACTTGGGATCAACATACTGGTACAGCAGCTCCATATGATGTGGATGTAGCGTTCATGGACAGAGTGGAACACCTTGTTGACTTGGCTTTGGACAATGAACTTCTAGTAATCATGAATATGCACCACGAGGGATGGTTGAAAGAAGACTATAATGAAGAGAACTTAGATAGGTTCAAGGCAATTTGGACTCAAATCGTAGAGAGGTTTCACATGAAGTCTGACAGTTTACTGTTCGAGCCTTTAAATGAACCTCAAGGAATGTCACGGGTAGAAGCTGATGAAGCGAACGCAGAAGCTTTAGCTATTATTAGAGCATCTAACCCCACCAGGAAAGTCATTATCTCTGGTGCTGGATGGTCTGCCATTCAAGATTTGGAAAATATGGCTGTGCCTGATGATGAATATATCATAGGGTACTATCACTCTTATAATCCTTGGGGGTTTGGAGGAGAAGGAAATGGCACTTGGGGAACTGAAGCAGATATCAGCGCAGTAAAAGCTACTTTTCAGAAGGCTGCTGATTGGAGCACAGAGAATGGCGTTCCTGTGATCATTAGTGAGTTTG
>JAOPTQ010000170.1:0-566 GCA_051531915.1 Colwellia sp. | reverse complement strand
AAAATCGTTTGTGTTACGTCACGCTTTTACCGAAATAAAAGGCATGCATAACTGCTCAATGAATTCTGTCGTGTTACCCACTTTCTTTAAAAGAAAATAAGTAACGCATTACATAGTTAAGATTATTTGCATAACCTTAAGTTTTATATTTTGCATGAACAGTCTTCATTAAGCGTTTTTTTGCCCTTACTAATAAAAGTAAAGAGCTTTGTAAAAACAAGTTAATGTGAGTGTCCACACAAATTGCATGATAACTAATTGTTAAAGAAAATCTTATCCCTATAAGGGATGAAGATAGGTATAAATCGCATTCGTTTACACCTTAAATAAATCTTTTTGCTTTTGGTTAACGTTGCCGTTAGCCCGAAGCAGGATGCGCATTGTACGCCCCCCAGTTTTGATGTCAACGTTTTATTTAAAATAAAGCTAAAAACTTTTTCTTCATTTTAAAACGTTAAGTTATCCGTTTATCGAGCTTTCGATTGAGATAACTTATCAAAACAGTCCCTAGACGCGTTGTTTTAACTCAACCCCTTGGAACTGGAGCGCATTGTAGAGTGTTTTGT
>JAOPTQ010000169.1:0-532 GCA_051531915.1 Colwellia sp. | reverse complement strand
ATTTCGCCCAAATCGATAATGCTCCAGAAGAGCGTGAGCGTGGTATTACCATCAATACTTCTCACATCGAATATGATACAGAAATCCGTCACTATGCTCACGTAGATTGTCCTGGTCATGCCGATTACATCAAAAACATGATTACCGGTGCTGCACAAATGGATGGCGCTATCTTAGTAGTTGCGGCTACTGATGGTCCTATGCCACAAACACGTGAGCATATCTTGTTATCACGTCAAGTTGGTGTTCCTTTCATTATCGTATTCATGAACAAATGTGACATGGTAGACGATGAAGAATTATTAGAATTAGTAGAAATGGAAGTGCGTGAACTTCTTAGCGAATATGACTTCCCAGGTGATGATTTACCAGTAATTCAAGGTTCAGCCTTAGGTGCACTTAACGGTGAAGCTCAATGGGAAGAAAAAGTAATTGAACTTGCTAACGCGTTAGATACTTATATTCCAGAGCCAGAGCGTGCTATTGATGGCGCATTCATCATGCCAATTGAAGATGTATTCTCAATTTCAGG
>JAOPTQ010000168.1:0-5985 GCA_051531915.1 Colwellia sp. | reverse complement strand
CCAACTATTTTATTGCCTGTTAACAGGGCGTTAGCCATCAAGGAAAGTATTGTGCAATTTGATATTGATGTAGATTCAAAATATAAAGAACTCTTTCTAAAAACGAGAGAGTTTTTGCTCACATTTGGTCTTATTGAAACTAAGAAAGACCGTATAACAACATATTCCGATAAAAATGGAGGGATATGTCATATGAGAACCATGCCGCATGGAATAGATATAGGCTTCTTAAAGGGAGCTCGAATGGAAGATCAGTTTGATCTTCTCACTGGTTCTGGAAAAGTTATGCGAGTCCTACCATTAACATCAATCAACAAAGAAAAAATCGAATACTACCTTAATCAAGCATTAGTAATAAACGAAAAATGAGACTTGAAGACGTTATAAAAAAACTTGAATACTTGGCCGATCCTGAAAAGGTTAAGATAAAACGTGAAAAATTTGGTATTAGTGCAGATAATTCACTCGGTATTTATCATAAAGATTTAAAAGTAATAGCCAAAGCACTTGGACAAAATAATGAACTTGCAATACAGCTTTTTGAAACAGATATTTATGAAGCTCGTATCCTGTGTAGTAAAATGTTCAAACCTTCTGACATTACTGAAGACTTGATGGAAGTATGGGTAAAAACATTTGAGAACTGGGAAATATGCGACTCATTTTCTATGGGGTTGTTTGCTAAAAGCGTATTTGCACGACAGAAAATACTTGAATGGACATTAAGAGAACGTGAATTTGAAAAACGAGCAGGCTTCGTAATTATAGCCGCCTATTGTATGGCAGATAAAAATGCTCATAATGAAGCGTTTAAACAGTTCTTACCATTAATTGAGAAAGAAGCTATAGATAATAGGTTTTATGTTAAGAAGGCTGTCAATTGGGCACTTAGGAATATAGGTAAGAGAAATTATGACCTTAATGTTGAGGCAGTAACTTTATCGAAAAGACTTTCTACTTTTCAAAGCAAGTCGGCAAAATGGATTGGCAGTAATGCGTTAAGGGAGTTGGAAAAGAAGAATATCAACATCCTTAATTATCCTCGAGTGATATATTCCAAAATGGCTAACAAGCAAATCAACAAGGACACGTAACAGTTGGCTACGTTTCGCTTCGCTACACAATTTTAGCCAACAATTTTATTGCCGCTTAGCAAAGCGTTATAGCGCTTAAAAGTTTTGCACCTAATTAACCTTAAATAAAATAGAGTATTAATATATGTTTAGTCATGTAATGTTAGGAACTAATAATATTGAAGAATCGAAGAAGTTTTATGATTCTATTATGGAAGTACTAGGGTATAGCGAGGGAATAATAGATCATAAAGGTCGCTGTATGTATAGAAGTGAATCTGGAGTGTTTTTATTAACCAAACCTATTAATGGCGAACTTGCTAGTCATGGAAATGGCATGACAATAGGGTTTGCAGCTTTATCCCCAAAACTTGTAGATATGTGGCATGAAACGGGAATTATTAATGGAGGAATATCTTGTGAAGAACCTCCGGGTATTAGAATCTCTGGTGAACGACAATTGTATTTAGGTTATTTACGTGATCCATCAGGAAACAAAATTTGTGCGGCTCATATTGTTAATCAATTGGGTTAATAGTGCTATAAGTCGTTTAAAAGGACAAATAACAGTTGGCTAGTTCCGCTCCGCTACACATTTTAGCCAACGATTTTTCGCCTCTTAACGAGGTGTTACATATTAAGGAATCTCTTACAATGGATGTTTATGACTTGGTTAGCTTATTAGCTATTTCATTTTCTTTTTTAGGGTTTGGTTTGATAATTTCTTGTCGTAAAAATGATTCATCGCAAAGCACTGAACTTCGAAGTATATTAATGCTCTTTATCACGGGACCGTTATTTTTTCTTAATTCTAGAGCTATATTTACCGGTTTCAGTATTAATAATTGGGACTACTTACCTTTTGCTATAGGCTTTTTATTCATTTTTGTGGGTATAATTTTACTATCACGCTTTATCAAAAAATATTTGTTTGTAGAAAAGATGTAAGCTGTTCAAGCGGAACAAATAACAGTTGGCTAGTTCCGCTCCGCTACACATTTTAGCCAACGATTTTTCGCCTCTTAACGAGGCGTTGGTAACTCAAATTGTTTTAGATTTATAAGGTAATTGTATGGCAAAGTCACGAAAGAGAAGAAAGAAAAAACCAGTAAATGATGCCATTATGATACCAGAGTACTACAAGATAGTGTTTGCACAGATACATGAAAAATATGAGGCAGAAATACATCAGAAGTGTGTGATTGAATCGGAAAAATTCAGACATAGTATTTCATTAAATGTTAGAAATATTTTCAATGTTGAAACCGAAGATCAACAACATATTACTCTAATGAAAAAGTTAGATAAGCTCGAATCTGAGCTTAAAAATACCATAGAGAAGCACTCTGTATTTTATTGGATTCATTTATATAGACGTATTGCGCCATGTCTTGCTAGTGATTTGGGGGGCAATACAAATGAATCTACTACTATAACTGTGCGAAATCATGTAGAACAAGCAATTTTTAAGTACAGTGATTTATCAAAAAATGACGATTATGCTTTATCTAGCGAAGTGGATTTTAATGATATTTTGGGAGGAATGTTAATTAAGTCTATGAAAAGAGCCTTTTCTAAAAAGGTAGTAGATATGTATGCAACTAATTTAAAAAATAGTAATGTTCAATGGGTACTTACTAAGTTTAGTGAAGAAGATATATTAGATATTTATTATATTGAGGGCTTGGCTTATCAATACTGGTATATTTCAGCAAAAATGAGAGCTTTGGGAAAAGGGATTAAGTTAAAAATATCTAAATCCGGTGATATATTTGAAGATAGAACAGTAGAACAAGAATTATTAATAACATCTTTTGATAAGCGTGATGAAGAAAATTCTCCTAAATCTGGATTGACTAGTAATTTAGGTACATTTACTCCTTCAAAAATAAACAGCGTCAATGACACCATATTGTGCGCATTTTTAAACCCAGTTCGTTATACGTTAAAAGACTTTGGGATTAAGGGGATGTTTCAGGATTTTTCTCCAAATTATATACCATGGTATGTTAACTCTTTAGAGTATTACTCTTCGCATAAGTACCTTGAAAAATTTTTCGAAAAGAAATATAAATTTGGATTCTTAGAGTTTTGCCAAATAGCTACTGTCTTTTCTCATTTGTTAGTGGCGAATAGTTCAGGGGCATCAACCGAAGGTCTAGATAAAAGCAGTAAAGAAGGAATGAAATTTTATATAAGTTTCCAAAGAGCTTACAACTTATATGGGCGGACATTGGATGATATTAAAAATGAAATACTTGATTATGTGAAGTTGTTACGTGACAAAAATAATATAAAGCCGTCAAGACTAGAAGATCAACTTGATGATATTTTAGATTTTATTACTTTAGATAAACTGAAACAAAAATATGTAGGTCTTTGGTCAAATGGCCCTAAGTCAATTTTAGTCAAGATTAATGATTTATACCTGTGTGATTACTCTTCATGGTATCCATTGCTAACAAATGTTTTTTTTGGTCTTAGAAATTATGATCCAAAAAGCAAAAAAGGTGTTGAATTTGAATATGCTTTTGCAGAGGCTGCTATAGCTGCTGGATTAGATGTTATTATGCAATCGACTGAAATTAAATTTAACCAAAAACAACGAGAAGTAGATGTTGCTATAAGGGTACAAGATCGCCTATATCTATTTGAATGTAGAGCCTCAGAGCGCCCCTTAGATTTTATGATTGGTAATCCAAAAACGATTAGAACACGATGCAATGATTTTGAAAAAAAACTAGAACAAGTTAGTACACTCGAAAGCTTTATTGAGAGTAATCGAACAGGGACTAATTATGACTTCAGTTGGGCTAAAAAAATATTTAGCGTCGTTGTATCGCCATACACAGAATGGATTTGGTCTAACGAACCCTATTTTTGGACTCCATGTAAAAATTACCCAAGGATAATGTCTGTACATGAAGCGATTGAATACTTACAGGCGGAAAATGAAATAGTTGCCTAACAAAATAATAAAGCAGGACTTTTTACAGTTGGCTAGGTTTTGCTTCGCTTCACATTTTAGCCAACGGAAAAAAATCTTAACAGGGCGTTAGAAGCTTTTTTAATCAACGTTGATTGTCATAGTTTCAGGATGAAAGGAAAAAGATGAAACCTTTATTAATTATACTTATTTTAACCTCTATTATGGGATGTGATCACTCTCAAATTGACACTCAAGAAATGACATTAGAGGCATCTATAGACCACTATGCTCATGAATTATTAAAGGATTCACGCTTTCATTCTGTCTCTATAGGTGTATATAAAGGAGGTAAATCATTTACAAAACATTATGGTGAACTTGAAACCGGAAAAGGAAATAAACCTACAGACAAGTCATTTTATGAACTAGGCTCGGTAACTAAAATTTTCACAGGAATGTTGGCTGCTAAAGCGGTCTTAGATGGAAAAATCAGCTTAGATGATGATGTAAGAAAATATTTAAATAGAGAGTATCCAAATCTTGAGTTTAATGGAAAGCCTGTACGCATTAAGCATCTTCTTACACATACTAGTAATTTTCCTAATTTCCCAATTAAAGGAGATAATAAGACAGTTTTTTTTGATGGTTTAGCTGAAATAAAAATGAACTCTGAACCAGGGAGTAAATATTTTTATTCTAATACAGCTCCCGAACTTACGGCTTTTATATTAGAGACAGTTTACGAGAAACCGTATGACGACATATTACAAGAATTTATTTTGAATGCTCAACAGATGAACGATACAGCATTCGTGAAAGATACATTACAACTTGTTAAAGGCTATAACGGCGACGGCGAGTTAATGCCAAACTTCGAAAGAAAACTTTGGGGTGGTACTGTTGGACTAAATTCAACGACATCTGATTTACTGAAATTTATCAAACTACAACTTGATGACACCAATGACGTAATAACTGAGTCTCATAAGGAACTATATCAAATAAATAAAAATTTGTCGGTTGGTTACCATTGGTATATTAGTAAAGAGGATAATGTTCTTAGTTATAGTCATCATGGTGGCATTTATGGTATGCAAAATTGGTTAGTTATATACCCAAAACATGATATTGGAATATCTGTTATATCTAATGCTAGTTTTGATGGTGTCGGTGATTCATTAGAGGAAATAGTAACAGGTATATTTGGACAATTTAAATGAATGACATACTATAAAAATATTTAGTTATTCAGACACTAAAGTGCAGTTTTCTCATTTTGAAACAAAGTCATAAAATCTGTGCTCAGTAATTTTCCGCTGAGCAAGGCGTTAGATATTTAATCAGGAGTTGTTATGTCTCGTAAATTAATTTCGAGTGGTTCTAAATATGAAGAAGAAATAGGTTACTCTCGTGCGGTTGTTGATGGTGACTATGTTTTTGTTTCGGGGACAACAGGTTTTAACTATAAAACAATGTCTATATCTTCTAATGTTATTGAGCAAGCGGTTCAATGCTTTAAAAACATTGAAAGTGCGCTAATTGAAGCGGGTAGTACTCTCGATGATATAGTACGTGTTCATTATATATTTCCTAATAAATTAGACTTTGAACCTTGTTGGCCTACGTTCAAACAATACTTAGGTGTTGCTCACCCCGCAGCAACTATGTTCGTTGCCGAATTATTTGATGATCAAATGAAATTAGAAATAGAAGTTACTGCACGTATAAAAAACATTTAACAAGGGCTTCAAACGGAAAAAATTGTGTTGGCTTATTTTATCCAACCATTTTTTGCCGCATAGTAATACGTTATGTACTTAGGAGTTGCAATTGAGTTTAGCTAAAAATTTCAGGATGATGTCGCTTTATAATCAGCGAATGAATACACAATTAATGGATTGTTGTTTGACTTTATCAAACGATATTATTAAGAAAGAAACGAACTCTTTTTTTCCTAATATTATTATACCAAGTTGATTAAGT
>JAOPTQ010000167.1:0-683 GCA_051531915.1 Colwellia sp. | reverse complement strand
CCAGGAAGTCCCAACAGCAAATTGTTGGTATTATTAAGTTTTACCAATAGCAATACGATTTTTAATTCCACACTTCAACTGACAGAGGGAGTTCTCTTTATTCTTGTTTTTACTGCAACAGCTGCATTTGTTATTGTCTTCATTTATTGGCCAGCATTTTGTTTTTGGCTGGCTGGAGATTTTTCCTTTTTCTCTCCTCCAATCAGGGGGAACAATAACAAAGAAATTTAAATTATTAAAAATTAAAATTGGATTTACTAGCAATGTTTTTAATAATTTTAAAAAAGGAAAATGGTTGATGGTCAAGAATATAACATTTCCTTTCATAAACTTTAATGACATTTTCTGTGTAAATCCATAGTAGAATGGCTATGAGACTTTGAAAGTCAAATCACTCCATAAAAAGCTGGATTTCCCAAAGAACCAAATTGGGGACATCTAGGGAGCACATTTTTTCCCAGCTCAAATAAAATTAAGTTGTTCCGCTATTACCAGGGCCTTAGTATTCCGTTAATTCAACTTTTAGCGTTTCAACGGTAATAACAAATATGGTTATCGTGAGTTAACGGCGATAACTTTTGAAAAATAAGAGTTATCGTCAACTTTAGCGAGGTAACAAATATGCACAAAAAGATAACGATAAAAATATGAATAATTGATTGTTGTCAGTTGTCAGTTGTCAG
>JAOPTQ010000166.1:0-1201 GCA_051531915.1 Colwellia sp. | reverse complement strand
GCGACAGCTTCATAACAAGCTGTTAAACAAGTACAAAAAACAGTTGGCTTTTGCTTATATGGACTCCTCGTATTGTACAACAAAAAACTTTTAAAATTTTAGATGCGTGCTTATATTCGGGCTCATAATGGGAAGCTATCCCGGCCACTTTGATGTATTCGCACCTTCATGCCTATTCTCCTTCACGACATTCTATATGTTCAGAGCAAAACTCAGGCTGTTGAAGGTTGGTCTAACCTTTTTTAAGATCTTTTTTGTAGCAATTTTATTTGTTAATGTGTAATTAATTTCTAGTAATTATTAAGTCGCTATTAATACTGGGTTGTAATCTGTATTGTTTTTTAATAGTGCATAGGCGGTGCGTGCGTTTTTATTCGCTAACGCCATTGATGCACAGTTAGCACCTCTACGCTCTATTAAGGCTTTAAGCCAGCGCTCTTTTTCAGTTTTTGCCGGCCTGTTTTTAAGTTTGGATACCACGGCTCTTGCCCCCAAAAAAAGACAACTTCGTAGGGGTTTATCGCATGAGCTTTTTCCTACCGAGCCGAGTTGTACTTTTCCACCACTGCTATGTTGCTTGGGGGTAAGCCCAATACAAGCAGATACTTGTCTACTACTTTTGAAATGCTCACCACTGCCTAATTGTATTTTCAATCTCATAGACGTTATAGGTCCAACACCTTCAAGTTTCATGAATCTTTTACAATCATCATCTTGCCCTGTTAACTGTATTAATCCTTTATTCATCACCTGAAAATCATCTTCTAGACGGGAATATAATTCCCACATTTGAAAGAGACTTTTACGCATTGGCATAGGTAACTGATTTTCAGCATCTTCTAAAATTTCAGGTATCCGTGCTTTAAAGCTTTTAATGCTTTTATTGATAATGATGCCAAATTCTAGCAATAAGCCACGCACTTGATTTGATAACTGAAGCTTTTGTTTATCAAGTAAGTCTCTCATTTTTCCAACTGATTGCAGGCCTTGCTCTTCAGCGGTTAACACCCTAGCTGGCTTTATGTTTGCAGCTCGGGAGGCAACGGCAATAGCGATGGCATCATTAGCATCTGTTTTTTGTCCCGTTCTAAACGGTTTGACTTGTTTGGGCGGTATAGGCATAACTTTATGACCTAGAGATTTAGCAAACCTTGCCCAATAGTGAGCCCCGCCACAACTTTCCATAGCAACAAGAGAAAGC
>JAOPTQ010000165.1:0-1540 GCA_051531915.1 Colwellia sp. | reverse complement strand
AGTAAGGATAAATATGCAGTTACATACAGTTGATATGGCTATTTTTGTCATATACGTACTCGGATTAATGGCGGTAGCCTATTATGTCTCGCGAGAAAAAGCGGGTCATGATAAAACTACAGATGATTACTTTTTAGCAGGACAAAGCTTACCTTGGTGGGCTATTGGTGCCTCATTGATTGCTGCTAATATCTCAGCGGAACAAATTATTGGTATGTCGGGCTCTGGTTACGCTATTGGTCTTGCTATCGCTTCTTATGAGTGGATGGGAGCATTAACGTTAATTATTGTTGGTAAGTATTTTTTACCGATATTTTTAAAGCATAAAATTTATACCATGCCGCAGTTTTTACTTGAGCGTTATGATAACCGGGTAAAAACGACCATGGCCATTTTTTGGTTAGCGGTTTATGTGTTTGTTAATTTAACCTCGGTATTATGGTTAGGTGCTTTAGCTATTAATGCCATTACTGGTGTTGATTTAACGACGAGCATGATTGTTTTAGCTATTTTATCGTTAGCATACTCACTATATGGTGGTCTGAAAGCCGTTGCTTTTACTGATATTATTCAAGTTGTGTTATTGATTTTTGGTGGTTTATTTTTATCTTACATGACCTTAGATATGATCAGTGAAGGTCAAGGTATTGTCAGTGGCTTTAATACACTTAGCGCCGCTTTACCTGAAAAGTTTGACATGATTTTATCACCAGATAGCCCTCATTATGCCAACTTACCGGGTATTTCTGTTTTGATTGGTGGTATGTGGATTGTTAATTTATCTTATTGGGGCTTTAACCAATATATTATTCAACGTACTTTAGCTGCGAAAGATTTAAAAGAAGCGCAAAAAGGTATTGCTTTTGCTGCTTTCTTAAAATTATTAATGCCTGTTATTGTCGTACTTCCGGGTATTGCCGCAGTGATGATTTTACCTGATTTAGGCAAGCCTGATCATGCCTATCCTGAATTGATGAACTTGATGCCAGTTGGTTTAAAAGGTTTAGTGTTTGCGGCGTTAGTGGCGGCAATTTTATCAAGCCTTGCTTCGATGACCAATAGTGTTGCTACTATCTTTACTATGGATTTATACCGACAAAGTAGACCAGAAAAATCACAGTCTCATTATGTGTTAGTAGGTCGAATAGTAAGTTTTGTTGCCTTGATCATAGCCTTATTTACGGCGAGACCGTTATTAGGGGAATATGAGCAAGCGTTCCAATATATTCAAGAATTTACTGGCTTCTTCACGCCAGGTATTGTTGTGCTATTTCTTTTAGGTATGTTCTGGAAGAAAACGACGGCTAACGCTGCATTAATAGCAGCTATTGGCTCAGCAGTCTTGTCAATATCGGTAAAAATGTTGTTCCCAGAATTGCCATTTTTGGATCGAATGGGCGTAGTGTTCATTAGCTGTTTAGTGTTAGCGATTGGTGCAACGTTACTGCAAAAATCAGAAGAGCATCTAGCAGCAGTACAATTAGATGAAGTAGACTTTAGCACTCGAACTGATTTTAAAATTTCAGCGGTATTAGTCGCA
>JAOPTQ010000164.1:0-3145 GCA_051531915.1 Colwellia sp. | reverse complement strand
AAATTTTTCTTTAGCCATTTTTCAATTACCTTAAAGTTTAGTTAACTATATAAATTAAAAGGCTCGGTCAAAATGACTTTGCCATATATAAATATTCAATACTCTGTTAATGAAAGCTCTAACGAGTTTCCATAATTCGTTGTGCTACTATTTTCGGTGCTTCATTATACTGCTGAAACTCCATAGAGTAAGATGCACGACCTTGTGTAGCACTACGCAAGTCGGTAGCATAGCCAAACATTTCAGCTAATGGAACCAATGCATTTACAATTTTCAAACCTGCTGGACCTTCATCCATACCATCAATCATACCGCGTCGACGGTTTAAGTCACCAACAACATCACCCATATTAGTTTCAGGTGTGGTTACTTCTACTTTCATCATTGGCTCTAAGATAACCGGACTTGCTTCAAGCACGCCTTTTCTAAAGCCAATAGATGCCGCAACCTTGAATGCCATTTCGTTAGAATCAACGTCATGGAAAGAGCCATCATAAAGCGTGGCTTTTATATCAAGTAATGGAAAGCCCGCTAATACACCGCTTTCCATTTGCTCTTTACAACCTTTCTCTACTGCAGGAATATATTCTTTTGGTACTGAGCCGCCAACAATTTCATTAGCAAACTCAAAACCAGCCCCTTCATCTAAAGGCTCTAACTTCAACCAAACATGACCATATTGGCCTTTACCGCCTGATTGGCGCACAAACTTACCTTCAACGTTTACCGTACTGCGAATAGTTTCACGATAAGCGACTTGAGGCTTACCGACATTACATTCAACACTGAATTCACGCTTCATGCGTTCAACAAGAATATCTAAATGTAGCTCACCCATACCCGAAATAATGGTTTGACCTGACTCTTCATCTGTTTTAACTTTAAATGAAGGATCTTCTGCCGCTAATTTCCCTAATGCTAGCCCCATTTTTTCTTGGGCAGCTAATGTTTTAGGCTCAACAGCAACCGATATCACTGGTTCAGGAAACTCCATACGCTCTAGTGTAATCACATTATTCACGGCACACAAAGTATCACCGGTAGTAACATCTTTTAAACCAATGGCAGCAGCAATATCGCCAGCACATACTTCTTTGATTTCTTGCCTGTCATTTGCATGCATTTGCACGATACGACCAAAACGCTCTTTTTTACCTTTAACCGGGTTATAAACACTATCGCCGGTTTTAACAACGCCCGAATAAACACGGAAAAAAGTTAAGGTACCAACAAAAGGGTCGGTCGCTATCTTAAACGCTAATGCTGCAAAAGGTTCGGTATCGTCTGCAGGTCTAGTGCCTTCGGTTTCATTTTTATCGTCGTTAATACCCGTAATAGCAGCAACTTCTGTTGGCGAGGGTAAATATTCTATAACAGCATCAAGCACTGCTTGAACGCCTTTATTTTTAAAGGCGCTACCACAACTACATAAAACAATTTCATTGGCTATGGTACGTGCACGTAAGCCAGTTTTAATTTCAACTTCGGTTAAATCACCTTCTTCAAGGTATTTTTCCATCAAATTATCATTTGATTCAGCCGCTTCAGCAATTAAATTCTCTCGCCATTCCTCGGCAAGTTCCTGCATATCGGCAGGAATATCTTCATACGAAAACGTCATTCCCTGATCTTCTTCAGACCAGTTAATCGCTTTCATTTTTATTAAATCGACTACGCCTTTAAATTCATCTTCAGCGCCAATAGCCAAATGTATGGGTACAGCATTAGCGCCAAGGCGATCTTTAAGCTGTTCAATCACCGATAAAAAATCAGCGCCTGTTCTGTCCATTTTATTAACAAAAACCATGCGTGGTACAGAATATTTTTCCATCTGACGCCATACTGTTTCTGTTTGCGGTTGTACCCCTGATGAGCCACATAATACTAATACTGCGCCATCAAGCACACGTAAAGAACGTTCAACTTCAATAGTAAAGTCAACATGACCGGGCGTGTCAATAATATTAATGCGATGATTTTCAAATTGGCCTTCCATGCCCTTCCAGAAACAAGTGGTTGCCGCAGAGGTTATAGTAATACCTCGTTCCTGCTCTTGTTCCATCCAATCCATGGTTGCTGCGCCATCATGTACTTCACCTATCTTATGAGAAAGACCAGTATAAAAAAGTACGCGCTCTGTGGTTGTCGTTTTCCCAGCATCTACATGCGCACAGATACCGATATTTCGGTAACGCTCTATAGGGGTGATACGAGCCAAAATGAAATCCTCTTACGGCCATCAACTTAATATGACAAGCCAATATTTTTACTAAAAAATTAAATTAAGTAAGCATTCATCAACACTAAAAACTTACTTTATTTAACTAAATAAAAACGAGTATGGCTAGCAAGAGCAACTCTTGCTAGCCATGGTTCCTACAATAAAGTAGGCAAAACCTTCACACAATACAGCTAGTTTACCAGCGGTAGTGAGCGAATGCTTTGTTAGCGTCAGCCATACGGTGAACGTCTTCACGTTTTTTAACCGCTGAACCTTTGCTATCAGACGCATCTAACATTTCGTTAGCTAGGCGCTGAGCCATTGATTTTTCACCACGTTTACGAGCTGCTTCAACTAACCAACGCATGGCTAGTGCATTACGACGAACTGGACGTACTTCAACAGGAACTTGATAAGTAGAACCACCAACACGACGAGATTTAACTTCGACTTGTGGACGGATATTCTCAAGAGCTGTTTCAAACAACTCTATTTGACTTTTTTCAGTTTCTTTTGTTGAAAGTATATCTAGTGCACCGTATACAATTTTCTCTGCAGTAGATTTCTTGCCATCAACCATTAAAATGTTGATGAATTTTGCTAAAAGTTCGTTATGGAACTTAGGATCTGGCAATATTTTTCGTTGCCCTACGACGCGTCTTCTTGGCATCTCAATTCTCCGTACTATTCAGGATGAACCCAAAATATGTAAATTTAAAAAAAATTTTTAATTTGGCCTTACTTAACGTTTCTATCTTTTTCCTACTTATCTAATAGAAAGAGGAAAGAGTTGGAAAACTTAAGATTTAGGTCGTTTAGCACCGTACTTAGAACGGCCTTGTCTTCTGTCGCTTACACCAGAACAATCTAGTGCGCCACGAACGGTGTGATAACGCACACCCGGTAAATCTTTAACACGACCAC
>JAOPTQ010000163.1:0-1147 GCA_051531915.1 Colwellia sp. | reverse complement strand
TTAAGAAAGGAGATTCTATGAAAAAATCAAAATATTCGGACAGCCAAATCATGGCTATATTACGACAAGCAGAAGCTGGAACTAAGGTACAAGACCTTTGCCGTGAACATGGAATGAGTTCAGCCATGTTCTATCAGTGGCGCTCAAAGTTTGGCGGAATGGATGTATCCATGATCAAACGAGTAAAAGAACTTGAAGCTGAAAATGCGCGTCTTAAAAAGATGTACGCTGAGGAAAAGCTTAAAGCTGATATCGCAAAGGACGCCCTTCAAAAAAAGTGGTAAAGCCATCTCTTAGAAAAGAGGTGGCAAAATCCTATGTTGAGGAGACGTCAATTTCAATTAAGCTAGCATGCAAAGTGTTTAGCATTAGTGAATCTGGATATCGGTATGTCAGAAAAAATAATACAGAAAATGAATTTATTGCTGACCTTCTCGTTGGGCTAGTAACTCATCAAGAGAAGTACCGATGGGGCTTTGGTCTTTGTTTCGATTATCTTCGAAACGTTAAAGGTTATGGCTGGAATCACAAGCGTGTATATCGCATATATAAAGAGTTAGAGCTTAATCTGCGGATCAAGCCTAAAAGGAGAATCAAAAGAGATAAACCCGAGGCACTATCAGTACCAGCAGCGACTAACCAAGTTTGGTCTATGGATTTTATGAGTGACTCTTTAAAGAATGGACGAAGCATTCGAACTTTTAATGTAATTGATGATTTCAACCGAGAAGGTTTATGCATTGATATTTATTTTTCATTGCCTTCTGAGAGAGTTATACGAAGCCTTGAACAGGTTATAGAATGGAGGGGTAAACCAAACTCTATCAGATGTGATAATGGCCCAGAGTACATCAGTGAAGTGCTGCGAAAGTGGGCAGAAGATAATGATGTAAAATTATTACATATTCAACCAGGGAAACCAACTCAGAATGCATATGTGGAAAGGTTTAATCGGACGGTTCGCCATGAATGTTTCGATTTGAACCTTTTTGAGACAATTGAACATGCTCAACACCTTGCCACAAAGTGGTTATGGAGTTATAATAATGAACGACCGCATAAGGCTAATGGTGGGCTTCCGCCTCGAATGATGCCACTAGCGGCTTAACCTCTACTTATTACATCGGTTAAAAATGGGGGGATTACA
>JAOPTQ010000162.1:0-8531 GCA_051531915.1 Colwellia sp. | reverse complement strand
AAGGTTTCACCTAAAACTGCTGTCCATATAGGTGATTGCAGACCTGCTATTAGCTTGACTAACTTTTAAAACTACTTGTCCCCAATTAGAGCTACCAGTTAAAGGGTCTTCATCAACATCTTTAATTTCACCAGATATTTCATCATAAGCTCTAAAGTAACCAAAGAATACAACTCTTTGACCTGATTGTTTTGCAATACTTTCAATAATAAAAGTTGGATAAATTTGACTTAATAGCGTTCTTAACGCTGGTGAGTCTTCAAACATAAAGCAGTCCTCTGCATAAAATAAAACTCCATAGGGATCTTAAAAAAGATCATATATAAGATGTTATTTTAAAAACACTATTAAAAATAGCAATTTTTTGAGAAGCTTTTGAATTGTTATTTCATATCAATTTTTTATATTAATATTTCGCTACATATTTGCTACAAAATTGCATTAGTAAGACTTTAAGTTAGTAGTCAATCACGCTGAATGCGTTGGTAGAAGTGGTAGCCCCTCAGTGACTTGAACACTGGACCTACCGATTATGAGTCGTGCCTGATGCTGTTTCACACCTATCCACCACCATTCAAACCCGTTGTTTACAAAGGGTTTTACTCTATTGACTGTTTCAGTGTGTTGCACTATGTTTAGCTAAGTTCCTACGTAACTAGACCTTAACTAGACCTTGAGAAAAGCCAATGCCAAAATTTAATAAACAATATATTAAAGGATTACTTCCCAGAGATAACGCTTATTATATAAAAGAAGACTCTGGAGAAAGAGGGATTGGTCGTTTTGCGATCAAAGTTCATCCTTCTGGATATAAAACATATTATTTCATCTACTTTCAAAAATCAGCCTGCCAAAAAAGTAAAGAAAAAATCATTAAAATTGGCAGTGTTGATAGCCTTACTTTAAAAGATGCGCGTGATACTGCTTATAGCTATAGCGCTATTTTATCCGATGGTAATGATCCTATTGATGAATTAGAAAAAATCCAAGTAGCAAAAGATCAATTAGTAAAAGAAGAAGAACAAAAAAAATTAACACAAAATAGCCTTGGTACTTTTCATGATTTAATTATTGGTTACACAGATAAAATGAAGCTTGACGGTAAGCGTACATGGAAAGCGGTACGTAGTGCTTTGGAAAAAGAAGCGTTAGCGGTGATCCCCGCGGATAAAAAAGCAAAGGATGTTACAGAAGAGGAAATTATTGATATTTTAGCTCGAATGATTGAGCGTGGCGCAGAAGTGCAATCAAACCGTGTACGCTCATATTTAATTACCGCTTTTAAATACGGCTCTAAAAACGATAAAGATCCTAAAAACAAACAAAAAGGTATTGTCTTTAAAATCCCCTTTAACCCTGCTGCTGATATTCCTAAACAAACACATGCAGAAAAAGTCAGAGATAGAGTATTAAACGATACTGAGGTATTCAATTTATTAACTGATATTGAAGGTAATGGCTTTTCATTTGAGATCAAAATATTAATTCAATTATGTTTTCTTACTGGTGGGCAACGACCATTTGAATTATTGGCTTTAAAATGGAGCAATATTGACCTTACCAAGCAAATAATTGAAATACCCACTACGGTATCTAAAAATAAAAAAATTCACCTAGTACCACTAACAAATAACGCTGTAATTGCTCTTGAACAATTACACAACCTAACTGGTCACACTGATTATTTATTCCCAAATAGGTATGATCAAACCAAGCCAATGCCAACCACAAGCCTATCTCAAGCAATTAAGCGTTATCGAGAAAAAGAAAATATTGAAGAGTTTGTACCAAAGGATTTTAGAAGAACTTGTAAAACAAAAATGGGTGAGCTTGGTATATCCAAAGATATTCGTGACAAACTGCATAATCATGCACAAAATGACGTATCGACTAAGCATTATGATCGATATGATTACATGAAAGAAAAGCGTCAGGCATTACAAGTTTGGGAAACTTGGTTAACCCAAGAGTTAGATAATAAAGTTATTTCAGTAAATTTTTAATATGACTCTATCTTGTGGCAATCCAGTTGCTTATATCACTAGCTCGCCACCCTACAATACTTGAAGACAATGGAACTCTAGCAGGAAAGTCACCCGTTCGTTCTTTTCGCCAAATAGTGGTTCGTGAAATGCCTGTGAGTTTTACTACTTCTTCTATTCTTAAAATTCGCTCTTGGCTTGATTCTGGTGGAGGAGAAGAAAGGTTCTGTCCTTTAATGTTATTGAGTAGGTAGTTTAAAAGTTGATAGCCAAAAAATTCTGTTTGTTCTTTGGTTATTTGAATATATTCAATTCTACCTTTCTTTTGTAGGTTAATAATATCACTTAACGGACAACGTAAAAATAGCGACGCTTCTACAGGAGTAAAACGCTGATATAGCGCAAGCCCCATGTTATCGGCAATCTGACATAATTCAGGAGTAAACAGTTGATCCATTATTTCAACATATTAGGTTATTATTCTATTCTTAACTAGAGTAATATAATATACATCATGAATTTATCGTAAGCTAGAAGTTAGAGCATTTTATGAAATCTACTGCCCATTTTTACAATCCAAAAGATGATTCTCTTGATGAGAGAATACATGCCTACAAAAAGGCTTTTTTGGCATGGAAAAATATAGAGGCTAGCTTCCGATTTCATGATGAGCAAGAATGGTCTGATCGTTTAGGTTCTAAAGAAGATTTATTGAAAGCAAAAGAAATAACTGAAAATAGCCTTGATAGGGCAACCTCAGGATTATCAAATGCTGAGATACAATTAGCTATTGATAAAGATTTAGTTTCTAGCCAAGAGTCTGAATATTTAATGTCTCAGCAAAAAGGGATTAATAACCCAATGAGCGAGAAAGAAAAAATCATTGCGGATCGTAAAAAAGAAATTGCTGAAATTCGTAAGCAGGAAGCAAAATCTCACGAACACTCTAAAAGTAAAGATAATGATTTTGATAAGTCTTAGTTTTATCATGCGAGTTATAACAAGATAATTGAATCATATTTTAGAGTAATAAATTTAATTTTTATCATCAGTTTTAATAGCTTCATTTTTACTCTTCGTCTTAATGTTCTGATTTACACAATACAATAATTGACTTTTTGTATATAATAGTAAAATAGAATATATATATATTAATGGATTACATTATGTCATTAGCACTAAAAAACATTGATAATTTCCTTACTGATCAAGTCGGTAATGGTTCTTGTGTATCAGTTAAAGAAGCTGAAAAAGAGCTTATTTCTTTACTCGTTAAAAGAGATATTGATAGAGGTATCACTCAAGGCAGAGAAGATATTAAGAATGGTCATTTTGAAGAAGTAAATTCAGAAACAAATGCCAAGCTAATAGAAGAATTGGCTCAAGAATTACTGATTAATCATTAAAGACTACTTAATATCATGTATAAAGTTATTAGGGCAAAAACTGCCCGTGAAGATATTAAGAACATTGCCCGTTTTATTGCAAAAGATAATCCGTATAGAGCAATAAGTTTTACACAAGAGTTACTTGAAAAAACAGAAAAAACTATTTCCTTATTTCCAAACTCTGGATCAAGCAATTCAAATACATCATATATTCCATATGAAAATTATTTGATTTTTTATGATGTGAATGAAAGTTCAAAAACAGTTTGTATCACACACATTATTAATTCTGCTCAATATTCTGCTTATAAAAACCTAAAAAATTAATTATTCTGATAAATATTAGTTCCTATAATCTGAATTATAGGAACTAAATACTAAAGCTGTCTTTCTGCACCACTAAAATTAATTTTATTTATCAAAAAAATATCACTGGATAGTAATCCAATGTTATAAATTAGCTTTCCATACATTAAAACTTACTAGATATTTTTTATTTCTAGCCATATAATTTGACAAAGCAATTTTTTTTAAATTAACTTATTACATTAAGAATTCCTAATAAAACATCCATAATTATTATAGTAATCAAAAAACTTGATAAAACTATTCCCTCCATGTATGATTCGTCTCGCTTTTGGTCAAGCAACTTAATATTGTATCATTATCAACTTTTTTTATTAAAACAGTTGATTTTGCGGTGGAAGTATGTATCTTAGACTCAAAGGGATTTGCAATTAACGTGGTTTAAACTAGTTTGAACTGTCTTTTACGCCGAAATAAAGACTTTTTATTGTTTTTTAATAAAAACACAAATGGCATATTAACATATAAAGAACATATAAATGAGTCTTGATACTTATAAAAAAATTAGTCTAAAAGATTTATCTAATGCAATAGAAACTGCAACAGATAAAATTATGTCGGATATTAAGGAAGAGATTAGTAAGTGTGTAGAAAACAATCATGACCCAAAAGAATTTACAGTTACAAATTCAGGAAAAGGCCTATCTTTTGCTTCGCATGTTAATGTAGATTGCGATACTCTAGACAAAAAATTATCCTCTTATAAAAATCACCAATCAAATCACCTATACAGCTAGAATTAAATGCTTTCGAAATTAGAATCGTTACCTGGGTTAAATTACTCCCAAGAATTACAATACAATCAGAATTGTATTGATAACGCTATAAAATCTTTTAATACTTTTATACTAAACAAAAAAAATGAAGATAAGTTAAACTATTATAGCCAATTAGTTGACGTAAATAAATGTAGTTTTTATATTCCTTATAGATTGAGAGATATCTTAGTTGCGAGCACTGATGATATGTGCCGATATGCCCTATACCATAGGATTGGAGTCAAGGAAAACGGAACCTTAGATATCTCTCTTGCGGCTAGGGCTGTATTTTTAACAAAATGGATTTTAAAAATTAGACCGTGTATTTTAGATATTGTTGAAAGACCACATCATTATGAAAGCGTAATGATAGGTGACGATAATTTTAATTTTTCGGAACATATATTTTCTTTTTGTAATGAGCATTTTGCAGCTATGGCTGCATCAATAGCATTAAACATACCTAAAAAATCTAATCAACAAAGTACATTATCAACAACAAAAACTGATTTATCAAAAAAAACAGGTGCTGAATATATAATATGCTTATTAGATAGCGAAGAAATAAGAACTTTTTTATACCATTCTAAATATAGAATTCATCATCAAGACACCTTTACTCTATTGTTTAACCGCTTAAAAATTCAGGAAAAACTAGGAACGCTTTAGATGTATTATCAATTATTCATCTTATTAGTTAACTATTTTATTGCGTCTTCATTAGTCGCTCTTTTTGTTTATATTAAATCTAAAAAGCAATATGACAATATATTTATTACTGTATTTATAACGTCATTAATTTCTATTTTATTACTGCCTCTTTTTTTAAATGCTCTAGGAAATGATTCTATAAAAACTCATTTAGGTGAAAATTATCAATCAATGGAGCTATTTTCATACGTATTAGTCGCTGCTCTTGCTGGAAATACAATAATTAAAAAAGTTTTATCTTCTTTTGATATAGACCCTGAATCCATTCATGAGATAGAGAAACAGCAAAAAAACATTATCAATAATCAAAAGAATTTATCCAAAGGATTATTAATAATATCTGAACCTAATACTGAAAATATCAAGTTAATATTATCTTTATTAAATAAATTTAATGCTTACGTTCCTTTAGAAAAAATTGGTAACGTTGACGAAAAAACACTTAACTCACTAAAAAATAGTAACTATGTGTCAACTTCTTTTAATATGAATGAGACTACTTATAGGATTACCGCATTAGGTAAAGATTTTTTAAAAGAACTTTAAATTACCGCAATTTTTTCTTAATAGTATCCATAGCAACATTCAAAGCCTTAGCTTTTTCTTCTTCTTGTTTACGCAATTCATCACTCAACCCTGCTAATTTATCTGAATGATACAATTTCATAAGCTGAAAATAAGCACGTTTGTATTCCTTAAGCGTTTTTCCCTGACTCAATCCCATAATTTCACAAGCATCAGCAAACACCAAAGGATTTAGATGTTTTTTATCATTGCCCGAAGAATATGATTGCTGATTATTATTTTGAGAATCACTCCCCTGCGAATTATTACTACTCTGCTGATATCTTTCTCGCTCTCTTCGTAGATTGTCAGCTTCTCGTCTTATAGCTTCTTCTGCTTCACGCCGTTGCCTTTGAATATCTTGCTCAGCTTCCTGTTTCTTCCGTCTGAGTTCTTCTTCAACTTGGTGCTTTTGACTATATAATTCATCTTCTGCCTGTTGTTTTTGTTCTTCAATACTTGAAACATAGCTCGCACCTGCTCGTCGTAAACTTAATGTACTGAATAAGTCACGGATATAACTCACAGGACGGCTAAAATTCAATATTGCCCCAAAAACAAAGCAAGCAGTGTAATAGTCATTATCCATTTCAATAAAGGCTGGGGATGTTACTGCTATGAAAATAAAACCAATGATCATTAAGAAAGGGTTCAATCGAACGAATAGCTTACCGACAATATAACCACCAAAGATCATTAAAAAGCTTACAATTAAAATTTCCGTCATAGTTCACGTAACTTCCTATACAGTGGCTTCCATGTATGTATGAGAAAACCGACACTAAAAGCCAGTGTCACGAGTAACATATCAAGATCCATCATAATTCCAAAAATAGGAGCAAAAAGAACCAAGGCTATAATTGCCCATATCGTAATACCGTTTCTAAAAAACCAGCCTAAAAATAGTCCTAAAAAACAAACTACCGCTAAAAAGCCCCAATTTTCCATTTTGCTATATCCTTAACTTGGTATCAAAATCTAGTTTTATACTTTGACCACTGCATAAGGCTGGTGCTTTTCGCGTGAGTCTGGAAAACCTACGATTATTATAATACGCAACTGTTTCAATAATCGTTGGGTATTTATTTCTTGAGATAAACATCGCCTGATTATCTTCCATCGTTCTCAATTGATCTGCACTCATAAGTGTTTGTTTAGAATACTTATCAACAATATCAGTAAATTTTTCACGATAGGTCACTACGCGTTCGCCTATTATGGCTGAGTATTCACTATTAGTATCAAGATCACCACCTTTGAAAATGAGTGAGCTACCAAGACCTGCTTTAATGGCTTTTGCTTTTGACTTACCGTATTTATCCTCAAGTTGTGAAATACCTTGAAAGACTAATGAGAGTGATACTCTATACTTTCTGACGTTATTAATAATCACGCTAAAATTATGAATATATGAATTACCAAACTCATCAAGGAAACAGTAAACATTTAATTCATGCTTTGTTGGTTTATGATCCATTAAAACCGTAAATAATCGAGCATAAAAAACATCAATAATAAACTGATAATAGGCTTGTTGAGATTCAGGAAAATTGAGGTAAATAATAGTTTTTTCTTTTCTGAAATTTTCTAAATCGAGTGAATCAGAACGGAGTAACTCTTGCACTTGATGGTTATTTAATTGCTTTAATGCGGTTTTACAAATAGTGACATAAGTACTAAGCATTTTTTTATTACTGCTCGTCAATCCAAGCCAAGATTCAAAAAGGGTACGATCATCAGAATAGAATGGATTTATTGCATTTTCAGCAACCCAATCGTCCAATCCTGTACCGTCAGCACCAAAGCGTTGTACAAGTGAATTTAACTCAACAAGGTTTAATTTTGTTGGTTGAGAATACGCTAAACATTTCGCTAGAATTTCCATTATAGAAATAGCACCGTCATTCCATACTTGCTCTTTGTCGGAGCTATATTTGGACATAATAATCGAAGCACAGATTTGTTCTATTTCAATGGTGTGTCGAGCATCTAAACCAGCGAATGGATTGAATCGTGATGATGTTTCTAATTCATCAGGGCTGAGTTTTAAAATACGATAGCCACATTCTTCGAGGTATCCGCTGGTCAAGCCGATTACTTCTCCGCTGGGGTCGTTAACTAAAAATGAATTATTGCTTTTGGCTAATTCAAGAATATTTGGGATGATATAGGCTGTTGTTTTACCACTGCCAGGTTTAGCAATAACGGCAATATGTTCAAAGGAATCTTTTTCTGATAATCGCTTGTTATTACCATCGATCAACACACCACTATTTCGAGCAAAGAACAGGGATTTAAGTTCATCTTGGGTTGAAAACCGTGCGCCTGTTTCTTTTTTTAATAGCTTATGTCTAGCAATCAAAGAGCCAATACTAAACAGCCCTGAAAAGGTATCTTTGAGTATTTTCGACATTCAATGCTTATCCTTATCATTGTGTTACTTTTTACCTAATGCATTACTAGCACTATTTATCGTTCGAAGTCTTTGCCTTTTTCTTTATTATTACTTTTTTGTCTGTTGCGAGATTCAGCTCTCGCTTTTTTTAGTTCAGCTTTTCTGCTATCTATTTCATTTTGCATTTCATCTACTGGTGCTGAATTTTTCTGTTGCTCCGACTGCTTTTGTTTTGAATCATCAGTTTGCTTTTCTTTATCTACTGTTTTTTTAGTCTTGCTACTCGGTTGCTTCATAAGTTCACTCACTCGTTGAAATTCATTTTCTAGTGCGAGTGTTTTCAAACGTAACCGATCATTTTAAGCCG
>JAOPTQ010000161.1:0-9231 GCA_051531915.1 Colwellia sp. | reverse complement strand
TTGCATTGGCAAATAAAACAGTAAGAACAGCTTTCGCAATGCTTACCCAAGGTACAGAATACAAAGCTGAATTACTCGCAGCTTAATAACGAGTCCTGACAATAAAAATGCACTAACGAAGATAAAAATTAGCAAACTAAGTCAGCTAGCCACATAGAGTAATAAGCTCGCTTTGAAGATTTGACAGTTTGTTCGCGTAAATATCATAGAGCCTGAGTTCGCTACTCAATTAGAGCTCGTACATAAGTACGCATTTATTTCTTTGATTAAGTAATTTTGTTGTTGACACAGGGGAGTCCACATAAGTGGTTTAGGTATACAACTTAACAGATTTACTTTTTATTTTACTATGCGCTATTTATCGCAATTTAAGTTTTAGCAATGCGGGTAAACATGATCACGCCTAATAAATGATAAGGGTCAATGTACCTACCGCTAGTACAGCAATCTTGATGCATTTTTTAAATAAATCATTTGCCCGTTTTACCGATTCATTTGATACTTTATTTTGATTAGTCATGCTATTCATCCTATGATGTTTCACAAGATTGTGAAGGTGAATACAAAATGTATTCAATTAACAACACAGTAATAATATCAAAAAGTTAATTCCTAAACTGTAACGAATACAAAACAATATTGATCATAATGTAACGTAAATACTTCACATACGAGTCATCATAGTACTAATAACAACTTACGAATAAGTATTATTTTCGATCCAAAAAATCAAGCCGCAATAACAGCTAACGAACACCTCATTTTAAATTCAATGTTGTTTTTAGCCTCTATTTGAAAGCCATGCCTTAAATACAAAGATCTTGCTGGATTTTTAAGTAATACGTTTAAGGTTATGGGTAAATGTAAGTGTAATGCCCTTTTTTTTACCACCGTTAACACCTTGCTACCAATACCTTGTCCTTGGTATTCAGGTAATAACTGCAATTGTCGAATATGTAAACTTTTACCCATATCATTAATCGCAATAACGCCCATTTTTAATAAGCCAATAGGTTTACGATCACGTAAAATAATAGTTGAGTCATAGAAATTGTCTTTGACCCGCTCAAGGTGCTGATCAGTAGACATTTTCATGCCCGCTTTAATTAAGTGCTTATTCATTGACTTTTTACGTAGATAAAGCAAAAAATCAACATCTTCATGCTGCACATTTCTAAAACTGATAGTAAATTTCATAGACTCTTTACATTTAAAAACTAACGTGACATTTTTATTTGATACTGATGTTAATCAGTAAAATAAAAACACATAAAACTGAATTAAATTTATTGTTTCTTATTTTTTGGAAAATTAATACCAGTCCAAACTTTAAAAAAGGCTTTTTGTTGTTCACTCACATTGTCTAAAGGCACTATTGTTAACTTACTTTTAGGTATTGATCCAAGAGCAATTTTTTTAGTCATTAATTCATCTCTACGGAAAAATGTAAACTTAACGTCTTGCTTCACTTTGAAATTTTTCAAACGCGTTTTTAAATCTTCATCAATCATACGTAAATCATCAACGGCAACAATAATATCATCCAGGGTAAAACCTGCCTGCCATGCAGGGCTGTCTTTTTCAACGGCAATAACTTTTAAACCCTGAGACACTTTTTTAGTATTAATACCTGTCCATGTTTGATATTCAACATCATCAGCACTAGACAATACTTTTCCGTATTGCATCGTTAAACCCACCTTGGCCAATAGTTGATTAAAGTCAAACGTTGTAAAGTCATGCACATTATCTTGCCACCACGGTTGATAATTTTTGTTGGTGATTTGTTTTAAAATAGTTAAAACATCCGCTTCATCATAAGTGTTAGGCAACTTAAAGTTTTGATACAACAATTGGTGAACATCACGATAGCTTTTAGTTAACTCTGTTGTTTCAATAATAGAAAAATCTAACAACCACGACACTAAAAAGCCTTCTGAATATATATTAACACTATGGTTATTGCCATAATCGCCACTTTCATCAAGCCAATTATCAAAACTCGCTTGCGCAACCGTTTGGCTAGTTCGTCCTGACTTGTGAGTAAAATTGGTAATACGTTTCGCCAAACTCGCTAAAAACTCTTTACTCGACATTAAATCGCCACTGAGTAACAACATATTTTGAAAATAACTGGTCGAGCCTTCAACAAGCCATAGTAAATTTGAATAGTTCTCTTGTTGGTAATCATACGGTGCCATTCCTTTCGGGCGATATTGTTTTACATTCCAAGTATGAACAAACTCATGTGCTGCCGTAGAAATAAAACCTAAATAATCTTTTCGAGTTGAAAACTTAAAACGTGAGCGTTGAATAATGGTTGAATTTACATGCTCGGTTGCCCCTCGAGCACCACTGGTTGCATGCACCATAAACACATAACGCTCAAAGGGATATTCAGACCAAATAAGCTTACTTTGCTGCACTAACACTTTAAGATCGGCAACCATTTTAGCACTATCGTAATTACCCTTACCCCAGATAACTAACTCATAATCACGATGTTCAACTTCAAATTTGTGTTGTTCATTGATACCCGTTTCAATCGGCGAATCAACCAGTACATCGTAGTTTTTTGCAATAAATTCATCTGAGTTAGGCCCTGAAATCAACCCTGAAACACTTCGCCATTTACTAGGAACATTAAGATTAATAAAGTGTTGTTGTGCTCGACTTTCATCACTATACATAACCACACTGGAAGCATCTAAATAGGCATGGCTATCGTCTATATGTCGAGTTCTCTGTGCGAGTTGGTTTGCATAAACTTGATAGCTTATTTGAATTTTTTTATGGGCTGTATTGTCAACTTGCCAAGTATCTTTATCAATTTTATGCCAACTCAACTTTTTACCTTGGTCACTCTTTGCTGAAAAATGACGAATACCATTGGCAATATTTAAAATTTCATACCGTCCTGTGCGCCATGAGGGTAAATGAAAATCAGTTTTGTTTTTCTTTGATTTTTCAAAAGTTAACGTAATTTTTGCTAAATGATGTTCCGGTTGTGTAATACTAATATTTACGCCTACTGCTGCTTTTGTTATGGGTATTTGTCCAATAAAAAACAAAACGATGAGTAGTTTTACCACTGAATTAAATTGCAAAAAGTACTTTGTTTTAACCATATTCAACTATGCTACCTATATATGTAATAAAATAATCAACGCTAGTTTAACGATTTACGCATCTTTTAGTAAGAAAAAAGCAAAAAAAACGCTTATTTTGCAATGCTTACTAACAATAAAGCTGTTTGTGTTGTAAATTATAACCATCGGTAATTTTTATAATTAGCAAGCACAAATTTAAGGACAAATAGAATTTATGAATAACAAAACTGTTGTTGAAGGTCAGTTAAAATCATTACAAATAAAGCTTGATACTGCAATAAATTCTCGTGCAACTTTAGAAGAAGATTTTAAATCGCAATCTACGCTACTTATTCAGTTTATTAGTAAATTGTCTAATGTTTCCAAAGGTATTGATATTCAACTTGACAATCGCCTTGCCCAATTACGTACTTTATTTACTAAATCTGCCCCCATATCAGACATAGAAGAAAAAATTACCGTCATTTCAAAGTTACTACAACAACACTCGGTAACTAACGAGAACAATATTCAACTAATGCATGATGAATTTCATAATGCCGGTAGTAATTTACAAAAAATAAAAGGTTTACCTGATGACCTACGTCGTAATTTAAGAGCTTTGTTGCAAGAGTCTAAATCGAGTAAAGATGCAATAATTCAATACGTACCTTTATTAAGTCAATTACTTGAATTTTATGAATATGCTTTAAAAGTAAAAGCAAATACACAAAATGGTGGCTTGCTTGGTGCGGCAAGCGCAATACCTAAAATGAAAGAGGTGCAAACAAAAATTGAAGATGTAAATACTATCAATGCCAATTTAATTGAAAAAATTTATATTTGTTTAAATGCACTAAATCTATCAGAGCCACATACAAAAAAACTATCCTTAATTCAAAAAAAATTATTAGCGAATACCTCTAATGATGAATTTTTGACTTACTTTATTGAAATTTTTGATGTTATTGCTGCTGATTTACAAAATGAAAGAAACAGCGCTCAAAACTTTTTATCAACGTTAAGTAAAACATTAACCATCGTTCAAAATGCCGTTAAAAAAACGCTCTCTACTTGTCAAGAGTCCCAAGAAACTAATGCGATAATTAATCAAAAATTACAAACCCAATTAGTTGATATGACAACAACGGTTGAAACAGCACTATCGCTTGATCAAGTAAAAGTTGATATTAATGAAAAATTACAAATTATTGCAAACACCTTAGAAGAAAAATCAGCGTTTGAACGTAAAAGCCAACAAGCTTTAGCCGATCAACTTACGGAAATGGCAACAAGAGTGAAGCAGTTAGAAGTGCAAAGTGAAGTTTTTGAAAAGAAACTTGCCGAGCAACGCCGTAAAAGCATGCAAGACTCATTAACTAAATTAAGTAATAGAGCAGCATTTGATGAATTTTTCGCAAAATCAATAGTCCGTTTTCACCATAAACCTTTTGAGTTGGCATTAGTGGTAATAGACATTGATGACTTTAAACAAATAAATGATACCTATGGGCATACCGCAGGAGATAAAACACTCCAAGTTATTGCCAATACGATACAGAAAAGAGTCACTAAAGACGCTTTTGTGGCTCGTTACGGTGGTGAAGAATTTGTTATTGTTTATTCAAACATTAATCAAGCTCATTTAATAAAAGAGTTGGATAGTATTAATAGTTATATCGCTCGATTACCCTTTAAATTTAAGAATAATAAAGTCAGTATTACCTTATCATTAGGGGCTAGCCACATTCGTTCGGATGACAATATTCACACCGCTTTCGAACGTGCTGATCAAGCCATGTATATGGCGAAATCTCAAGGTAAGAACCAAGTTATCTATACAAAATAACTGTAATTTTCTTATATTACACTCTACTTTACCTTCAAGTTTTGCATTTAACCGTCTTTTAATTATTTAAGGAGTTTATCATTCAAATTCAAATTAACCCCGTTGGAAATATGAATTTGCTTACCCACACAGAGGTAGATAAATTACAACAGTCCGCAGGAAGTGAACTATACAAACTTTATCGTAATTGCTCATTGGCCGTTTTAAATGCAGGTAGCTATACTGATGATGCCGAAGCTATTTATCAGCAATATAAAAACTTTCAAATTCAAGTTGTCAGACGAGCAAGAGGGATAAAAATAGCCTTAACGAATCCTCCTGAGCACGCATTCGTTGATGATAAAATAATCAAAGGGATTCAAGAACAATTATCTGCTGTATTACGTGATATTCTTTTTATTCACAACCGATATCAAAATACCTGTTGTGCTCCGGCAAAAACAACCGATGCCACCTTTGATATATTACGCAATGCTAATGCAATTCTACCTGAAACAATACCTAGTTTAGTCACTTGTTGGGGCGGGCATTCAATCAGTGATGAAGAGTACAAATATACCAAAGATGTTGGTTATCAGTTAGGGCTTCGTGGTTTTAACATTTGTACGGGTTGTGGGCCTGGCGCAATGAAAGGTCCAATGAAAGGAGCCACAATAGGACATGCCAAACAACGCATTAAATTAGGCCGATATATCGGTCTAACAGAGCCTAGCATTATTGCTGCAGAGCCACCAAATCCAATAGTCAATGAACTTATTATCATGCCAGATATTGAAAAGCGCTTAGAAGCTTTTTTACGCATATCTCATGGCATTATTATATTTCCCGGCGGTGCAGGAACGGCAGAAGAGTTGCTATATATTTTAGGGGTTTTACTTAATGACAATAACAAAAATCAAAAATTACCTATTATTTTAACTGGACCTGCTTGTGCTAAAGAGTATTTTAGCGAAATAGATAATTTTATCGGTGCGACCCTAGGCGCAAAGGCACAAAAATTATATAAGATAATTGTTGAAAATCCTTGTGAAGTAGCCAGAGAAATGAAATTAGGTTTAGATACTGTGCTAGAGCACCGAAAAGAAACAGGCGACGGCTTCCACTTTAACTGGTCTCTTGTAATTGAAGATGACTTTCAAAAACCCTTTGAGCCAAGCCATCAAAATATGTCTGCGCTTAACATAAGCATGAAGTTAGAAACAGCAGAGCTTGCGGCAAATTTACGAAGAGTTTTCTCAGGTATTGTTGCCGGCAATGTAAAACCCGAAGGTATTTCGGCCATTAGAGAGTTTGGTGTTTTTGAAATATCCGGTGACAAGCTTATCATGACTTTAATGGACAAATTACTTGCCTCATTTGTTCAACAACAACGAATGAAATTGCCCGGCAGTAAATACATTCCTTGCTATAAAGTACTTGAGGAATAATGCATGCCTGCTCATGTAGTATTAATTGATGCATTAAACCTAATACGGCGTATTTATGCAGTTCAAGAGCGCCCTTTTATACAGTCTCAAAATAGCGACAATAGCGCTTTAGCAGATAATACAAAACAACAAGTATTATTTAACACGCAAACGGCTTGTGTTAATTCATTAGCTAAAATATTAGAACAACATCAACCTAGCCATGCTTTAGCGGTTTTTGACAGTCATCAGCCGTGTTGGCGTTATAAACTTTATGAAGATTATAAAAAAGGTCGAAAAAAAATGCCTGAGCATTTAGCCAACAAGTTAAATGATATTCAAGATGCATTTCTGTCACACTATGTTGACTCGCTTGTCTCAGAAGAAGATGAAGCAGATGATCTTATAACCACATTAGCGATTAAAGTGGCACTGAGAGGACAAAACGTGACGATAGTTTCTACCGACAAATGCTTTTTATCATTATTAAGTCCACATATTCAAGTGTATGATCACTTTAATCGTCGCTATTTAGATGAACAACATGTTAAAAACAAGTTTGATGTCAAGCCTTCACAGTTGATAGATTTATGGACATTAACCGGTGATAACACCAATAAAATTCCAGGGGTAGCAGGCATTGGTCAAGTAACAGCTTCTCGTTTACTAAACCAATATGGTTCGTTAAAAGCTATTATCAATGCCACTGATTTAAAAACCACGATTAACGACAAACTTAACGACTGCTCTGAACAAATAAAACTAAGCAAACAGTTATTAACACTTAAACAAGACATACCTTTAGGTTTTAATTTAAAAGATATTCGTTTAATACATCAAGAAAATAGCGAAAACAGTAAAATGAAAGTATTATAATCAGCTAACCTATCCTTAACGTTAGCTAAACATCCTATTCTAGAGAGTAAAATGAACAAAAAAATTATCACTCGAGTTTTACTCGCTTTAGCACTCTACGGAATTTTTGCCGCCTTAGTCGTCACTTTTTACGATGACAGCCCAGATAAGATGAAGTGGAATGACAGAGAAACTTATAACCGTCAATTTATTGCCAAGTTACAACTTGATCAATTTACCTTTGAACAAGCAATAACAGAGCTTGGTAGTCCCGATATAACCGAAGCACGAAAGGTTGTTGATGATAATTACCAAGTGATGTTTTATCGTACTCAACATGTAAAGTCAGACGGTATAACCACGCAAAATGAATGTACCTTTTTATTATTTATAAACGGGATATTAAAAGAAATTGGATTAGGTGATAACTACCCCGAGCAATGGGGCATTATTAAAAACCACAGCAAACATACTACAGAAAAAATACTATAGACTAAAGTAACCTTGCTAGCCATAGAGTTTCCTCCTACTATATCCGTATATAATAAATATTAATTCATTGATTTCAAGCTCGCTAACTTGTTACTGAAATGGTATAAAGCGAGCATAAAAAATAATACCAGTTTCATTAATTAGGTGACCAATCTTATACATAGATAAAATTACCAAATACAAGGCATTTATTTAAATAACTAGTTGTTCTAATTATTAAATAAATAACGCAGTCGTTGGTGATTTTAACAAGTAGAAGTGATCACATACTTAGTGAGATTGGTATAAGTATCAATTTACGCTATTTACTCTAAATAACAGCGCATAAATAAAGCGCATAATTATTCAACAAGGTGTTACATACAGATGTCAAAACAAACCATTACAATTATTCCGGGTGACGGAATTGGCCCTAGCATAATTGAAGCGGCAACTAAAGTATTAGATAAAGCAGGTTGTGACTTCAATTACGAATTTGCTGATGCGGGTTTAATTGCTTTAGAAAAACATGGGGAATTAGTTCCTGAGGAAACACTACAGTTAATAGAAAAGAACAAAATCGCCTTAAAAGGACCGTTAACCACACCGGTAGGTGAAGGTTTTACCTCAATTAATGTAACCTTACGAAAGCACTTTAAACTTTACGCTAATTTACGTCCGGTAATATCATTTAAAGGTACTAAAGCTCGTTATGAAAACATTGACATAATAACGGTACGAGAAAATACTCAAGGTATGTATTCTGGCGCAGGACAAACAGTTTCAGAGTGCGGAACACAAGCAGAAGCAATGAGCATAATTACGCGTGATAGTGCTGAAAATATTTTAGTTTTTGCTTATGAAGTTGCTCGCCGAGAAGGCCGTAAAAAAGTAACGGCTGTTCATAAAGCGAATATATTAAAATCTACTTCTGGTTTGTTTTTAAATGTCGCTCGTGAAGTAGCCGCGCGTTATCCTGATATTGAATCAACCGAAATGATTGTTGATAATTGCTGTATGCAATTAGTAATGAACCCTGAACAATTTGACGTTATTGTTACCACCAACTTATTTGGTGATATTTTATCTGATTTATGTGCCGGTTTAGTGGGTGGTTTAGGAATGGCACCGGGGGCAAACATTGGTGAAGATTGTGCAATTTTTGAAGCCGTACATGGTAGTGCTCCTGATATTGCGGGAAAAAACCTCGCTAACCCTACTTCCGTTATTTTAGCCGCGATTCAAATGTTAGAATATTTAAAAATGCATGATAAAGCTGAAAAAATAAAAAATGCGTTAATTGATGTAATTGCTAGTGGTGATAGAACCACACGTGATTTAGGAGGTACTCATGGTACTACTGACTTTACACAAGCATTATTAGAAAGGTTATAGCTATTTAGCTTGTCATGGTATGACACAATTAATGTGTCATACCATATAAAGCTTAACTGCTAGTTTTGAGTAATTACAATCTATTAAATATAAAAACTATGTTTCCATTAATTGTTGTTACATTTGTAACTAGCTGATTGTCATTGTAAATTTGTAGGGGCGATTT
>JAOPTQ010000160.1:0-18872 GCA_051531915.1 Colwellia sp. | reverse complement strand
GACACAGGGGAGTCCACATAAGTGGAGTGGGTATATCTTCAAAGCTAAAATCAATAAATTCTTCTAAAATCGGGATGACTTTTGATTTGTTTTGAACTGGTCTTGAATTAGTTATTGTAAAGACAATAACTAATTTTTTACCATCAATCATTTCCTCACTTCTTCAAAGACTCAAAGCCAAATTCACCTGATTTTAACGAAAACTTTGTGTTTTTCTGTATTCATTCCTACAATTATGTTCATTGATAGATTAATTCTAAATGCTAATAGTTCATTAGTAGAGTAGTACCGTACTAATATTGACTAAAATACTTATTTTTGGATTGTTTTTTATCAAGAAGCAATGTTTTCAGTATAAGTAACGTTTCTAGCGTAATTAAAAACTTATGGAAGATAATATAGAAACACTAGCGATAGCTCAATTAATTAGACTCTACATGAGTTTACATGAGCGTATACGTTTACCTTTTACAAGGCTGTTAATCTACAAAGTATTTATTTCTTTTATAGTATTGTTATCATTCAATACTATTGCTATTACGGAAGAAATTTCTACTAAAAAAAGAGTGTTATTATTATATTCATACCACGCTATGTTTCCTACTTCTCCAAAAATATTAATGGGCATCAATGATGCTTTTGATAAGCAAAAACCTGTTATTGATATTGAGTACATGGATAGTCAACGCTTTCATAATCTAACGAGCCAAAAGAACTATAAAACGATGTTGGGTTATAAATTATCAGCACGCAATAAATATGATCTAATCATCACCGCAAATGATAATGCCTTCAACTTATATCTTAGTAATAAACAGGCTATTTTCAAAAATAGTCCGGCTATTTTTTTAGGAATCAACAACCTAGAAAAAGCCATTAAACTGAGTGAACAAGCTTCGATTTCTGGTGTGGTTGAAAAAGTATCTATCAAAAAAACGATAGCCCTTAGCCAACAATTACAGCCTGAAAGAAATAATATAATTATTATTTGCGATGATACCACCACGGGCTTAGCTGACTTAAACGTAGCTAGAGCACTATATGATGACTTTCCTACTCTTCACTTTAAAGAGATACGACTAAACAATTATACTTGGGCTGTGTTTACGCAAATGATTGCTAAATTAGATAAGCATGACAATATATTACTGCTATCAGCTTACCGAGATCAACAGCAGGTTCATAAATCTTTTAGAGAAAGTTTAGCATTAATCGTTCAGCACACTTCAGTTCCCATATTTCATTTATGGGAGCACGGGCTAGGCAATGGCATATTGGGCGGAATAGTCGTTAGTCATTATGAGCAAGGGCGACAAGCAGGTTTAATGGCAAAAGCAATATTAGCAGGTCACTCTGATTCAACACAAAAGGTAATACTAAAAAGTTCTAACATACCAATATTTGATTATAGACAATTAACTCGCTTTAACGTGAACATGTCTACTTTACCTGATGAAAGCACGGTAATGTTTGAACCTCATTTCACTTGGGACATAGATAGCTTTACCTTAAACAGTTTACTGTTCTTTATTATCTTGTTTTTATTGTTTTTTATTTATTTGGTCAAACAAAATTTACATATGAAAAAAATGAGCCATGAACTTAGCGATACCGCTAATTTTCTGCGTTTATTAATGGATACATTACCAGATCCTGTGTGGATAAAAAATTCAACCGGTATTTATTTAGCGTGTAACAAACGATTTGAACAATTATATGGCGTTACAGAAAATGAATTAAAGGGGCATGATGATTTTGATTATGTAGATAATGAACTAGCCACTTTTTTCAGAAAAAAAGATCAAGAAGCAATTAAAGCGGGTAAAGCTTGTGTAAACGAAGAGTGGGTTACCTTTGCATCTGATGGCCATGATGAATTATTTGAAACTATTAAAAGCCCGGTCATTGATAAAAAAAGAAATGAATTACTTGGTATTCTTGGTGTTGCCAGAGATATTACCAAACGCAAAAAAATTGAAAATGATTTACGCGCTAGAGAGCTTTTATTTAAAACGGTATTTGATACTCAATTTCAATTTATCACTATTCTTTCACCGAAAGGAAAAGTAGTAGAGATAAATGATTTATCAATTATCACCCTACAAAGTAAACGAGAGCTCTTTATTGATAAATATATTTGGAACACACCGGCATGGCAACCCTCAACAGAAGGGGAAAAAACGTGGCAGCAACGATTAGTGCAAGCCAGTGAAATTGAAAGTCCTATTCTAACGGAAGATAACTTACAATTAAAAGATGGTTCAATTCACTGGATAAGCACCTCAACATCGGCAATGAAAGATGATCAAAACCAATTAACGGGTTTTATTATTCAAGCAACTGATATCAGTCAAATTAAACAATCACAAGAAAAATTAGATCATCTTGCTCATCATGATGCACTTACGGGGTTACCAAACAGACTATTACTTAAAGAGCGTATAGAACAAGCCATAAAACATGCGAAAAGACACAAAAGTGAATTTGCGATTATGTTTCTTGATTTGGATCATTTTAAACATATTAATGATAGCTTAGGTCACACTTATGGCGATGATTTATTATGCGCCGTTTCAACCTATTTACTCAATACGGTAAGAAATGAAGATACGGTTGCTCGTATTGGTGGTGATGAGTTTGTACTGGTTTTTGAAGACTTAGAAAAAACCGACCCAACGGCATTACTTGCAGAGAAATTATTATTGGCGTTGCATCAAACGATTAACCTCAATGGACATGAAGTCAGTATTTCAGCCAGTATTGGTATTTCTATTTACCCTAATGATGGCACTAGCACCGAAGAGTTATTACGAAATGCAGATGCTGCGATGTACAGAGCGAAAGAAGAAGGAAGACATACCTATCACTTCTACTCAAGTGAATTAACTTTCAAAGCTTTTGAGCGTATGCAATTAGCAAATGAGTTGAAAAATGCTATTATAAATCATGAGTTTGAACTTTATTATCAACCTCAGATTGATCTTAACACGAAACAATTGATAGGGGTCGAAGCTCTTATTCGTTGGCAACATCCTAAGCGAGGTATGATATCTCCAGATAAATTTATACCATTGGCTGAAGAGTCTGGGCTTATATTACCCATCGGTAAATGGGTATTAGAAACCGCCTGTAAACAAATGAAAAACTGGTTAATTAAGGGAATTGATATTGGTAGAATTTCGGTGAATGTAGCGGGGCTACAAATTCAACGGGCAGGGTTAGTTCAACAAGTAAAAGAAGTACTTGAAGCTAATGACTTACCTGCATCTAAACTCGAACTGGAGGTTACTGAAGGTTTTATTATGAAAAATGCTGAAGCAACCATCGAGCAGTTAAAAACATTACGTCAACTCGGTGTTAAGTTAGCCATCGATGATTTTGGTACCGGTTATTCTTCACTAAGTTATTTAAAGCTATTCCCCATTCATAAACTCAAAATTGATCAATCTTTTGTCAAAGATATTCCAAACAGTGCAGACGATAGAGCTATTGCCAAAGCCATTATCGCATTAGGCTCTAGTTTGGGGCTCACGGTTATTGCCGAAGGCGTTGAACAAAAAGAACAAGCAGGATATTTACAGTGTAAAGGTTGCCATGAAGCACAGGGCTACCTATATAGCAAACCTATGCCTGCCGATGAATTTGAAGATTTTTCCCGGAAATTTTTTAAAAATACATGACTACTGTTTATAGTTTTTATTTATCTTCGAGACTTTAGCTGAATGTGAATTTCCATAACGGTGTGATATGGTAGCTACATTAACCATAGTTATTGGTATTGAACCAAGAGATATTCCGCTGAAATCTGAACATCTAACAGCGACACCATAGTTTCCTCCCATTACAGAAAATACTATAAAAAATATTAATCATCATCGTATAACTTTATCCTTAAATGCTATTTTGCCAAGCCATAGCAATAGATAACTTTAAGTCGATATAAATAAAATTTAATAACCCTTAAGGCTTAATAAAGAATTAAATAATCATTCAGAAGCCTATAGAATCATTAAAATTATTATATAAATAAAAGTTAATTTTATACTTATTAATTTTTGAGTCTAACTTAGCTAGAGTGATAAAAATGAAGCAATTAGGGTATGTTGTTATATTAATGAGTACGCTATCTGCGTGTTCTTATTTGAATACAAGTAACAAAAATAGCGTTAATAGTGCTACCGGCAGCCTATTACCCGAGAATAATTCAAGTAAGCTGCTTAAAATTTCAGATAATGCCTTTTCAGGCAGTTCAATTAATGTGATTTCTGGGGTAAAACAAACGGTTTTTACCAGTAATCATTTTCAATATGTTGCTTTCTATAATGCAGATGCGCATTTAGTTTTAGCGAAAAGAGCTTTATCAGAAAAAACTATTTCAGAAAAAAACATTTCAGAAAAAATATGGCAAGTTCAGGAAACACAATATAAAGGTAATGTTAACGATGCTCATAATTATATTAGTTTAGTGGTTGATGCTAACGAAATTATTCATATTTCTTGGGATCACCATAATTCGCCGTTAAAATATGCTCAGTCAATATCACCAGGTAGCTTAACACTGACTAAGCAACGAATGCTGTCTGAAGTGGGGCAAGAGTATTCTAAACAAGAGCACAGTGTTACTTATCCACAATTTTATCGCTTAGCCAATGGTAATTTATTATTTGCTTACCGCGATGGTGGCTCAGGTCGAGGTAATTTGATACTAAATCGTTATGTTAGCCAAACTAACACTTGGCATCGACTTCACGACTCATTAATAGACGGTGAAGGTAAACGTAGTGCCTATTGGGATATGACCATCGATGAGAATGGTATTTTACATTTAGCGTGGATTTGGCGAGAAACTCCTGATGTTGCGACTAATCATGATATCGCTTATGCGCAATCAAAAGATGAAGGGGAAACTTGGCAATCTATTGATGGTGTAAGCTATCAACTGCCCATAATATCAGCAAATTCACAGCTTGCGAAACGTATTCCACAGCATCATAAATTAATGAACCCACCGGTGATCAGTGCCGATAGTGATAGTAATCCCTACATTGCTAGTTACTGGGCTAACACACCAAGTGATAAACCAAGTTATCATGTATTGTTTGTTGATCAATCAATTAAAAATAATGCGCAAGGCAATATTGTTTGGCGAGAAATAGCAGCGCCTAAAGTTACGCAGAATTTTGAACTCAGTGGTTTTGGCACTAAAAGGCCTCCGATATCACGAGCGGCTTTGTTAATAGACTCTAGCGAGGGGATGAAAAAATTACACCTTATTTATCGTGATGATTTTAAACAAGGCCATATTATTGCCTCTACGGTGGATAATTTAGCAGCACCGATATGGCGTCATCAACGTTTAGTTAAAAAAAATATGGGCGCATGGGAGCCAAGTATTGACCCTGTACAATGGCAACAATATAAACAGGCGCATTTACTGATACAAAATGTTGGTCAAGACGATGGTAATGATCGACAAAGCTTACAATCTCCACCGAGCAATATTGAGTTGCTAATGTGGCAACCTAATAGGAACAAATAATGAAGATACTAAAACAAGCAATACTAACAACAGTGACAATACTGTATTTAAGCACTTGTTATGCTCAGGCGGCGTTACCTAAAAAAGTGCAGGTAGCGGCAGTAATGCAAAAAGTGGCTGATTGGCAAATTGAGCATTTGCGTGATGATGTTGGTAGAGAAAAATGGGATAATCGCTTAAATGCTTGGACTTATGGTGCTTTGTATATTGGCATGGAAAAGTGGGCTAAAATGGCTCCAAGCGATAAGTATTATCAATTTTTATTATCAATCGCTAAGGAAAATAACTGGGATTTGGGTGCCGAGCCCTATCATGCTGATGAACAAACGGTTGGTCAGTTATACTTAGCTCTTTATCAAAAATATAAAAAACCAGCCATGTTAGCGAAAACGTTAAAGCGCACTAAGTGGATTAAAGAAAACCCTAGCGTTCAACCTATGCGTTTAAATCATTATAAATTTACTGAGCGTTGGACTTGGTGTGATGCGTTATTTATGGCACCGCCCATCTGGGCAAAACTGGCTAATATCACCGGCGATAAAACGTATCGTGACTGGATGTTCGCTGAATATGTTGCCACGGTAAATCATCTTTATGATGAAGAAGAAAATTTGTTTTATCGTGATGAACACTTTATTGATAAGCGCGATCAAGGTCATAAAGTTTTTTGGTCGAGAGGCAATGGTTGGGTATTTGGAGGCTTAACCTTAATTATTGCTGAGCTGCCAAACGGACCACAAAAAGCCTACTTTACTCAGTTATATCAAGATATGGCGAAAAGCTTAATAAAATTACAAACAGCAAAAGGTCACTGGCCGATGAGTTTAAAAGCTGGTGATTTATATCCAACACCAGAAACTAGTGGTACTGCTTTTTTCACCTATGGTTTAGCTTGGGGTGTTAATAATGGTTTATTAGCTAAAGATGTTTATTTACCGCACATTGAAAGTGGTTGGCAAAGTTTAGTAAGCCATGTCACCAAAGAGGGTCTACTTGGGTTTGTACAACCTGTTGGCGCGGCTCCGGGTAAAGCGTGGGCGGATAAAAGTGAAGTTTACGGCGTGGGTGCCTTTTTATCAGCAGGTAGTGAAATTTATAAGCTTAGTCAATCTTCACTCCCTAAATAAATTTAGCAACAATCTGTGGGCGAACAATGAAAATAATTAACAACCTCGTGCCAAGGCTTTTCGCTTAGGTTCAAACTCGCTTCGCGAAGAAAAGTATATTATAAGCTAAATGTAGGTCGGCATTTATGCCGTCAAATTGATGAGCTAAAGCTCAACCTACAATACGCCGCAAGCGGTGGGGAATTAACCCGCTCAGATTAAAAAATAAATGACAACCGGCTCTTTTATTCGTTTACAGGAATAATGGTAGCGTGTGGCGGAATGCAAGCCGAGCTTGAACAAGTGTACAGCGCAAAATATTAGCAAGAATATGTTGAACGAGTAGAGTGAGAAACTCCCAAAATTTTCACATAAAACTAACTCGCCCTCAGTAGTTCTTAAACTAGCAACTTCAAATGGAACAGGAATAGATAAAATAATTACGGTTTTCACTTATAATTTCGTTACATAGTTGTAGCCAGAAACTTAATTTCAATTGTGGTATTTATTTTTGAGTCTATTTTCAGAGCGTTCATTGTTATATTGAAATGTCTGAATACGGTACGGTTCGACTTACTCGACCAGAAAATACCGGTGAAGGTCATTATTTTGGCACAGGATTCCGTTTTAATTTTCAAACCAGAAATTGAATAATATAAAAATATAGCTCGGTATTTGTGATTTAACCTTTTACTTCACAATTACCTAGTTAATTGTTTTCAGTTGTTGAATTATATTTTATTAAAGGATGGAAAGTTAATCGTGTAATGGTATGATGATTGATTAAAGTTGTTGATTATATTGATTGAATTCTTATGTTCTTAAGTAAAAAGTTTTTACCTTTTTCGCTAATATTGACTTTTGCATTGCTACTCATTTTACCCAATTTATTGTCGTGTTCAGATAATTCAGTCTCACCGGAGCAACTAAACTCCAGTAATGCTCATAGTGATCACTCCTTAACCAATAACCCGTTAATCGAGCAAAGGGCAGATCCATGGATCTATAAAGATACTGATGATAGCTACTATTTTATTGCTTCAGTACCAGAATATGATCGGTTGGAATTACGTACAGCAAAATCGATTAACGTATTAAAAACAGCTGAGGTTAAAACTATTTGGCAAAAGCACACCACAGGAAAAATGGGGGCACACATATGGGCGCCAGAGCTACATAAAATCGACGGTAAGTGGTATATCTACTTTGCTGCTGGTGAAAGCGAAGATATTTGGGCAATTCGCATGTGGGTACTTTCAAATGACTCTGTCAACCCGCTTGAAGGCGAATGGCAAGAAGAAGGACAACTTGATTCCGGCTGGCAATCTTTCGCATTAGATGCCACTACTTTTGAGCATAAGGGAAAACGCTATCTTATTTGGGCGCAAGGCGCTGAAGATAAAAGCTTTAAAGGCACCGCATTATGGATGTCTGAAATGGCCAACCCGACAAAATTAAAAGGTGAAGTTGTGCTATTAACTAAACCCGAATTAGCTTGGGAAACTATCGGCCATCATGTGAATGAAGGACCCGCAGTACTTATTCGTAACAATAAGGTTTTTGTAACATACTCTGCTAGCGCTACCGATGATAATTATACCATGGGCTTACTTTGGGTAGATGTTAATGCTGATTTAATGGATGTGAGTAATTGGCATAAATCACCTCAACCAGTTTTTGCCACTAACGAATCATTAAAGCGTTTTGGTCCAGGTCATAACAGTTTTACCGTGGCTGACGATGGGATAACAGATTTACTTGTTTATCACGCGAGAAACTATAAAGAGCTTCAAGGTAACCCGTTAACCGATCCTAACAGACATACTTATATTAGAGAAATATTATGGGATAAAGCAGGGTTTCCTATTTTCGGCCAAGATAAATGATGTTTAACGAAGATATAAATCAAATTAATCAATTAATAAGAAAATTAAATAATTTACAGAAGCTTGTAATCATTTATAGTGATTTTAATAGCGAACAGGAGACTAGGTTATATTATGAATAAGAACAAATCAGCCAAATTTTTAGCTATAACATTTTGTATCAGCTTGAGCATACTTCTTTCTGCTTGTGGACAACAACAGACAGTCAATAAAACGGAATATGTTGCTTACCTATTTGCCTACTTTACCGGCAATGATGTTGGTGAAGAACAAGTGCATTATGCCTTGAGTCGAGATGGTTTTAATTATCGCGCCTTAAATAACAATAAACCCATCATTAACTCTGACACTATTAGCCGCTCAGGTGGCGTTCGCGATCCACATATATTACGAGGTGAAAATGGTTGGTTTTATATGGTGCTAACCGACTTATATGTGCCGAAAATGGGTTGGCAAAATACCGCGATGATTATGTTGAAATCAAAAAACTTAATTGACTGGAGCCATGCGGTTGTTGATATACCACAAACCTTTGCGGAACGTTTTAGTGAGGTAAATCGCGTTTGGGCACCACAAACGATTTATGATGCCAAAGCAGGTAAGTACATGGTTTATTTCAGTATGAGAGAGAACCAAGCTGCAGACATTATTTACTATGCTTATGCGAATGATGATTTTACCGGTTTATCGAGTGAGCCTAAACAACTGTACTTCCCACCGAAAGAAAGCAATAACCGTGCTTCTATTGATGGTGACATTATCGAAAAAGAGGGTAAGTTTTATCTATTTCATAAAGCTGAAGATGGCGAACCGGGTATTAAGTTAGCGATTTCAGATCAATTAACCCAAGGTTATAAACTGGTAAGTAATGATCGTATTGATAGTGAAACAAGCCCAGTAGAAGGTAGCGGTACTTTTAAGCTTATCGGTAGTGATGACTACATCCTTATGTATGATATTTATACCAAAGGTAAATATCAATTTACTAAAAGTAGTGATTTAACTCATTTTGACGTGGTTGATCAGCAAATATCAATGAACTTTCACCCTAGACATGGCACGGTTATCGCCATTACTCAAGATGAAGTTAACGCGCTAGTTGCTAAATGGGGAACTTTTGAAGGTGCTATAGTGTCGACAAATACACAAGGTGTGAAAAAAATAAATCAAGTCATTGATGATGAAAAACAAACAATTTATTTACCATTAAAATCAGCTGTAGATCTTAACCAATTTGATCCCCAATTCATCACCACACTGGGCGTAACAATTTCACCACAAGGGGCTCAAAACTTTAGTCAAGGCGCTGTCGACTATAAAGTATCACTTGCCGGAAAAACTAAAACCTATCAAGTCAGTGCTGCAATAAATAACAACCCAGTGCTTGACGGTTATTATGCCGATCCTGAAATCATCTTTTCAGTGCGAGATAATAAATATTATATGTATCCAACCAGTGATGGTTTTACTGGTTGGTCGGGCACTTATTTTGAAACTTTCTCTAGTACAGATTTAATTAACTGGAAAAATGAAGGGGTTATTTTAGATTTACATAAAGATGTTAGTTGGGCAGACAGAAATGCTTGGGCACCAACAGCCATAGAGAAAAAAATTAATGGCGAGTATCAATATTTTTATTACTTTACCGCAGCACAAAAAATAGGGGTTGCTGTCTCTGATAATCCACAAGGTCCGTTTGTAGATAGTGGCAAACCATTAATTGATTTTAAGCCGGAAGGCGTGAATGGCGGTCAAGAAATTGATCCCGATGTATTTACCGATCCGGTTTCAGGGAAAAGTTATCTTTATTGGGGTAATGGTTATTTAGCAGCCGTTGAACTCAATGAAGACATGGTGAGTTTTGATAAAACAGCAATAAAACTATTAACTCCTGATGCTAGTTTTAGGGAAGGCGCTGAAATATTTTATCGTGATGGTAAGTATTATTTCTTATGGTCAGAAAATGATACTCGTGATCCAGATTATCGCGTGCGTTATGCCACAGCAGACTCACCATTAGGGCCATTAACCATTCCTAAAGATAATGTGGTTATCACTAAAGATATACAACAAGAGATTTATGCCACAGGTCATAACTCTGTGATCAATAAATCGGGTACTGATGAATGGTTCATTGTTTATCACCGGTTTACTCGGCCACATGGTATAAATATGGGGCGTGCAGCGGGTTATAATCGCGAAGTGTGTATTGATAAATTAGCTTTTAATCGTGATGGTAGCTTAATTGAAACCACCCCCACTCTTAAGGGGCTCGATGGATTTTAGTTTTATAAAAATCATTAATAAAGCGTTCACCTCGGTAATTGTACAGTATTTTAGTATCAGCTTTAGTCATGTTCAATTACCAAACGAGCAACAACTTATTTCAGTATAAGAGAAATAATATTGGAGATTATTCAAATGAAAAAGATGACTACAGTTTGTATGATAGCGGCATTAATGAGCCTAACGGCTTGCCATACTTTAGCCCCTAATTTGTCGACTAAAGCATCAGTTCAGGCGCGTTTTGTCCCTGAACGCTCAGATGATTTTGCCTTTGAAAATGACAAAATAGCTTTTCGTGTTTATGGCCCCGCGCTTAAAATCTCACAAGAAAATAATGGCGCAGACTGTTGGTTGAAGCGCGTTGACTATCCTATTATTGATAAATGGTACCAAGGTCATGTGCAAGGTAAGTCATACCATGTAGATACCGGAGAGGGTTACGACCCTTTTCATGTTGGTAGCTCTTTGGGTTGTGGTGGTATAGCGCTAGTTAACACTGATATAAATAATAATACTGAAAATAGCGATGATATTTTATTACAACCGAATGTGTATCAAAGCTATAAAATTATCGAAAAAACAGCGGATAAAGTCGTTTTTGAATTAACGTACTTTTGGCGACAAAGCGACATTAGAGAAATTAAACGCATCACGTTAGAAAAAGGTAATCAGCTGTATAAAGCGGAAAGTCAATTTACTCAACAGGGTAAACCGGTGAAATTAACAGTAGCGGTTGGCGTTACCACTCATGACGGCAAGGCTAATGCTTACGTTAATAAACAAAATAATATTGTTACCACATGGGAGCCGATTGATGATAGCGCGCTTGGTACAGCGATACTCTTACCTAAAAATACTCAAGCCAAATATGTACTTCAACAAAGTAACATTAAAGACAGATCTCATGCTTTGCTCATTACTGATACCGATGATAATGGCAAATTAACTTATTATGCCGGTTTTGCTTGGAAAAAGGCGGGAGATATTACCAGCCTTAAGCAATGGCAAAATTATACAAAAAGATATTTAACTGATTAGCATTAGGTAAAGCCTAAAAGGTAAATGCTAAAAGACAAAAAATTGATAAAAGATTTAAAATTAATTCTGTGGACTAACGATGAAAATAACAAATTTCAATTGGCGATTTTATTCGCTTTTACTAGTATAGCGGCAGCGTGTAGTGGTACTCAAACTGAGCTTGAGCAAGCGCATAGTGTAAAAGCTCAGCAAGAACGAGTTGAATGGGAAAACCCAGAAATTTTTGCGCAAAACAAACTGCCAGCACTGACAACTTTTTATGCGTATGAATTTGCTGATTTAGCCAAAAAACAACAACGTGAAGAATCAGCGTATTTTTTATCGTTAAACGGTGATTGGCACTTTAACTCGGTGAAAAAGCTAACAGATCGTCCTAAAAACTTTTGGCAAGCCGGTTTTGAACACTCAACGTGGGACATCATTCAAGTGCCAAGCAACTGGAAATTACAAGGCATGGTATTTCGCATTATGTCAATATCGATTATGTATTTCCGGCTAACCAACTTTCTATTCCCCACGAATATAATCCGGTAGGCTCTTATATTAAGCAGTGCATTGCGTATTGAGCGTACAGCTAAATATGGTTTTGCCACTGATTTCACTCTATATGAATATAAGAATGGGCAAGGAAAAGCCATCAGTGAAACTATATCTTCCAGTGCTTTTGCACCTATAAACTTATCTTTTGAAAATTCACCTATTGAAAATCTATTTCCTGAAAAGGGCGGCCTCTTGGTGACCATGACCATGATCACGAAAAGTGAACAGTCTAATAAACAAAAACAGGCTGGCTTAGTTCATCAAGTAAAGTTACGAGCGCAAGTTACCAATAATAAAGAAGGTGGTTTTGGTCTGCAGCACACGGGCACTATTAGTTATGATGATCGAGTACAATTAACAGATTTGTTGGTTAGCTACCATTAAACGCTAAGGCTCAAGCGGTTTGGGTATAGTCATACCCCTGAACCATACATCAGAATAATGCTCTGAAAAATTTAATTCGGCTGCTCCGTTTATTAAACCTATTTATTCGCATCACACGTCAAACACAAACAATCTTATTTTGAAGGAAAACAACCCAGAAACTCTTTTATTAAATATTCAGTGTTTTTTAGGTAAGCGCTTACCTAATTTTATTGGTATAAAAAACAAGAGGTTAATGTTTTTTAAGTTAATAATTATTTATTTTTATAGAAAGCGCTTACTGTTGGTGTTATAAATATATAGGTGTTAGTTACTCTACTGTTACAAATTGGTTTTGTAGCAGCGAAAAATAGTCTCTATTCGAATAAAAAAATGAAAATATTAAAATTATAATAAGGGGAATACAATGAAAGGTTCGTTCAAAGTTACACTGGTAGCATTGGCTGTGGCTCAATGTATGCAAGCTCAATCGGTAAGAGCAGAAGAAGTATTACCAAATACAGCAAAAAAAGAACAAATTGAAGTAATCGAAGTGAGGGGCTTTGGTGCTTCTTTAGGTAAAGCGTTAAGAAAGAAGCGTTTTGCTGATTCAGTCGTAGAAGTTATTTCTGCCGATGATTTAGGTGTTTTACCTGATGTCAGTATTACCGACTCGTTAGTACGTTTACCGGGTATTGCTGCTTCGCGTGATCGTGGCAATGCTAGTCGTATTTCTATTCGGGGTATGGGGCCTCGTCTTAGCATTGCGACGATGAATGACCGAGAAATAGTTTCTGCTGAGCCTAGTCGTGATGTTAGGTTTGAGCAATTTCCTGCCGAGCTTATTGACTCTGTTGAAGTCTATAAAAGTCCACTTGCCAGTAAAGCCGAAGGGGGCATTTCAGGGTTAGTGAATATGAACTTTGTTAGCCCGTTATCAAAAGATGAACGTTCAATTTCAGTTGCTGGAAATTTAATGTATAACGAATTAGCCAGTGATTTACCCGATACCGATGGTATGGGGCATAAACTTAGCTTTAGTTATGTCGATCCCATCTCAGACACGTTTGGTATTGCGTTAGGATTAACTTACCAAGATCAACCATCATTAGAACGTGGTGTACAATCTTGGGATTATAATAACGGTGACAACCGTGGTGATATAAATGGCAATGGTATTTCTGAGCATGCACCTTGGGGTGTGATGGCCAAAAGTAAGCGTGGTAATAATGAACGTATTGGCGGTTTAGCTATTGCTGAATGGCAACCTTCTGAAAATTTAACGATAAAAGGTGATTTGTTCTATTCACAATTTGACATTGAAGAACGTGATGATCAAATGGGCCCCGGCGATTTAGGTAACTGGTGGGATTCTGATGCACCAGAAGGAGGTTGGGGAGCCGAAGCTTATCAAAATGGCTCATATAAAATTATTCCTCATGCTGATGGCACCGAGCAATTGGTAGCAGGTAGCCAATGGGGCTACTCTGCAGCTGATTCTCGATATAATCCTGATACACTTTCAGTATCCAATCCTACTTGGTTTCAAACCAATGAGATGTTAAGCACTGGTTTAAAAACAACTTATGTAGCAGACGAATGGAAAATAACCGCGGATATTGGTTACTCTGAGGCAAGCATAGAGTCTGTTTGGGTTGATGTTGATCCACTTTATGTCGGAGATGCTTATGAGCTTGGTTTTAATGTTGAAGGTACTGATGCTGCTGAAATTATCGTACATAGTGGTGATATTAGTAATCCTGATAATTATTCTTTAGGCTTAGTTAAAGAAAATTGGTACGAAGCAGATGATGGTTCTTGGTACTCGGTTAATGAATATACACCAGCGGTAATGAACGGTGAAGGAGATAAAATATTAACTGACGAAATGTACAATATTAACCTAGATTTTGAGCGTGATGTTGAGTGGGGTATTTTTGAAACCATCAGTTTTGGTGGCCGCTATACCGACAGAACGAAAGAAAATGATCAAATTAATGATTGGGAGCGTTTAGCAAAACAAGATCATGGCTTAACCGATTACGGTATGAGTTATGATATTGGTGGCGGTTATAACGTACCTGAAATTTATACTTTTAAAAACTGGACCGAAGTCGCCAATGTAGCGTTTGGTGGTTATAGCAACCCAGGAGATAGAAGTGATAAAGATTTATTAGCTTCATGGGAGTTAAAAGAAACAAATACTGCCGCTTATGTCATGTTGAATATGTCAGGGGAAATTGGTGATATTCCCTTTTCCGGTAATTTAGGTTTACGTTACGCAAAAACCGAAGTTGAATCTATTGGTTATGAGCAAGGTACTGAGTGGATTGAAGGTGATGATGGCAATTGGTACCTACCAGGACCAACACCTACAGATGTTGAACATGATTATGACGAATGGTTACCGTCATTAAATATGGTTTTTAATATTACCGATGACTCACAAATTCGCCTTGGTTTAGCTCGTACTATGGCACGACCACCATTACTTGAAATGCGAACAGGCTTTTCATTAGATAAAAGTGCATTACCACCAACCGCTAACGGTGGTAATCCAACGCTTAACCCTTATGTAGCTAATCAGCTTGATTTAGGTTACGAATATTTTTGGGGTGATAAATCAGCAGCGACGATTAATTTCTTTTATAAAGATCTTGAATCACATATAGGTCTTGCTAGTGACACCGTGACTTTTGATGGCGTAGATTATGCGTTTACTGGCCCTGTTAATGGCGACGGTGGTAAAATTCAAGGGTTTGAAGTGTTATATCAACAAGCTTTTGAAATGTTACCCGCACCGTTTGATGGCTTAGGAATATATGCCAACTATTCGTATACTGATAGTGATGTTATGGAATTTAAACCAGAAAATAATCCGTATGTACTAGGTGGTTTGTCAGAAGACATCGCAAGCTTAACCTTGTGGTATGACAAAAATGGTTTTGATGCCAGAGTTTCATATAACTACCGTAGTGAATATACCGGCATTAATAGTTGGATCCCGTCTAATGTTAATTTAAATGCCGCTGAAACTACGGTTGATGCCAGCATTGGTTATCAAGTCACCGATAGTCTTCGATTAACGCTGCAAGGGCAAAACTTAACGAATGAACCTTCAGTAAATTACTGGGACAATGATTACAGCAAACCGGCTTACAATGTAGAGTGGGGACGTCGTATTTTGGTTGGTTTCCAATTCAGCATGTAATATTGGCATAAACTATGGACTTAATTCACCGTTAATTAATGATGAATTAAGTCCATCTTAATTGTCTGGGTTAAAATGTTTTTATGAATAAGTATATCAGCATGTTTTTTAACGTTAAAAATATCTACAGCAAAATTTAAGGGGTTTCCCGGTGTTAAAACCAATATTAAAAAGATCAATGTCAAAAATAATAGTAATTGCATTTTTAGGCGCGTTATTTAGTTGTCAGCAACCAACATCGCCAGAGAGTGAGGCAACAGCTTTACCGAATGTTTTACCGAATCTTTTACCGAGTAAAGCACAAGTTATTAATTTAAATGAAAATTGGTTATTTTCCAAAGATACAAATGTTGATGTCGATAAAATTCAGTGGCAATCAGTTAGCTTGCCGCATACACCAGTTATTGAACCTAAGGTGGTTAACAACCAATGGCAGGGGATTGCTTGGTATCAAAAAAATATCGACGTACCTGCTACATGGCAAAATAAAAAGTTATTTATTCGCTTTGAAGCGGCGATGAACCATGCAGAGGTTTGGCTTAATGAAGTGAAACTCGGTGAGCACTTAGGTGGTTATTTACCTTTTACCTTTGATATTTCTAATGTGGTTAATATAGGAGGTAGTAATATCCTTCGTGTTAAATTAAATAATCAAGACAACCCTATTATTGGTCCTAAACCATTAAATAAACTTGATTTTAATACTTATGGTGGTTTATATCGTTCAGTCAATTTATTGGTTAAAAACCCATTACATATTACGGATGAAATACACGCCAACAAAGTTGCTAGTGGTGGTGTTTTTGTTACTTATCCTAAAGTAGCTACTGACAGCTCAACTATTGACATCAAAACTCATATTGCTAATGATTACGCAGATAATAAAAGCTTCTCTATCAAGCAAAGTCTTTATTTAGATGACATATTAGTAACAACAATTAACGATAAAGCCAATTTAGCCGGTGGTAGTGACAAGCAATTTAGCCAGCAACTTAATGTTGAACAAGCTAAATTATGGAGCCCAGCACAGCCGAATTTATATCAACTAGTCACTGAAATTTATCTAAATCAAATATTATTGGAAGAAAAAACTACCCGTATTGGCATTAGAAAGTTTGAGTTTAATGCAAAACATCAATTATTAATTAACGGCGAAATCACCTTTTTACGGGGTGTTAACCGTCATCAAGAATACCCGCATGTGGGTTATGCAACATCACCGCAAGCCGACTATCGCGATGCCGTAAAAATTAAATCTGCCGGTTTTGATTATGTGCGTTTATCTCACTATCCTCACTCTAAAGCCTTTATGGACGCTGCTGATGAATTAGGTTTAGTGCTTATCGATGCTATTTTAGGTTGGCAGTATTACTTAGAAGATCCTGATTTTAAAAAACAAATTATTAACACTTGTCACGATTTAATTCGTCGTGATAGAAACCATGCTAGCGTATTGGCATGGGAGTGTTCGCTAAATGAATCTTGGATGCCAGAGCCTTTTATTGCTGACTTACATCAAGCCGTTAAGCAAGAAGACCCAATGGGTTATTCCGCAGGTTGGCAGCATGGTTACGATTTGTACTTACAAGCGCGTCAGCATAGACAAAAAGAATATGAAACACCTACTCAGCCTTACAATGTTTCTGAATATGGTGACTGGGAGTATTACGCACAAAATGCTGGATTAAACCAAGATGCTTGGGGTGATTTAAAAGAAGATGAGCGCACTTCTCGCCAGTTGTTAAATGCCGGTGAAGCACGTTTATTGCAGCAAGCACGTAATTTACAAGAAGCTCATAATGACAACTTAACTATTCCTGCCTTTGCCGATGGTTACTGGGTAATGTTTGACTATAACCGTGGCTATACTGATGATCTTGAATCTTCGGGCGTTATGAGCTTATACCGACTGCCAAAATACAGTTATTATTTCTATCAAAGCCAACGTGATGCAACCAAAATATCGCCTTTACTTAATCAAAAGGTTGACTCTGGCCCTATGGTTTATATCGCTAGTGAGTGGAATAAAGAGTCTACCACTAATGTTCGCGTTTTTAGTAATGCTGATGAAGTTGAGTTATGGCTTAACGATAAGTTGATAGCAAAACAGACGCCAAGTGAAGGGAAGTTTTCAACTCACTTACCGCACCCTCCTTTTGAATTCAACCTTGATAAGTTTATTCCGGGTCAACTAATCGCCAAAGCTTTTATTAATGATAAGCAAGTTGCTGAGCATAAAGTGATCACTGCAGGTGAAGTCACTGCAATTAAATTATCCTTAGATATTAGTGGTAAAAACCCCGTTGAAAATGCTAATGATGTTATTTTTGTACATGCACAACTAACAGATAAGCAAGGTAACTTGGTACCAATTAATGATCAGGAAATTAAATTTTCTAGTACGGGTGATATTGATATTCTTTATGCCAACAACTCACTTACTGCACGAGGCCAAGCATCAATATTACTTCGTGTTGGCAAATCATTAAAAGGCGCAAGTATTCAAGCTCATTCGGCGTCATTAAATATTAAAAGTACGTCATTATCCTTAAATGAATATTCAATTGGAAGTAACACTCAATGATGAAGTGCTTAACTATTCACTCTAAATTCAGCTTATTTATTTACATATATAGTTAATGGAATTTTATTTCTGTATAGGAGTATTGCCTTTATTATAATAATATTGTTGATGATATCAGAATATGAATATTGTTAATAAACACAGCAACTCAGCTTCGTCTGGAATGACAAAACTGCGTCGAGAGTCTTTACCTTCGAGTAAGCAGATCTCGGCTTAAGAGAAAGTCGGAATAATGACGAGCGTGTGAGGTGAGGTTACTTAACTATTTAAACAGTTTAATTTAAATAATAATAATTTAGTAAGGATAAATATGCAGTTA
>JAOPTQ010000159.1:0-16006 GCA_051531915.1 Colwellia sp. | reverse complement strand
CTTTACTAAAATTTTAGTAAAGGGTAGTAAAAATATAGCTGGTCACTAATGCCATTTTGCGGAACTCATTACAGGGGCATAGGCTCTATAAGTTTGGCCTTTTAGCGTTCGTTCGGTTTAGTCACAGTTTCTGATGAAATAACCCGCGCTTTACTTTTTGCTCGTTTTTTCTTTTTTGAATTTTTACTCGCTGAAACTACCGTACTAATAAACTCTGCTGATTTTTTGGTGGGATTATAAGCGATCTTAATAATTTTACCGTTATATTCGACAATATCGCCATTTCGAATTTTTTTACGCTTTTGAACTACAACTTCATTATTTACTAAAACATTACCTTCACTGATCATGGTTTTAGCTTCGCCGCCACCGCCAACCATATTGGCTATTTTGAGTAATTTACAAAGTTCTATAGGTTCAACACAAATATCGATAATTGAGTGTTCAGACATGAAATACACCTAATGATTTTAAATAATAATATTGCTAAATTCTAACATATATATGGATACTTTATAATACTGAGCTTGCAGGAGACGTATCAATTCTGATTGTTCCTTAACTGCGCCACCAAAGCGGTCGTTCATTAAAATGGCTAGGTTGAAAATTCTAACTGAAATCGTTCGAAAAGTGATGCATTATGACTAAATGAATTATGTTGATAAGGAAGTAACGTGCACACAAAATTTAGAAGTAAGCAACAGCTTGAAATAATCGAAGAACTCAAAAGCAACTGGTTAAACTCTCCTACTGTCATCGCTCTTATTCAAGGTTTTTCTGGTACAGGGAAAAGTAGCATAGCTGATGATATATCAGTAGCATCAAAACTTAACCCCGTATTTATTGATATTCCTACTGATAGCAATGATTACTTCTCAGATTTTTCAGCAGATTTATTAAGTGAATTTGAACGTTTAGGTATTGATAATTTAGATACTATTATTTGCTCTAAAAATATCTCTCAATTAATTAAAGTTTTAATAAGTGTAATTACTTCTAATTGCATAGCAATCATTATTAATGATTTTCAAAACATCATTGAGGCTAAAATACCGTCCAAAGATTTTACTTTATTTTTTCAACAGTTAAACCGCCATGTAAAATCCAGAGGAAAATTATTGCTTGTCTCAAGTTCAATTATTCAAGTATCAAACTGGGACTATAAAATTTATAAATGTGAGCTTAACGGTTTAACACGTACAGAAGCTAAAGATTATTTTATAACGCATCTGAGTAATGAAAATATTCGACATAAGGTATCTGTTGATAGAATACCAGAGATAGTGCGACGGTTAGGCTATAACCCTAGAGCAATTGAAACTTTTATAGAATCTGGTTTACGTTATGATTCACTCGAAGATATTATGACTTTATCACCTGAATTATTTCAATCAGGTGACGCACATATATCGCTTGAACTGGTTAAAAAGTTAGAGGAAAAATTACTTGCTCGCTCATTGGCTAATTTTACTAGAGAAGAAGTTAAGTTCATTCAATTTTTGTCTGTATATAGACGTCATTTTGACAAAAAGGTTATTAGTTTTATACCTGTAAATATAGAAAAAGTTGAACTATTCAGACGAACTTTAATCGATAGATACATCATTAAGAGTACGCTCCAAGGAGATTTACTTCATCCATTAATGCGAGAGGTATGTGTATCAAAGCTAAAACAAACTCAGCATAGCCCCGATTGGCTGAAGGCTCAAAGTCTTGCGGCGGATTACAATTTGTCTTTATTTAAAACATCTGAAAAAATTAATAACATTAAACTGTCTAATTCATATACTGAACTTAGACATCATTTGATTGAATCAAACAGAGTAGATGAAATAGCTACTGCTAGCGTGAAATTAGCCAGGTTTTTAACCTCAAAAATCACTAAAGATAAACAATTTGAAAAACCTAAAAACAAGAGCTTACTCGCCGAGAGGATTGCCTTAATATCATCACTTCCTGCTGAATATAGATCAAAGGGGCTTGAATACCATTTAGCGCTTTGTTTAAAAGAACGACACAAAGATGGTGATTATCAAAAGGCTTTAATGCATATAAAAAATGCTGTTCATGCAGATAGTTATTATGCAGCTTGGAATTTATTACTTGAGCTAACTTATGCTGTAAAAGATAAGCAGCCTATGCTTGATGCTTTCTATACATCTATCAATTACATCAACGCTAATAATAATGTTGCCGAGGTTTATCGTTGTTGCTCAAAATTACTTAAGCAAGCAGGAGACCATCCAAAAGCGACTGAAATAATATTAGAAGGTATCAATAATTCTGGTGCTCATACTTTTACATCACTTGGGCCGCTTGGTGTGCAATATTTAGAAGAAAATGAACAATTTGAAGATGCCATAATACTTTTAAAAAAATGTATCGCAGATCCTCAGGTGACTAGAGTGTCTGTTCTATATTTATCATTGGCAAAAATACTTATAAATCAAACTAAATACGAAGAAGCTGAGAAAATACTCGTAGAAGCCTTAGCTAGACCTGATATTAGCAAAATTTATCTTATTAAACTTAAGCTTGCAGAAGTTTTAGAGCAACAAAACAAACCATTTGAAGCAATTGAAGTTTTACAAGAAGGAATAGCCAATACAGGAAAAGAAAATCCAGTAGAGCTATATCATAAATACTTTGAACTGTTGATTAAGTCTCATCAAATTGATAAAGCCGTTGAACAACTAAATAACGGCATTAAGTCAAAACCAGTCAAAGACCCTAGCAAGCTGATCATATCTTTATGTAATTATTTTGAAGAAAACGAAAAGCAAAGTGAAGCAATTGTTTTTTTTGATAATATTATTGCTTCACAATCGGATATAAAGCTAGAGCCAATATATAAAAAATATGACGATATGCTTTTTAAACAAGAAAATTTATCAGCCTCTATAGACGTTTTAAATAAAGCAATAAATGATCCTTCAATTAGCAATAAACATGACTTTTATAAGCGTTGTGCCGATAGGTTGGAACGATTAGGAGAAATTACTGAAGCAATAAACAAACTAAAACAAGGTATAAATGATAGTAATTGCCAAAGTACTTATTCCCTGTATCTAGATGGCAGCAAAATATATACAAAACACTGTCAACTTGGCAAAGCTATTGCGCTGATAAAAGAAGGAACTGAAAATTCCGCAGTTGGCGATAAAACAACTTTGTTTGAACAATATGCAAAACTTTTAGCAAAAAATAATGATCATCCAAATTCCATTGAAGTTTTAGTTGATGCGCTGAAATTAAAAGGTATTAAAGCCAAACCTAGACTTTATAAGTTGTGTGCTGAGTTAATGATGAAAAATGATAAAACCAGTAATGATGCTTCAAAACTTTTACGAGAAGCGATTGCTAACGAAAAAACAGGGCAGATAACGCCTTTATTTCAACTTTATTCAGATATATTAGTAGATCAAGAAAACTATTCACAAGCTAAACTCATACTTGAAAAAGGCTTAGCTTTACGCCCTAAGGATAAAATATTAAAGTTTGCTTTAGAGTTAGTATTAGTAAAGGTAGAGCTGCAGCAATTTCCTGAAATAAAGAGTTATTCATCTACCTTTGACGAAACTTTAGACCGTCTCAAATATTTTCAAAGAAAAATTGAATGCGAGAATGGCTATAAATTCATTATTGAAGATAATAGCAGCAATCGAAGATCTTATGAGAAAAAACTTCAATATTTGTTTAAGTTTGTGTGGGCCAATACTGAAAGTTGTGTGGATGCAGAAGTAGATAACGGTCGAGGCTCTGTTGATTTTAAAATCTCTAGAGGAGAGCGTGATAAAACACTCGTTGAGTTTAAATTAGCATCAAGTTCATCTTTAAAAAATAACATTGAAAATCAGGTTCAAATTTATGCTGCGGCAAACAATACCGACAAGTATTTCACAGTTATTTTTTATTTTAATGAGGCTGAGAAAAGAAAGTTAGACCGCATTTTATTTCAATTAGGAAAACTTGATGACGATAGGATTTTTATCATCGATGCAAGCAACAAAGTCTCAGCATCCAAAGCTAAATCGAATTAGACCCTAAGCAATTGCTATAGGTTAAACATCAACGGCGGCTTTAAGCTGTGAGTTCACCATTCGATGCAACACACTGGTTAAATCGCTCCGCAGGTGTCTCATATTCGAGCGTCTTTCGCGGTCTCTTATTAAGTTGTCTAGCAACTTGATTTAATCTTACTTGAGAATATTTATTTAAGTTAGTACCTTTTGGAAAGTATTGTCTCAATAATCTGTTAGTATTTTCATCTAGCGCTATGTGAGAAGCTCAAAAAATCAGAAAGAGTCAATTGAACCCGCTCCAGTAGATGTCATGGTTATTCCAGAGAAAAGTAAAAATAAAGCACTAGCCAAAAAGTTTCTTTTATATTTAGCCAGTGCCGATACACAAAACACCATAACCTCTTATATTAATGGGATATCCCCAAGAAAACATAACGCTATCATTAAAAGTAAATTTTCACAGACGGGATATTGATTACTAAAAGAAGCTAAAGGTCATACTCAATTTTTGATAGAGCAATGAAGCCTGAATTTGCCAGTGCAATTGTGCCTATTATCTCAAAATTTACCGAACATAAAGATCCTAAATGTTTAATTGAACAATTATAATTTAGCCGGAACTCAATAATAAACACAATATTTACTTGATCGAGGTCATGAAAAATTTGCTGTAATAACCAGTATTTATCAAAACAGAGATTCAGGTACCTGTGTTAAAGTAATCAAAAATAGTCTCGCGGAAAAAGGGATAAAATTGTTAGAAAAAAATATTGATGAGTCGATGGCGAATGATACCCAAAATCATTCAAACTTCTTGTTTTTATAAACCTAAAAAGCCCATCTACTGCGTTGCATTCAATTCTTAAAATTTTAATTATTTATTTGCCAAAGAAAGGGAAAACGTTTACCCTTGAGTGAAATGTTATATTTATTATGAAATGGGCGTGTATTTAATACAAAAAACATATTTAACGCATCATTTAAAAGGAAATCTAATCATTATGTCCATATATTTTAACAAGAAAACATCATGCTTCTCTGTTTGGCTCGCTTTTGTTCTCTACTTGGTATTTGCAAACCACCTCGTTTTTGCTCAACAAACTCAGTTATCCGCAAGGCAAGAAATGCTTTTTAACCAAGACTGGAGCTTTAGAAAAGGGGCATTAAAAAATATTTCACAATTAAACCAAGTAACTGATAACTGGCAACCCGTTACCCTACCGCATGACTGGGCAATAGAGGGACCATTTGATGCAAAGGTTTCAGGTGAACAAGGTAAATTACCATGGCAAGGTGAAGGCTGGTACAAAAAATCATTTTCATTAAGCCCACAACAATTATCCAACAAACGTATTATTTTTCTGTTTGATGGCATCATGGCTAACCCTAAAGTTTATATTAATGGTCAAAAAGCGGGTTCATGGCATTATGGTTACAATTCTTTTTGGTTAGACGTTACCAACCTACTCCGTAGCGATCAGGAAAACCAAATTGCCGTTCATGTCAGTACCAAAGAACATTATTCACGCTGGTACCCAGGCGCGGGTATTTATCGAAAAATTCGCATGATGGTTGTCGATAATGTTCACACCCCTATTTGGGGCGTAAAAATAACCACGCCAGAAGTGAATACCAATAGCGCTAAAGTCGCGATATCAACAGAAATAACCAATAAGAACAAAACAAAACAAACCATAACGATTAAAACTTTTATCACTGAAAATAACAGCCAAAAAGTATTATCAATACAATCTAAAGCACTCGTACTGGCTGCAGGAGAGTCGAGTAAAGTTAGCCAAATACTTACCTTGAACAATCATAAATTATGGGACGTAGCACACCCCAACCTTTATCAAAGTCATAATGAGATTATTATTAATAACAAAGTCGTTGATAATAATATAAATAAGTTTGGTATTCGTACCTTTAAATGGACACACGATAAGGGGTTCTATCTCAATGGTAGAAGAGTACAAGTTAAAGGTGTCAATCTTCACCACGCCAATGGGCCTATTGGTTCGGCATTATTCAAAGATGCACTAATACGAAAACTTTCAATAATGAAAGAGATGGGAGTAAATTCAATTCGTACCAGTCATAACTCACCATCACCTGAATTATTAAATTTAGCAGATGAAATGGGGTTTGTTATTATTAACGAACTCTTCGACAAATATGGTGCAACCGCAAGTGTTGATGTGCCCACTGCCGAATATGTTAATCTTTACGCCGAAGCCGAAATTAAAAACTTTATTAACCGCGATTTTAATCACCCCAGTGTCATGATGTGGTCTATAGGCAACGAAGTGGGTGATGTGTTATCAGACGCTAAAAATGGCGGAAAAATAGTCAAGACCATGGTGGAGTATTTTAAAAAGTATGACACCACACGCCCAACCAATATGGGTTCACATATTGTTTCATCGATTAAAAATAGGGTTTTAGATGCGGTGGACACCCAAGGGTGGAACTATGGTCAAAAATATGCTTTAACACGCACACTCTATCCTACTACTCCGCAAATTTATACTGAATCGGCGTCAGCATTTAGTACCCGAGGTTATTATCAGTTCCCAAATCCTGAACACAAAAATGATTTTAATGCTAACTTTCAAGAATCGTCGTATGACTACACCTCGGCAACTTGGTCTGATATTCCGGAAGTTGAATTTATGCGCATGACTAGAGATAGCTATGTTGCTGGCGAGTATGTGTGGACAGGTTTTGATTATTTAGGCGAACCCACACCACATACACAAGAAGCAAGAAGTAGCTACTTTGGTATTGTTGATTTAGTTGGTATTCCTAAAGACCGCTATTATTTATATCGCAGCCAGTGGAATAATAAAGAGCATACTCTACATATTTTACCGCATTGGACATGGCCTGAAAGAGTCGATAAAAATGTCCCGGTCATGGTCTATACCGACGGTGACGAAGCCGAGTTATTTTTAAATGGCAATAGTTTAGGTAAAAGAAAAAAACTTACCGCGCAAGAAGTCAACGCTAACAATAGTAATATCGCCTTTGGCAAGGTGGCGTGGTCTTCTAGTGAAGATATTGCTCAAGATAAAAATGGTAACGTTGTTTGGGAAAACCGCGCAGATAAAGCTGTAGATGGTTTAATTAATACACAATGGGCTGCTGGTGATAACAAATTTCCACACTGGTTAGCTTTAGATTTAGAAACAGTGCAACAAATCGGCTATGTTTCAATCGCTTGGGAAGATAGCGCCGATAAAATTAATTATCAATTTGAAGTATCTAACGATGGGAAAAACTGGCAATCAGTAGGTTCATCAAAAACTGATGTCAAACTAAGTCATCACAGTACCTTAAAGCTTAATGTTAAAGCTCGTTATGTTCGTGTTTATATCAATCATATTAAAGACGCTTGGTCACCAGTTACGATAAAAGAACTGGCCATCAAAGAAATATTTGATAAAAATCAAGATACTGAAAATCCATATTACCAAATAATGAAACGGTACCGCTTGATGTGGAATGATGTTATTTACCAACCCGGTGAACTGAAGGTAGTGGCCTATAAAAAAGGTAAAAAAATTGGTGAAAAAATGGTTCGAACGGCCAAAAATGCCAAAGTCATTAGTTTAATTCCTGAAAAATTAACGCTAAAAGCAGATTCTAATAGTCTTAATTATATTTTAGTTGAAGCCAGAGATGAAAATGGCGAGCTTGCCCCACACGATATGAGCATGGTTTATTTTGACATTGAAGGCCCAGCAACAATTATAGGTATTGGCAATGGTAATCCATTATCACTTGAACCTTTTCAAGATAAGCAACATTCGTTATTTTATGGAAAAGCGATAGTGATCATTCGTGGCATTAGTGGTCAAGCAGGCACAGTAACACTTAGGGCAAAAAGTAAGGGATTAACAACCTCCACAACCACCATGCGAGCAATACCTAACTAAGTTAATACGCTCTAATTCATTTGTTAATAACACGGCGTAAATATTCTTCATGTGTTAATAGCTGATTGACTGAATGTATTAATGAGTCTTTGACATTTTTAAAATAGACTTTAGTTTGATTGGCATTAGATGCATCAAGAATAGGATCATAACCGTCAGGTAAAATGTCCATTCCCACTAATACTACATGCCAACTATTAGAAGCAAATAAGTCTAGGTCATTACGAATTAAACGGCCTTGGCTTTTATATAGTGCTAACTTAGTTTGCAATGATGGCGGGAGCTCTATTTTTTGCCAGTCCTGCCAAAACTTGGAATCTTTTCGTTGGCTTAGGCTGTAATGCATAACAATAAAATCGCGTAAGTTTTGATACTCTAGATCCATTAAACGGTTGTATTCTTGTTCTGTCTCTTGCGCCAAATTTTCATTGGGTAACATAGTGGCTAAATTTAAAGCAGCTTGCATAATTAAATATATACTAGTTGATTCTAAATGCTCTAAAAACCCTGATGACAAACCAATGGTAACACAGTTTTTATGCCACATTTTTTTACGTTTACCAGTAATAAACTTAATAGTACGAGGCTAAGATAATAGTCTGCCTTTTACGTTTTTAAGTAACAATTTAATGGCATCTTGATCATTGCAATAGTGACTCGAATAAACATAACCATTTCCGGTTCTATTTTGCAAAGGAATTTGCCAACTCCAACCATGATGATGGGCAAAAGCTTCAGTATAAGGAGAAAGAGTGCCAATATTTTCAGATTGCACTATTGCGGCACGATTGACAGGCAAATCATGACTCCAATCTTCATCCTCTACAGCGAGTGATTCTCCAATGAGTAATGCATGTTGCTCAGTGCAATCAATAAAAAAGTCGCCTTCAATTTTTTTACCGTCTTTTAACTGTAGACTTTTAATACGACCATCGTTATGTTGATTAACAGTTTCTACATGACCTTGTATTCAAACAACACCCTTGGCTAGCTCATAGTTGGTTAAATATATTGCAACTAGGCTGGCATCAAAATGTAAGGCATAACCTATGGTTGTTAAATTGTTCGGTTTTGTTGAATCAGGAATATAAAATTTACCGGCTTATGCCATAACAGCAGAGGGGGGGGAATCGGTATAGTTACTTGTATCACCATTTAAGTGTGCTTTGAGCCAATGCTGAAAAATTCACAACCATTGATTTTCGCACCAACACTTCCAAAAGGATGCCAATAAGACTCACCTTTTTTGTTGCCCATCGCTAAATTTTATACCTAATTTTAAGATGGCATTTGTATTTTCTAAAACTCGCCCTAATATCGCCGCGGTTAACCAACCAGAAGTACCGCCGCCAACAATAACATATGATTTTAAAGGCTTTATCTTCATTATTTCATCCTTCATGAGTTAATAAAAAAGAGGCTAAAATGAGCCTCTTTTAGTTCAGACTAGCATTTGTTAGCAATGTTAGAAAGTAGCACGTAAACCTAAATGATAACGAGCACCTGATAACTCAACATAATCTACACGATCTCGTTGTCCATAAAATGATGTACGTGTTTCGTTAGTAATGTTGGTACCTTCGAACGATATGGTTAAGCTTTCATTAATATCATAAGATGAACTAAAATCTAATTGTCCGTAATTTGTTTCATATCCAGGACCAGAACGGTTAGTCATGAACTCATCACGGTAGTTATAAGCAAGGCGAATACCAATGCCGTCTTTGTCATAAAAACCAACAACGTTATAACTATTTTCTGCAAAACCTTCTAAAGCGTTACTCGGTGAAGGTATGCCAGGTAAAACAATATCTGGTTGATCTTTATCTTCACTGTCAGCCCAAGTATAATTTGCTTGAATACCAAAACCGCTCCAAAAACTAGGTAAATAATCGAAAGTGTGCATAACACCAAATTCAAGGCCTTGAATAGTACCTCCTTGACGGTTTTCCTTACGATCAGAGGTAAAACCTATCAAGCCATCACCACCTTCGGCAATATAGGCATCACGTAATGCTTGCTCAACAGGACCTTCCCAAGTACCATTTTTAGTTAATTGAGAGATAAAACTGGTGATGTTTTTATAAAAGTAACCAACAGAATAAGAAGTACTCTCGCCATAATGTTCAAAAGATAAGTCTAACTGCTCAACTTCGTAGGGTTTTAAATTAGGGTTACCACCCCAGATACTTACCAAAGGATTTGCAAAACCAGGTGATTCACCCGAATTATTAGCCGAGTCGAACAAACCTGGGCGGGTAATGTTTTTTGCCATACCTAAACGGACATAATCTTGTTCAGTGACTTCCAAACTAAAATTAGCACTTGGTAAAAAATAACTGTCATCACTTTTAGCTATTGTTGGTTCGGTAATCGTATCGGCAGTATTTTTAACCGGTGAGCTGTCTGCCTGAAGTTTCAACAACGTTATTCTTGTGGTTGTACCCATTGATTGATTGTTAGTTTTTACGTAACGACCACCAACATTACCTTTCCAACCCATGTCACCAAGTTCACCTGCTAAATTAACTTGTACATAAGCCGATTTTGTTGTTTCTTCAGAGCTAACACCACCAGCCGCTTTGTAGGTGTTATCCCAACCGGCATTAACAATATCGGCACGCCAATCATCGTTAGTCGTCTCTAAGTAATCTTGGCTTGCTGCGCGATAAGTTTGATGACTGTTAACGGTTAACCACTGACGAGGGAAATCGCCACCAACACCATCCATATAGTTACCTTCGGTTAAGCGAAAGATAGACGCATCAATTAAACCGGTAGCACTATCTGTGCCCCAAGTACTACCATCACCAATCCACATACCCGCACCATTCCATGTTTCAGCGCCAGACACAGGATCATATTCAGTACCGTAGCTATCAGAGCTAAGCTGGCGGTTAGAGTATGCAACACCTGTTTCGATTGAGGTGATAACTACCGTATCAAATTCGTATTTAGCGTCTAATTTAACTTCTTTAACCGTATCTTCAGCTTCGAAAGCGGAATAACGTTGCCAAGCGGCACGAACGGTTGAGGGATCAATGAGATCCATACCCGTCACACTCATTGATGGAATGTCGCCCTGGCTAAAATCAAGCGATGTTGTGCTGTCATGAATAGAACCGTCTTCATTGAAGCTAGTATAGTGAAGCACGGTACTATTATCACCTTCACTGTTAGTTTCCGCTTTAGAATAAGATAGATCAGCTGTTATGGTTAAATTATCTTGATTATATACAAAGTTATAACCGTAGGCTTGGGTCGTACTTTCTTCTAAACTGTAATCTAAAAGAAATTCTATATCGGTATTAGCAAGTGTTGCGTTAAGTAAAGTACCACTATCACTGACTGTTGCCGAGGTATATTTATTAGTTTGCATTGCGACCTGCAAACCTGAGCCTAATTGTTCGCGGTTTAACTTACTGTAAAGTACATCAAAGGTTGATACCATTGAATTGTTTGGTGCCCATTGAATAGAGGCATTAGCACCCAGTCGTTCACGGTCTTCAGTTGACGAGGTAAAAATAGCGCGACCTGGACCACGGCTACCTTCTAACGTAGTAGGTTGGCCGTTTTCACCAAGCACCTGTGCTTTATCCATTGGGAAACCATACCCCCAAGAATCGTCAAACGTTTTGTTATAATTACTGTATTCATTCCAATTGTTTGCTTGGTAGGTATCGATACGAGAAGTGGTATCTTTATATGAAACCCCGATCAATACACCAATAGTTTCATCGGCAAAGGTATTACTGATAATACCAGAAAATTCAGGATTAACTTCATCCGCTAAATCTTGTTGTACCGCCTTAATTGATCCCGCCGCATGAAAGCCAGCATTATCTAATGGTCGAGCAGAATGTAGATTAATATAACCGCCGATACTACCTGATGCTAGTTTAGCGGTAGGAGATTTAATGACATCAGCGCCAGAAATCATTTCCGATGGTAATAATTGGAAATCAAAAGAACGGTCTCCGCCAGTAGTAGCAAGTGTTCTATCATTCATTTTTACTACGTTAAATTGTGGACCAAAACCACGAATAGTCACCTTTGAACCTTCACCGTTTGCACGAGAAATAGAGACACCGGTAATACGCTGCAATGACTCAGCAACGTTTTGATCCGGCATTTTACCCATGTCTTCAGCAACAATACTGTCTTGAATACTGTCAGCAAAACGTTTTGTTTGTAATGCTTTAGCGATACTACTGCGAACCCCTGTTATTTGAATGATTTCAACGACATCAGTTGTATTTTTTTCTTCTGCAAAAGCAGCTGCTCCAGAAAAACATGATAGTGTTAAGGCTGTAGCTACAGCAATTGATACTTTACTTTGTTTAATCATAATAGTCTCATAGTTTTATAGTTCCTTAAACCTAGTGCTGTCATGATCACCATGTTCAGCACTAAATCAGTGTATTGATGTACTTAAATTTTTGTTATCACAGGTAACTGCTTATTAATTAAGTGCATCAGCTGATACTCCCCACCAGCTTTAGTAATTTTTATTGTTTTAAGCGGTAACATTTTTCAAAACTTACAATCATTTCAATAAGTATTTGATTACTCGTCTTTACATTATTTTTATTACTAATAAATTCATTCCTTTGATGTATTAAAAATTAACACAAATAAATATTAAGGTAAACGCTTTCCCTTGTATTTTGATTGTTATTTAGTCTGTTATTACCAGTGCTAACCATAACATATTGATTCTATTATTCTTTATATTGATATTTATTATTGTCTAACTACTCTGTTTTGGTTTTTTATCTAAATTTAGGTAATCGCTTACCTTTAGTGCGTTTTAAGATTTCATATCAATCAGGCTAATTCACCTCAACTCAGGATAAAACTAAATATCTATCCACGATTCGATCTTTCGACAAAATAATAAGAATAAGTGTGATGATCCATAATCATTCTAAATTTTTGAATAGATAAAAATTTAAGTTCAAGGTGCACTATTGAGTAATAGCGAGCTATAAGGGTTAAATACACAGTTTTTTAGCTCCAGATAAAACTAAGTGCCATTATCAATGTAAGTAACGCAATAGGGAGATTTTTTAAGCGGATAAAAACATTCTGTTTGAATGATTATGAGTCTATAGTGAAGTTGATAATTCTTGTAACGTATTTATTCCTGACACAAAGAATAAACGGATAAATAATAAATGTATTCATCTGCTATAAATCTTATGAAAAGAAAAAATAAAACCAACAAAAAAAGGTAAGCGCTTACTTGTAGTTTATTCAAAGTAATCATTATATATTTTACTAGAACAAGTCAACTTAAAAACTAAATAAACAATATCAACATTAAAAGGTGCTCGTACTTTATTGATTAAAAAACAATGAGATAATATCTGTACGTAAAAATATAAATGTAAAAAATATTAATAAATCAATAAGATTGAAAATAATTATACCTTAAGAGCAAAATGTTGACTAAATATAGTTTTAGGAAAGCGTTTACCTTACTTGTTTTTTGAGCTAATATAAATTTAAGGCTATGTGATCTTCTGAGCACAGATGCCCCAATATGAGTATAAATACATATTGGCACTTTAATTTATTAAGGTAAGTCCAATAGGTAAAATAATAATAAACCTATTACAACAATAAAAGGTACCTACATGATTACAAAACTATTTAAGATGTTTTCCAATATTACATTAATGCTAAGTATGATTATTAGCATTAGTATGGCTAATGCCCAATCAACCTCTAAATTTGCGTATGGTGCGGATATCGGGTGGTTATCATTACTTGAAGATAGAGGCGTTATATGGGTCGATCAGGAAAATAATACTAAAGATGCTTTAGAATTAATGAAAGAAAAAGGAATTGATTCTGTTCGATTACGGGTCATGGTCAATCCACCTTCATCTGGAATTGGCGGCGATCAAACTGAGCAAAGTGATTTTTGGCTGATAGGTCATACTAACAAATACCAAGTAGTCGCAGCGGCAGTAAGAGCCCAAAATATAGGAATGCGCGTTATGGTGGATTTTCATTTCAGCGATATTTGGGCCGATCCTGCTAATCAAATAAAGCCAGCGGCTTGGGTGGGGTTTAATGAAGACCAGTTAACTAACGCAGTGTACAACCATGTCTATGATGTTATGACTGCGCTTAAAAATGCAAATGTGACACCTGAGTGGGTTCAAGTAGGCAACGAGATAGATCCAGGTATCTTAGTCTCTGATGAACAAAATCCAAATGGCTACAATGTGATCGCTGATGTTAGTGGTTCGATTGAGGCCTTCGCTTCATTAGCGCGTTTTTTAAATAGAGGTTACGATGCGGTAAAAGCTGTAAGCCCAAACTCTAAAGTTATTACCCATGTTGCTAGTAACAGCACAGCTCCTTGGTTTTTTAATAAATTTTTAAACGAGTACCAAGGAAAAACCGATATATTAGCGGTATCTTTCTATCCATATTGGTTAGAACAACCATACTGGGAGCTTATGGATACGCTTAGCGATAATTTGACTGCAGTGAGCGACTTAGCTGGCTCTAATCACGAAGTTATGGTAACTGAAATTGGTGGACTTCAAGACGAACCTAATGATTCATACTGGACAGTGAAAAAGACTATAGATATTGTCAAAGCCTTACCTAATGGCAGTGGTGTTTTTTATTGGGAGCCTGCTGCCCACTCTTCTGTAAATGGTGGTTATGCTTTAGGCGCAACAACCGCTGTGTCAGAAAATGTACTTCAATTCACGGCCGCAATGGATGCCTTTATTCACGATGAAATTCCAATTTTTGATCGCACAAAAAATTACAGAATTGTTAATCGTAATAGCGGTAAAGCGTTAAACGTTGTTGGTGGTTCAAACGAAAATGGCGCTAAAATTGAGCAATATACTTATGGCGGATGGGAAAGTCAAAAATGGCAATTTAGTGCAATGGGTACTGATTTATATACGATAAAAAATATCAACAGCCAACAATTGATGGACATTTTTGGCGCATCTTCCGCCGAAGGCGCGAAAAATATTCAATGGTATGACAACGGCGGTTTAAACCAACAATGGCAGATCATTAGCACAGGTGAAACTGGCTTTTACCAAATAATGAATATCAAAAGTCAAAAACTATTAGATATTACCGGTGCTTCAACACTTGACGGAGCCTTAAATATTCAGTGGTATAACAATGGCGGCTTTAATCAGCACTGGCAAATCATTGAAAATTAGTCAGTTTACCGGCCAAAGAATAAACCAATGTAATATCATTGGCTATGTCACAATTAACTGTGTCTGTGATAACAACAGATTGTTCTTATTAGGATTTTGGTGATTTTCAAAAAATCTAAACCAACTTAAATAATTGTCTAAATATTTAGTGGTGACCCCTTTAAAGCGGTACATCCATCCGTACAGCCGCCCATGGTAGGCGTTAACATTTTTAATATGAAATACTTTTTCAATTACACGAATACCTTTTGTTAAATTCAGGGTCTTATGACTCATGCCTACTTAGCCTAAAACTTTTTTAATGATCGAGTTGATTGATCCTTTCAAGGCTTTATCATAGCGTTATGAATGATAAAGCCTTCAAGTAACCAACCTCAAAGATGCCCAAATGTTGATTGATCAACTTTGGGATGTCGTTGATGCTCAGGTTAAAATGATTAACTCACTTACCCTTCAAGTCGAGTCACTGACCCAACAGGTCAGTTCGCTAACCGCTGAAGTTAAAACCCTTAAAGGGAAACTGTCAAAAAATAGCAACAATAGCAGTAAACCACCTTCAAGTGATGCTTACTTCAAAGCCTGCACCAAAAAGTTTGCGTAAGAAATTAGGGAAGTCATCTGGAGGGCAACATGGTCATAAGGGACATGCGTTACTGATGGTAGACTAGTCCGATTTTATTGTGGAGCATAACGTCACGGCTTGTACGCATTGCTGTGCTGATATATCCCAAGCAGTTTTTGTTGATATAGAGTGTCGGCAAGTATTCGACTTACCACCAAAAACACTTCAAGTTACAGAACACCAAGCGCAAATAAAGCATTGCTCTATCCCATAATG
>JAOPTQ010000158.1:0-532 GCA_051531915.1 Colwellia sp. | reverse complement strand
CCTTGTTTAACAGCTTGTTATGAAGCTGTCGCTGTCGCATAGCCATCTATAAGTCCTGATACAAAATCAGGTGCAGCCAAACCAACAAGCAAGCAAATTGATGCAACTAACATGATATTTCGACTGTTCTTTTTGTAACCCAAAACGATAAGAACTAAAAATAATAACAAACTAACTATTTCTAAGATGTACATAATAATTCCTTTTAAAATTTTAATAGCCACCAAACTTAATTTTGATAACTAGCTTCATAGACATAATGACTCCCACGAGGTGCTAGCCTCCAGATTCGTGGGTTAGTAAAACCAGAGCCATAATATATGTGTTAAACAATATAAACTGGAGGCTAGCATGATTAAACATAACATACTTTTCATTGGCTTAGATACCCATAAAGTATCTACTGACGTGGCGCACATAGAAGACCAACATGGCGCAAAGCCCATTCATCATGGAAAAATAAATACCACCAAGGCAGCCATTACAAAACTGGCCAGGCAATATCAATCAAAATATCCACAAGCGACACTGC
>JAOPTQ010000157.1:0-26578 GCA_051531915.1 Colwellia sp. | reverse complement strand
TGCCGATCCCCATACGCTTACACTCAACAAGTCAATATAGACAGGTTAATATAGACAGGTTAATAAATTTAATATTAATACTTTTTTATTTAATATTTAGTTCATAAAATTATCACCTAATTTACCTAAGATAACTCTGCTATATATCGTAGCACTCACGTTGTAATTATTAATTTTCAATTCCTTTATGGAGAACTAAATAATGATATCTAAACGTTTTACATCCAACCTAATAAACTGTTGTAAAATACTTTCATTAGTATCACTAGGTATTTCAACAACAAGCTTTTCAGCTGAATATGAATGGAATAGCACTGCTCCTATTAAGACGCCAGCAACTAACATTGATAACGGTAAACGAATACTTTTCGATGTTTCTCATGGTGGTACTGAAGGCAATGCTGATTGGGTTATTGATGGCGGATTTTCCGACTTTGCAGATGCATTAGTCGCAGAAGGTTACACTGTTGAAGAGTTCAGAGGTGTTGATCTAAACAATGACGGTATAATTCAATTTAAAGACGATTATAATGTGCCCGCTAATGTTGGTATCAATGAAGCAATTATTACATTTAATGCAATCAGTCATGCGGATGTATTAGTACTTGCAGAAACTAATCGTCCATTTACTGTAGATGAATACGCTGCATTAAAACAATTTGTTGATGCTGGTAAAGGTATTTTCTTTGTCGCAGATCATTATGATGCCGACAGAAATTTAAATACATGGGACGCAACTGAAGTATTCAATGGTTACAATCGTTCCGATTTATCTGCCTACAACTTACACACTCACTACGGTGACTTACGAAATCCCAAAATAGCAACATCTGGTTGGTTAGCCGAAAATTTTGGTATTCGATTTCGCTTTAACGCTATTGACTACAAGCAAGGCGTTAGTGGTATCGTTGATCCTAATTTAGTTGAAGGGCTAACTCAAGGTGTCAGCCCTATATTAATGGCTGCGGGTGCTACTTTAGCCATTACAGATCAAACTTTAGCCAAAGGTTTAGTCTATTTTTCCACAACAGATACACCGGTAAAATGGAATCATGCAAAAGATGCAGGTCTTTATTTTGGTGGTGAAGATGAAGGACCATATGTCGCTATTTCAAAACCAAGTTTAGGAAAAGCCGCTTTTATTGGTGACTCCTCGCCAATTGAAGACACAACACCTAAATATCGCCGTCAAGACAGCGGTGGTACTAAATCAACTTACCCTGGTTGGACAGATCCTGGTCATGCTGCCATTTTATCCGTGAATATTATCAACTGGTTGGCCAATCAAGAAAACTACACTGGCTTCGGTAGTACTGAACATCCAGTAGGAACACTTACGCCTGTAGGCATGGCTACTATTGAAAAATCAGATCCAAATAACGGTCAACCTTGGAGCCAACCTAGTGGTGGTTTTCAACCGTGGGAACCAGCAACATTTGCTAATGGTGCTTACGCGGCTTCATGTCCAGTGTCAGGTTGCTCAACAGACGGAGACGGTTCAACTGGTACTGCATTGTCAGTCACAGAAGCGCTTGCATTACCTAACGGAACTAACGTTATTGTTGAAGGTATGGTCACCGCAGAGCTAAATGGTATTTATGCGCTGCTACTCACAAACAGTAATGATAGTGACATTACCATTAACGTAAAATTAGAATCAAGCCAACGTAATGATTTTAGCCCTAACCTTAATCCCGCAATATTAGGGCAAACATTGCGCATTGAAGGAACACGGGACACTTATTTGTCGGAACCAAGTATTGAGTCGGTGACATCAATCGAAATTATCACAAACTCAAACGCACTTTCGGTCAGCGAAGCACTTACTGAATTAAACGGTACAGAAGTGATTGTTGAAGGTGTGGTAACTGCTGAACTTAACGGCACTTATGCATTACTGCTAGCTGATAACACTAATCCAAGCGTAACTATTAACGTTAAATTAGAATCAAGCCAACGAGCGGATTTCAGCCCTAACCTCAATCCTGATATTATTGGTAAAACATTACGTATTATCGGTGTTCGTGATACTTATTTGTCGGATCCAAGCATCGAATACGTCACTGAAATTGAAATAATAACTACCGATGATAGTACTGATGGAAATAATAATACTGACGCACTTTCAGTGACAGAAACGTTCTCTTTACCCGTCGGAACGGATGTAACTGTTGAAGGTGTTGTTGTTGATGAGTTAAATGGAATCTATGCTTTATTACTAGCAGATAGCACTAACAGTTCAATAACCATTAATGTGAAACTAGAGTCGGATCAGCGTAATAATTTTAGCCCAAACCTTAATCCATCAATTTTAGGAAAAACACTGCGCATTACTGGTAAGCGTGATACATACATGTCTGGAGTAAGTGTAGAATATATTACTTCCATTGAAATAATAAACTAAAAGCAAAACTTATGATGAGCACAATTCATTTGGATTGTGCTCAACCGTATCTATTTTATAGACTAATCTTTTCGAGCATATTGTATATCCCAAACTCCATGTCCTAAACGATGTCCACGACTTTCAAACTTAGTTAACGGGCGAGAATCAGGACGAGGCACATAATCCTTTGTTTCAGATAAATTACTATAACCTTGAGAGTTTTGCATATCTTCTAACATACATTCTGCATAATTTTCCCAGTCAGTAGCCATATGAAAAATACCGCCAACTTTTAATTTCCTGCGAATAGTTTCAACAAAATCACGCGATACAATACGGCGTTTATGATGTTTCTTTTTATGCCATGGATCGGGAAAAAACAACTGTACGGTGGTTAAAGTATTTTCAGGAATACAGTCTGCTAATACTTCAATTGCGTCGTGTTCATAAACCTTTAAGTTAGTAACACCCTGCTCAACCGCTAAAGATATACAAGCACCCACTCCAGGTTTATGTACTTCTATACCAATAAAATTCAATGTTGGTGCTGCTTGCGCCATTTCAACCAATGATTTGCCCATGCCAAAACCAATTTCTAGCACCACAGGGTTATCATTACCAAAAATAACATGGGTATCAATTAAACCATCACTATGACTTAAACCCATGGCTTGCCAATGATCCGTTAACGCGCGCTCTTGACCTTTAGTTAATCGTCCTTCACGTTTTACAAAACTGCGCACTTTACGAATATACTTACCTTCTTGCTCAGCTTGTTCAATAGTTTTATGTGTTTTTTCTGTCATGTCTATTTATCTTTTAACTTGAAACTTTTAATTTGCATCATGTGGCTGTAATTTATGCTGTTGCAACACCTTTACGCTAAATCAATGGGTTTTAGGAAAGGTGCTGATCTTATTTTTTACTGAGCTTAGTACACCGCACAGGCTGAGAGAATTAAAAACACTGTAGGCAAGGCAAGTAAATGTAGGAATAGTTACTCTTATTTCAAATTTACTTAACGCCGCATAAAGTGTTTTTAAACTCTCAGAAGCTATTCAGCCCACCATACATCATACAATTCACTAACCGTTACTGACTTAGCACCATTTTCATTTAACCATTTATCAACAGCCGCGCGATGCTCTTCAGTACATGAACCTAATTTTTGTGTACAAATTAAACCATGCCATAACGTATCGCCTTCGCCGCCAAAACTTAACGCATTGACTTCTATAACTTCATCAAAAAATTTATTAATGAAAGCATCTAATTCGTCACCGGTAATACCCTCATTAAATTGCCAAGCAACATCAAAACCAAATTCTTTAAATTCATCTACGCGTAATTTTTTACGTAATCGACGGCTACGGTTTTTTGCTGATACTTTCATAGTTAACCCTTATTTATTGTTTGAGCACACTTAATAACTGCTTTTAAAAAGCTTGTTGAAATTAAAAATTATTCAACGTTAAACTCAAGTAAACGATAGAACTTTTTAAAATAATATTTTTCATTCACTAAGGTGATTTTTTTACCTTGTTTTTCAGCCGTTACCTTTAATTCTTCAATTAAATCACAACGCCAAAAATTACCTAAGTAGGGCTCTAAGCCTTCAAAAATCCCTCTGAAAAATTTACTATTATGATAAAGATGCGGATGTTTCATTGGTGCATAATCGGCAATAACTAATCGGCCACCTTTTTTTACCACACGTAGCGTTTGAGCTATAACTTTCGCCCTAGCTTCAGCAGGCAATTCGTGTAATAAAAAGTAAAGCACACCACAATCGGCATGATCACTTGCTAGCGGAATTTGCTCTGCATTTGCGATGAAAAAATTACATTTATCGGTTAAATTTTCTGCCGAAATTTTATTACGAACGGATTGTAACTGTATTGGAGCAATATCAAATACTGATAATTGTTTCACATTATCTTTTTTGGCTAACCAAGGGAAAAAAGTGCCATATGCACAAGAAACGCTAGCAACAATTTGGTTGGGTTTTGCCGCAATCCAGCTCGCTGAATCACGGGCAATTTTATTATATTGCCCCCATAAAATGGCATTAACCATCCAAGGTCTATCAAAAATTTTAACCCCTACCGGAGACAAATATGCCCACCAGTAACTTTTTAATAAATAGCTAGGCAATGGGTATTTACTGTATTTGCTTCCAGAAGTGGTTGGCTGTAAAGAGCTTTCATTAACTGAATTATTGGGAATCGAACTATCTATAACTTCTACACTACTTTCCATAAACCCTATGACCATTGCTGAAAAAAAAGTATTATAAATCAAAAATAACGAAAACAATAGAATACTTAATTAAAATACCGACTATTGGTTAGAACAATTTTGATTAAAAAACTTCTTTTTTGTAAAAAAATTACATAACCTAAAAAGCACTGAGACATATTATTTTTTTATCCCAAACAACAAAAATTGACTCTAAACACACAGCAATAAACTTTAGTAAACAGGTTATTGATTGGTATCAAGAAAAAGGCAGAAAAAGCTTACCTTGGCAACAAAACAAATCCCCTTATAGTGTCTGGATTTCAGAAATAATGTTGCAACAAACGCAAGTTGCTACGGTTATTCCATACTACTTGCGTTTTATGGCTACCTTCCCAACAATTGATCAACTAGCCAATGCCGACGAAGACACCGTATTACATCACTGGACAGGTTTAGGATATTACGCTAGAGCTCGAAACTTACATAAAGCAGCCAAGTTAATTCAACAAGACTACCGTGGAATTTTCCCTGAAAACATAGAAAACGTTATAGCCCTACCCGGTATTGGTAGCTCAACCGCTGGCGCTATTTTAAGTTTAGCGCTAAATCAAAACCACCCTATTTTAGATGGCAACGTTAAACGTGTACTAGCACGCTGCTATTTGGTTGAAGGCTACAATGGCTTAACAAAATTTGATAAAGCGCTATGGCAATTATCAGAACAGCTGACACCTAAAAAAAATACCGCTCACTACACTCAAGCGATGATGGATTTAGGCGCAACAGTTTGTACTCGCAGCAAACCACACTGTGAACTTTGCCCATTAATCAAACCTTGTTTAGCTTATAAGCACTCAGAGCAAGCAAACTTCCCTCAAAAAAAACCAAAGAAAAAAATCCCGCAACGAAGCACTATCATGGTAATTCCTCGTATTTCTCATGACATATTAATGGAAAAACGCCCTCCAACGGGTATTTGGGGTGGACTATGGTGCTTTTATGAAGTTGCTAACCCTGATGAAATTTCACCTTTATTAAAGACGCTAGGTTTAAAAGCAAAAAAAGACAGCAAAGCTAAACAAGTATTAGCGCCCTTTAGACATACCTTTAGCCACTTTCATTTAGACATTCAACCTATTGTTATTCACTGCCAACAAATGAATGATACAAATATAAATGAAATAAATCCCTCAGATGTGTGCGAACCGTTACAACAAAAGTGGTATGATTTAACACAAGAAGCTAGCATAGGCCTAGCAGCATCTACCCAAAAACTAATAACCCTGTTAAGCAAAGAATATTCTCGTCAAAGTTAATATTATTATCGTTTAGCCTAATAAAGAGATTACTTATGAGTCGTACCGTATTTTGTCAAAGCCTACAAAAAGAAGCTGAAGGTCTAGGATTTCAACTATACCCCGGTGAAGTAGGAAAACGTATTTTTGACAACATTTGCAAAGAAGCTTGGGGAAACTGGCAAAAAAAGCAAACCATGTTAATTAATGAAAAAAAAATGAACATGATGAATATTGATGATCGCGCTTTTTTAGAAGCCGCAATGGTTGCTTATTTGTTTGATGGTAAAGAACCTGAAATTGAAGGTTACGTGCCACCGTCGCAAAAATAAAGAATAAAACCCATCAATTTGACTGTTTTCTATCATTAATGATGCAAAAAACACCAAGTAGAAATTTAATTGAAAAAAACAGTTGACTGGATTAAAGAAAAACAGTCTAATAGCGCCCGTCTTAACGAGGCAGCGAAAACGCCTAAAAAAGAAAAGCCCCGATAGCTCAGTTGGTAGAGCAGAGGATTGAAAATCCTCGTGTCCCTGGTTCAATTCCGGGTCGGGGCACCATTTACAGAAATGGTGCTCAATAGAAATATTAAGTATTGTTTCGGTGCCAAAGTATTATCTTTATATAGAATTACTTTTATATATTAAATAATACTGCACACAGCTTTGTGTGCCGACTTAGCTCAGTTGGTAGAGCAACTGACTTGTAATCAGTAGGTCGCCAGTTCGACTCCGGCAGTCGGCACCATTCCTTCGTAGGAAGCAAGCAGCCCTAACTTCGGTTAGGGCTTTTTTGTATCTATCGATTGGTTAATTTCTTTCCTAAGTTTCATTTACACCAATATTTCTTCGACCCTGCATTATTAGTAGCTTACACACCCATTTGTTATTTATTTCGTGTTATTGATAGGCTCAAAATACACCCTATTTTGAATAAACCCAATTAGGGCGAATTGGGTATTAGGGTAAATCTGTCTGTTCTACTGCTTTTTTAGGTGTTTTTTACGGGATAAAAAGGATTTAAGCCGTTGCTTAGGGTATATGGGTTGACGTATAGACAGCTAAAACTGCGGGTGAATTTTAATAGGGTAAATTAATTGATGGTGTAAATATCCGAACTGGGTATTAGCACCAGTGATAGCCGTTAGTTTCTGCTGTTGCTCGGTTAATATTGTTGTATGGGGCTAAAACACATCTTATAACCTCTTTTAATTGAACAAAAAACACTCTAATATTGATTAAGAAGAAAACTCACCAACACAAACCTAACTAACTTCAAGGAAGATAAAATGCCTACGCCAAAAATATTTGTAAGCTCTACATTTGGGGATCTTCAAGATATCAGAGAGGGAGTTAGGGAATTTATACTTCAGAAAAATTTCGAACCAGTTACTTTTGAGAATAATGATATTGCATATGAGCCAAATACTCTACTTGAGGACTCCTGCTACCGAGAAGTGGAAAACTGTTCAATGTTATTATTATTTATCAAAACTAATTATGGTGCCCATGCTGCAAGTCCTATTGAGCTAAATGAACAAACAGACAGACTTGTTTCCGTCACAAGAAATGAATATGTAGTTGCAAAAAACTTAGGGATTCCTATCTTTATTTTCATTCATCAAAGCTCATTTGATGAATATAATAGTTATGTCAAACAAGGGTACAATGATAGCTTTGAATTCAATTATCTAACCAATAGTCATCTAGCTGACTTTATAACCGAATTATTTGAAGAGAAAAGTAAAAGATATATTAGTAGCTTTAATAGCATGACTGAAATAAAAGTAACTTTAGAAAAACAGTGGAATGGATTATTTTACAAATATTTAGAAGCAGAAAAAAAATATTTTTCAGAGTTTAATTCTAAGGTTTTCATCAACCCTTACAAGTTGTTTTTTTATCGAAGAAATAAGGGCGTATCCCAAGCGCAGCTTGCATCAATCACAGGGCTAAAAACATCTTTCATACAAAGAATAGAGGATGTTGGTATCAAAAAGAGTTGTAATAAAATAGAAGATTTTGTAACTGTTGAGCTAGAGAATGCTAAAAAAATAGCTAAAGCATTAAGCTGCAACACAGCAAATATCAAAGCGGGTTTACCCGATGACTTCCTTTCACAATACCTCATGTACTATGTCAGAAATAAGGGAAGGCGTTCAACGAATAATGATAATGAGCCTAAGTCTTTAAACATATTTACTACAAAAATAGTTGTTTTCGATTTTGATGGAACAATGACATATAAATCCGACGAAAACGAACATACTACTTGGGAACGTATCTGGCTTGAACTGGGATATGATATTAATGAGTGCGCAAAACTTCACCGAAAATATAGCTTATCTGAAATCACTCATAAAGAGTGGTGTTTAAAAACAGAGGATAAATTTAAAAATAAAAAGCTTTCTCAAAATCACTTAAATAAAATAGCAAAAGACATAAGACTCATGCAAGGTGTGGAAGATGTTATTGACTTTCTAGAAGAAAACCACATTAAAATGTACATCGTATCAGGCTCAATTAAGCAAGTACTAAAATTGGTTCTTGGTAAGAGTCTATATAATAAATTTGAAACCATAAAAGCTAATGATATGTATTTTTATAAAAATAAAATGTTAAAAGCAATCAATGGAACTAAATATGATTTTGAAGGTAAGGCTGACTTTATAACTCAGGCTATTGAAGAAAATGGAATTGAACCTTACGAAGCTTTATTTATAGGAAACTCGTTAAATGATGAATGGGCCCATCAATCAGGTGCCCAAACATTATGTATCAACCCTCATATGACCAATCCAAACCACCCTTTTCAATGGAACCACTCTCTAAAAACAAAGGATTTCAAAGATATACTGGATTATATCAATGTAAGCTCAGAGTATGATAATTAAGCTGTAATTAATGATTGATGGCTCTAAATAAGGTATTAGTCATTAAACCGATCAATAACAGCTTTCATCTTTTCAGCTACTTGATTCTTCTCAAGATGTGCATAACGCATGGTGGTTGCGATGTTAGAATGCCCGAGTATGTGAGTAGTTTCTTGAACCGTCATACCGTTTTGTACAAGCCTTGAAGCACACGTGTGACGAAAATCATGTACTCGAAAATCTTCTATGCCAGCATTAGAAATTGCTCTACGAATAGCTATAGTGGAATGCTTACGTGGATTTTTACCGCTTTTATCGGTGAAGATCCATTTGTGATGTACCTTCTTATCATTTCTAGATTTCAACACCTGATACACGCGATTTGACATGTATAACACCGATTCATTATTTGTCTTTGAACGTTTTAAAAGAATAGTTTTTTCTTTTAAATCAACTTGCTGCCATGTTAACTCTGCAATTTCACTATATCTCGCACCAAAATCAAGAAGTAGTATAACTAGATCCCAGTTATCTTGACGCTGTTTCATTAATTCTGGTTTCTCGGTGAATGGTGTTAGTTTCTTATAATACTTGGTGTTATCTGGCACTAACTCCGCTAATAAACGAATTTCTTCATAGTATATCTAGAAAGCAGGTATACGCTATAGTGAATCTAAACAAGCTTGCCACACGTTTTATAGCCAATTGCTAAGAATGGCATTAACATAAAGTAGATCACTAACCAGATGGTTTATATGAGCATTAAAATGATTGAGGAACATTACGGAAAATGGATGATCTGTGAAAGATCTGACATGGCAGATCAAGTTTCAAATATGCTAGGTTATAAAACAAAAAGATCCAATAAAGATCCAGCACTTTTTGAAATAGAGATTAACCCCCTAGATTAGGGGGTTTAATATGGCGGTGAGCGAGAGATTCGAACTCTCGTTAGGGGTAAACCTAAACACACTTTCCAGGCGTGCGCCTTCAGCCACTCAGCCAGCTCACCAATTGTATTCACTTATACTCTAAGGAAGTAAAAGCCGCGCTATGTTAGAAAAAAAACGCGTTTAACGCAAGGAACTTTGCTATTTATTTCAAGATAATTCACAGCAGTAAAAATAATTAATAGTCTCACACGCTTATCAATAATTATTCTTTAACGTGTGGTTTATGCATTACCTTTAACTTTTAATTTATGTTCTGCAGCAAAGTTTAACATTCTGTGCAAGGGAATAAGTGCTTTTTCAGCTAAAGCTTTATCAACGGTGATCTCTTTTCCTTGAGCTGATTCTAAAGCCTCTACAATAGATTTAAGGCCATTCATTGCCATCCATGGGCAGTTTGCACAACTTCGACAAGTTGCCCCATTACCGCCTGTAGGCGCAGCGATAAATGTTTTATTCGGACTCGCTTGCTCCATTTTGTAGAATATGCCCATATCAGTAGCAACAATAAAATGTTGATTAGGCATTTCTTGGCTCGCTTTTATTAATTGGCTTGTTGAACCAACGGCATCAGCTAATGCCACAACATTAGCGGGCGATTCTGGGTGCACTAATATGGCGGCATCAGGATATTGTACTTTTAAATCTTTCAATGCGTTTGCTTTAAATTCATCATGAACAATACAAGCACCTTGCCACATTAGCATTTCTGCACCCGTTTCTTTTTCAATATACGAACCTAGGTGACGATCTGGTCCCCATAATATTGGCTTTCCTTCGCTTTCTAACATATCAACAATTTCTAACGCAATACTTGAGGTAACTACCCAGTCAGCACGGGCTTTCACCGCAGCAGACGTATTAGCATAAACAACAACGGTATGTTCAGGATGTTGATCACAAAAAGCAGAAAATTCATCAATAGGGCAACCTAAATCTAATGAACAAGTCGCTTCTAGCTCTGGCATTAAGACCGTTTTTTCGGGCGTTAAAATTTTAGCCGTTTCACCCATAAATTTGACACCAGCAACAATTAAGGTTTTGGCCGGATGTTGATTGCCAAACCGAGCCATTTCTAATGAATCAGCAACGCAACCCCCCGTTTCTTCAGCAAGCGCTTGAATTTCAGGATCGGTATAATAATGAGCGACCAAAACAGCATTTTTTTCAACAAGTAACTGCTTTATTTTTTCTTTATAATGAGCGCGTTCATCCGCAGTTAGTGGACTGGGCTTTGGTGGGAATTGAAAATCAAAATCTATAGCTAAATTACTAGGACTCATTATTACTCTCTAATTCAAGACATTTAAAACGCGGCAATTATAAGGGAAACAGTGATAAATGTGTAGTGTTGAGTGATTTCGAATTTCTAAGATTAACAGTGAATTTTCGTAACTCGGAGCTATTTACTCGAAAACTGAAGAAAGTGGTCGGCCGTGAAGGATTTGAACCTTCGACCTATTAAGATTAGTTGGTTAAAAGCCTTGGCTTTAATATTAATTGATTTAATCTAAAAAGAAAGTGGTCAGCCGTGAAGGATTTGAACCTTCGACCTATTAAGATTAGTTGGTTAAAAGCCTTGGCTTTAATATTAATTGATTTAATCTAAAAAGAAAGTGGTCGGCCGTGAAGGATTTGAACCTTCGACAAATTGGTTAAAAGCCAACTGCTCTACCAACTGAGCTAACGGCCGACATATATTTTTGTTGGAATAAATTCCAACCTACTTTTTTAAACTCTGTAGTGGAGTATTTTTATTTCGAAACTCGTGACTCGATTATCGAAAACTGAAAGAAGTGGTCGGCCGTGAAGGATTTGAACCTTCGACCAACTTAGATTAACGGGTTAAAAGCCTTGGCTTTAACATCAATCTATTCAATCTAAAAATAAGTGGTCGGCCGTGAAGGATTTGAACCTTCGACAAATTGGTTAAAAGCCAACTGCTCTACCAACTGAGCTAACGGCCGACATATTGTTTTGTCGGAATAAATTCCAACCTACTTTTTAAACTCTGTAGTGGAGTGTGTTCATTTCGAAACTCGTGACTCGGTTCTCGAGAACTGAAATACGTGTTCAGCTGTGAAGGATTTGAACCTTCGACCAACTTAGATTAACGGGTTAAAAGCCTTGGCTTTAACATAAATCTATTCAATCTAAAAAAAGTGGTCGGCCGTGAAGGATTTGAACCTTCGACAAATTGGTTAAAAGCCAACTGCTCTACCAACTGAGCTAACGGCCGACATTGTGTTGAGGTTGGTGCCTCAACGCGCCGCATATGATACTGATAAAAAAATTTAGTGCAACAAGAAATTTAACTTTTTTCTTAACTTTATATTTATTTGTTTAAAAACAAAGCAAAGCGCTAGTTTTATCATCAATAAAAATAGCATTTAACTTTAAAGTAAGTTTTCCAAACGAGGTTGAGCTAATTGGGCTGATGTCGAATCTGGGTATTCACTCAATAACTGTCGGTACAAAGTAACCGCTTTATTTGTCTTATTTTGCTTCTGTGCAACCATCGCTAATTTCAACATAGCATCAGGTCTTTTAGAGGAATCTTTAAACTGTTCAACAACCACGATAAATTCATACTCAGCTTTGCTTAATTCCCCTTTATTAAATAACAACTGACCTAACCAATAATGCGCATTAGCAGCATAACTTGACTGAGGGTAGTTTTTATTAAAAGCTCTAAATTCAGGAATAGCTTGCTCATAACGCTTATCTTTTAACACTAAATTAAGTGCACGATCATAAGCTTCATTTTCAGTTAAGTCTGTGCTATATGTTTGAGTGACATTGCTTGGTTCAACCGCAATTGCTGTTGGGGGTGCTTGCGTTGTAGGTTTTAAGGCCTCTGTAACGCGCCTATCTAACTCTTGGTATAGTTCTCTTTGACGCTCTAGCACTTGAGTTAATTGGTGCGTATGTAACTCAGTAACACCACGTAATTCATTCACGTCTGTTTGTAACTGATCAAGTTGTCGTTGAATATTCACTTGTGCTCTATTTCTAGAGTCAAGCTTACGCTCTAACGTTGCTAGTTGGCTATTATTAGCACCAGTCGCTGAACTCACATCAACAACGGGTGCTTGTGCTGCTAGCGCACTATAGGCACTAACAGTAAACAGCATACCAAACAAAACCGTTCTATTTGAAAGGATTAGTTTCATGTATCTCGCTCTATCTTAGTAAACTAAAACAGCACGACGGTTTTTAGCAAAAGCATTTTCACTACGATCTTTAACCATAGGTTTTTCTTCACCATAGCTAACAACGGTTAATTGGCTTGAATTAACACCCATGTTTTCTAAGTAAGTTACAATAGATTTTGCGCGTCGTTCACCTAAAGCGATGTTATATTCTGGCGTACCACGTTCATCGGCATGTCCTTCAACTAATACTTTAACATCACCATTGGCATTTAAAAATTTAGCATGTGCATCTAAAATTTCAGCATACTTTTCATTAACATTTGATACGTCAAAATCGAAATAAACAATATGTTCAGAACGTAATTTAGCGAGTTCTTGACGTTTTTGTTCTTCAATTGCTGCAGCACGTTTAGCGGCAGTTACTTGTACGCTATCTTCTTGTTGAGTCACTTCAGTATTAGTTTCAACTTGACTTTGTGCTTCTGTATCTGAATTAGAGCTACAAGCTGCCAATGTTAAAAGCGGTAAAGCAATTGCCAAATTTTTAACTATTTTATTTAAACGCATTTTATTTTCCTTATTCTTACAAAGTGTAAAGTGTAAATTTTAAAAATTAATTAATATTATTATAAAAATGGTGACCAAGCAGGTGCCTTAACCTGTCCATCAAGTGCAGGTAAACGAGCTTTAAATCGCCCATCTACTGACACTAGTCCTAATACTTGTCGATTATTATGCAGCGTACTGTAAATAATCATACCGCCATTAGGAGAAACACTTGGCGATTCATCTAAACGCGTTTTAGTTAACACCTGAAATATTCCAGAGGTTAATTCTTGCTTTGCTAAACGATATTGCCCGCGCGTTCTGTTAACCATGATTAATTGCTTACCATCAGGTGTAATTGAGCCACCTAAATTCATTTCTCCATCAAAAGTCAAACGTTTAACTTTTCCGTCGACTAAATTTACGCGATATAGCTGAGGTTTTCCACCCCGTTCTGAACTAAATACTAATGAATTTCCATTTGGTGTCCAACTGGGCTCAGTATCTATTGCTCTATTACGGGTAATTCGGCGTAATTTATTGGTTGCTAATGTCATAATATAAATATCTGGATTGCCATCTTTTGACAAAACCATGGCTATTTTTTTACCGTCGGGTGACCACCGTGGTGCGCTATTAATACCCTTAAACGAACTCACCAATTGACGTTGTCCGCTATAAATATCAATAACATGAATTTGAGCTTGATGATTCTCAAAAGAAACATAAGCTAATTTTTCCCCATTGGGGTGCCATGAAGGTGACATTAACGGTTCATTAGAACTTAGCAATACTTGTTCATTAAAGCCATCATAATCAGCAAAGGCTAACTGATATGGGTACTTTCCTTGATCACGAACAATAACGTAAGCAATTTGAGTTAAAAATGCCCCTTTATTGCCGGTAAGAGATTCATAAACACTGTTACTGATAGTATGCGCGTAACGGCGAAACTGTTCACTGCGAATATCGGCACCACTTTGCGCTAAAATATGATCTTGTGTTTGTACTAATTCACCATTACTTAACATGGTTGTTTGACCACCGGTGATTTGCCCTCGAATAACATCAATCAATTGGTAATTTACTTGATAATGATCGATTGTTGTTTGGCTTATTTGTCCAATTAAAACGGCTTCGACACCTTCATTAGCCCAAGCGCTATAATCTATTTGTTTAGTTGATGACGGTAATTGCGGAAATCTATTTTGATTAATGGGGTTAAACTTGCCACTACGTAATAAATCATCACTGATTACTTTGGATAGTTTCTCAGGAGCTTCACCTGCACCTGTCCACTGGAACGGAACAATAGCAATGGGACGCGCACTGTCGACACCACCAGTAATAACTATTTCTAATGTTGCCATAACATTTGTTGACATCAATGCTATAAAAACAGCAAAAATTAATTTCATTTTCATTGGTTCACTTCTATTTTTATCTTTTAGTTCAGGTTTTAAGTTCAGGTTTTAAGTTCAGGTTTTAAGTTCTGGTTTGAATTCTGATTTCAGTTCTAATTACTGTTTTACTTTTAAAATTCTGGTACAACTGTAACATCAATATTACGCATTTCTTTAAATACTTCAGGGTCTTTCGACACGGGCAAAGTGCCGGCCTTGTATATCGCTCTTTTGGCTGCTTCACAAACAACCTCATCACCACTATTCACTCGAGCTTGAGTTACAAACCCCGATGGTGCAAGACTTATTGTTAATTTACAAGACTTTCCTTCCATTGTACTTCGATCATTAATCATATTTTGATCGATGATGTTAGTGATCAAGGCGGCAAACCGTTGTATTTCTGACATCATTTGCTGACGACGTGCTTTATTTCTATTGGCCATTTCTGCGGCCATTTGTTGCGCAATTAATTCATCTTGCTGAGCGCGCTCTTTTGCTTCTTTTTCTTTACGTTTGCGATCGGCTATTTTCTTTTGTCTTAATGCTTCAGCTTTTTTAGCCGCGGCTTCTTCTTTTAAGCGCTTTGATCTTGATTTAGCCGCCGCTTCCTCTGATTTTTGTTTTTCTTGTTCTTTTTGTTGACGTATTTTATCCGCTTGGGCTGCTTTTGCCTTTGAGCGGTTAGCGGCTTTATCGGCGGCTATTTTTTCTTTTTCTTTTTGCTTGCGCTGACGTTCTAATTTTTTAATGCGCGCTTCTTCTTTAGCTCTTTTTTTCTTTGCTTGGCTAGCACGTTTTTCAATATCTTTAACCCGTTTAATTTCTGCGGCAATGGCATCAGACTTTTGTTTTTTTATTTTATTTATCGCTTTATCCAATTTGCTTTTATCAACAACAATGGCCTGTATTGGCTGAATTTCTTGCGCCGTTGGTTTTGGTTTTTCGGGTGAGGAAAAATCACCAACAAAAAGAAAAGCAACAATAGCAATATGTAAAATAATACTTAACCATAATGCTTTATATAACGACGCCTTACTCACCTTAGTTCTCCACCGAGTCTGTCATTAAACCTACTGAAGGTACACCCGCTACGTTTTGCAGTAATACCATCAGTTGAATAACAGCATCATAAGAAACAGCGCCATCACCATTAACAACAACTGGTGTATTGGGTTCCACCTCTAAATGCGCTTTGACTAAAATAGCCACTTCTTCGGCTGACATTGGCTCTTTGTCATTGGCACCAACGGTTAAATAATATCGCCCTTGCGCATCAACAGAAGCAACTAACGGAGTTTTACTGTCTTTATCTAAAGGCTCAGCATCGGCTTGCGGTAAATCAACTTTAACCCCTTGAGTGATCAAAGGGGCTGTTACCATGAATATAATTAATAACACCAACATAACGTCAATGTATGGCACAACATTTATTTCTGCGACTTTACGGCGTCTAACACGTTGATACATAGTTATGCTCCGTTATATTTTACGTTCAGCAACAGACTGTCGCTGCAAAATACTGGCAAACTCTTCCATAAAGTTACCATAACTATTTTCAAGTTTTTCTACTCTATGACTGAAACGGTTAAATGCCATTACCGCAGGAATAGCAGCAAAAAGCCCCATTGCCGTTGCAATAAGCGCCTCTGCAATACCCGGTGCAACCATTGATAAAGTAGCTTGTTGAACAGAGCCAAGACCAATAAAAGAATTCATTATTCCCCATACTGTACCAAACAAACCAATATAAGGGCTAATAGAGCCAACTGTAGCCATAAAGGGTAAATAAGTTTCTAAACTGTCAACTTCACGCGATAACGCAACTCTCATGGCTCGATGGGTGCCATCAATGATAATTTGCGGACTATCAATATTACTTTTTCGTAAACGCGCAAACTCTTTAAAGCCGGCAATAAATAAACTTTCAATACCACAAATTTGTTTGCTGGTTGAAATGTCATTATAAAGTTTACTTAAATCAGCACCGCTCCAAAATTTATCTTCAAAATGCTTCAATTGAGAATGTGCCGCATTTAACGCCTTACTGCGCTGAAAAATCATCGCCCAACAAGCAATAGAGAAACCGAGTAAAACCAACATCACAAATTTAACTAATAAACTTGCTTGTAATACTAATTCAAAAATAGAAAATTCAGCTGACACGTTTAAACGCTCCTAATAGGGGTTGTGGTATAGCAATGGGTTTAGATGTTTTAAAATTAACGCAAGCAATACGAACTTGTGCCACACATAATAGCTGTTGCGACTGATTCGTTATTTGTTGATGAAAAACCAAACTAGCACGCTTTAATGTATTAATCGTTGAACTAACACTCAGCAAATCATCCAATTTTGCCGACGCTATATTGTCCATTTCAACCCTTCTGACCACAAAACCAAGGTTTTGTTCTAAAAATTTTACTTGATTAATACCAAGCTCTCGCAACCATTCGGTACGAGCACGTTCAAAAAACTTTAAATAATTTGCATAGTAAACAATACCGCCAGCGTCGGTATCTTCATAATAAACTCTTACGGGGTATTGATGACTGGTAATTGGCATTTACAACACGACAAATGAACTGAATTTTTAAAGTAGGCACTATAGTAATAGATAAGGAGTTGAAAACAAGATAAATGCATCAATTTATTGCATTTAAATTGTAATTTTCTTTGTCAATTAATTTTTATACCAGTTTCATTAATTAGGTGATCTATCTTATACGTAGATAAAATTGCCAAATACAAGGCATTTACTTAAATAATGAGTTGTTTTAATTATTAAAGAAATGACGCAGTAGTTGGTGATTTTAACATTAAAAATAGTTATGCATTTAATGTTAATATTTAACTAGATAACAGCAATAAAACTGCATACTTTCCTAGACGTTGAATACAAAACAACCACAAATAATTCACATTAGTTTTTCTAATAGATAAAAGTATTTTTTTTAGTTTGAAAAGCATTTAATAACTACTTATTATGCTTTTGTTTTCAGCACTATCACAATGTAATACTTACTCTTTTTTATAAAGATATCATTATGATAGCCTAAAAACAATTGAACAAACATTTAGCCTGCTTGCTAATGTTTTTTCTCTCTGGACACGGTTTTTTGGAATTAAAATTCCTGCTATCAACTTCATACTTGAGTTGGCCTACAAATTTTTTGTGGGCTTTTTTTTGCCTAAAATTTTGACCTACAATAAAGAGATTTAGAAACGTGACTTTTATTACTTACAACTGACCTAACACTTGAGCAGGTTCAATTTTAGTGGCTTGCCAAGCGGGATATAACGTCGCCAATAAAGTCATCACCAGTGCAGTAGTCAGCGTGATATAAACATCTGACATATTTAAATAACTGGGTAAATGGTCAATAAAATATACATCTCCCGATAAAACATGAATCGAAAAATAACGTTCAATAGCGGCGATAATGTCTGGTAAATTAATGGCTAAATATACCCCCGAAAAACCGCCTATAATACAACCAAGTACCCCGTTAACTAAACCTTGAAAGATAAAAACAGTCATTATTAACGATGAACTAGCCCCCATCGTTTTTAAAATGGCTATATCACCCTGCTTGTCATTAACCGCCATCACTAAAGTAGAAACAATATTAAAACTTGCTACTGCAATCACCAACACTAAAACAACAAACATCACCAATCGTACCAACTGAATATCATTGAATATATGTCCTTGTGAGCGTGTCCAATCATTTATATAAACATAATTATCAAAAGTGTATACAACATCTTTAGCAATAGCGTGCGCTTGAAAAACATTATTAATTTTTAAGCGAATACCTTGCGCTTCTAGCGTTTTATATCCCATGATATTACTCGCCTGAGCTAAAGAGATATACGCCAAGGTATCGTCAACGGTTCCTCCAAATTTAAAAATGCCCACAACTTTCACCGTTCGTTTTAATGGCGCAGCAAAGGTTTGGTTAATATCATGATTAGCTGATTGTTCTGATTTGGGTGAAGGTAATAAAATTTGCACGTGATCACCTAGGTTTACCGAGAGTTTTTTGGCAATACCTGAGCCAATAACAATACTATTTGCTTGATTTAATTGCTGCCAACTCCCTTTCACAATATATTGCTCAATATCTGAAACGAGCGTTTCTAACTTTACCTCAACACCTCTTATTTCTTCAACACCTTTAAGTTGACCTTTATGTTGTATCATACCGGTCATTTTTATCACCGGCGCTACTGCAACAATTTGTTCATGGTTTTGCAGTTTTTTAACACTCGCAGGCCAATTTTTAATCGGTTCGTTAACTGAAATTAATTCAGCATGAGGAATAATAGACAATAGCTTTTGTGCCAATTCTTTTTCAAAACCATTCATCGTACTCAATACAATAATGAGTACTGCAACACCTAACGCAATGCCGATAGTTGATGAAGCTGAAATAAAAGAGGAGAAACCATTGCCATGACGACTACGAACATAACGTAAACCGAGAAATATGCTTAATGGTTTAAACATTGCCATTTCCAGTTTCAGCCTGCACATCAGCGGTATTACTGGCTTTATTGCTGACAAGAGTATTATTTTGAGAAGCTTCGTCAAATGAAAAGAGTTTTCCATGCTCAAGTGTTAATTGCCTGTCCATTCGCTTAGCTAAAATCAAATCATGTGTCACTACCACAAAGCTTGTTTGCTCCGTAGCATTTAAGGTTCTAATAAGTTGATATATTTGCTCTGCGGTATCGCTATCTAAATTACCCGTGGGTTCATCCGCCAAAATAAGCGATGGTTTGGTTACTAATGCTCTAGCGATAGCAACGCGCTGACGCTCACCACCTGATAGTTCTGAGGGTCTATGGTGGCTACGATGACTTAAGCCCACTTTATCAAGCATAATTTTTGCAGACTTCATTGCCTCTTTGGGTTTATCACCACGGATCATTAAAGGCATCGCAACATTTTCTTGTGCTGAAAATTCCATCATTAAATGATGAAATTGATAAATAAAACCAATATGTTTATTACGAAACGCTGCGCGTGCTTTATCCGAAAGTTGATGAATATTTATATCATTAATAAAAACTTCACCAGAGCTTGGTAAGTCTAACGCGCCGGCAAGGTGTAAGAAAGTACTTTTTCCACAACCTGAACTCCCCACTACCGCAAGTAATTCACCTTTATTAACAGTTAAGTTTAAATTTTTCAACACCTTAGTTTCGATATCACCTTGCTGATACGACTTAGATAACTGACAACAATGTAATACTTTACTCATTACGTAATACCTCGGTTGGGTGAATTTTAGATGCTTGATAAGCAGGATATAACGTGGCGGCAAAACTCATTAATAATGCCGATAAAACAATAGTGATAACATCAGCCAATTCAAGCATAACGGGTAAAACTTGTGCTGAATAACCACTACCAAATAAATTAACGCCTAACAACGCTAATACTGAGTTTAAATTCAAGGCCAATAAAACGCCGAAAATACCGCCTAAAATAACACCCCACAAACCATTTATCATACCTTGGGTTATAAAAATTTTAACCACACCGGCACGAGACATACCTAATGTTTGTAAAATGCCAATTTCACCTTGTTTTTCAATCACCACCATCACCAGTGCTGAAACAATATTAAATGCGGCAACGGCAACAATTAAGCTTAACATTAACCACATCATTTTCTTTTCCATTTTAACCGCTGAAAACAATACGCCTTGGCTTTCATTCCACGTAGTCAATGACAAATTGGGTAGTTTACTTTTTAATGCCAACGCTACTTTTTCAGCATTAAAGGCATCATCTAAATACAAACGAAGTTTATCAATGCCATCACCTTTTCGTCGTAATAGTTTAGCGCCATATTTACTGTGTAAATAAACAATAGCATCATCAACTTGTGAGCCAACATTAAAAACGCCCGTAACGTTAAAAAGTCGCTGTACTGGAATTCTCCCCATGGGAGTAAATAATGTTTTGTTAGGTAAAACTAATCGTACCTTATCACCTAACGTTATTTTTAATTTATGTGCTAATGACTGACCTAACACTATTGAATAGGGCTGCGTAGATAAACTGGTTAATGAACCGGCAACCATATTATTGCTCACCGTATTATTCATTTCATATTCAGGAATAATACCTTGGAGTAAAACACCTTGTAGGCTATTTTGAGATTGCACCAGTGCTTCTATTTCTAAAAAAGGTGTCACTTGTAGTACATGGGGTTGCTGCAATAAATCAACGCGTAACTCAGACCAAGGCTGAAATATATCACTTTGGTTATTATCGTTTTCTTTATCTGTTTTATCACTAACGATAACCTGAGGAACAATCCCTAAAATATTTTTTTTCAGCTCGCCCTCAAAACCATTCATGACCGACACAACCGTAATTAATGACGCTACACCTAACAAAATTCCAACAATAGAAAAAAAGGTAATGAAAGAAACAAAGCCAGTGCGACTTTTACTTCGACTATAGCGAAGGCCAATAAATAGACTAATAGGTTGAAACATTAAGGTGTTATTTTTTAGTTAATTGGGTGTCAAATAATATTGCTAGCATAACAGCATTAAGCACTATTGTTGACAACTATACCTATATATTATGTAAGAAAAGATTCTTAATACTTGAACTTTCTGTTATAAATTGAGCTTGCCCTTACCTTTATAGTAATAACTTTCAATGAATAATAAAATGACCGATAAAACAACGGCACAAAAACTGGCACAATATCTTGAATTTTTCTCCATTAAGCACGAGTTCAGTATCAATATACTGCCGCTGACTCAAAACGATTCGGTCAATTTTGAACAATTTATTACTAATATGCCAACGCCATTCAAGATGGCTACCGACATGAAAAGCATTGATCAAGCAGCACTTAGACCATTACAAGCATTAAGTGGCGTTGCTAGCCAACTGGTTGAGTTTTTAAATCATCAATCACAAAAAATAGACTTACTTATTGGCTACCTATTAAGTCAAGAAGATAAAGATGAACATCGTTATCAAGGGCTTGAATTTGGTGGTGGGGGAATATTATTTACGGCTGATAATGCATTTTCATTAGCACAATTGTTAGAGATCAAAGTATTTTTACCGCAAAATAATAGTGCTGTTTACTGTTATGGTGAAGTGATTGAAATAACAGAGAATAAAAATCAATTTTACCATAAAGCTATTTTTCACTTCATTCGTGAAGAAGACCGAGAAATACTAGTGAGAACAAGTTTGCACGAGCAATCAAAGCAACTACAGTTACTTGCTAAACAACGTAATAAAGATAATCTTTAATGGGGCTAGCTTTCAATAAAAGTATTTGCTAACTCAGTCAACTTAGCTGACTCTTGATTTAACAAAGTTATATTTTTTGATAAGGCATCAGAGTCAACCAAAGCTTGAGCAAAGTCAGCGACGCGTTTTACATTTTGGTTTATCTCTTCAGCAACAACACTTTGCTGCTCTGCAGCAGTTGATACTTGCGTGGTTAAATCAGTGATAGCAAGCATTTGTTCATAAATATTATCAACGGAATTATTCACCTTATTTCCGGATTCAACACATGAATTACTGGTCGAAATATTTTCTGCCATTAATTTTGCGACATTGGCGAGTTTTTCTGTTACTTGGCGAACAGAGTCATTTATTCCTTCAGAAACCGTGTGTGTTCTACCACTTAACGAGCGTACTTCATCTGCCACTACCGCAAAACCTCGCCCTTGCTCACCGGCTCTGGCAGCCTCTATTGCAGCATTTAACGCCAGTAAATTTGTTTGATCGGCAATGCCTTGAATTTCAGACATTTGTATATTAATTGAATCAACAATATTAACTAATTCATCTGCCGCATCATGAGCAACAACAACTTTTTCTTTTAATAATAAAATTTCAGTCGCTGACCCTGCCATTAACGCTTTTGATCGTGAACATTCATCATTAACCAAATTAACACTGTCAGAGGTATGTACAACATTTTCACTCACATCGGTAATGGTTACTGACATTTCATTCATAGACGTTGCTATTTGTACCGTTTCATTATTTTGATCATTTATTTGTTCATTTGTGGTTAAAATTGCATGATTCAACTCATTAATCACTTGTGCTATGACTCTTAAAGAGTCGTTCGTTCTACCTAAAATTGTTCTTATTCTTGCTTGATATAAGCTTTGACGAAATTCTAATATTGAAGTCGCACTGCCGTCGGTATATATAGCGCGACAAACACTGGGGTATTTAGATTTTTGTTGCTTAATATAGCTAGGTAATAAAACTAATTCGTCATACAAACTAAAGAATAAGATTAAAAAGGCAACAAAGCTGGCAACCCCCCACAACATGCCTGAGATAGCGAAAGCACTTATAACAATAAATAAACAGCAAACCGCGGCAACAGACTTTTTAATAAGATTTTTTTGATGTTCTGACATACCGATCTTATTATTATTGATAGCCTCATAAACAGCCGCCGCTTTATTTTTCAATTCATTTGATGGTTTGACTCTTACCGATTGATAACCCGTTAACACACCTTTTTCATACATGGGGGTAACATAGGCATTAACCCAATAATAACGACCATCTTTACAACGATTTTTTACAATACCTTGCCAATGATTACCCGCTTCAAGCTCCGTCCATAAATCTTTAAAAGCCGCTTTTGGCATATCAGGGTGACGCACAATATTATGATTTTTTCGATGTAACTCTTCTTGGGTATAACCGGCAATCTTACAAAATATATCATTTGCATAAGTGATAATTCCACGCGTATCAGTAATAGAAACTAACGGCTCAGATTCATCAAAAAATACTTCTTCATCAATTATGTTTTGATTTCGCCTAGCCATATTATTCAATCCTTTAATCAACAAATTTCATCTATATTCAACAAGTTTAGTTAAGATATATTATTTTGCTAATTCAACGATAAATAATTTTTAAATGAACAAATTTAAAATTTCCAAGCGGGTAAATTATCGACAAATGATCAGCATTGAACAACATTGATCATTAATTTCGGTATAAGGTTTTAATAAGGTGATAGCCAAACTTAGTTTTTATAGGTCCATGTACTTTTAGTAAAGGTCTTTTAAAAACGACATCATCAAATGCTTTAACCATTTGACCACGGCGAAACTCGCCTAAATCCCCGCCTTTTTTCTTTGAAGAGCACACTGAAAACTTTCTAGCTAATTGAGCAAAATTTGCGCCTTTATCAAGTTTGGCTTTTAATTCAATCGCCTGTTTTTCAGTGCTAACTAAAATATGCAATGCACAAGCACTTGCCATAGGACTCTACCCTCTTTAATACGAATAAAATAATTATACCTATTAATGCCAAGCGAAGAAATGAATTGATCACTTAGCGAGAATTAAAAGGCTTAGAGGCAAGGCCTTGATTAAAAAGAATGGCCTTTCAGTTGGTATAATTCACTGGTAATACCATATTTTACTGTTACTGCCGGTATTGTTGACATAAACTGTCATTAACATTTTTCAAAAATAGCAATATTCACACTTTATGAGCACAATAAAACACTTATTTGAAAATAATAAACAATGGGCTGACAAGGTCAATGAAGAAGATCCTCATTTTTTCCAAAGTCTTTCACAACAGCAGTCACCCAAATATTTATGGATTGGCTGCTCAGACTCTCGTGTTTCAGCCAATGAATTACTCGGCATGCTACCGGGTGAAGTATTTGTTCATCGTAACATTGCCAATCAAGTAGTTCATACTGATCTTAATTGTTTATCGGTAGTTCAGTACGCTGTAGACATTTTAAAAGTGGAAGAAATCATTATATGCGGACATTATAGCTGTGGTGGTGTAAGTGCTGCTTTTGACAATAAAGAACATGGTTTGATTGACAACTGGTTACTTCATATTCAAGACGTATACCGTTTTCATCAAAAAGAAATAGATGCTGTTACCAATGAAACTGAAAAAATGAATTTGTTATGCGAATTAAACGTTATAGAACAAGTTGCCAATATTTGTAACACCACAATATTACGTAAAGCTTGGCAAGCAAAACAAAAGCTTACCGTGCATGGCTTAGTTTATAATTTACAAGATGGTATTTTGAAAGATTTACATGTGTCTGTTAATAGTAACGACTAACTAAGGAACGTTACTTTCAAGGCAAATTACCGACAAAACAAGTGACGAGTAATAAAGTTGAACAAAAAAGTTAAAAAAAGTACGTAACAATTATTATGCTCTTTACTTAGTGCTTCAGTTGATTAGCGCAAAAATGAACCTAAGCAGCCTTTAAGTGAGTTAGCGTTAAAGTTCATTTTTGACACTAGTCTCAAATGTTTTGTCATATATTTTCTAGTTTTTATTATTTGCCTCTTTTCCACCTGAAAAGGGGCTTTTATCCGGCTTTCTACATGCGTTTTTTTATAACAGAGTTTTTAACGTATTGATTCTAGGTTGATTATAAAGTAGCTTAGTGTGATTAATAAATAACTTTCGACGTACGCTTTTTGCTGGAAATAAGGAGATCGTCCGTTTAATATAGCTGTTAGGTGAATATGAGAATATTAGTTTCAATTTTAGGTGCGGCAACTTTAGTTATATTATTTTTTATGTTTTTTTCTCAAATCATTCCAAGTACGAAGACTAGCCCTCCAAAAACTTCCCCTGTAAATATTGATATTGAACAGGCTAATGCCGAATGTGATATGGCATACACATCTTCTGAAATTGATGATTGTTTAGAAAATGTAATTTATAAAGAAAAGGTAGAGTTTGATAAATTAAGTAACGCAAATGCGGAAAAAACTTTACCTAATTCTCACCCAAAGTATATTGCATTTTATAGTCTTCGGCTTTGGAATGAAGGACGGAAAGATGAAGCTCATTTTTGGTATTATGCAGCGCTACTACGTTTCAATTTTTATTTATATGTAAATCCTCATTTAGAAAACTCTGGTGAACATGAGCTTAGAGATTCGATAAGAAAAGGAATGATGAACGATATTGATTACTATGAAATGAATAATCCAGGTGCTCTAGCAACTGCAATTGATAGGGCTATAGAATGGGATGAAAATAATGCTAATAGTTTTGTTTCAAAAAAAGATAATAATGATAAATTAATGCAAGTCAGAAAGAGTTTAATTAACAAAAAAAATATGGCTTCGGCGTGGGATTCACCTAACAAGTGACTCCAACGGAAAAATTACTGTTCACGCATTTTGCAAAGAGCCGCAAAATCCGCGCCCAGCAATTTTCCGCTGAGTAAGGCGTTAGAGTTTTGACATCAACATGAGCTAATAATTAGCTTGGCATATCTAAAGGAATAAATTCATGTGTAATAAAAATAGTTATCTGGTTATTTTATGTCTTTGTGTATATTTATTAAGTGGGTGTAGTTCAAACTCTTCGTTCCAAAGCAATGATAAAGAGCCTGAAAATAATCCTTCAAAGCAAAACTCAGGTGAATGTAGAGAAATTGACCCTATGAAAACATCATTGCTCACATCGGGAGTTACATACTTAGCTACCTTAAATCCTATTGCGGTTGTTATTGTTGGTGGTGTAACATTCTTTACAGTAGATAGTAAGGTTTTCGACTGTGATAAGATTGAGAAACAAAACTCTAACAAGCAATTAAACTAGGACAAAAAACAGTTGGTTTTTGCTCCTGCGTCGCCATTATAGCCAACAATTTTTTGCCCGTTAATGGGGCGTTGGTATGACTCCCCAC
>JAOPTQ010000156.1:0-742 GCA_051531915.1 Colwellia sp. | reverse complement strand
CAGAATATTTTACGGTTTAACTGGACGTGGGGAGTCATACCAACGCCCCATTAACGGGCAAAAAATGGTTGGCTAAAATAGCGAGGTACGAGCAAAAGCCAACTGTTATTTGTCCGTTTGAATGACTTGTTAGCAGCAAGTTTATTAAACTCACTGAACTTGCCAAAACACTAAAATTCAATTAATGGAAGTGAAACATTAAAAATACCGCAACACTTAGCCACAAATCTTAATTGATAAACAATAACAAAAAATAATGGCAGCTCAATAAAACACTAAACTTTGCCATAAAAAAGGATGTGAAGAAAAAAGCACCAATCCTTTGCTATGAAATACTCCATTAACCAAACACTTTGAAAAATAGAATAATTGTTGCCTGCTAACGCTTTGCTAAGGGGCAAATAACAGTTTGCTATAATGCGCGAAGCGCAGCAAACTGTTATTTGTCCGTTTGAGCAACTTGTTATATGCAGCGGAAGTTGTAGCCAAATACTGCACGTATTTAAGTCACCCGTAATAATAAAACCTAACCGTGAACTTTTACGCTACACACGAAAGGTTGAACAAAATTAATAGCATTGCCACCTTTGAAAAAGGTAAAAGAGGCAATGCTTATTAGTGCTGCATAAAACCAGTTTTAGCGAAAAACTATGCACTAAAAATCACTTTATTTTAAGCTGATTTTTAATAGCATATAACGCCCAATTAACAGGCAAAAAATTGTTGGCTAAAATAAGCGACG
>JAOPTQ010000155.1:0-15039 GCA_051531915.1 Colwellia sp. | reverse complement strand
AAGTCGGTTTTTCAATCACAATCGAGGCATGTGAAAAAGTTTTACCGCAGGCATATATGTTGATATGCCGAGGATAAAAAATTGAACATAACGCAGAGATTGGATGAAAAGGCACTTTTGCAAACGGCTCGAATACAAAAAAGAAAACCGGTAATAAAGACGAACTCTATTACCGGTTAACAAAACAAAAAAACTCTTACAACAAAGATACTTTACTATGAAAAATTAGAAGGATTTAGACTCTTCTATTTCACGCGCAGTTACCTGAGCAAGACACACTTCTTCATATTCATTATCTTGAGCGATGATTTCTTTTTCAAGCATTTCACACTCTTTCTTCAACGCTTTTTTCTTCTTCTTAAGCTCAGCAGTCTCTTTTTTCTTCAACTGCTTCTTCACTTTGATAAGCTTGTTCATAACCTTATCAAACTCGAAAGCACAGTCTTGCCAGCGTCTTTCCTCTTTAATATCATACGCCAAAACACCCTGATGCTCGACATCATATGCTACATAAAGCTTAGTCTTACAACATGCACACTTTGCCTGTTTAACAAAACAAGTATCTTCTTCATACTCACCATCAAACGCGGTGCGGGTCGAGGCGTCATACTTAATATTGTATGGTTTTTCACATACTGGACAATAAAAATAGTAAGTCTCTTTCTTCCAAACTTCACCTTCACGTTTTTTAATGCCTTTGCCCATTTGTATACTCCTCTTTATTACAAGTGTTGTTTTAAATAACCTAATATAATGCCATATCCCACTGGCACCCCTAGACCATATATCTTTACTTCAAAGAATACCACCCTAAAACAATCAACTAATTCAGAAAATGTTTTAGAATTCATTCCCCTTCCCTCGCTAGCAGTTCAGTTTTTTGCTTTAACTCCTAACGCTTCACTCTTCACCGCAGTCCGTTTCCACATCACATGCAGTCCCGCAGTCCACAGTTTCTATTCTTTTGCAGTACAAGCTTTTCCCGCTGTTGGCCTTTTGGCGTTTGCTTCTCCGTCTCACGCTTCACTCCTCACCGGCTGTGCGCAGCACAGCCTACCTACCAACCATCCTAATAGCCCCTTCCGGACAACTATTCCGACACAAACCACAGCCAAAACACTTTATCTGCTTAACAAGGGCTTTAAAATCACCTGAAACTTGTTTATCTGCAATTGCATCAAAATGGCATTCTGTTTCACAGGCTCCACAACCAGTGCAAAGATGTTCATCTACATAGGCAACTTCTTCACCCCGAAACATTGTTTCAATATCAACAGAAAGAGTACGCAAGCCCAAACATTCTTTAGGAGTACAATTGCAAATAGCTCCAATAAAGGGCGTCTTCATTGTCCAAATTGTATGAACAGCTCCACCCTTCTCCAAATCTTTCATCTGAGTTATGGCATCTTGTTTAGGAACTTCTTCTAGCCCTTCACTTTGCGCAAGACCAAAGTAGCTCATATCCATGTCTTCGTACCAATACTCAGGAGAATAACTCACACTATAACAGCACCTATCATCCTTTTTCATAGATGCCCAGCGACATGCACAAGGAAGTCTTACAATGGTAGCAGCATTATTTACAATCTCAGCGATATCTTCAATTGTTACAACCTGGCCAAAATGATCAATTTTCGCCTGCTGTATCATCTTGTCTGATACTTTAGCTGGCAATTTACCACGCTTTTGGTAGATCGATTCAAGACGGCCAATTGCAGTTACACCCTCCTCAATTGTTGATTGAAAAAAGTTATGAATATAATCGCGACGCTCAAGATCAGAAACAAGATCTTTAGCGTAATTATTTGCATTCTTAAACCAAATCTTTCCATCACCGTGTTCAGTACAAAATTCACACATACAATACCTTTTAAATTTTAATGATTGCTAGTGTCGACGGCCAATACGACATTTTAACGTTGTTACAATGTTCATTTAACAAATGACAATTGTATTTTCTATATAAACACCAATAGGATCATGCTTATTATAGTAATCAACTAAAGATTAGCTAAACATATTTCGATATATTTTCTAAATTTTTACGAAAATCGTATGTAAACAATTATAATTAAGTAACGACATTACCTCGACAATTGCTATAATTGTTCGACTTAAGCTTTACTAAGATTATTGATGAATTACATCCCACTTGAACAATTAAAAAATGCTTGGATTTTTAAACATAAAAGTTTACTCATTGCTGATGCTGATTTAAAAAAAATTAAACCGATGACATCAATGCGTGCCAATATTGTTTGGGATACTTTTATTAGTCGCCAAGTAGACCATCCTGATTTTTTTAAAAAAGGTGACTGGCCGTTCGATAAAAGTAATTGGCTAGAGCAAGGAAAGTGGGAAAATATTTGGGATAGCGATGATGAAAATTTGCCTGCGTTAATGAGTGAACATTTAACATGGGATAATAATACCGTTATCTATTTTTGTAGCTCTCGAAATAACGTAATTGAAACAACATGGACAGTGTTTAAACGTTGTTGGAAAAATTTTCTTTTTATTGATGATGGTCCAATATTAATCGGTAAAAAACGTAAAGAAGTTGTTCAGTTTACCAGTAATGGTCTCTTTAAAATTGGTCTAAAACCAAATAGTCAGTAGGGATACCAACCTCACTAACGGGTATAAAAACACTTATAAATAAGTCCAAGCGAGGATACGTGTGATTTTATTTCCTTGTACCATTTGAATTTTTTTTACTTGAGTAGCTCCCAGTTTTTTAATCAGTTTTATCGCTGGTTTTACATTCTCTTGTTTAGACACCAAACTGGTAAACCATCGGCATTGTGTCGAAAATAGCTGGCTTTCTTTGATCATTTTTTTAAGGAATAAGCGTTCTCCACCATTACACCAAAGCTCAGCGTCTTGACCTGAAAAGTTAAGTGTTGGCGTTGTACCCTCAGCACTAAGTGTTAGCGTTTTTTCAGCTCGATTACGGGCAAGATTAGATAATTTACGCTGACTGCCTTTTATGGCGTCTTGTTGTGAGGCATGAAATGGCGGGTTGCAAACAGTAACATCATAAAACTCATCTGCTTTGATTATTCCTTTAAAAATTGAATTGCTATCATTTTGCTTACGTAATAAAAATCTGCCTTTAAGATCAGGGTTACGCGCAATAATTGCAGCAACATTATCTAAAGACTGCGCATTAATATCACTACCTACACAATGCCAACCATATATTTGGCAAGCTAAAAGTGGATAAATACCATTCGCTCCTGTACCAATATCAAGCATATTAATGGCTGACGAAGTACTTGACGTATTTGCATTACCGCTCGTTTCTAACAACTGGGCAATATAGTGAATGTAATCTGCACGACCAGGGATCGGCGGACAAAGCGCTCCAGTGGGAATATCCCATTCAACAATATTGTAATACTGCTTTAAAAGCGCAGTATTTAACTTTTTAACCGCAATGGGGTTGGCAAAATCTATCGACAGGTTATCGTACCTGTTAGTGCTAACATAAGGAGATAGTGAAGGATAAGTTTCAATAAGAGCAGAAAAATTGTAGCCATGCTTATGTAAATTTCTTGAATGCAGTGTTTTATTTTTAGTATTAGCTTTATCTTTCAAATTAGCTTTCTGATTATTTTTCTGAGATGTACTCACGGTATTGTTTCCAACGTTGTAAACTTATAGAAAATATTGCGTGATTATAACCTTAATCACCTTTTCATTATAGATAACCTCAACTCTGGATAAGCAGCACATGCTCAATACTCCCTTTTATCCAATTTTCTGCGTTAAAACGTCGATAAATAGCCAGTTATTGATAAATGTTTTGCCTTGATAATCGAATAAACTGAAGCATTAATAGAGTATATAACGGTTGAAATTTGGATGCACTTGTAAGTTGTACTATAAGTTATTGATTTCGCTAAAACATCAAGCACTCATTATCCAGAGTTGAGGTTAGATAATAAATTGACATAAGTTCTTTCAACAGGTACTTTATCAATGCCACCGGTGGCATTGATGTTATTTACTATAAAAAACTAAACTACCAATAAAGTTAACTAAATAGCTGTGTGAAACATCAACGTTAAAGATATTAGCTCTGTAGATTACGGTAAGCTAGGTGGAAATACGTACAAAAAGCTAGCATTAATCCAACGAAAATCAATGGGAACAGACAAAATGAACTATGTTTTAATTGGTACAGGAAATATCAGTAACACTTATTTAGCCGCCGTTACCATGATTAACAACAGTCAAATTGTTGCTTGTGTATCACGCTCTGGAAGTTCACCAAGTGATATGCCGGCTTTACCTAGCTTTAAAAGCCTGAATCAAGTTAATGTAGATTTTGATGCGGTAATTGTCACAACGCCAAACGGGCTTCACTACCACAGTGCAATTGAAGCCGCAAAATTAGGCAAACATGTCTTGACTGAAAAAGTACTCGCTATCAATACTGCGCAAGCTGAAGAAATGATCAAAGTATGTAATCACGCTCATATTAAGTTAGCGGTATGTTTTCAAAGAAGAACAAGCCCTGACAATCAAGCAATTAAAAAACTCATCAACGAAAATGCCTTTGGTCAGCTATTTTCTGCCGATCTTAGTGCTAAATTTTATCGACCGCAAAGTTATTACGACAGCGGTGCGTACCGTGGTGGTTGGAGTATTGATGGCGGCGGACCTTTTATTCAACAAGCTGCACATAATATTGATATTTTCACTTGGTTTTTTGGTCAGCCAAGAAGAATACAGGCTGAAATGGCTAACTTTAGTCATGATATTGAAGCTGAAGATCATGGCGCTGCCCTACTTCGTTACAGTGAACATGGAGGCAGTACAGACAGTTCAATAAATAATGCAAACATGATTGCCACCATAACCGCTTCCACAGCAACTCAGCCGGGGTTTGCGGCTCGACTAGAAGTTCATTGTGAAAAAGGCTCCTTTACCTTGCTTGATGACAAAATTAGCCAATGGGATATTAACGGTATAGACGACCCACGCGATAACAGCTTTACGTACCGACACAACGGGGCAACCAGTGCTTCAGTTGATGATGCCAGTGCTCATGTTGCAATAATTAACAATTTTGAACAAGCTATCATTAATGGCGCTGAACTCATTGCAAGTGGTGAATCTGCTGCCCAAACGACCGCATTAATTAGTAATATTTATCGCTCAAGTACACAGTAACCTTATAAAATTAATCACTAAATAAATGAATAAAGCAATGACTAATATAATGTCTAAATAAACGCCTAACAGAACGAATAAAGTAGAGGATTAATCATGAATAAAATGAACAAAGTTAAAGCCTTAACAATTCAAGGACAAATACTCGTTGTTTTACTATCGTTTAGTTTTATGTCGATGGTACAAGCAGAGCAACAATCAGAAACAGCAAAAAAATATAGTATTGATCAAGCCGTTAATTCTTTTGACGCCTCAAAAACGAATAAAACTAAAGTGGGTTATCAATATTGGTTTGCTGACAAAAATTTTGCCAATGGAAAAACACTAAAAATGAGTGTTGTTGCCCCACATAAATCAACACATGCACCACATAAACATATTGAAGATGAATTCTTTTTTGTACTTGAGGGAACGGCTGAATTTTTCTTAGAGGGTGAAACCCGTATAGCTGGGCCTATGACAAGTTTCTACTGCCCTTCGTGGCAAATGCACGGTATTAAAAATATTGGTGATACCGAGCTAAAATATCTGGTAATAAAAAAATATCAACAAACTAAAAAGTAAATAAATCAACATAAAAAAGAAACTTTAAATGAATATTGATCACATTAATATCAGTGCGCCTTTTAATTTACTCGAAGAGGTAAAATCCTTTTATTGTCAATTATTCACAATAAAGGCAGGTGCTAGACCTAATTTACCGATGCATGGTTACTGGCTTTATGCCAATGACAAAGCCATTATCCACCTTTGTGAAAGTAACGCGCATTGCCGGCATGAAAAGCAAGGGCATTTAGACCATATCGCCTTCAATGTTGAAAATATTAATGCCATAGCGACTATACTCAACAAAATGAATGTCGCTTTTACTGCGAATAAAATTGAAAAAGCAGACATCAGTCAACTTTTTTTCAAAGATCCTGCGGGTATTCACGTAGAAGTTAATTGTTCTGCCTGAATAACAGTGCAGTTAAATATCCATGATAAAAACTCACTTAACAATTTAAAAAGGTTATAGAAAATGAAAAAACTTACCTGTTTTTGTTTTATTTTTTGTTATATTTTTTGTTTTAGCTCTCTACTACTTTTAATTTCAACACCAAGCATAGCAAGCGATTTAACCTTGCCAAAACATTTTTCAACTGAGCAACAACAAGCTTGGCGCGTTTATTTAGAACGCTCAAGCCAATATAGAAAAATAGAACAAGATTTTATAAATAAAGAGTTACAAACTGCAGGACTTTCCTCAGCTATAAAACCGCCTTTTGCTAAACGTTTTGGTTTTAACATTGAACAACCAAGTCAATGGTATAGCACGCCCGAGGGTAAACGTATCGCTGATATTATTGTCTCTTTTCAAACACCCTCTGGTGGTTGGTCAAAACGCACCAGCATGAGTACTCATCGTCGAAATATCGGTGAAAATTTTGGCGTAGAAAGCGCTTATATTCCAACTTTCGATAATAACGCAACAAGCACGCAGCTTCATGTATTGGCAAAAGCTTTCCAAGCAACAGCTGACATACGCTACAAAAAAGCATTTATCAAAGGCATTGAGTATATTTTTGTCAGCCAATTTCCTAATGGTGGCTGGCCACAAAATTTTCCTTTAACGGGAAGTTATCATGATTATATAACCTATAACGATGATGCGGTGGGTAATTTACTCAATTTGTTAATGCTAGTTGCTAGCAAAAAACCTCCCTATGACCTTGCGCCACAGGCGCTACAACAACGTGCAGCTTTACATTTAAAAAAAGGCTTAGCCAACGTATTAGCAACTCAAGTAAAAGTTAATGGTGTTCGAACAATTTGGGGCGCACAACATGACACCTTCACATTACAACCAAGGGAAGCTAGAGCCTATGAAATGGTCGCTTTAGCCAGTAAAGAAAGTGCAAAATTACTGAATGTATTAATGAATATAGAAAAACCTTCTCAAGCACTGATAGCAGCAATAGAAGCGGCGATAACTTGGTTTGAAAAATCAAAGATAGAAGGTTATGAATGGCAACTATCCATCGGCATTAGCAGCTCATTGGTTAAAAAAGAAAATGCTAAACCGTTATGGGCTCGCTTTTACGAAATTAAAACTAACCGAGCATTATTTGGTGATAGAGACAGATCCATTCACTACAACGTGAAAGATATATCCCATGAACGTCAAATAAAATATGCATGGTATAACTCTGATCCTGCGCATGTGTTAGCTAAGTATCCTCATTGGCAACAAAGCGTTTATGCCAACAAATAAAATGGCAATAAAAAGCAAGCCAATTTAAGTTAATAAATCTACATATACATATACATAAATAAATACAAAGTTAAGGTGAAAAATGAAAGTAATTTATCGTTCTGTGATTAGTATTCTACTGATGTTATCAATATCAGTCTATGCGAGTACAACCAAACAAAATTTTTATTATGACAACGATTTTAATGAACTCTATCAAAACTTACCCTTTGATATGAAGCAAGTTGAACTACCCAATATTCCCAAGTATCAAATTTCTATAAAAAAATTTGGAGCTGTAGGTGACGGCATTACTGACAGTAGCAATGCGTTTAAGGCAGCTATTAGTCACCTTACAGAACAAGGCGGTGGTCGATTAATCATTCCAAGAGGTATGTGGCGAACCGGTCCTATCAAATTACAAAGTCATATTGACTTACATGTTGAACATGGCGCTTTACTAAAATTCGATGCCAATGAAGCGTTATATCCGCTAATTAAAACAAGCTTTGAAGGCTTAGATGCATGGCGACCGATCAGCCCGATATACGGAAAAAATCTAACCGATATCGCTATTACCGGCCAAGGAATTATTGATGGTAGTGGTGGCGAATGGCGCTTAGTCAAAAAAAACAAATTGACAGCTAGTCAATGGAAAAAATTAACCGCTAACGGCGGGGTTGTCTCAAAAGATGGTAAATTATGGTATCCGTCAGAGCAATCACGAGCTGGTCATGATATCGATAAAACTGACAATATTTTTGTCTATAACAAACAACAGGCAATGAATATCAAACATTGGTTGCGTCCGGTTATGGTAGCACTCGTTAATAGTGAACGAATTTTATTAGACGGCCCTACTTTCCAAAACTCACCTGCATGGAACCTGCACATGCTAATGAGTAAAGATATTGTCATTAGAAATTTAGAAGTAAGAAACCCTTGGTTTTCTCAAAATGGTGATGGGCTTGATTTAGAATCAGTCAAAAACGCATTGGTCTATAACAACAGTTTTGATGTCGGTGATGATGCCATCTGTCTCAAATCAGGCAAAGATGAAGATGGTCGTAAACGTGGTATTCCGAGTGAAAACCTGATCATCAAAAACAATGTGGTTTACCATGCTCATGGCGGACTTGTTTTAGGTAGTGAAATGTCAGGAGGCGTGAAAAACGTCCTATTTTCCCAGGCAACTTTTATAGGTACTGACATAGGTATTCGCTTTAAAAGCACTCGTGGTCGCGGTGGTGTTGTAGAAAACATTTGGATTTCTAATGTAGATATGATCGATATTGTTAAAGCTGCTATTAATTTCAATTTGTATTATGCAAATAATGAATCATGGACGCCAAAAAATAGCGGTGCTAATCAGTTACCTTTAATTGATGAAACCACTCCTTCTTTTAAAGATATTTCAATCAATAATGTGCGAGTAATCAATGCGGGTATTGCCGCATTTTTACAAGGACTACCTGAAATGAATCTATCAAATGTGACCATTGAAAATTCTTATTTTAAGTCAAAAAAAGGTATACAAATAACTGATGCTAACGGCATTAAGTTTAACAATGTGATATTACAAGCAACGGAAAAAAATGCGGTGCTATTACGTAACACCACTAATGTTGAATTTGAAAAATTTACCATGGTTAACGACCATCAGGTGAAAATTGAAGGTTCAGAAAGCAATAATATTGTTTTTGATGATAAAAGTTTAGTTATTAACATTGGCGAGTACGTTAAAAAAGACGCGGTCAGTTTTAAAAATATACCTTAGATATTGGCTCTCTGACGCAGAAAAATGGGAAGTTGTTAAAGGCTTTCGCCGCTTAAAGCTTGATTGGTTAAAACAATTTAGTACTTTTAATACAGATATCTCAAGGGAAATAACAGGGTTGGACGATAAATATCGTTCAACCCTTTTGCAGATAAAGATTAAAATTCGCCTTGTTATTGAACATAGCTCTGAGTTGGACAGAAATTTAACAAATTGATATTATTATAAACCTGAATACTTTATTCCCATATAGGGTAAATCAAGCCTATCGATTATGTATTATATGTAATCGACTTTTATTACTTATAATCAAAACGCCTAAAAGTAATAATAACCAAGTACTCGGCTCTGGTACTGGTAAAGAAGCAGAGCTTTCATAGTTAATTGACATACTATTAAAGTAAGCATTGGCATGTTCAGCATCACGATTATACAACGCCACGCTATCAATACTACCACTCCCCTTTAAATTACCATTTCGACTTTGTATTAACGAGTCATCAAAAGCATTATAAATATCAAGTTGATATAAATTTTCACTTAATAAAGTAAAGGTTAAGTTAAGACCTGCATCGGTATAATCGATGCCAGTATCAATAACGCCTTGACCATCAAAAATACTATAATGCTGACCACCACCAATAAAACCAAATTCAAAACGGCTCTGTTGATTATAATCACCAATAGTATCATGAATATTTTCGTTCCTTAGTACAAATCCGACTGATCCACCATTGATGATATCCCCGTGTTCAAATGATAACTGAAAAATATCCCCTACTTGGTTAAGTGAATTATTGGAAAAACTACGATAGGCTTCAAACTGATTAAAGCCATCGCCATTAGCATAAGCTCCCCAGGATTTATTACTTGGATTTGAAGCAATATGGTTCAGATCATCATTAGACGATTTACTTGCCAAAAAGTTACCAGAATTACCATCCGCTTGATCAATGATAAATTCCCAAGCATCAAAACCGAAACCACCATTACCTAGCCATTGATCACCATAATTATTTGCATTATCACTGGCTAGAGTAATAAGAGAAGCGTGACTATTAAAAGCAAGCGTTAAGTTAAACAGCGAAAGCACTATTAAGTTTTTTAATTTCATGGGTACCCTTTTCAATTTATTATTTATTATTTATTATTAAGCATAGCGTAGGTTATTTAGCTATTAGTATTAAAACAGCTCTAGCGCCTAACCCATAATGAGTGTATTCACCACCAATATAATCTTCATTACCTGCAGCTTTTACGCTATTACTTCCTTCATTCCAAGTTGACGTGTCAGTAACCCTATACCACTTTTTACCATTGCCAGCCCAAGGTAAAATAAAATCAACTTGATCAGACCAGCCGTTATAAGCGATAAAAATAGCAGAAGTATCTTCCCCAAACTCTGTGCTGTCTATTCGATAAGCTATCGCATGGTTATTAATATCATCAAAATAATTACTTTGAGCGATACTCCCATCAGGCTTAAACCAGCGTAACTGTTCCATAACGTTGTTATTAGTGTCTGTTGACTGATAAAAATTTTCAGGTTTTAAAGATGGATGATTTTTACGAAATTCAATCATACCTTTAGCAAAGGTATTAAAATTGTTTTGATCACTAGTCCAACTAAAATTCAGCCAGTTAGCAACTGAATCTAAGTTGTAAGGATTATTATTACATTGCAATGAACGTAAGTACTCATCTCCACCGGTAATCATAGGTGTTCCAGCACTTAGCATTAATAAAGCGAAACCATTTCTTGCGGCTTTGCGTTGCTCTTGTGCTTGGTTATACCATCCTTGATCCCAACTATGATTATCATTCTCTCCACCATCAGAAGCCCCAAAAGGCCATGGCTGATTATTATCCTTTGCGTTACATGAATATAAATCTTTTAAAGTAAAACCATCATGAGCAACAATAAAGTTCACTGAATTCCAAGGTTTTCTGCCATCATCTTGGTATAAAGCAGCTGAGCCAGTTAACATACCGGCAAGCTGTCCCAAGGTAACGTTAGCATTACCCATTTGGTTTTGATCTTTACGAATGACATCGCGGTATAAACCATTCCATTCAGACCAACCGGTTGGAAAGCCACCAACTTGATACGAATTACCACCTATTGCCCAAGGCTCAGCAATAAAATCGGTACCTTGCCCTCCCCATGCAGGGCGCTCAACAAATTCATTAATAATACGATTTAAAGCTGTGTTACTTGCCATTTTGTTATAATTAAAACAGCCATGTTCACAGGTATTTCCAAGAACTGAAGCTAAATCAAAACGGAAGCCATCAACGCCTAATTCAGCTTGCCAATAGTCTATTGAATCAACAATTAAATTCTGAGCAACAATATTAACGGTATTATAATTACCGCCAACCCCCGTATTATCCCAAGAATGTTGAAAATCACTAGAGAGTGAATAATAAGTAGGATTATCTAAACCACGCCATGAATAAAGGTTATATATTGATGTATCACCATTTACCCAAGAACCACCTTCGCCAGTATGGTTATAAACAACATCAATAAATACTTTTATACCTTTATCGTGAAAGGCTTTGACCATAGCTTTGAATTCTTTAGTTGGCCCTCCTGGTGATTTATCACTCGCATAACGGCGGTCGGGGGCAAAGTAATTTAAAGTCATATAGCCCCAGTAATTATCACCATCAGTAGATTCAACAACATCATTAGTAGCATTTTGGGTTTCTTGAACGGGTAAAAATTCAATGGCAGAAATACCTAAATCAGCTAAATATGCTGCTTTTAAAGCTGCCCCTTGATATGTGCCACGGTACAGGGAAGGAATACTTAAATCATTTTTAGTTAAACCTCGTACATTCACCTCATAGATAACATCATCTTTTAACGCTCGGGTTGGCTTAGTACCAATGGATTCATTATTTCTTTCTAGCAAAATACCTTTCGGAGCCTGTAAACCACTATCAATATGACGGTAATTATTACCTGATGCGTATATTGTGCCATCAGACCAATGTGGTGTTAAATAATCATGGCTTAATTCTTTGGCATATGGATCAATGAGTAATTTATTAGGATTAAAGCGATTCCCTAATTCATCAACATCACTTATAAATCCGACATTACTTCCCTTTGTCCAAGTAGTGTCATAATTCCAATTTGGACCCCATGCCCTATATCCATAAAAAATAGTGCCGTTTAATCGAGGATCTAAATTTTTGACGGTTAGCACAATAGACCAAATATCATCCTTATTTTTATTCAAATCATAATGGACTATCTCGCTAACACCCGTAGCTTGAGAATAAAGATAGAGTTCAATTTTTGTTGCTCGAGATGAATAAATTCTAAAGTTAAGTTTTTGTAGATTATCACTATAATGAGCCCCCAAATCACTCTGATTAACAGCAGCTTGATTTATAAAAGGAAGAAAAAATAAGTAACAAATAAAGACCAATTTGACATACATTTTATTAATTGTTTTTATCATGAAAATATTGCCTGTTGTGTGTTAATTATACAGACCATGATGTTAACGTTTTGTTAAATAGCAAAACAATAGATTACATACGTATTCATTAATTATTTGAGACAATATATTTGATACCCGTCAAATAAGTGCTTGGGTAACAAAAAAGTACACTTCAATACAAAATAATAATAAATACCGCTTGAATATAACAGTAAAACCATATACTGTAGATTTATACAGTATACTTGCAAGAATTAATAAATCCCATAAACAGAACATTAATAACAAAGTCATGAGGCAATAGTATGTTTGGATTAAACAATAGAAATATCAAACAATTGAATAAAGCACACTTAACTACTCACCGCCATGAAAATGGTTGGTTAGAAAGAAAGAGTGTTGATAACAGCCTTGAACTTTCAAATCAATATGCCAGTATTTGTCAGCAACATAAACAAAAAAGAAAATGGGTTTTATTTGTAAATCCTGAAGAAAACTCTTTAGAGAAAATGGCAAGTTTTACTGACATTGACACGTCAAAGGTACTATGTGTAAACATTAAACAGCGTAATAATAAAACTTCTTCAACAAACATAGAAAATATTAAAAATACATTACGCAAAGGAACTTGCTCCGCCGTAATATTATCAAATGCTATTTTTACCGAACAAGAAATAGATCAATTAAGTTCTTTTGCTCTCTCAGGTAAAACACAATGCATTATCTTAAAAAACAAATTATTAAGTTCAAATCAAGTTTTACATTAGTTTTTCGTTGAAAGACTAAAATAAGTTACAAATAAACCCACCATAAAATTTTACATGCCTATACACTTAACACAGAATCGTCATCCCCGTAATGCCTTAATCGGGGATCCAGTTTCTAAAAAATTTTTGAGTTCTCTCCATAGGCATAAAACTTAATAATATTTTTTGAGCAACCTAATTAGTTTTTTGCTATAATCGCGCGCCTATTTTAATGTACGAGAAATGCAATGATTCAAACGCCACAGCAAGGTTTATTTGACTACCCAAAATACTGGGCTGAGTGTTATGGAACTGCGCCTTTTTTACCTATGTCTCGCCAAGAAATGGATACTTTAGGCTGGGATAGTTGCGATATTATTCTTGTCACGGGTGACGCTTACGTTGACCACCCAAGCTTTGGTATGGCCATTATTGGTCGAATGTTAGAGTCTCAAGGTTTCCGCGTTGGCATTATTGCTCAGCCTCATTGGCATTCAAAAGATGCTTTTATGCAACTCGGCAAACCTAATTTATTTTTTGGTGTTACCGCAGGCAACATGGACTCCATGATTAATCGCTATACTGCCGAACGCAGAATGCGCCATGATGATGCCTACACTCCCAATGATGAAGGCGGAAAACGACCTGATCGCGCCGTAACAGCTTATACCCAACGCTGCAAAGAAGCTTACAAAGGTGTACCTGTACTTATTGGTGGTATTGAAGCCAGTTTGCGCCGTATTGCGCATTATGATTATTGGTCAGATACAGTGCGTCGTTCAGTGCTGTTTGACTCAAAAGCTGACATTCTCATTTATGGTAATGCCGAGCGGCCATTAATTGAAATTGCTCATCGTATTGCTCGTGGTGAAAACGTAAAAAATATAACGAATGTTCGTGGTAGTGCTTTTTTAACTAAACATGCCCTACCCGGCTGGAAAGGTATTGACTCTCGTAGTATTGATAAACCGGGAAAAATAGAGGCTATTATTAGCCCTTATCAACAAATTTCAGCCTCATCTTGTGATACCAATAAAGAAACAAATGAGCTTAACGAACAATCGCTTGATATCACTAAAACCGCACAAGTTATTCAAATTGACGATGACCGCCAACAGCACCGAAATAAAACATGGTCTAAAAAAAATAAACCTTGGGAAACAACATACATTTACTTGCCTACTTATGAACAAGTTAAAACGAACAAAGTATTGTATGCTCATGCATCTCGTATTTTCCATCAAGAAGTCAATCCAACGTCAGCAAAACCTTTAGTACAAAAACATGGTGATCGACTTATTTGGTTAAACCCACCGGCAACGCCATTGTCTATGCAAGAAATGGATGGTGTATTTGCTTTGCCTTACCAACGAGTACCACACCCAAGCTACAAAAAAGCCAAAATTCCGGCTTATGACATGATCAAAACCTCAATCAATATCATGAGAGGCTGTTTTGGCGGTTGTACTTTTTGTTCAATAACAGAGCATGAAGGACGTATTATTCAAAGCCGTTCACAAGAATCTATTATTGCTGAAATTGAAGATATTAGAGACAAAGTTCCCGGATTTACCGGTATTATTTCTGATTTAGGTGGCCCAACAGCCAACATGTATCAACTAAATTGTAAAAGTGAAAAAGCCG
>JAOPTQ010000154.1:1238-1392 GCA_051531915.1 Colwellia sp. | reverse complement strand
CTGGTACTACTCGTGGTCCAATTTGGCGTTCTGGTGGCGTAACATTCGCTGCTAAACCTCAAGATCACAGCCAAAAAGTTAACCGTAAAATGTATCGTGGTGCTATTGCTAGCATCTTATCTGAATTAGTTCGTCAAGAACGTTTAGTTGTTGT
>JAOPTQ010000154.1:0-1230 GCA_051531915.1 Colwellia sp. | reverse complement strand
AACGATTTTTCGGTAGAAACACCTAAAACTAAAGAATTAGTTGCTAAGTTGAAAGGCTTAGAGCTTAAAGACGTATTGATTGTAACGAAAGAAGTTGACGAGAATTTGTTCTTATCAGCACGCAACTTATATAAAGTTGATGTTCGTGACGTTGCAGCAATCGACCCTGTAAGTTTAGTTGGTTTCGAAAAAGTTTTAATTACTGCTGATGCAGTGAAAGAAATTGAGGGGATACTAGCATGATAAGCGAAGAACGTTTGTTGAAAGTGCTTTTAGCACCAAATATTTCTGAAAAAGCAACGGTAGCTGCTGAAGCAAACAACACAGTTGTTTTCAAAGTAATTACTGATGCAACTAAAGCTGAAATTAAAGCGGCAGTTGAGAAACTTTTTGAAGTTTCTGTTGTAGGTGTTAATACACTGAATGTTAAGGGTAAAGTAAAACGTACTGGTCAACGTTTCGGTCGCCGTAGCGATTGGAAAAAAGCCTACGTAACTCTTGCAGAAGGTAGTGACATCGACTTCGTTGGCGCAGAGCAATAGGAGATAGAAAATGGCTATAGTAAAATGTAAACCTACTTCTCCGGGTCGTCGTCACCTAGTTAAAGTGGTAAATAAAGAGCTTCATAAAGGTAAGCCTTACGCACCACTATTAGACACTAAGTCTAAGTCTGGTGGTCGTAACAATAATGGTCGTATTACTGTTCGTCATATTGGCGGTGGTCATAAGCATCATTATCGTATCGTTGACTTTAAACGTAATAAAGATGGCATTCCAGCCAAAGTAGAACGTTTAGAATACGATCCAAACCGCAGTGCTAACATTGCTTTAGTATTATACGCAGACGGTGAACGTCGTTATATCTTAGCCCCTAAAGGGTTAAGTGCTGGCGATACAGTATTGTCTGGTGTTGATGCACCTATTAAAGCGGGTAATGCAATGCCATTACGTAACGCTCCATTAGGTAGTGTTGTTCACGCAATCGAACTTAAACCAGGTAAGGGCGCGCAAATTGCTCGTGCTGCTGGTACTTACGCACAATTAGTTGCGAAAGAAGGTGCTTACGTTACTTTACGTCTTCGCTCTGGCGAAATGCGTAAAATCGAAGCCGATTGTCGTGCTACTTTAGGTGAAATCGGCAATGCTGAACACATGCTTCGCTCTCTGGGTAAAGCAGGTGCTTCACGCTGGCGCGGTGTTCGCCCAACAGTTCGTGGTGTTGCCATGAAC
>JAOPTQ010000153.1:0-3067 GCA_051531915.1 Colwellia sp. | reverse complement strand
TTGCCGCTTAATGGGGCGTTATGTAATCAGGAAAGTTTATGAAATATATTCTCGCATTGGCGCTATCTTTATTTATAGCTAGTACAAGTGCAAATAACTCAGATGTAATTAAGGATGCAAGCACTGAAATGACTAGAAATAATAAAATTAATTATATTGAAATCCCAGCAAAAAACATTGAAGCTACCAAAGTTTTTTTTAGCGAAGTTTTCGGCTGGTCATTTGTAGACTATGGACCTGATTATTGTAGTTTTGCTGCTCAAGGCGTTGATGGTGGCTTCTTTAAATCTGATTTAGTTGTTTCCACTAAAAATGGAAGCCCTCTAATAGTTTTATACGCTAACTTACTTGAAGCGAGCCAAGATAAAATTAAGAAAGCAGGTGGTGAAATTGTTAAGCCAATATTTTCATTTCCAGGCGGTAGAAGATTTCACTTTAGTGATCCAAACGGAAATGAATTCGCAGTTTGGTCGGAATGATTACATAACAAGTTGCTTAAACGGAAAAATAACAGTTGGCCATCGCTTCGCGATTATAGCCAACCATTATTTTCCGCTTAGCAAAGCGTTAGCAGGCAACACTTATTCTGTTTTTTAAAGTGTTTGGCTAATTGAATATTTCATAACCAAGGATTGGCGCTTTTTTCTTTCCTTCCTTTTTTATGGCAAAGTTTAGGTTTTTATTGAACTGAAATTATTTTTTGTTATTGTTTATCAATTAATATTTGTAGTTAAGTGTTGCGGTATTTTTAACTTCTCACTTCCATCAATTTGGTTTTAGGGTTTTTGGCACGTTCAGCATTTTTAATAAACTTGCTGCTAACAAGCCATTCAAAAGGACAAATAACAGTTGGCTGTTTTTCGTTCCTCAAAATTTTATCCAACAATTATTTGCCTCTTAATGGGGCGTTATGTGTCTAAAAAAATAAGTTTAAATTATGGTTTAGGTTTGGTACTTTAATAAAAGCTATCGCGCTTTAATAACAATGAGTTTTCGCCAAAGGTGGTTTGGTTTAGCACTAATAGGCTTTACGCTTTTAAAGACACTTTCGCGGTAAAGCCATTAATTTTGTTCTAGCTTTTGTATTGTTGGCTCAAAAGTCTAGGTTAGGTTTTTATCTAACGGCGGTTACAACTTCAGTACGGTGTTTTGGTTTTAACGCTCAGCACATAACAAGTTGCTCAAACGGACAAAAAACAGTTGGCTTTTGCTCGTTCCTCGCTTATTTTAGCCAACAATTTTTCGCCGCTTAGCAAAGCGTTATAGCGCTATGGAGTTATTGTAAACAATGGAGTTCACTGATGACATTGGCGGGAGCATGTTCCTCAATTTTCTAATATTAGTTTATATGCTTGGTTTACTTTATAGTGTTCGCGCATGTTTTTGGAAAAAGGTTAAGGGGCGGATAACGCGATCTGAGCTTCATGAGTATGAAGATGATGGAACAATGTACGAACCCAAAATAGAGTACGAATATAGTTTTAATGGTAAAAAATATAATAATGACTATATTGCATACGCTGTAGGCTCTACCAATCGAAAATCTTCAGCTAAGTATTATTTAGGTTTTTATGGCAAAGGTTGGGATGTCATTGTTTACGTTAATCCTAGCAAACCAACTAAATCGGTATTAGCTCCAGGAATAAGATATCAAAATTTAGTTCTTTTATTCATTTTTATATTTGCAATTTATTTTTGGGTGCCTGTTGGCTGGGCAATGTGGCCGTATTTATTCGCGCTATAACAAGCTGTTCAACGGGACAAATAACAGTTGGCTTTGTTCGCTGCGCTCACTATTTTAGCCAACTGTCATTTGCCCGTTAACAAGGGCGTTATGCCGATAATCGAAAAATTCTAACATGGAGATAGGAACGAGTATGAAGAATAATATTTTAACTGTTGCACTCATAGGTTCACTAATGGGTTGTGTTGCAAATGATTATGGAAAAATGAGTCAGGGTAGCGGGATTCCTGAAGCTACTTTAACCCAAAACTGTAAACCAATATCTTGCTCTTACGATAAATTAAAAGATCGCGTACAGGCGTCTGCTAATGATATGAATGGCTTTTTAGCTATGGGTGGGAGTGAAACTAGAACAATTCAATATACTTGGGTAAGTGGTAGTAACCAAATATCAATCGACCTTTATTCTACAACTTTGTATGGAAGCTGGTCTTTTATTGATTCGGCTGAAATCTATATTGGTAAAGAAATGGTTGCTAAGGTTTCTGGGCAAGTCGATCGGATTGTTGGTCATTACAATGATGTGGCTAGGGAGCATGAAAAAGTTGAAGTTGTATCTGGTGTAATAGGTATTGAAGCAGCTAAAAAAATAGCTGAGGCTAACTACGAATCCGTTACAATCAGGTTCTATGGTAAAAATGGTTACACTGATAAAGAATTACCAAGAGAGCATGAATTAATAAATGTCGTTAAATTAGCAGAATCGGCATAACAAGTTGCTTAAACGGACAAAAAACAGCTGGCTTTTGCTCGTTCCTCGCTAATTTTAGCCAGCTATTTTATTGCCGCTTAGCAAAGCGTTATATGCTATTAAAAATCAGCTTTAAATAAAGTACTTTTTAATGCATAGTTTTTCGCTAAAGTTGGTTTGGTGTTAACACTAATAAGCATTGCCTCTTTTACCTTTTTCAAAGGTGGCAACGCTATTAATTTTGTTCAACCTTTCGCGTGTAGCGTAAAAGTTCACTGTTAGGTTTTATTATTACGGGTGACTTAAAATCGTGCAGTGGTTGGCTACAACCAGCGCTGCATATAACAAGTTGCTCAAACGGACAAAAAACAGTTGGCTTTTGCTCGTTCCTCGCTTATTTTAGCCAACAATTTTTCGCCGCTTAGCAAAGCGTTATATGCAAATCCAGCTACGGAGAGTGTCATGGATAAATTATTCTTAGGTATTAGTAATCACGTTGTCTGTTTAAGTAAGAAAACTGGTGAGCAACTTTGGAAAACTAAACTTAAAAGTTCAACTATTACTAATGTGTATTATGAAACTGAAAATGTATTTGCATACTCAGGCGGACAGTAAGCGATCATTATGGGGTT
>JAOPTQ010000152.1:0-915 GCA_051531915.1 Colwellia sp. | reverse complement strand
TAGTTACTTCGTTCTTTTAACTGCCTCGCCCAAATACTCACTTGGTCTGTTTTATTTTCACTATGCCTTAAAGCTGCTCTAGCACCATTAATCAATTGGGTTCTCAAATAGGTATTTCCTCGCTTGCATATACCTAATAAAACGGGCTTTCCTCCTGTCGAATGCTGCTTGGGTACTAATCCTAGCCATGCAGAAACATGCCGACCACTCTTAAATGCTTTGCCATCGCCAATGCCCGCATAAAACTCGGTGGCGATAATTGGCCCAATACCGGTCATGGTACTCAATCGCTGACAAACATCGTTTTGCTTGTTTATACCTAATATTTCATTATCGACTGATTTTATTTGAATTGATAGCTCGTCTAACTCCTCACTTAACCCTAAGAAGTAACGACGCGTTGAAGTGCTTAACTCGTTCGTGGCATCTTCTAAAAATCCTGGTAGTTGTGCTTTTAGGTGATTAATACCTTTTGGCATTACTAGACCATACTCGGCCAGTAGCCCCCTGATTTGATTACTTAACGCCGTTCTGTTTTTTATTAACCGCTCTTGTATTCTATGCAACATTTGAATATCTTGTTGTTCTAGTGATTTTAGCGTCACAAAACGCATACTCTCACGTTATGATGCTTCCGCTATGGCCTCTGCATCATTGTAGTCATTTTTATTTCCTTTACGATAAGCCGTTATAAATTGCGGGGCTATCGCTTTAACTTCATGTCCACAACGCGTTATTACCCGTGACCAATAATGTGTACTACCACAAGCCTCCATCACGACATTACAGGCTTCTAAATTGGCAAAATACTCAGCAACCTTTTTACGAGATAGCATTTTTCGTTTTAAAACTTTTCCTGTTGAGCTCATCCAAACTAAATGAAAAACTGATTTGGCGATATCTAATCCGATTGTT
>JAOPTQ010000151.1:0-854 GCA_051531915.1 Colwellia sp. | reverse complement strand
TCATTGATAGTTTCAATAATGAAGCGCTTTTTTAGCATTGCTCTATCCCATAATGACATTGCTTTTTTCTTCATGTTTTTTCTTACGTTGGTGATTAATTCTACACCTTTTTCCCACAACTCATCAGAAAGCACTTTTCCTAGATAGCCTTTATCACCATAAAGTTTACCCAGATTAGGTTCAATCATGTCAGGAATTGGCTTTCTATCATCAACATTTCCTTCTGTTATTTTTACCGATAAAATCTCGCCCAAATGATTGACTATCAGGTGTAATTTAAAGCCAAACGACCAGCCCATAGTGCCCTTACCATGCTTGGCTATACCATCAAATACACGGTTACGTTTAGCTCTAATGATATGACAAACTGAAATTTTTGTAGAGTCAACAAAAGCGATACCTGTTGGCTTGCCTAACAATGTTGTTAAGTAGCTGCTTAAAGGGATAATAACAGACGGCATTACCTCTATAAACCTTGTGTAGCTTAGTAATGATGGGAAATATTCCTTCATATGTCGACAGACATAACCCAAATAATAGTTCTTAAAGTCTCGATGGTGTGATTGATGAAAGCTGATAATTATTGTCATTATTTCAGCAGGAGTCATGCGTTTGGCTCTGCGTCTTTTTTTATCGCCATTAGCAATTAATGTCAGCTCCCACTCACTAATAAATAGTTTGCAAAAATCATCGACATCACAATACGTTTCAACTAAATTATCCATGCCTGTTCCTTTGTCTTTCTTGTTTTTTTTGGTCGAAAGATCGGATCGCGGAGCAGGTAATTAGTTCTTTTTATGTTTGGTTTTTTATCCCGAATTCAGGTTAACTATAACAATGCCACAGTCGCTTTA
>JAOPTQ010000150.1:0-9442 GCA_051531915.1 Colwellia sp. | reverse complement strand
TAAATGTGATCAAGAGACAGTAACTCTATGGGGGGAAGTTCAATACCCTGCTTTTCTATTTGTGTAGACATTTTGTCTAAGAACATAATGGTTTACCTATGATTCAATAAATTATTGCTAAACTGATACCCGCCCCACCTGAAAACAAGTATTATGACATTTTTAGTAATTATGCCTCTTAATTATAGACAAAGGACACCCTGCATTGGAAGTTGCAAATTTTTCAATTGAGCTTTTATCATTTTTATTTCTCATTGCCATTGTTGCAGGTTTGATTGATACCCTTGCCGGAGGTGGTGGTCTACTATCCTTACCCGCGTTAATTTTAGCCGGCATACCGCCACTTTCAGCATTGGGCACTAACAAATTACAAGGTAGTATGGGAACCGCAACAGCAACGTATTTAATGTTCAAAAATAGGCGTATTCGCTACCAAGAATGTAAACCGCTTATGCAAGCTGCTTTTATCGGTGCAGCCTTAGGTGCTATAGCCGTGCAATTTATGAATACTGAGTTACTTTCTTTTATTATCCCGATGGTTTTGTTGTTTATTGTCATTTATTTCATTACCTCACCATTGATGAAAAACAAGAGAATTAGCAAGGGATTTTTACACCGTTACTATAAAAAAATAGTCGTACCTGTCATCGGAATTTACGACGGTATGTTTGGCCCCGGAACGGGATCTTTTTTCGCCTTAGCAGGCGTTTCTTGTCAAGGTCATGATCTTATTAAATCTACCGCCGTCGCCAAATCATTAAATTTCGCGACCAATATAGCCTCATTAATTATCTTTATTACCGCAGGGCATATTGTGTGGATAATTGGGCTAGTGATGATGCTAGGACAAGCTATTGGAGCATATTTCGGTGCCCATTTTCTTTATAAAATTAAACCTTTCTACTTGCGAATTATCGTGGTTCTAATGAGCAGTAGTATGTTAATCAAATATAGTGACTCTATGGGGTGGTTTAGTTAAGCTACAATAGCAGCCTAAATGGTATTGTTTAACCTGTTTTACTTTATTTAAATAACCCTTAAAAAGCGTTAAAATAACGTCTGTCGCCGTACAATCTTAGTACAAAACGTAAATTTGAACGTACTACAGTGACTTAAATGTATAATTAACTGAAGCGCTTCAGTAGTATGAAAATGAGAGCTACCAATAATAAAAAAGGTTTTAAGCTGTGAAAGAAGTTCTATTTAATACCCACGATTTAGTATTACTTTTTACAATATTTTTATGTTTAGCGTTTACCGTTTTTTTATTCTTTTTGAAAAAAGGAAAAAAGCTCAGCAATTTTCTTCTAGCATCTTTTTTAATCACTCAAGCAGCCATTCCGCTTGATAATTTAATCAATTTTGGCGAAGCATTTAAAAACTTTGCTTTAAATATTTCCCCTAACCTTTTTTATACGTTTGGTTTAGCTTATTGGATTGAAGCGTCTTTATTATTGTTCTATGTGCGTTCGTTAATTTACAAAGACTTTACGCTAACCAAAAAAGATTTATGGTATTTATTACCCTTTTTAGCTTACACAATTTACTTTACCTTCGATTGGTTATTGTTGGATCACCAATTAAAAATGGCGGCATTACAAGGTAACATCATAGCGACCAGCCCTATGATTGATCGTATTATTCATATTGTTCGAGGATGCTTGCGATGTGCGCTTGGTATTTTATGTTTAATTGAGCTGCACAAATATGATAAACATATTAAAAATGAGGTTGCTGAACTTGTCAGTGTCGATTTAACCTGGCTGAAAGTTTTAGTTATTGGCTTCTTAATCATTCGAGTCGATGCTATTTTCGTTGCGCTTGCGATTATCTTTTCGTATGAAATGGGGATAAATATTGATCATGAGATATTAGGGTTAACAGCAAACTATGCCATATTATTGCTTATTATCGGGCTCATATTTTTCAGTGCAGGACATTCCCCCTTATTCAAAGGCATTGATAACAAATTAGACAAGGAAAAAAGTAAGGTTGACGAGAGCTTTGACCCTGATGAAATTAAAGCCATCGAGCTTTATATGAAACAGAGCAAGCCTTATCTAAACCACCTACTGACCTTAGATAATTTGGCCAACCAAGTGTCGTTAACTCCTCGTTATTTGTCGAGCTTAATCAATCGTCATTTTGAAAAGAACTTCTTTGAGTTCATTAATTATTACCGTGTTGAAGAAAGCAAAGCCTTACTTATTTCTGAAGAGAATAAAAAAACTACCATGCTTGATGTTATGGATAGAGCTGGATTTAACAGCAAAGCAACATTCAATACTTTTTTTAAAAAGTTAATGGGTATAACGCCAACTCAATATAGAAAGAACTACTGGAATAAAACGCAATAAATCGTTTGCTGATTCTTAAACAGGCATTTAAACGTTCAAATACCCGTATAAGTGTTCAAAAAGACGATGATATCTTTTAAAATTGATAGTATCGCAGATAATTTTTTCAACTAATAAATGTAATTATGCTTATCAAAATAAATACTCTATTCGCGCTGACTATATTGTCTGCTCCGCTAGTCGTTAGCTGTAGTGCTGAGACCAATTCAACCCAAGAATATAACACATCATCAGCCTATCAGAATTCAAGTTTATCACTTAAAGAACGGGTAGATGATTTAGTGAATAAAATGACATTAGAGGAAAAAGTCAGTCAGTTATTTGATAAATCTCCCAAAATAAAGCGACTAGGTATTCCTCAATACAATTGGTGGAATGAAGCATTACACGGAGTTGCTCGCGCAGGAACTGCGACTGTATTCCCACAAGCAATAGGACTCGCCGCTACCTTTGACGAAGCACTGTTATTAAAAATAGGTACCGCTATTTCTGATGAAGGTCGAGCCAAGCACCACGCCTTTTTAAAGGAAGGTAATCGTTCTATGTATACAGGACTGACATATTGGTCTCCTAATATCAATATTTTCAGAGATCCTCGTTGGGGGCGCGGACAAGAAACTTATGGTGAAGATCCATTATTAACCTCGCGAATTGCCACTAACTTTATTAACGGTTTACAAGGTGATGATCCAAAGTACTTAAAGTCGGTCGCCACGTTGAAGCACTATGCGGTGCATAGTGGTCCAGAAATATCTCGACATAGCGATGACTATACAGCGTCAGCAAAAGATTTGGCTGAAACCTATTTACCGGCTTTTAAAGAGACTATTGCCGCGACTGAAGTTGCCTCTGTGATGTGTGCTTATAACCGAGTTAATGGTGAGCCCGCATGTGGCAGTATCCCTCTTGTTGAAGACACTTTACGCAATGAATTCAATTTTAACGGCTATATAGTGTCTGACTGCGGCGCTATTGCTGACTTTTATGATAAAAATTCACACCACGTTGTAAGCAATGAGGTTGAAGCGGCTGCTAAAGCAATAAATACTGGCACTGATCTTAACTGTGGTGATCACCATGGCAATACTTTCAGCTATTTAGTACAAGCGGTAGAACAAGGTTTAGTCACCGAAGCGACCATAGATAAAGCGGTAACACGCCTCATGTACGCACGATTTAAACTGGGGATGTTTGATGATCCAAACCTTGTGCCTTTTGCTAATATTCCACTTGACGTTGTTGGTTCGAAAGCTCATTTAGCACTCACCCAAGAAGCTGCCGAAAAATCACTGGTATTACTCAAAAATGATAAAATACTTCCTTTAAATGGCAAAGAAAAAGTAGCACTTATTGGCCCCAATGCCAACAACCATGCAATTTTGGTGGGTAATTATCACGGCACACCCGTTAACCCTGTCACCATAAAACAAGCATTAGAAAAAAGGCTCGGCCAAGCACAATTAAGCTATCATCCTGGCAGTAGCTTAACAGGAGAGGTTTATACTCATTATCAGCCCATTTCTGCTAATAATTTTTTCCATATTGACCATGACGGTAATACACAAAAGGGCTTAATTGCCGAGTATTACCCTGATGCTCATTTTGATAGGCAACCTCATTTCCGTCAAATAGAAGAAAATATAAATAATCAGTGGTTACGCTCACCTATTGATGGAAGTGTTGAGCAAGAATTTGCCATTAAGTGGCAAGGCTTGTTAAAACCGGCAGTTACCGCAAATTATCAATTTAAGACTAAAAACCTATCGTTTACCTTAAATGGTCAACCGGTTAGTGGTGTGATCAAGCTAACAAAAGGCCAGTCATATACCCTCAAAGCGGAAGCTAAAATTAATCGCTACTGGCATACTAATGTTATCCAACCTAGCGTTACCTTGTCTTGGTTGAACCACAACAGAAATCTTGCTGAAGAAGCATTAATAGCCGCAGGAAATGCCGATGTTATTATATTTGTTGGTGGCATTAGTGCAAATTTAGAAGGAGAAGAAATGCCACTAGAGCTTGATGGGTTTTCTCATGGTGACAGAACACATATTCAGTTACCACAATCTCAAGAAAAACTACTAAAAGCCTTAAAATCAACCGGAAAACCTATTATTTTCGTTAATATGAGCGGTAGTGCTATGGCGATCAACTGGCAAGAGAAAAACCTCGATGCCATTATCCAAGGTTTTTACCCTGGCGAATCTACAGGAACCGCTTTAACGAGATTACTTTACGGCGACTTCAGCCCTTCAGGAAAACTCCCAATAACCTTTTATAAATCAATTAACGATTTACCCGATTTTAAAAACTACTCCATGGAAAATCGAACCTATAAATATTTTGAAGGCGAAGTATTGTACCCATTTGGTTACGGTTTAAGTTACGCTGACATCCATTACGACGAAGCGAAATATCAATTAAATAAAAGCACGGGAGCTGTAACCTTAACAGCTGCGATAACTAATAAAAGTGAGATAAAGAGTGAGGAAGTTGTACAAGTGTACCTTTCTATGCCTGATGCCCCGGTAAAAGCACCGATAAAACAATTAATTGACTTTAAACGTGTGCAACTATCGGCTAAATCAACACAAGTGGTATCTTTTAGTATTCCGAAAAAGAAACTCAGCTACATTGACCAACAAGGTTTGTCACAGCCTTACCACGGTAAAGTATTACTCACGATAGGCTCTGGCCAAGGGATCAAGTTACCAAAATATCAATACAGTACAATTGAGTTAACGTTACCTTAAATTAATCGCTTTTGCGGCAACTATCTACCCCGATACGGTAGAGCTTTTATTAGTGTTACTTTGGTTCAGGGTGTTTATCATTTTAATTTTTCAGTTTAATTGCTCCGAGGGCAGCGTTATTTTATCTACATAAGAGATTTGTATAGACTTTGATAACTATTAATTCATATTTATCAAAGTCTTTAGTAAATATACTTCTCTTATACTTACGCTAATTTAATTCTATGGTAGTTATTCATTTTATCTATTGTTATTTTAACTGGTTTTTTGTACAGTATGGTTGAGACTGGTAGTACAGTTTAGATTGCTTTATTATTCATATCTAGAGTCGTTTAGTCGCAAACACTAATAGATGGTATGCCTTTTCTAATTAGTTGAATACAACAGAAGTTAAAATAAAAATATGAGTAAAAAATATACAGCCATAGACTTGTTTTCAGGATGTGGTGGATTTTCTTATGGCTTTCAGCAAGCAGATTTCCATGTTGTTCTAGGTGTAGATAACACTGACATTGCACTTGAAACTTTTAAAAAGAACCATAAAAAATCTAAAACTTTAAATTTAGATTTACATTTAGATGAATCCATAGAAAAAATTGTCTCTACTGTAGATGGAATTGATATTGACGTTATTATTGCAGGCCCACCATGCCAAGGATTTTCATTAACAGGTACGAGAGATGAATCAGATAAGCGTAACTCGCTTTTTAATGCTGTTTTTAAAGTGGCTAAAAAATTAAATCCAAAAGCGTTAATTATTGAGAATGTCGTTGGTTTAATGCGTTTGTATGATGGTAAAGCGTCTAAGGCAATCATTAAACTGTGTGATGAACTAGGTTATACATGTAACCCTAAAATATTATTCGCTCCAGATTATGGAGTACCACAAATTAGAAAACGTGTTTTTTTTGTTGCTTTACGAAAAGATCTAGGTCGATTTGAATTTCCTGAACCTTTATTAAGCTCTGATAATTATATTGGGTGTGAAGCGGCGATTGGTGACTTACCAACTTTGGAAGGAAATTTAGGTGGTATCGAGTTACCGCACTCTGGTTCAACCTTTAGCGATTATCAGAAGACAATGAAAAATGGATGTGATGTTTTATTCAATCATGTTGGAACTCGCCATACAGATCACGTTATTAATGTTATTTCTCAAGTGCCAGAGGGTGGTAATCACAAAGACTTACCTCCTGGGGTTGGTGATTCTAGAAAATTTAATGAAGCTTGGACGCGATACCATAGTAAAAAGCCATCAAAAACTATTGATACTGGTCACAGGAACCATTTTCATTATAAGTGGGATAGAGTACCTACCGTTAGAGAAAATGCTCGCTTACAGTCATTCCCTGATAACTTTATTTTCTTAGGAACGAAAACCCAACAAAATAGACAAGTGGGTAATGCTGTACCTCCGCTTCTTGGTAAAGTTTTAGGTAATAAAATAAAGCAGTACTTTAAAAATGAATCTTAATGTCATTGATCTATTTTCAGGCTGTGGCGGATTGTCTGATGGCTTTCTTCATACAGGATTCTATAAAACTTTAGCTGCTGTTGATTGGGAGCTTCCGACAGTTAATACATTGAAAAATAGAATGAGTAAGAAATGGGGATATACCTCCGCAGATGATATTGTTATTAATTTTGATATTCAGCGTACAGATGAGTTATTGAATGGCTTTTCTGATGATAAGTTTGGCAATCATCAAGGTGTGAATACACTCGTTGGTGCTCAAAGTGTTGATATAATCATTGGAGGGCCACCATGCCAAGCATATTCAATGGCAGGTCGTGTTCAAGACTTACATGGGATGGAAAACGACTATCGTAATTATCTATTTGAGAGTTATGTTAAAATGGTTAACCATTTCAAACCTAAAGCATTTGTGTTTGAAAATGTAGAAGGTATATTGTCTGCTTCTCCAGGTGGAATACTAATTACAGATAGAATAAGAAAGGCGTTTACTGATATAGGTTATGATTTAGTTTTAGATTTACGAAAAAATGCTTTATTTGATACTTCATTGTATGGAGTACCGCAAAAGAGAAAGCGGATTATTATTTATGGCGTTCCTAAAAGTAGTACTAGTCAGAGACAAATAAATGAATTTTATGCAAAGTTAAAAGAGCGTAGAAACACACTTGAGACTACCTCTCAAGTTGCTTTTGATGGATTACCTAAATTTATACCTGTAGACACAAAAGACAGTAGAGCTAGACCTTCACATCAAAGGTGTACAGTGACTAATGGATATTCAGATTATTTAAATCATGAACCTAGATTCCATAGTCAACGTGATATTGAAATTTTCAAAATTTTAACCGAAGATATACAAAGTGGCCGAAATGAGTATATTGATGTTAAGTCATTGATACGATTATATGAAGAAAAGACGGGTAGAAAATCAAAGTTTCATAAATATCATGTAATAAAATTAGATAGGCCTAGTAATACCATTCCTGCACATTTATATAAGGATGGTTTGAGGCATATTCATCCTGATCCTGAACAATCTCGTTCGATAACAGTACGAGAAGCAGCTAGATTGCAGACGTTTGACGATGATTTTCATTTTTTAGGTAGCCGTGGTGATCAATATAAAATGATTGGAAATGCAGTACCTCCTCTTTTTTCAAAGATTATTGGTGAAATAGTCTTTGAGCTTCATCAATAACTTTTTAGACGGAATTAAAAATCCATGTATTATTTGAAAAAATTACAGTTTCAAGAGCTTGGTAGCCCCGATGAAAATGGCAAAATATCTAGAGGGCGTTATTTTTTAATATCAAAAGAAAGTGGTGATTTTTTCCCTCCTTTAAGTGAAACAGAGCTTAATGATACGCAACTAATCCCAATTCTAACGGATGAAGGGCAGAAAAAGGTTTACTGCTCTCTTGTGTATCATAACGATAAATTTCACGGTAGTACCGCAAAGCAGCCTAGGAATGAATATAGGTTATATTTAAATACTACAATCGATCCAGATAGACATTATTTTAATCCCAGTGATATTGTGGTGTTTTCTAAATTAATAGATGAAAATGATGAGTTCGTCTACCAGATGAATTTATTTACCGCAAATGACGAAAACTACCCTCTACTAAATGAAGTTATTGAAAGTGCACCTTTACGTGGTGCTCATGCTTTATTAGAGCAAGAATTAGACTTTATTAACGTAGTTGAAGAAGTTCAGGCAGATATTTTGGTGCCTGAAGAAGTTAAAAAGACCATTCAAGCTCAAGATGAAAAAATAAAAGGTGATATTGCTGAAAGTTCCATTGAGCAAATAGAGCAGTCTAGAGGTGCTAGTTTATTCAATTCGAGTAGCTTTAGAGATTTTGTGTTACTAGGGTATCAAGGTCGATGTGCAATAACCAATGAGGTTATATCTTATGAACGATTAAATAACTTAGAAGCTGCCCATATAAAGCCTAAAGCACATACAGGTTCATTTTTACCTTGTAACGGTATAGCGATGTCACGCGATATGCATTGGGCTTTTGATAAAGGCATGTTTACTATTAATGAAGATTATAGGGTTCAAGTACATGACGATATTAAGGAGACTTGTTTAAATAAATATCATAATCAAATGATTTCACTTCCGAAAGATGATTTTTTCAAACCAGAGAAATTATTTTTAGCTTACCATCAATCTAAGATATTTGGTTTGTTCAAAACATCAGGCGGTATTAGAGCATTAAGATAAAGTATTAACTTCTAGATACTAATTACAGATGAAGTGGCACAAACGCTGTAAAACAGAAGCAACAATGCATAAGTATAAGTGGTTATAGCTCAGTTGGTAGAGTCCCGNNCAAGCCGATCACTTTTTTGTCTGCCAGTAAACCTCAGTAAAATCTAACTTGAGTGATCGGCATCAGTCAAGGAATTTAGTTTTTTTCTCATTGATTCGCCTTTCAGTTCCAACTTTATTGCCCCATGAACAAGCCGATCTAAGATCAGGGTCTAAACAGTTACAATAGCAGTAAAGAAACGGTTTATTTTGCTAGCATTGGTATAGGCTGATTAAGTTTGTTAACGGGAATAGTTTACTGTCCTATTACTGCCTTTTAATTTGTTATGACATCTCTATGTACTAAATGAAACTTGAAGTATGTGCGTATCATGCGCATAATATGATTACGGAATGATTGGAGTGTTAATTATGAATATTACTTTAGGTAAAGAATTCGAGCGAAGAATTACTGAAAAGGTATCTGATGGTTTATATACCTCAGCAAGTGAAGTGATCCGCGATGGATTAAGAATGTTATTTGAGAAAGACGTTGCTAAAAACAAGCAACTTGAAATATTACGAGAAGAAGTCG
>JAOPTQ010000149.1:0-5793 GCA_051531915.1 Colwellia sp. | reverse complement strand
TTTTCGCTACGCTCTGTTAAAATAAATGATTTTTTAATGATTATCATATTACATTCCTTTGATTACTTGCATTGTTATATGTGTAAAGCTTTAGACTTTGAATCTCGCTTTTTAAATCGCGCTTAAATTGGTTTTATTGTTTAATTTATTGTTTAATTTATTCATTAATACATGCACGAACTATAGTATTAGCTGCCATAATACCCACCCTCCTTTAGCCTGTAGTTACATTGTAGCCAAAAAAAGAAAAAGAATCCTTTCTATTTCTCTTATTAAAAATATTGGTGAGTAGTTACCTTTGTCTCTTTATTAAATTAATAAAGCGCAGCTTTAATCAGCTAAGGCATTATGAAACAGTGGAAAGCCATCTTTTGACCAAGTAATTTCACGATAGCGAGCATGGCGGTTACCATCGGTTAATGGGGTGCCTTGTAGTTCTAAATAATTTCGGGCGTGGTAAATCAGTAAATCTGTTTTACCGTCCTCTGCAAGGGTAAAACTATTATGTCCTGGACCATAACGTTTTAATGTTTCATTAGTGGTAAACACGGGCTCTGGTAATTTATGCCAACTTTTAGCATCTAATAAATTAGAATTTTCATCAGCCCACAATAAGCCAATAGAATATCGGTGATCGGTAGCAGCGGCTGAGTAACTAATAAAAATTTTGCCATTACGCTTTAATACTGCCGCGCCTTCGTTAACTTTATAACCTAATTGCTCCCAATCAAGCACAGGCTCAGTAATAGTGACTTCTTTTGCGCCAACTTCTAATGGATTTTTTAATTCAGCCAGTACTAAAGCGGTGTTATAGCTAGCAGCATTATCTTGCTGCGCCCATACTAAATAACGCTGACCTCGATGGGTAAAACTAGTGGCATCAAGCGAAAAAGTGTCACGAGCAGTTTTCACTTTGCCAGCCTCAAGCCATTCGCCTTTCATTGGATCAGCATCGGTATTTTCCAACGCGTACATGCGAATGCTAAAAGGTTTATCAATATCACCAGCAGCAAAATAGATATACCAAACACCGTCAATTTGATGAAGCTCTGGCGCCCAAATATTTACGCTCATTGGCCCACTTTTATTCTTACGCCAAATAACTTTTTCTGTCGCATCTCGAAAACCTTCAATAGTTGCCGATTCACGTAAGATAATGCGATCAAATTCAGGTACTGAACCAGTGAAATAATAATGACCTTTTTTTGTGCGATGAATCCAAGGATCAGCACGTTGTAGTACTAAATCAGCTTTATATTCACTGTCAATTAAAAGCTTAGTTTTATCATTATTTTCAGCAAAAGTTTGAAATGAAATAAAGGTGATAAAAACCAATAAAGAGGATAAACAAAGTTGTTTTATTTTTAGTAACATCATACTACCTTTGGGTTTGATTGAATTTTTTATGTAGATATTTTATATCTATAGAATTAATTATAGAAAACAGCTTCGTGGGGATATAAAAATAACCCTGCGGTTTGCTATAATTATTGAATTTAAGTGAACGCTAATTCGTTGTTTTTGCTAAGGCGATATTCTAGTTCAATATCAAGATTATCTGGAAAGCCTTGTTGAGCTTACTTTGGCGGTTACCGCCATAGAACAAATACTGGCGGCTTAATCCGAAAGTGTTAGGGTTAAGCCGTGACTATTAGTTAATGTCACTAAGCGAATGGTTTGTGAAAAATATGAAAGACTGGTTTGTGTTTCGATAATAGATAGTTGTTGCATGGTAATAATTATTAATCCTATATTTTTAGTATCGACTACTTATACATCCGTTATCATTCAAAATACTGGTTCAAAGTGTGCTTTAATTGGTAACGGGTGTACTTGTCATTTTTAGCTTTTGAAAATTAAATCCAACCACCGTCAACAATGAAGTTTTGCGCGGTGCAATGTTTACTGTCATCAGAAGCTAAAAATAAGGCCATTGAAGCAATATCAGCGGGCATAACATAATCTTTTAAACACTGACTTTCAGCTATTTTTTTCTCGGTATTTTCATTTACCCAATGAGTGAGTTGTCTGTCGGTCATCACCCAACCTGGGGTGATAGTATTAATGCGAATTTTATCTTGACCTAAGTCCTTTGCTAAACCTCGCGTTAAACCTTCCACACCTGCTTTTGCTGCGGAATAAGCGGGCATACCCGCTTGAGAGTCATGCCAACACATAGAGCCCATATTAATAATGGCACCGCCTGTGTTTTTCATCTGTTTCTGTACCGCTTGTATGGCAAAAAAATAATGTTTCAAGTTGATGTCCATACGACTATCCCAATACTCAGGAGTCACTTCACTAATATTGTGACGAGTATCGCTAGCAGCACTATTAATTAATACTGAAATGCTACCTAGCTCATTTTCAACTTGATGAATAACAGCTTGTAATGCCTTAACATCGACTAAATCACAACAATAATATTTCACTTCGGCATCAGGTGCTTGTTGTTTTAGTTTGTTAACTAAAATCGTTGATTCATTTTTTAATACATCAACAAAGGCGATTCTTGCCCCTTGTAATGCAAAAGCCTCAACCAAACATGCTCCAATTCCAGAGCCGCCGCCGCTAATAAATATAGTTTTGCCACAAAGACTTGGATAACGGTTAGTTAAATTCATAGATAAACCTTTTAATCAATATTACCTAGCTCAGTATAAAAGTAGAATAAAAATATTGCTAGTGTGAATGTGCCGGCACTTCTGCGCCACGACAGCCCACTAAAAAATCAAAGTCACAACCTTCATCAGCTTGTAATACTCTTTCACGGTATATTTCTAGGTAACCTCCTGTACTAAAAATAACTCTATTTGCTTTAAGCTTCGTTAACCTTGCGGTTAATGTATCATCACTAACATCAAGGTGTAATCTGCCATTATTCGCATCCAATTCAATATAATCTCCCTCTTCAACGGCCGCTAACGGCCCAAACTCCATCGCTTCGGGCGAAACATGTAATACAACAGTACCAAAAGCAGTGCCACTCATACGGGCATCTGAAATACGTACCATATCTTTAATGCCTTTTTTTAAGAGTTTAGGCGGCAAACCCATATTGCCTACTTCGGCCATACCTGGATAGCCTTTAGGACCACAGTTTTTTAATACCATAATACTGTTTTCATCAATATCCAAATCAGGATCATTGATGCGCTGTTTGTAGTGATCAAAACTTTCAAACACGACTGCCTTGCCACGATGTTTTAACAATTGTTCACTTGCTGCGGAGGGTTTAATTACAGCACCACGAGGCGCTAAATTTCCTTTCAATATACGAATACCACCATTCATTACTAACGGTTTTTCAAAAGGTAGGATAACATCACTATTGTAACACGGCGCCTCTTCAACATTTGCATGAAGGCTTTTACCGTTAACCGTTAGCGTATCTTTATTAAGAAGTGCTTGTTGAGTTAAAATATTCAGTACTGCCGGCAAACCACCCGCATAATAAAAATCTTCCATCAAATATTTCCCTGATGGCTGTAAATTAACGATGGTGGGAATATCATAACCATGAGCCCAGTCATCTAAGGACAAATCAACACCAATACGACCAGCAATGGCTTTCAAATGAATAACAGCGTTAGTAGAGCCACCAATAGCAGCATTAACCTTTATCGCATTAATGAAAGCATCTTTAGTTAATATTTTAGAAAGTTTTAAATCTTCATGTACCATATCGACAATACGCATACCTGACATATGAGCTAATACACTTCGACGAGAATCTACCGCTGGAATAGCCGCATTATGAGGTAAACTTGTGCCTAAAGTTTCTACCATGCATGCCATGGTTGATGCTGTACCCATGGTATTACAAGTACCCGTTGAACGTGACATACCGGCTTCTGCACTCATAAAGGCTTCTAAATCAATTTTTCCGGCTTTAAAATCTTCATGCATTTGCCAAACTAAAGTACCCGATCCAACATCTTTACCTTGGTGTTTTCCATTTAGCATTGGACCACCTGTGACAACTATTGTAGGTAGGTCGCAACTTGCAGCGCCCATTAACAGTGCGGGGGTGGTTTTATCACAACCTACCATTAACACAACACCATCAATAGGGTTACCACGAATGGCTTCTTCTGTATCCATAGCAGCAAGGTTTCTAGTTAACATGGCTGTGGGTCGAAGATTGGACTCTCCACTGGAAAAAACCGGAAATTCAACCGGAACACCACCAGCTTCTCTTATGCCATTTTTTATCTTTTCAGCAAGCTCACGAAAATGGCCATTACAAGGCGTTAATTCAGACCAGGTATTGCAGATACCTATAACAGGTTTGTTTTGGAAATGATGATCAGGAATACCTTGGTTTTTCATCCAACTACGATACATAAAACCATTTTTGTCATTAGTTCCAAACCAACTAGCAGAACGAAGTTTTACTTTCTTGCTATTATTCCCCATAAAATCACCTTAAATTATTATTAGTAATACAATAACACAATACTTTTATCTTCGACAATGAAAACTTGGGAAGTTATCTGTGATACCAATACCAGTAGGTTAGTGAGCAAATATTAATGAAGATAAATTCTTAAGAACAAGGCGTTTGATTGAGTAATAGCAGGCTATTAGGATTGAAAGCAATGATGTTATTGGAATATTTAGTCCATTTAGAATGATCATCTATTTATTTGTATTGGTATGAATAGGTTGCTAGTTAAATTTAGCAAAAAAAACAGTGATAATCACTGGTTTAAATAGACTTTTTCTATGTACGCTTCCACTAAAAAATCATCAGTCAACGGTATTTTTAACGCTTTATTCGTCTCCAATTAATAAACCTAGCATTTACTGCTTAGCTTCAACTGCATCATCGTTTTGTACGCCGATGACATAATTATTGTTGTGTGTTATTAAGCTGATTAATCAAATTTTGAACATTAATTTCTTGGGGATTATTTGCCGATTTATTGGATAATAAGAATTTAGAAAAATCGACCAGTCGCCATTTTTTATTGTTAATAAAGTCTTGGTATTGCTCTATATTTTCTTTGGTAACTAGTTCAAAGTTATTCTTTTTATTGATGTGGTTTATACCATGATGGTTATCTATTATTTGATTTATGGCCTTAACAGCCATTAAAAAATGCCCGCCTACTAATGCGGTTATTTCCTCTTTTTTAGCCATTTCTAGTGCACTAGGGATAAAGTCAAAGCCACCAATAATAAGCTTTTGATTAGGGAATAAATCAGAACCGTTGATTTGATTAACTACTTCAACAGCCATTTGTGAACTTGCACACCAAATAATATTGGTATTAGGGTACCGCTTTGCGACATTTCTAAAACGTTGTTTAACAATATTATCATCAAAATTCATAGTGAATATTTGATTTAAATGAACACTTTTATTTTTAAGGATACTTTGCTTTAAGCCATTGTTACGCATTTGTGTTACCGCATCATATGCACCACCTAAACCGGTAATATAAGTCGAGTTATTTGGTGTGTTTAAATTATGCTCTGAAATTAAAGTATTCGCTAATAGTTCACCCGCATAGGCTTGATCATAAACAACCTCTCCTAACCAATGTTGATAGTTTTGCAAAGGTTTGCCTATTTTTTTTGATTCTTCTCCCGTTGTAACATGCTCTAGCGTTATGAAATTAATTTTGTTTTTTTCTAATAAATTAAACATTGCGTGGGTTTGCCCTTGAAAAGGGCGAAAAACAATATAATCAGGTTTTTCATTTGTTGATAAAACTGTTGTTATCGCGCCTTTAAATGCAAATCTATTATTGTCTATATAAAGAATATTTGTAACTACTCAGCCTA
>JAOPTQ010000148.1:0-20437 GCA_051531915.1 Colwellia sp. | reverse complement strand
ATTTGGGTGGTACGTTAAAGACCAGGGCAAAGCCAACCGCGGGAATGGCGGCAAAGAACATATCATTAATTAGAGCAATCATTAAATCCATACCCATACCCCCGACACAGTGGTTGCTGCAATAATTCCTAAACAAGTAGCAAAACCCAACATACTTGCAAACATCCAACGAGCAATCCCCATGTTAACAAAGCCTTTGACCATATCGGAAACGGCATTAATTAGCGGAAATCCGGGTACTAGCATTAATACCGCACTTGCCATGGCTAAAGTAGGATTATTTCCAAATTGGTATATTTCAGCCTGCGCCGCAATCAGTGTGGTTACAAATGAAGTAACACCAAAATTAAGTAAGGGGTTAAAATGACGGTGAGCTATTTCTTGGCGAACAAACATACCCAATGAAGATGCGATAAATGTCCAGCCAAATAATAGCCAATCACCACCAGCTAAACGACAAAAAGAAGCACAAGAAAGCCCGATAACCATGATAACAACCCAACGATTATGCCGGTACGGTTGAATCATATCGAGCCGCTTTCTTGCTGAGGCAATATCTAACTCTCCTCTTTCAACGGATAACAATAGATGCTGTATTTCAACAACAACATGCATGTTAATACCCCTGTCTGGGCAGCGTCGAGCGGTTGTGATACAAAAGTTATTTGCCAATGTTGTAATCACCATTGAACTTGATGATAGTGAAACTTCAACACTATCTTGCCCTAAAGCCTCGCCAAAACGACAACAAAAAGAGGCGACCATTTCACTTTCGGCGCCATGTTGGAGCAGCATTTGTCCAACTTTAATTACTAAACGAGATACTTCTCGTTGCAGATTTTCCGTAATTACCACTGACACTTAACAACCTCTTGTGAACTGCGTATACCCGTAATAATTCAAGAGGCAAAATTTTGGCCTCAATAGAGTATAAATTGAGGGGTAATTATATCCTACCCAAAGGAAAATAAAACGAGTAACTTACATGAGGGAGAAAAGTTTTAGCTTATTTTTTCAGTTTTAACGGTAAACAAACTTTTGCTTGTAAACCACCTTCCGGTTTATTTGATAATTCAACACTACCACCGTGCGTATCTACAATGCGTTTAATGATGGCTAAGCCTAAACCACTGCCTTCTGATCCCCGAGCAGAGTCTCCTTGAGTAAAGGGTTGGAATAGGCGTTCAATATCCGCTTCGGGTATACCGCCACCGTTATCGCTAATAATAAAATAGACACTCTCTTTAACATCATCAACACCGGTAAATACTTCAATATCATCGCTAGTATAACGTAAAGCATTTTGCAATAAATTAGCGACGGCTCGTTTAATCGCTACATGACGCATAGGAATACGAGGACATTCTCCCGCAATAAAGATGATATTTCTATCACTGGGTGTTTCAACGTGTATCGTTTCTTCTATTAATACATTGAGATCATCAAGTTCAGCTTTATCTTTACTGTCATGGCGAATGTAATCAATAAATTGATCGATAATATTGTTCATATCGTCAATATCGTTTTCAATACCTTCTTTTAAAAAGTCATCTTGCTCTAACATCATTTCACTGGCCAAACGTATACGTGTTAACGGGGTGCGTAGGTCATGTGAAATACCTGCCATTAATAGATTACGATCATTTTCAAGCTGCTTGATGCCCTTTGACATATGATTAAAGGCTTGTGTTACCGCAGTTATTTCTGAGGTACCATGCTCTGTTAACGGTTTTGGAAATTCACCCCTGCCAACTTCTTCTGCCGCTCTTTGCAGAGCTTTTAATGGTCTATTCATTTGCCTGACAAACAACCAGCCACCTGCAACACTTAGCACACCAATGATCACAAGAAAAAAAGTTAACGGCGAAAAGTTGGCTTCTTCTAATCCAAGTAAAGGTATTTTCACCCATAGGTGGGGGGCTTGCGGGGGGCGTATCCAAAAAAGGTATTCATCGCCTTGAGAAACTCTTACTTCGGCAGGACCGCCTAATAATAATGACATTTGTTCACTGCGATGAGGGTAATAACCCGCATTTTCCAAACCAAGTTTTAAGGCGTCTTGCTCTCGATAAACACCGATACCTGTTTCTCGGTGAAAAGCTTCCGCCATTTTAGGACTTAATTGAGCATCTTTAATATCAATAAAAACAACACGGATTTGTTTTGCTAACAACTGATTCATTTGCTGTTGATTAGGTTCAACCACATATAATGCAAAAGAAATATAAGTAACTACTTGGTTTAAAAATAACAAAAAACCAATTAACAGAACAGTTTGACCAAAAGCGCTACGAGGTAATACTTTCATTTACAAATACTCAAAGACAACTAAACAGCTGTACCATCTGGCACAAAAACATAGCCTAAACCCCAAACAGTTTGTAAATAACGCGGTTTAGCGGGATCTATTTCTAACATACGGCGTAAACGTGATACCTGCACATCAATACTACGTTCAAGTGCTGAATAATCTCTACCACGCGCTAAATTCATCAGTTTGTCACGTGATAATGGCTCTCTTGGGTGAGTCACTAATGCTTTTAAAACCGCAAATTCTCCACTGGTTAAAGGCATATTGATATCACCCTTAATCATTTCGCGCGTAGCCAAATTTAATTGATAGTCGCCAAAGGTAATAATGTCTTCCGTTTTTGATGGCGCTCCTGGCGCTTCCTGCGTGCGGCGACGCAATACCGCTTTAATTCGTGCCAATAACTCTCTTGGGTTAAAGGGCTTAGGCATGTAATCATCAGCGCCTAGCTCTAAACCTATGATACGGTCTACCTCATCTCCTTTAGCCGTTAACATAACAATGGGAATATTATTATTTTGTTGGCGTAGACGTCGACAAATAGACAAACCATCTTCCCCCGGCAACATAAGATCAAGCACTAGCAAATGAAAGTTTTCGCGTTCAATTAATCGGTCCATTTGTTCTGCACTTGCCGCACTGCGTACCGTAAAGCCTTGTTCAACCAAATAGCGCTCTAATAAAGAACGTAAACGCATGTCATCGTCTACAACTAAAATTTTAGGGGTTTCATGTGTCATGTTATTCTCACAATATTTTTTGTCATTAATTAACGTCACTATAAGTGATATCAAACCATATTAGAAAGAGAGAAAAGTAAAAACACCAAGCTATTTGTTACAATTTATGAATGTTCACTCAAACAACCGTACTACATTTGTTTTTCATAACTTTACTGTAAATAGTGAATGGCTTGCTGTGTTACACAATGCGTAAAGCTTTTTTTTCGTTCAGTTAACGATAAAGCGCCAATAGCACGTTTAACTAATGTCATTTTTTGTTTTCGTTCAATCTCGGGTAATTTTGCTAATTGATCATGAAAGCAACCTAACAGACCAAATTTAAGCGCAACCTCTGACTGCATAGTGTCATTACCTAAACAAAGCGCTAACTTTTCGGCTAATTTATCTTTATGCATAACGGTAATAAGTTCCTTAAGTTGATAGCCAATGGGGTCAACTTTTCGTTCTTTATTGCAACTAAAAAACATATCTGCAACCGCAACAATAGGAATTAATTGCTGGTGCTTTTCACTAAACTGTTGTTTCAGCCAAGCATTATGCTCACTTTCAGCCGTTGATGCTTTCGCTAGAACATTAACAGCACTCACCAATATACCAAACGAAATAGCATAAATGACCGTTGTTTTTAATCCTATTTTCATTACTTAAATTCCAACATTTACCTAAACGAGTCTATCTTTATAATAGCTTGATAGACAAAAAAGCCCGCATTATTTTTTATAATACAGGCTTTACAATTTCAAGTTACCTAGTTTTCATTCAGGTAACTGCTCAACGTTACACGGTACTTAACTTGTTTGATGAATATGAACATCGCGCTGTGGAAATGGAATACTAATACCTTCTTTGTCAAAAGCTATTTTCACGCGTTCCATCATGCCAAAATAAAAAGGCCAATAATCTGCAGAATTAACCCAAGGACGAACATATAAATTAACGGAGCTGTCACCATGTTCACCAACCCAAATGTCGGTTACGGTATCTTTTAAAACGCGTTCATCCTCAGCCACCAATGCACTTAATACCGTTTTTGCCTTAGCAATATCGTCTTCATAGCCAATACCAAACACAAAGTCTACACGACGAGTACCTTCAATATTAATATTTTTAACACAGCCATTTGACAATAAACCATTAGGAATAATAATACGTTGATTGTCTGCCGTAATTAAGATGGTATTGAAAATCTGTATTTCATGAACACAACCCAAGTGCCCTTGAGCATCAATAAGATCGCCTTTTCTAAAAGGATGAAATAGTAAGATTAAAACACCACCGGCAAAATTAGCTAAACTGCCTTGTAAAGCTAAACCTATCGCTAACCCTGCAGCACCTAAAATGGCAATAAATGACGTGGTTTCTATACCGATCATCGAAGCGAAAATAATAATCTGAATAACTTTCAGCGATGTGCGAATAATGCTCAATAAAAATTGACGAAGCGTTGCTTCAACTTGTTTTTTATCAAAGGCTACTTCCATTAGTCGTATTGTTTTATTGATCATCCATTGAGCGATAAAATAGACAACCACAGCCAGCAAAAATTTAATGCCAAACTGCAAACTCATTTCACCAACCATTTGTATATAATGTTCAATTTTTTCTATGTCTATGTCCATGTTATAAATTCCCAATTTTTATCGTAATGTCACTATTGTAAAGATTTTAACTCAATTGTAAATAATAGGTTAACGCTTAGTACGTGTATATCTTATCCATATATAAATGCCGCTCAGTGAAAGTAGTATTAATAAAAATCCTATAGCGTCCATAAATAACACACCAAACAAACCTACAATTCTACCACTATGCGCGTCTAGTATAATTCGCTCCCACGTTAAAAATTGTGCGCGATAGCGTAACTTAGCTTGCTCAAGCATTTTTTCATCTGCTTTTTGAGATTGGACCCAAAGAGGCTCTGTAAAACTAGCCAGTAATTGCCAATCAAAAAAATTATAATCAGTTTGATAATAGCCGGCATGCGTTTTTACAATCAACTTATTCTCATTGATCACCATCGCTGTAATGCCATTAGGTACGCCCGACTCACTACCTAATTGGTCAAACAGCTCTCCTTGATGATTATAAAGATAGAGCTGGTTTTCATTCACTATCACTAAAACGCCACGCTCAGTGATAGCATTTATACTCACCACCCCCACGACCTTAGATGCGCTTTCAAATAATAATTTGTCATTTAACCAAACCATATTATTAGTAACAGATATACCTTTAGGCTGATAAAAACGAACATCACTTGGTGAAGAAATACCATAATGATCAAGCAGCCAAGTACTTTTAATGGGCATGTGTGCTAATGACAAACTCGTGGTGTGATTAAGTGCAATACCGGTGAGAGATAGAAAGATTAAAAAAAATGCTGCGATAATGCCTAATCTACGATGCCATTCGCGCAAATAACGAAGAAAGCGTGTGTTTAGTGATTTTTTCATAAACTACTCAACAATATCAATGAAGTCATTCAAATATCTTGCTGTTTAACCAAAGTGCCAAACGCGCAACTTTGGTGGTTGCTCTAACAGACAAGGTAGCGCCTGTTATTCCGTCAATATGTTGGGTCAACCTTTTCTGAGCATTCAGGGTAACTTTTTTAAATTGATCGCTAAAAAAATCATGCCGTATTTCATCACCTCTACTTTCTCGAAAAGTGAGAACTTTCAATTTTTCTATCTGATGCTTACCCTGAATAGATCGAATATGAACGCCAATAGTAATCGGTTTTTCTTTACCTATTTCATTAAGGATCCAAACAGTATCGTTATTATGTTGCCAATAACGAATGCGTAAGCGATTGTATTTATGACTAAGTATCTCTGCAACGACATTTTTATCTTCCTTTGATAGCCACAACACTTTTACTTGTGGTTTTTTTTCTGCAAAAATACTGTTAATAAACTGCTCTGACGTTTGATAAACGCCTTTGGCAAAAGATACAAAAGTAAAAGAAAAACCAAACAATACGATAATAAGTGAAATTTTAGACACAAAAATTCTCAATCAAATTTATACTGATCACACGACTTAATTCCAATAGAATGACTGAAATATAGAAGCTAAAAAACGAACTTTACCACATTTAATAAAGTTCGTTGCATAAACCTATATCTGTATATGAATAGTTATTACTTAAAACTGATAACCAAAGCCTATATTGAAACCTTTATCGTCTTTAGCACCGCCAATATTTTCATAATCAGCTTTTAATACAACATTTTCATGAAGATTATAATTAACACCAATACTTGAAGATTCAACGGCTTCTGATGCACTATTACCCGCAGTATTATCATATTCCGCGTAACGGGCAAAAACACCTACTTTTTCATTAACCTGATACGAAGGCTCTACATACCAACCTGTTTGCTCATCTCGCCCTAGCGCTTTCGCTTCATCACCGCTAATATCCCAACGCGCATATAAAGCACGAACAGTAAAGTTTTCTGCTTGATAAATAGCATGCGCTTCCATTAATGTGGCATCAGCACTGTCAACACCGGCTGCGCTTTGCGTTATATCTGTTTGATATTGTAACGTTGCGGCAAGCTCTAAACCTGAAATAGCCGTGTATTTAACACGTCCAGTATAGGCTAGGTTTTCAGCCGTCGCTTTGGCTACTTTTTGACGACCACTACGAATGTTATATGCTTTACTACCGGTTGTATCAACTTGCAAACCACTTGTTGCAGCACCGTCAAAACTTAAACCACCTACTGGCTTATAATTAAAGGCAACACCAGCTTCCCACCATGTTGCAGGAATAATATTTTTTTCTACCGGATTACGCTCAACACCGTAAAAAGTGGGTGGCTCATGCGTTTCATTAATAATACCAACAGGTATCAAAAACAAACCTACTTTTGAACTAGTCGCTTCATTAATATCAATCTCAACATAAGCCTGCTCTAACTCTACTTCACCACTTTTTCCTTCACCAGCAATTGAATGCTCTAATTCAAACTCTGAGAAAAAACGAATGTTATCCGTAAATTCATGACCAAAAAATAAAACAAAACGATGAAAATCAATTTTGGCATCTGAATTATCATAGTTGTTATAATGTAATTCACCATAACCACCAATAGACGTATTAGCCCAAGCACCGTCAGTAGTTACTGTGCTATCTTCAATTTGATCCGCAGCAGCCGCTAATCGCTTGTCTGTTTCTTCTAAACGTTGCTCTAATGAAGCTAAAACTTTTTGTTGCTCTACAAGCGCTTTACGTAATTGGGTTGTTTCTTCGTTAGCAATAGCAATATTGCTCGCAAACAAACCCGTAAGTACTGTAGCGATCAGTGTTTTTCTCATGATGATATAAGTCCAAAATTAGTGAATAGAAAAATTAACGAGATAGGTTTAATAAAAAATAATTTAGTGATAAAAAACGTCAACCCGAAATTGGCGCTATTAAAACACGAGCGAAAATAAGAATCAATGCTGTTTACCCTTATCTTCCGCAGATAAAAAGTTTTTAATTAAAGCGTATTTTCCACTCTTCTCTCGCTGAATTTCATCGACGATATTAAATTTAAAATTTGTTTCAGTTCCAAAACGGTGCTGTAAAGCAGCTTTTATCTTTTTTTCTGCCTGTTTATCAAACAACTGTCGATCTACATTTAATAAGGTAATAATTTCATTTAACTTGTATTGTTGAAATTGCACGGCTTTAATACAGTTAGGCAACCCTTTTATCACATCCGCTAGGTGGCTCAACGTAACATGTCCATATTGATTTGAAAGTAAGCTTTCAACTTTTCTACCATCAATAGACTCAACAAGTGGATGCCCTGAGCCACAAGTACACACACCCGATTTGAATTTAATAACATCGCCAATTCTATAGCGAATAAGAGGCGTTCCATGCGTAGTAAAGGAAGTGACTAACATTTCATCACCTGTTTCAGTTTCAAGTATCTCAATCACCCCCGTATCAATATTATAATGAAGGTTTCCTGATGAACATTCAGTAACAAATGGTGCGCCTTCGGCTGAAGCATATTGATTATAAATAGGACATTTAAAAACATCTTCAATTAAATCTCGATGAAAAGGAAGTAACGTTTCTGAGGTTGTAAAAATAGCTTTTGGTTGAAAATTTAGGGTTGTTTTTTGCTGCTTAATAAACATTGCTAATTGATAAATGGCAGAAACAAAACCATTTAACACTGCTGGCTTGTACACCTTTAGGTTTGCAATATAAGCAGGGAGATTACGCTCTGTCATATCAAACGTCGAATACAAACGTTGTTTATAAGCCCAGTTATTTCGCCAAAAAACGTTACTTAAGCTCGTTGCCCAACCCCGTGTAAATTCTCGTCCGCTAAAGGTCGCTTTTTTACTCAAAAATGGATCGATACCAAGCTTTAACTTAAAAGCATCTAAATAGGCCATTCTTTTTTGAAAATCTTCCTTGGTAAAAAGTACTTGCAGAGATTTTCCTGTAGTACCGCCAGTAAAAGCAGTAATACCATCACCTTTATCAATCGTATAAACATCGGCTAAATTTTCTCTCAACATTTCTTTAGTCACTATGGGAAAGTTAGTTAGCGATTGCACGGAAATACTTTGTGATAAATCAACATTTTTATAGAGATCTTTATAAAACTGACTATTCGCAACCGCAAAATGAATAAACTCATCAAGCAAAATATTTTGTTCATTTTTTAGATCATCCAACGCTTGATTGTTAATTGTTAATAATGTTTCACGGTATTGGTAATAATCTTTGTTATAGCGCTGCTTAAGTAAGTTATAACCATAAAAGCTAATAACTATATTTTGTGCAAAAATAGGCAACAGTTTTAATAGTTGTGTTTTTATACTCATAAATGCTCTCTTTGCTGCTGGTTTGTCTGAGATTGACAAGAAACATAATACAAAATAATTATCACCCCCCAAATAGGTAAACGCCTTAAAATATCTCCACCTGCCATATAAGCCATAATGGATAAAGCGGCAGCAAATACCGAGGGCTCAAAATGAAATGCTTTTTTCAAGAATTGATATAACAAACGCAAAAACAATAAAAAGCCAATAATACCAACTTGCAATAAAATAGTGAGTAACGTTTGATGGCTGTCATTAAATTCATTTAGCAGTAAAATATGCCCGCCGGGTCCTCGACCTAAAATCCAAGATTCTTTTATAAGTTCTATTGCTGCAGAATACAAATAAGCCCGTTCTCCATGGCCATCATGTTGATTAAATAAAATCATGACAAAAGAAAAAAGATCGATATAAACAATAAAACCGAATAAGATAAAACACACTATTACCGCACTAGCAACAACAGAGTATTCAACTTTATATTGATGAATTTTAGCAATTAAGTAGCCAATAATGCCCAGTAAAACACCTAACATTGCTTTACTTGATCCGGTTGCATTAATCATAAAAACACTCAAAATAATGAATAGCACAATGATCACTTTTAGCATTTTTTTCTTTTCTCGAGATAACAACAACATACCAATAAAAGGCATTGGCGTTAACATCATAGCTGTTTGATGTAAGTTATTAACCAAGGGCGCAAAAAATTGATAATAACGTATTGGAAAACCGGCAATTGATGGGGTAAAAAAACTTAAAAAATAAAGCAGTGAAAGTATACCAACAAAAAAACAGAAGATAGAGCGGATATAAAAATAAGCGTTATCGTTATATAAAACAAATCGCCTTTCTATACTCAAACAACTAATAAACAACATGAAATAAGCAGAAAAATCAAATATAGCACCCAATAATGTGCCCGTATTTAGAAATGCAGCCCGATTATAGAGCCCTCCTATTATGGCTAAGAGCAAATAATAAAACCAGAAAACAGAAAAAACAAAGTATCTACTTCTAAACATATTCCATAGTTGGAGCAGAGCGATGCCGCCTAGCGCTAAAAAGATTAACTCTCCAATACCTAAAAAAGAAAAACGTAACGACGTAAATGTGGATATAACTAACGCAAATACAATTAAGCGTTGATAAATTTTATTTTGATTAGTCATTATTGGCATGAATATGTCTCAAAACATTCCGTTTGTGCTGCCAAGCATTATATTTTGCTCGTAATAGAATAACGATACTTTGATAATTCAATCGTTTTATATACCATCTAAAATCTCGCATTGATTTTCGATTATTAATATACTTTGAAAGAAGTTTGCTTCTTTGTTTGTTATATGATTTTTTGTCTATCGATAAAAGTGCAGTATATTTTTTTATCGTTTCATCAATATCAATAGTGCCAATTTCTAGCTGTTTTTCTGCCATATACAAACTGGTAACACTGTGTGAAACAAGTTTTCCATCGGTAATTTCCAACTCAATAATGACTGATGTTTTATTATTATCCGTTTGTTTTATTAAGGGTTGTTCCGATTTTTCAGTGTAAACATCATCAAAACAAAAGTTACCCAAACTATAAGCAAAAAGTGATCTTTCTAATAACTCAATACCTTGAAGTACATGAGGATGATGACCAAAATAAATATAAGGGCAAGTTTCCCTTAACTGATGAGCCATTTGAATATCGTGATAAGCAGGGTAATTAACATGCTCAAGGCCTGCATGCACACTTATCAAATTAAGATACCCATCCTTATGGTACTTCTTCAACTTTTTTTCAACCTGAGGTAAATTTAGTGTATTAACCCCTTTATTAAGTCCATAAGGATTAGTTGAATAACAACAGTAGCCATGCAAAGCTAATTTTACATCGGCTAAAATCAAATCTTTTCCGTTAAAACCAAAATGATGAATATCATGCTTTTCAAGAAGTTTAACGGTTGAATCGACCCCTTGATAACCAAAATCAAATATATGATTATTAGCAAGGGTAACAACATTAATGTTTAAATACTTCAGTAAAGACACATTTTCACATGCTGATTTAAGATAAGCAGACTTCATCCCTATAGACTGCCCTTCATTTAATAAAGGCAGTTCTAAATTTCCGATAACATAATCAAACTGGCTAAGATGCTTAGCCGCTAATGCGAAATACTCTTTTACATTGGCATTTTCGCTCATAGAGTATTTGCCGAAAAAACCTATATCGCCGATTAAAGCAACTTTCATGTATTTTCCTTTAAAAGGTCGACACTATAACCTTTATGTTTAACAACAATAACCGTAAGCAATGCCATTACAATACTGGTACTGACCATAATAATAACGGCTGCCTCTAATGACCAAATTGGCACAAAAATCCACGCCAACATAAAACCAATAAGAGCCGAGCCAAGCACAATGTTTTGATATATTTTATCTGCACCAATAAGCATGAGATAAGCGGGACCATAAGCCATACGAATAAAAACAAAAGGTATCATCAAAGATGACAATTTAACTAATAACATAATTTGTTCCGTGTTTTCAGTAAAAAATACTGGTACAAACCAGTTAGAGCCAATAAAAACAAACAATCCTAAAGCCCCTCCTGCAAAAATCATTACTTTTTCCACCCATTTGTGCAATTTCATATTCCTTGCAAGCAGTGGCAGCGCGGCATTAACAAGCAAAAAGGCTAAAGCATTAAATATTTCAATCACGCGAATGGCTGCGCTATAAATTCCTACAATAACATTTCCATGAAAAACACCGAGAATAAAAGTCATACTATTGGCATATAAAGTAGGTGCGAATTGAGTAACAAATGCTGACCATCCTTCTATATAAGTATCTTTAACCGCCCGCCAAGAGGGAAAAATAAAAGTAACTAATTTGTTTTTTATAATAATAATTATCGCAATAACGATAGCTATCATCCAGCTAAACCCTTGTAGTAAGGGAACTAAATAACTATCTTCTGGCGTATTCACCCAAAAAAGCACCATAATTAAATATAAAAATTTACAAAAACTATTACTGATTGCAATAAAGTGCATTTTTTCAATTCCCTGAAATAACCAAGCAGGAAAAATGGATTGCATTAAGATAAAAAATAATACTGAAAGATAGAGACTAAATTCAGTGTATATTTCGTCTATAAAAAACAAGAACAAATAGCAAATAGCAAAAAACAGGCAAATACAAATGGATGAAATGAATAACGCACTGAATGAGGTTGAAAGCGCTGAAAAATCATCCTTCACACGAGCAATAGCTCTAACGGCGCTAATGTTGTAGCCATACTGCATCATTGAACTAAAATAGATACCAATGGCCAACGCAAATGATAAAAGTCCAAATGCTGAAATACCTAGTTTATTAACCAAAAAAGGTAACAAAACAACAGGAACAATAAAATCAATTCCTTTGGTTATCATTAAGTAAGAAAAATTTTTAACTACATTTCGTTTTTCAACGATCAAGTGACTGCCTTATGTGGTTTTTTCGATAATTGTCGCTATTGTATATGAATTTTATGCTACTTTTTTATGTATTACGTGTTTTAATGGAACATAATGAAGCCGTTTAGCCATTACCGATAAAGACCACTATCAATGAAGAAAAAATTATTATTTATCGTCAATGTTGATTGGTTTTTTATCTCTCACCGCTTACCCATTGCTTTGTCTGCTATCGAAGCAGGCTTTGAGGTTCATATTGCCTGTGGCATTACTAACAAAAAAACATGCTTAGAAAATAACGGTCTGATTGTTCATCCGATAACGCTTTCTCGTAGTGGTGTCAGTATTATTAATGAATTAAAAACCATTCAACAGTTATTTTCGGTTATTAAGTCAGTTAGGCCTCATATTATTCATTCGGTCACTATTAAACCGGTTTTATATGGCAATATACTCGCGCGATTTTTTAAAGTGCCGATAAGAGTTTCTTCTATCTCAGGCCTTGGCTATGTCTTCATCGCTGACGGTTTAAAGGCAAAGTTATTTAGATGGCTAATTGCTATTTTGTATAAATCAGCGTTGGTGGCTAGTAAAGCGGTTATATTCCAAAACACTTCGGATAGAGATATTTTAAAACAATTAGGCGTTATAAAAACTGAACAAGAAATTTTTATTAGAGGCTCAGGTGTTAATTTAGATTTATATCCTGTTACAGCTGAACCAGAAGACACGCCTGTTGTTATGCTTGTGGCAAGGTTATTAATTGACAAAGGAGTCAATGAGTTTGTTGCTGCGGCTCAAATAATTCAAGCTAATCGCACTGATATTCGTATGGTGTTAGTAGGCGATACTGATTTAGAAAACCCCAAATCCATTTCGCCTAAACAACTCATTCACTGGGTAAGTACTGGTATCATTGAACATTGGGGGTTTAGTAAAAATGTTGCTCAAACTATGGCAAAAGCTAATATTATTGTGTTGCCGTCATATAGAGAAGGCTTACCGAAAAGTTTAATTGAAGCCGCAGCTTGTGGACGCGCTGTAATTACAACCGATGTGCCGGGTTGTAGAGATGCCATTGAAGCAAATATAACAGGTGTATTGGTGCCTGTTAAAGCCGATAAACCTTTGGCTGACGCTATTGTAAAGTTGGTTGACGATAGCGCGAAAAGACACCAATATGCGTTGAGTGCTAGAAAGCTTGCAGAGCAAGCGTTTGATATTAACGATGTTATTAAAAAACATTTAGAAATTTATAGTTGTTGTTATAGTTAAGGGCTTTTTTTGAATATTTTAGTTACCGGTGCAACAGGCTTTGTCGGTGGGCAATTAATGTCGACTTTATCAAATAAAAAACATCCTGCAAAAGCATTGCTACGTCATGAAAACAACCATTTCTTAGACTCGGCTATCGTTCCTAGCATTGATAAACATAGCGATTTTAGCGCTGCGTTAACTGATTGCAACATTGTTATTCACTGCGCTGCACGTGTGCATGTAATGAATGACACGTCGTTAAACCCATTAGAAAAATTTCGTGAAGTTAATACTTATGGCACCCTAAACTTAGCTCAGCAAGCCGCAGATTCAGGCGTAAAACGATTTATTTTTATTAGCTCTATTAAAGTCAATGGCGAGTCAACTGCATTAGGCTCATCCTTTAAACCGGATCATACTTTTATCCCAACAGATCCCTATGGTTTAAGTAAATATGAAGCTGAAATAGGTTTAAAAAAAATAGCCGATAAAACAGGCATGGAAATTGTTATTATTCGTCCTCCGCTTATTTATGGCGTTGGCGTTAAAGCAAATTTTGCCGCAATACTACAATTATCAGCAAAGGGGATTCCACTGCCTTTTGGCTGCCTAAATAAAAACCGTCGCAGCTTAGTTTTTATAGATAATCTCATCGATTTAATTATTACCTGCATTGAGCACCCCAAAGCGACAAATCAAACTTTTTTAGTATCCGACAATAATGACTTATCCACTTATCAAATGACGCAATTATTAGCACAAGCTTGTAATAAATCAGGTTGGCAAATACCTATCCCCGTTTTTTTATTTTATTTAGCAGGGAAAATAACAGGAAAAACTAGCATTGTGCAACGTCTATGCAGCTCTTTGGTTTTAGATATATCTAAAACCAAAGAGCTGCTAAACTGGCATCCGCCTTATTCAGTGCAGCAAGGTTTTGCAAAAACAGCACAACCATTTCTTAATAAATAACCTGAATTCGGGTTAATTAGTTATTGAACCAATTAAGTTAATATTATGACCAAATTGATTAGACCTTTAGATTTTTTATTTTCGTTTTTAGGGCTACTTTTGGCTTTTCCCTTTTTAGTCATTTTAACCGTTGTTGGTTTTTTCGATACCGGCTCTCCTATTTTTAAACAGGAAAGAGTGGGTAAAAACAAAAAGCCATTCATCTTAATAAAATTTAGAACCATGGATATAAATACGGTTTCAGTTGCTAGTCACTTAGTTAACAACCCTGTAATTACCCCTTTTGGTCATTTTTTGCGTCGAACTAAACTTGATGAATTACCACAACTTTGGAATGTTCTTAAAGGTGAAATGAGTTTAGTGGGGCCGCGACCGGGTTTATTTAACCAACTCGAGTTAATTGAAGCGCGTGATAGTTGTGGTGTATTAACTGTTCGTCCAGGAATAACGGGGTTAGCTCAAGTCAATAACATTGATATGTCTACGCCTGAACTACTTGCCAAAACAGATAAAAAAATGATCAGTTCCTTTTCTCTCATTAACTATTTTAAGTATATTTTTATGACCGTAGTCGGTAAAGGTTCAGGTGATGGAGTTATACTAAATAAATGATTGATATTTTTCACTGTGAGTAAAAATTTCCTAATTATTCAGCTCATGATGATTTTACAAAGCACCAAATCTTGTTTACGTCATCTTCGAGATGTTTTAATCGAAAATCCTGTTTTTTAATATCATAGATTCCCGATTAGATACTTCGGGAATGACGTTTGAGAAGCTTGGTGAACAGTTACAAAATTTCTAATATAAGAAATTGTTAATATATACCCTATATTCGCCAAAAACTTAATGACAAAGCAATAAAAGTGCGTTATTAATAACCTATAGGGAGTAAAACTAAAAGGAAATAAAAACAATAATATAGGTTTATAAAATAAAATGGTTAGACCCATTGATTTAATTCCAAGTTCAATAAAGCTAATAATTGCTATTATTTTTGATTTATCTGCTTTATGTGTTGCCTTTTTCTTGTCATATTTTATTCGTATTGGTATTAACAATACCTCTTTTGGCTCCGCTGAATTTACCGTTTTTGCCCTCACCGCCACCACCACCCTTGTCTTATTTTATTTTTCAAATATTTATAGCTCAATAGTGCGTTTTTTCAATGCTAAATCTTCTTTAAAAATCATTGCTATTTTAATATTCTCCTCTAGTGTTTTATCTATATCTGGTATCCTATTTGATGCTTTTGTGCCGAGATCCATACCTATTATTTTTTTAGTCTTGTCTTCTTCTTTAATAGCAGGCGCAAGGTTTCTTGTTGGCTTATCCTTTGAAAAACACTGGTTTGAAGAACGTGAAGCCGTTGTTATTTATGGTGCAAGTGCCGCAGGAAGACAACTTGCTACCGCTTTATTGTCAGGTAGAAAATATCAACCGGTCGCATTTATCGACCATAAAAAGTGTTATCATGGGCGCTCTTTATTTAACCTTAAAATATACCCCACCACTAAAATTGATCATTTAATTAAAAAGCATGGTCAATTCAAAATTCTTATTGCTATTGCGCAGGTGAATCCCACTCGCATGAAGCAAATAATCACAACATTAGAGCCTTACGCCTTAGAATTACTCACTATACCGAGTATGCACGATGTTGTTTCAGGAAAGCACCGTATTGATGAATTACGTGAAGTTTCAGTGGATGAATTATTAGGCCGCGAGGCGGTAGAGCCTATCCCTAAATTACTTAGCTTAAATATCAACAAAAAAGTAGTTTTAGTTTCAGGTGCTGGTGGCTCTATAGGTAAAGAGTTATGTCGACAAATTATGAAGCAGAAGCCTAAAAAATTAGTACTGCTTGATGTAAGCGAAGCCTTTTTATATGAAATAAACCAAGAACTTAGTGAATTACTAGCTGAAACCAATGATGATATGCCACTTATTCCTTTAATAGGTAATGTACAAAGTGGCATGTTAATGACCCGCATTTTTAATCAACATAATGTTAATACCATATACCATGCCGCCGCATACAAACATGTACCTATGGTAGAAAATAACGTCATTGCCGGTTTAACCAATAATGTATTGGGTACTTATGAGATAGCGCAAGCGGCAGTATTTTGTGAAGTAGAAACTTTTGTACTCATTTCTACCGACAAAGCCGTTCGACCAACCAATGTTATGGGAGCAAGCAAACGATTTGCAGAATTAATATTGCAGGGCTTAGCCCAAAGAGATCATAACACACGCTTTGTTATGGTACGTTTTGGCAATGTTTTAGGATCGTCAGGCTCTGTCGTTCCGTTATTTAAAAAACAAATTAAAAAAGGTGGCCCAATAACCGTTACTCATCCAGATATAATCCGCTATTTTATGACAATACCTGAGGCTGCTCAATTAGTAATACAAGCAGGCTCTATGGGGTGTGGCGGTGATGTTTTTGTTTTAGATATGGGTAAACCGGTGAAAATAGTGGATCTAGCCTATAAAATGACCCATTTAATGGGGTTAACTATTTGTGATACTAAAAATCCCCACGGCGATATTGCCATTGCCTATACAGGCCTCCGCCCAGGCGAAAAACTCTATGAAGAATTATTAATTGGTGAAAATGTAAAAAAAACGCAACATCAACTTATTTTATCAGCTAACGAAAAATTTATTCCTTGGTGTGAAGTTGTTAAATTATTAAACACCCTTACCGACATGATGGCTGAAGAAGATGTGGCAAGTATCAAAGAATTATTACTGAATGCTCCGCTTGATTACAGACCCAATAACCATGCGGCTAAAACAGCACAAGAGACAACTGCTGACTTAATTACCCCCGCGCCAAAAGCTAAAACGGCAATTGCAGCAGAAAATGAAAATTCAATTACCGATAAAACATTATTATTAGCCAAAGTCAGTTAAGTAAAATATATATACCCGTTACCGTTCAAAGTGCGGAATTTAAGTGGGATCCTTCAAGCACTCCGCAACCTACATCTTGAACGAGTATAAATCCCTTATCAATTTATGGTATATCACAAGTAACCGCTAAGACCTATTTCAAGGTGACTTGGGTATATACATACAGTAAACTATCGGTAATTATAGCTTTTAGTGAAAATACGATGGCGGCTTTAGATCAAAACCAAGCACAAACTAGTAATGAAAACGCATCAGAAACGACAACCCATTTCGGTTATCAAACCATTGAAAAAGAAGATAAAATTTCTATGGTAGCCGGTGTATTTCATTCAGTGGCTAAACAATATGATGTGATGAATGATTTAATGTCATTTGGTGTTCATCGTTTGTGGAAGCGTTTCACCATTGATGCAAGTGGTGTTAGACCCGGAAATAAAGTACTCGACTTAGCCGGCGGTACGGGCGATTTAACCGCGAAATTCTCACAGCTTGTTGGACAAAATGGCAAGGTTGTTCTCGCAGATATTAATAGCTCAATGTTAAATGTTGGTCGTGATAAACTACGTGATAAAGGTTTAGTGCAAAATATTGATTATATTCAAGCGAATGCAGAATATTTACCTTTTGAAGAAAACACCTTTGATATTGTTACCATTGCGTTTGGTTTACGTAATGTCACCGATAAAGATAAGGCGCTACGCTCTATTTATTCGGTATTAAAACCGGGTGGTCGTTTATTGGTTTTAGAGTTTTCGAAGCCAGAGTATGAAATTTTAAATAAAGCGTATGATTTTTATTCTTTTAATATTCTTCCTAAAATGGGCGAATTAGTGGCTAAAGACGGTGAAAGCTATAAATACCTTGCCGAATCAATTCGCATGCATCCTGATCAAGAAACGCTAAAAGGCATGATGGAAAATGCAGGCTTTGAACAAACAACCTTTAAAAATTTAACCGGTGGTGTCGTTGCTTTACATAAAGGCTATAAATTTTAATTATTATGACCAAGGCAACCGTCAATTTAGCGGAAATTTTATTATTAAAACAAGCGTTATGCTCTGCTTTAGAGGTTATTATCAATAAAGCTTTAGCGTTAAATACTAACCGTGTTGTTTTAGATGAACTATTGGGCAAGTTAACACAAAAAACGCTTAGCCTGCAGTTAGATGAATTAGGCTTTGTCTTAAGTTTTAGCGTTAATGATAAAAAAGTGATGGTTACCTCATTAACCGAACGGACAAATTGCACGATAACCACCAGTTTAAAAACGCTAAAAGAGTTAAAAACCAATCAACAATTAACCGAGTTAATAAAACAAGACAAACTTGATGTTGTTGGTGATTTAAAAGTAGCGCAACAATTTGCCCGTATGGCGGAAAACCTTAATATTGATTGGCAAACAGAATTAGCAAACTATATTGGTGATGTACCTACTTATAAATTAACACAATTAGGTAAAAAAATCGCGTCAAAAATTAATTATGCACTAGAACAAATTCAAGCAGATGCCAGTGAATATATAGTACATGAGCAGCGCTTAGTGGTTACACGTAGTCAAATAGATCACTTTAACCAACACGTAACTAGTATTTCATCTCAAGTTGATGATGTTGCGTTACGTATTCATCAACTGGCAAAAAGGATTGTTTAAATCGTGAGCAGTATGCGTCTTTATCGAATCGTTAAAACCTTTTTACATTTTGGTCTCGATGAAATGGTGCCAAGAAAAATGGTGCCTTGGTATGTAAAATTAGCTCGGCTAAGTTTTTTTTGGCTTAGAAATCAGCACAAAAACAAACCTGTTGCAGAGCGTTTTCGTCTTGCTATTGAAGTACTTGGTCCTGTTTTTATTAAGTTTGGTCAAATGTTATCAACCCGACGAGACTTATTACCCGCTGAGTTTGCCAACGAATTAGCACTACTGCAAGATCAAGTGACTCCCTTTGATGGTGAACAAGCAAAGCAATTGATTATTGATGCTATGGGCATTGAACTCTTTGAGCAACATTTTAGTCATTTTGATACGGTTTCACTCGCATCGGCATCTATTGCCCAAGTTCATACCGCAACGTTAATTGAAGATGACAGCCACAAAGAAATTGTTATTAAAGTATTGCGACCAAATATTAGTAAGACCATTTTGGCAGATATTAAAGTGATGTCTTTATTTGCGGCTATTGTTGCTCGTTGGTTTCCTGATGGTAAACGTTTACGACCCAAAGAAGTGGTAGCTGAGTATCGTAAAACGATCCTTGATGAACTTGACTTAAATCGTGAAGCCGCCAATGCGATTCAGCTGAAACGAAATTTTGAACAAGGTAGCGAATACGATAAATCATTATACGTTCCTGAAATTCATAGTGAGTACTGTCACAAAAATGTGCTCGTTATGGAGCGTATTTACGGCATAGGTATTGGTGAAATTAACACCTTGAATCAACTTGGCGTTGACATGAAACTTTTGGCTGAACGTGGCGTTGAAGTATTTTTTACCCAGGTTTTTCGTGATAGTTTTTTTCATGCCGACATGCATCCCGGTAATGTCTTTGTTGATGCCACTAATCCTGCCGATCCTACGTGGATAGCTATTGATTGCGGTATTGTCGGCACCTTAAATAGAGAAGATAAACGTTATTTGGCTGAAAATTTTGTCGCCTTTTTCAATCGAGATTATCGCAAAGTAGCGCAATTGCATGTTGACTCAGGTTGGGTGCCAACAAGTACTAGTGTTGATGAATTTGAATTTGCTATTCGCACTGTTTGTGAACCTATTTTCAACAAACCTTTAGCAGAAATTTCTTTTGGTCAAGTCTTAGTCAACCTATTTAATACCGCCCGTCGTTTCAATATGGAAGTACAACCACAACTAGTATTGTTGCAAAAAACTTTATTATATATCGAAGGATTGGGTCGACAGTTATACCCACAAC
>JAOPTQ010000147.1:0-7723 GCA_051531915.1 Colwellia sp. | reverse complement strand
TCAAAATCAATAACGCCGCATATAAGCCTTTTAAACTCGCCCTTCGGGAGTTCATTAGCAAACTAATAACCGTACAAAATGAGTGAAATATAGAATAACTATGTTTAACCCATTTTGCTTGTTCTAAGCTCGCTAATGTAACTCTAAGTTGGTCAATTTATTTATCCGCTTGGTATTAAGCGTACAAGCTAACATTAAATTTAACTAGTTAGACCAGTTAAGTTAACGCAAGATTTACTAATGTGCTAGCTGTTTTTACACATTCTGTATAATTTTTTATTATTCTCTTAATAATATAGTCTCAAAAAAACCAAAAATAACGCTTTAAGATTAAAATATTATAAAAATGAATTTAATAGTTATTTTAACTCGTCATAGAATAGTCCAACGCGTAGAATAACGAGTAATTTATACTTACCTAAACAAGATTAACAAGACAATATATGTTCGATTATTCCATTACTGAAAACTGTTTAACCAATAAAACTTTCTTAGTTACAGGCGCGGGTGCTGGTATCGGTCGTGAAGCTGCACTGACTTATGCCAAGCTTGGAGCAACGGTTATTTTACTTGGTAAAACGGTAAGTAAACTTGAAAGTGTTTATGATGAAATTATGGCTTTGGGCTTAGCCGAGCCGGCTATTATTCCGCTTGATTTAAAAGGGGCAACTAAACAGAATTACATTGATATGTCTTCAACAATCGTCGATCAGTTTGGACAACTTGATGGCGCGTTACTCAATGCTTCAATTTTAGGAGAACTCACGCCTTTTACTCAAATACACGAGCAAACACTTAATGAGGTGATGAAAGTAAATGTTACAGCGCAGTGTTTGATGGCGCAGGCTATTATACCTGCCTTGTTATTAGCTAAAAAAGCATCGTTGATATTTACTACCTCAGGGGTTGGTAATCAAGGTAGAGCTTACTGGGGTCCTTATAGCATGTCAAAATTTGCTACTGAAGGCATGATGCAAGTGATTGCTGACGAATATGAAAACTCAAGCTTACGGACTAATGCGATAAACCCAGGAGCTACAAGAACTAACATGCGAGCCAGTGCTTTTCCTGCGGAAGATAAAAACAAATTAGCAACACCAACCGACATTATGCCGCTTTATGTGTATTTAATGAGTGATGATAGTGTTCACGTAAATGGTAAAGCGCTTAACGCACAATAAAAGTAGTGGTGAGATACGAGTCATAAGTTTCGACAATAAATTATTCTAAAACAAATTATTCTAACGTACTGTTTGAATAATATTTTTTAAGGAGAAGAGATTGAAAACACGATTACTAAAACTTCACAACCTATTAAATAAAACAAAGCAGATTGACTTCTTAGCCCCATTATTATTAAGAATGTATTTAGTGCCTGTTTTTTGGATGGCAGGCACAAAAAAAATAGCAGGTTTTGATAACATTGTTGAATGGTTTGGAAATTCAGATTGGGGTTTAGGCTTGCCTTTTCCATTCTTAATGGCTTTTTTAGCGACAGCCACAGAATTTTTAGGGGCTATAGCACTTTTCTTTGGTGTTGCCGTACGATGGTTTTCACTGCCTTTAATGTTCACTATGATTATTGCCGCAGGAACCGTTCACTGGGACAATGGTTGGCAAGCAATTACCGATCCAAGTGCTCCTTTTGCTAATGAAAGAGTGATAGAAGCATCTAATAAATTAGCTATTGTTAAAGAGGTTCTACAAAAAAATACTAATTATGACTATATTACGTCTACAGGCAGCGTGGTTATGCTTAATAATGGCATTGAATTTTCTATGACTTATTTTGTTATGTTATTAGCCTTATTATTTTTAGGCGCAGGTCGTTATGTCAGTGTTGATTATTGGTTTGAAAGAGCGTTGTATAAAGACTATAAACCACTGAAATAATAATCACTAGAGTCTCAATCTAATTGACATCAAAAAATTTTAAACTAACCTTAAGATTAACGAATTAGCTACAATTATTAGATGTTACGAGGTGTTTGTGTTTGATTTAAGTAGTGATAAAATGGCAAAAGTGGTGTCGAGTTTTCAAATACCAGTGCGGCCACAAATTTTGTCTGATATTCAAACCTTATTAGATCAAGAAGAACCTGATATTGAGAAAATTGCTAATTTGTTAGCGAGTGACGTTTCAATTTCAGCCTCAATATTAAAGATTATTAATTCGCCATTTTATGGCATGCATCGCAAAATATCAGAAATTAAACAAGCAGTAATGATGCTCGGTTTAAACGTTATTAATAGTTTGGTGGTTGCATTATTATTAAAACAAGCATTTAAAAGCGATGGAAATTTATTTTTAGAAAAATTTTGGGATGACGCTGTAGATATTGCTAATGCAATGATTTTTATTGGTAATACCGTTAAGAGCGAATTACCAATAGATATGCTTTATAGTGTTGGTTTATTTCATAACTGCGGTATCGCGGTATTAGCAACAAAATATCCTGACTATGAAAAAGTTTTTATGGCAGCCAACAATGACAATAAAAACTATATTGAATTTGAAGAGCGTCTTTATCAAACCAACCATGCTGTTTTAGGCTATTTTGTTGCCTCATCTTGGCATTTACCTAAAGAAATGTGCCAGTTAATTGCAGCCCACCATGATATAGGCTACCTACAGGAAAGCTCATCAGCAACTAACCGGTTGATTTTTGCAGTATTAAAAATGGCAGAAAATTTGGTTGAAAGAGTCAGGCGCTTCGAAGAAACACCTGATTGGGAAATTGTTAAGGATGATGTATTAACCATGCTGAATTTCTCTGATGGAGATTACGCTGATATTGAATCTGATTTTTTTGAATTGTTTTGAGTTTGTTTGAATAGATTATTAGGTCTTTTAATTGCCTTAATAAAAGCTTTTTCAAAACAACTCTACATCATCACCTATTTCATCAATATTATCTTTTTGTTCTGCTAACGTTGATTCTGCTTCATTAGAAATATTAGCGATGGCTTGTTGACGCGCAGCAATAGCGTCTAAAATAGTGATAATAGTGGCAAACTTTTTCTTATTCGCGGTAGTTGTATCAACTAACTTTTGTGCTGAAGTAATAGTGCCATCAATGATACTTATAATGCTTGTTTCTTGGTCCTCTTCAAGCCCCATAGTTAATAATTGTTGTTCTAAATCAGCCAACATCGTGCGTAATAAATTAATCACCGATTCTTGATTCTGTTCTAAGTTTACCCCGAACTTAAGCAAGGTGTATTTAACCGTATAAAAAGCGGAAGATAATTGTTTAGTTTGCGCAGCTATATGCATTTCAGTTTCTAAGGTAGCTAATTTTGCATCTATTGCGCCTAACACTGGAGGAAATAAATCTTTAAAACGACCATAAGCATTTCGATCTTGTAACGGCATATTTTTAATTAATAAAGCAACACGCGTATAATTGATTTGAGTACGACAACCAAAATCTATAAAACGTCCCCCTTTATCATAAATAGTTGAAATAACTTCTTTTTCTAAAGCGGAACAAGTATTGTCACTACTGTTGTAAAAGCTGCGATCTCCCTGAGAAATAAACATTAAACTGCAATTTAATTTGAAATTTTCACACAAATGAAAAAAACTTCGAGCGAGTTTATGTAAATTTTTAATGGTGTAACTGTTTTCAACAAATTGTACGATCAGACCTAATTCACTGGTTTCTCGCATCGCACTAAAGGCCACTTGATTAGCTTTTTTTACTTCTCCTGAAAGACTTGTAGATTTGTTAATGATATCAGCAAGCGAATTGATTTTAGCGATGAGTTCACCGCCAGAAAAAGGCTTAACAAGAAAATCAACACCGCCCACTTCATAACCTAACATGCGAGAACGTAGGTTACTTAAACTGGATAAAAAAATTACTGGAATATCTTTTGTTATGTCATCATGCTTAAGTGTGTCACACACTTCATAACCATTCATGCCGGGCATTTCAACATCAAGTAATATGATATCAGGTAAAATTTCTTTGGCTGCTTCAAGTCCTTTTATACCATCACGAGCCACATGCACTTCATACTTATGCTGAAGCTCTTTTTTAATTGCTTTTTGTACTATGCTATCGTCGTCAATTGAGAGAATTGTCGTTAAACTCACTAACATAACCTCCTTATTTTATTATTCATTTATTAATAAAGTGTAGACTATAAATAAAATAATGAATGTCATTATTCAGCTCATGATGATTTTTATAAGCACAAAACCTTGGTTACGTCTTTAATCGAAAAGCCTTTCTTTAATGTAATGACTTTCTAGGCGAGTTTGAAAGGCTTACATGTTGCGTTATCAATACCTTGTCTTTAAACCTTTTAATTTTCGCTGAATCCGGCATCTTCAGGTAGTACGGGTATATTAGAGGAAATGATTTTCAACTAATTTAAACCACAATCATTTTGTAATATTTTTTCAGACCATGGTTCAAGCCAATACTCTGGTTTTTCAAGAGGAACCCAAGTGGGGAGTATAGGGTTACATATATCAATTATTTTTCGCTTATCGAGTTCAAGGTTTAACCGTGCTTGTATTGGTGATGGATGATTATTAAAAAGCTCGTCAAAACTGCCATCTTTGAAAACTCTTTTTAAACCGTATTCTAACCTTTTTGCTAACTTGGTATTACTTGAGTTGACATATAGTGCAGTCATACTTGGGTATCTTAGTAAAATGTGAGGTTCAACCATGACGGGCTTATCTTGATGGGCTTTAAGTTCCATACCTATTTGAATCGCACCACGGGGGAAATAATCAAACCGATCATAAACTAGCATATCTACCAATGTTGCTATGCTATCAGAGGTTATTACAGGCAAATTGTTTTTTCTTAAAATTTTCACATCAGGCCAACCAGTTCCTTGCCCTGCAACAAGTTTTGCTAGTTTAGACAGTGTATTCACTTTAGCAAACATATTTATATTCTTTTTATGAATCATCAATAAACGATAACCCATTAAACCTTTAGCTATTGGGATTGTAACCGGTAAAAGTTTTTTGTTTCTCTCATTTGAAACGGAGAAGGCTGCGGCATGAATTAAGTGATTTTTTTGTAAATATACCTCTATGCGTTTTATGGGCAACTTGTGATCTAGTAACTGAGCTTCACAGGGGCCAAATTTATTCGCAGATTTTTTTAAAATAAGTTGAATTAATTGAAAAATGTAATCTTTTTTTGGTTCATTGGAATCAAAATTTGGCGGGAATACTAATAGGGGAATATCGCTTCCATTGCGTTGCTCGCAAGCATAGCTTTGCGATACAAAAACAAATGTTAGCCAAATTATTTGTTTTATCGTTATTTTAAAGAATATGCAGGCTTTATGAACTACAACAGTCAAATTATTACCTTTAAATTATTACCTTTAAATTATTGTTTACTTAATTATTAGAAATAGTATTTATAATACCGTTATCTAATTTACAATTATTTTGTAATATTCTTTCAGACCAGGGTTCAAGCCAATATTCTGCTTTATTTATTGGAACCCAGTCGGGAAGAATAGGGTTACACATATCGAGAATTTTTCGTTTGTTGAGTTCAAGATTTAATAGCGCTTTTATTGATGAAGGATGATTGTAAAAAAACTCATCAAAACTGCCATCTTTAAATGCTTCTTTTAAACCATATTCTAATCTTTGGACCAAGTCGGCGTTATTTGAGTTGACATAAAGCGCTGTCATACTGGGATAACGCAATAAAAGTCTAGGCTCAATGGTTACTGGTTTATTTTGATAAGCCGTAATTTCTGTTGTTATTTGAAGCGCACCTCGGGGGAAATAATCAAAGCGACTATAAGTTAGCATGTCAATCAGTGTTTTTATGCTACCGGTGGTTAAAACCGGTAAATTATTACTTTCGAGAATTTTTACATCAGCCCAACCTATTCCTTGTCCAGCCATAAAATTGGCAAGATCAGACAGGCTATTTACTTTGGTGTACATATCTATATTTTTCTTATGAATCATTAATAGACGATAACCCATTAAACCTTTTGAGATGGGAACCTTAACAGGCAAAAATATTTTATTTCGTGCCTCGGTAACGGTAAATGCTGCAGCATGAAGTAAATGATCTTTTTGTAAATACATTTCTGTGCGTTTTAACGGCAGCTTGTGATCTAATAATTTAGCTTCACAGGGGCCAAATTTATTTGCAGATTTTTTTAAAACAAGTTGAATTAATTGAAAGATGTAATCTTTTTCTGGCGCTTTAGAATCAGACTTTGGTGGAAATACTAATACTGGAATATCACTTTTAGATATTTGCTCACAAGCATAAGCTTGAGCAACAAAGAAAAAGAGGAGACAAAAAATTATTTTTATATAGTTATTGAATACAAGCTTTACTTGTTGAGATAAATACATAATAAATTCTACACCAGTATAGTGCTATAGGCTTTAATGTTTATATTAGTATGATATTGAAAATTGTGAAACAAAAAAAGTGCTATTTTTTTCTTTATTAATGGTATTAGGGTATATACCCTAATACCATTAATTTTGACGATTGCATTCGTTATTTACTATTTTTTCAGACCACGGTTCAAGCCAGTATTCTGCTTTGTCGAGAGGTACCCAAGCGGGTAAAATAGGGTTGCAAATTTTAAAATTTTTTCTTTGCTTAAGGTTTAGGTTTGATAACGCTTTAATAGAAGACGGGTGATTGTTAAAAAAGTCATGAAAACTGCCATCAGCAAAGGCTAGCTTTAAACCATGCTCTAACCGTTGTGCTAATTTTGTATTAGTTGAATTAACATAAAACGCTATCATACTTGGGTAGGTAATAACTAAACTAGGCTCAATGGTAACTGGTTTATCTTGGTTGGCTTCTATTTCGGTTGTTATTTGAAGTGCGCCTCTTGGAAAGTAATTAAAACGCTTATAGCCTAGCATAGTAATAAGTGTTTTCGTGCTTCCGGTTGTTACTACCGGTAAATTATTACTTTCAAGTATCTTGACATCAGCCCAACCTACTCCTTGCCCTGCGGTATAATTGCGTAGTTCCGCTAGGTTGTTAATCTTAGAAAATTTTTCAATATCTTCTTTATGAATCATTAGCAAACGATAACCGATTAAACCTTTGGATATTGGAATTCTGATTGGTAACAGATTTTTGTTTCGTTCTTGTGTCACGGTAAATGCTGCTGCATCAATTAAATGATTTTTGCGTAAATAATACACTAACCGTTTTAAGGGGTATTTGTGATCTAATAAGCGCGCTTCACAAGGGCCAAATTTAAGAGAGGATTTTTTTAAAATGAGTTGGATTAATTGAAAATAGTAACCTTTTTCAGGTTGTTGAGAGTCAAGTGTTTTCGGAAATACTAAAACTGGAATATCGTTTCCAGGGAGCTGTTCACATGCATAAGTTTGTACAATGAAGAACAAACTAAGGCAATAAATTTTTTTAATATATTTATTGAAAATAAGTTTTATTTTTTTATATAAGTACATGGAATGGTTGTGTACATTAATATAATTATATTGGATTTGATGTTTATAGTAGTATTATATTGAAAATTACGATAGCAAAAGTTAATTATTTAAACTTATTACTAAAATGTTTAACTAATTAACTTTTTACTTACATATTTATTTATATTGTATTGAGTTGTTCAGATAGAAAAAAGGTTGTTGATCATTAATTGAACAACAACCTTTATAGTGATACTAATTACTTAAATAAAACGTTATTTACTTGGTTTTCAAGTAACTCTTGTTGAC
>JAOPTQ010000146.1:0-16879 GCA_051531915.1 Colwellia sp. | reverse complement strand
AAATTCGCCTCTACAGTTGATTTACAACAGTTAAGTACAACAAAGCTAAAATTCAAGTATATACATTAATTTTGGCTTTTTTTGTGATTTGTTTTATAAACTTTTATGAGCGCTAAGCTATAACAATGGCACTGGTGATAACAAACGCGCGTGTACCGTTATTTCTTCACGATCATAATATAAATGTTTCGCGTATAACTCATACTTCACTTTATGTTCACTAAAGGCATCTTTGATCAATTGCAAATCATCCGTAACTTGTTGGTAACGCCCTTTCATTGGCAGCTTTAAGTTAAACATGGCTTCTTTACAATACCCCTTTAATAACCATTCGCTCATTAACTTAGCCACACGTTGCGGCTTTTCAATCATGTCACAAACTAACCAATAAACATTTTGTTTCATCGGAATATACTTAAATCCATCCATCATTTTATGCTTCACTTGACCGGTGTCCATCAAAGATTCAGCCATAAGGCCATTATCAATAGCTGTAACCATCATACCTCGGCGCACTAATTGATAAGTCCAACCGCCCGGCGCTGAACCTAAGTCTACCGCATTCATACCTGAAGTTAATCGCTCTGGCCATTCATCTCTAGGAATAAAATGTAAAAAAGCTTCATCAAGTTTTAATGTTGAACGACTTGGCGATTGATTCGGAAATTTAAGGCGAGGAATGCCCATAACATGCTGTGAACTATTATTAGAAAGTGAAAAGCCTAAAATAACTTCTTGACCACTTAAAAATAACGCATGCAAAATAGCGCCACCTTCTCGTTGAAAAGCAGTATCACTTTTTTCAGTTAGCACTTTAGCTTTACGCAAACCTTGGCGCAACGGCACAGCTAATTTTCGACAAAATTTACTGAGCGCTTTACCGTCATTGGTATCAGGCGTTTCCATACGTAAATCGACGTATTGCCACTCACTTCCCAATGCTTCAACAATAGCTTCAACTCTGTTGTAGTCTGGTAATTCAAGTTTTTCAGTCACCGAAATAAACCACTGACGCGTAAAAATAAGCCGCTTAAGGGGCAGTTTTCTCATCAGCATCTCACCATGATCACTTTCATGTAAATGAAACAGCACGATGCCCTGATTTTTTTTCAGCTCTAAATAACCATACATTTCATTCCAAGACGCTTTTTCTTGAATTTCTGCGCCACACTCTTTTTCAAAGCCAGGGCGACAATATAATACGATAGAAGTCATAAATTATTTTTACCTTCAAGCGCAAGCAATAACCAAGCAAGCGCAAATGATATTCCTCCCATAGGCGTTAATTGCCCTATTAAGGAAAAATCAAAAAATGTTTTAATGTAAATACTGCCACAAAAAAATAAAATACCGATAAAAAAACCGATAATAGCACTAACTAACCACAACGATGGTGATTTAATGATAGCCCAAACAAGACAAATAAATAGCACTAAGCTATGAATCAATTGATAATGTAAAGCCGTCGTTAAGCTTGATTGAGCATTTTGTGACAGGGCTTGACCCGCATGAGCAAGCCAAGCGCCGAATAGTACAGAAAAACACCCACTGATACCAACAAAAATCATCATTGCTTTCACTAAATAAGCTGCTTTAGTTTGTTTAAGCGCAATCATGGCTAATTTTCTCATCAATAAAGTCAACGACAGCTTGTACCGCTTTTTTCATATGCTGCTGATAATTAAAGCCAGATTTCACCCTTGGCTTTAAACTATGATCGCCATCCTCAAGAAAAACATAACGACATAATGGTGATACTTGATATTGCTCTATTTCTGCTTTAGAGCCTAGTGTATCTCGTTCGCCTTGTACAATAAGTATCGGTTTTTTCGTTAATTGCAAGGGTTCTAAACGTAGCTTATCTAACTTTTTAGGTGGGTGAAAAGGATACCCCAAACAGAAAACGCCATAAATATGACTAATGCTTGCTAAATGATCATTACTCGCGAAACATTCTTCACCCACCAACGTTGCAGCAACCCTGCCCCCCATCGATTTACCACCAATAAAAACAGGAATGCCTTCTTCAGGTAAATCGTCAAACAAATGCTGAATAATATGTTGATAACGCTCAAGTAACTTAGGCATTCTATCAGGCGGATAACGCTTACCGGTTTCTGCTCGCTTATCCATATAAGGAAAGTTAAAACGCAGCACACTAATATTAGCTTCATTTAACAACATGGTGATTTTTTCCATAAAATCATGCTGCATATTAGCCCCTGCTCCATGCGCAAATATCACTTGCGCTTTGGGTTTTGCTACGGTATTTATTATTTTACTCGTTACTGGTTTTGGCATGAGTTAACTGACTTGACCATCAGTGATGGTATCTTGCTCTGCTGCAACCATATCTAACATCCATTCACGAAACACTGCTATTTTTCCTAACTCTTTTTGATTTTCACGACAAACAATAAAGTATGAGTTTTTACTGACTAACACATCATTAAATGGACAAACTAAACGACCTGAATCAATATCAGGCTTTACTAGCACACTATAAGCCAACGCCACTCCCTGACCATAAAGAGCCGCTTGCACAACCATGGCTGAGTGACTAAAAATAGGACCATGATTTATATTAGCGCCGGTGACACCCACCTGCTTAAACCAACGTTTCCAATCTTTACGCGAAGTATCGTGTATTAAGGTATGCTGTATTAAATCACTTGGCGTAAGTATTGGTTGTTGACCATTAGTTGAAATTTTTTCTAAAAACAAGGGAGAACAAACAGGGATCAAATATTCAGTATGCAATTTATCGGCATGAATATTATTCCAACGACCTCGACCATAATAAATAGCGACATCAACATCGCCCGTTAATGAGTTTTCGTTTAAATCAACCGCCTTTATTCTGACGTCTATGTCTGGATATAAGGCATTGAAATGGGTTAACCTTGGCACTAACCACTGAATGGCAAAACTTGCTTGCGTACTAACTGTGATAGAGCCTTTAGCGCCACGAGCAAGTAACTTTTCCGTGGCTTCATTTATCGCATTAAAAATATCTTTAATATCAAGGTAATAAGATTGACCTTCATCACTTAATAACAACGATCTATTTTTTCGCACAAACAATTTAATGCCTAAATAGTCTTCTAGTGATTTTATTTGATGACTCACAGCCGCTTGTGTCACAAAAAGTTCTTCTGCGGCACGGGTAAAACTTAACTGACGAGCAGAAGCTTCAAAGGCTTTTAATGCATTTAATGGTGGTAGTCTAGTGGGCAAGCATCACCTATTCCTTCACAATATTTTTTAATCGGTAACTAACGGGTCAAAACCTTTAACCAAATCATCAATTGCTTTCATTTGTACTAAATAAGGTTCAAGCTTGTCTAATGGTAATGCACAAGGGCCATCACATCGAGCTTGAGAAGGTTCCGGATGCGCCTCAATAAACAAACCGGCAATACCAATAGCCATACCGCTGCGTGTTAACTGTGCGGCTTGTGCGCGACGCCCATCAGCACTATCACTGCGACCACCCGGTTTTTGTAAAGCATGAGTGGCATCAAAAATAACCGGCGCGTAACTTTTCATTTCATCCATGGCTAACATATCAACAACTAAATTATTATAGCCGTAACAACTGCCGCGCTCACATAAAATAACATTCTCATTACCGGCTTCATCAAACTTTTTAATAATATGTTTCATTTCATGCGCCGCTAAAAACTGTGGTTTTTTTACATTAATAACCGAGCCAGTTTTCGCCATAGCAACAACTAAATCAGTTTGCCTTGCTAAAAATGCAGGCAGTTGAATGACATCAACAACTTCACTAACTGGTTGCGCTTGATACGGTTCATGAACATCGGTAATAATAGGTACATTAAACGTTGATTTTATTTCTTCAAATATTTTCAAGCCCTGCTCTAATCCAGGCCCTCGATAGGAATGTACTGAAGATCGATTTGCCTTATCAAATGACGCTTTAAAAACATAGGGAATATTCAACCTTTGTGTCACTTCCATATATTGTTCAACAATTTTCATGGCTAAATCTCGCGATTCAAGTACATTCATACCACCAAATAAAACAAAGGGTTTATCGTTGGCAACGTTAATGCCCGCCACTGAAACTGATTTAACTGTCATAACCTTTCCTAATAAAGTGTTCTAAAAAGAACCTTAAATAAAATCTTGAAAATACATATCTTAAAAAAATACAACCTTGAAAATACATATCTTGAAAGTATAATCTACAAATATGTTCTACAAACGCAAAACAGCAACAAAATAACTTTGCATATTAAGTGCCTATAATTCGCAGTAACTGCCCACACAACCAAGCCATATAAGTACCTAAAGCATAACCCAACACAGCCAGCAGTACACCTACCGGAGCCAACGAAGGATGAAATGCAGAAGCAATAACTGGCGCAGAGGCAGCCCCCCCTATATTGGCTTTACTACCAACAGCTAAATAAAATATGGGGGCTTTAATCATTTTTCCTACAATAAAGAGTAATACAACATGTACCACCATCCATATTAATCCTATAACCATATACTTAGGCGCTTCTACAATTTGTGAAATATCCATATGCAAACCAATGGTTGCAACTAGAATATATAAGAAACTACTGCCTACTTTTGATGCCCCAACCGCTTCTAGTTGTCTAACTTTAGTAAAAGATAACGCCAAACCTACGGTTGTTACCAAGACGATAATCCAAAAAAGTTTACTGTGAAGACTGAATTTTTCTAAATTAGGAAAATTCACTTGAAAATACGGCACTAAAAAGTCAGCTGCTAAATGCGCAAAACCGGCCGCGCCAAAACCAACGGCTAAAATCAACATATAATCATTCAGCTCAGGACTTCTAGCATGCTCTCGTTCAAAGGCTTGAACTTTATTAATTAATTTATCAATACCAGAAGTATCGGCACCACTTTTTGCATCAATACGTTTATGGTTGGCGGCAAAATATAATAAACAGGCCATCCAAATATTGGCGACAACAATGTCAACCGTCACCATAAGCGTGAAAATTTTACCATCAGCGCCGTAAATTTCTTTCATGGCTAACATATTTGCGCCACCGCCAATCCAACTACCCGCTAATGCCGCCATACCTCGCCACACAGCATCTGGGCCCGTCACACCAATTAATTCTGGCCAAATAACAGAAACCACAAATAAAGCAATAGGCCCGCCAATAACAACCCCAACAGTACCGGTTAAAAACATAATAATCGCTTTATTCCCAAGCGCCATAATAGCTTTAATATCAATACTTAAGGTTAAGAGTACCAAACATGCAGGGAGCAAATAATATTTTGCCACATCATCTACTTGACTTAATTGCGAACTCACAATGCCAAAAGTATTAAGCAATGACGGTAATAAATAACACATTAATAAAGCAGGAACATACTTATAAAATTTTTGCCAAGCTGGATGCTGACTATTTGAAGTGTAAAAAACAAAACCTAAAATCAATGATAATAAACCTAAAACAGTTACATCATTGGTAATTAATGGAGCAGGAGACATTCAGACCTCTATGGTTATTTTTATGCTATTCATGTTCATTATCGAGCCATTAAAAGTGACTAATGGAAAACGGTGTCACTTAAGCTGATATTATCTAATTGCAATTTTAGTAATTGTGCAGCAGGATCTTTAGGGCATTTTTCAACAAAATAACGGTAATCATCAACGGCTACTTTAAAACAATCGAGCTGATGAAGCAAAAATCCTCTATCGCGACGTTGTAATGGATCATCAGGATTTAATAACACTAATATATCGACACAATTTAAGGCTTTGTCAAAAAGCTTCTCTCGTATTAAAGCATTTTTAAACGCAGTTAAATATTCAATCAAAATAGCTTGCTGACTCATGCTTGGCAGTTCATCTTGCCCCGGATCCCCACCTAACTCATCTAGCTTTAAATCAAGCTCATGCCAGTGTAAAGACTCTCCCGTAATGGGATCAAAAATAATAGCATATTTTTCATCACAGCAAATTCGTATCATTGCTTTACTTGGGACAAAAACAATGTCGGCGTCAAAACCACAAGCGGCGATTATTTCAACAACAAAAGCAGCTTTAATAATAGGAGACATCAATCGACTGTTTAAGCTAGTCGATACTTTATAAGCATCTAATGGCCAAAAATCACGATAATTATCAATAAATAAATGCTGAAAGTACAATTCATTAAGCAATACTTCCGCTTGTTCTAATGACGAGTCAATTTCAGCAATCACTGCTTGGCATTGCGTGATAATGATTTCTAAGCCATCAAGCGAATGATCACTGCATTTTATCGGCAAAATATCAACAGAGCATTGATCAAATATACTCTCTTCAATTAACACTAATGTTTGTAGTAGATCTTTAGTATCTGACTTTATTTCTGACAATAACAATTCTTTCATTACTAAACTTTTATCAACTTTGTTAATTAACAACCTCGCCCAAAGCTTTTCGCTTCGCGAAGAAAGGTATATTATGAGCTAAATGTAGGTCGGCATTTATGCCGTCAAATTGATGGGCTAAAGCCCAACCTACAATACGCAGCAAGCGGAGGGGAATTAACCCGCTCAGATTAAATCTTTTCAGCAAAAGATTTAAATTCTAATCATTTCAAACAAAAAACACCGGCGTTTTTGTCATCGCTAAACGTACAATTAACATTACCCAACCCATGGCGCCAATATAACCAATAATTTGCATAGTTCTATTACGTGCAAGTTTTAAGGTGTAATAACCGGTAAAAATATAAGCCACTATAGCTAATAGTTTTTCTGCTAACCATAATTGCTCTAACGGATTGATGTAATAAACAAAAGCCAGGTAAACGCCTATAGAAAACAAGAAAGTGTCAATGATATGTGGACTTATTTTCACCCATTTTTTCTGAAGCTGTTTTGAATTAGCTAATGTCCAAATAAAACGCAAACTAAACAGCAGAATACTAATTACCGCTAACGTCATATGTAAATGCTTCATAATAATATCATTCCTACTTCATTTATTAAAAACAGCCCAAGTGATACGATCTTGGTTGTTTAAGTCTTTAACGGTTTTTACTTGGCTATAACTTAAATCCGTTAATATTTTGCGTACCAATTGCGCTTGTTCAAAGCCATGTTCAAACACTAATTTACCTTGTGTTATCAAATAAGATGGAGCAATTGTTGCTATGTGCTTTATATCCGCTAAACCTTGTTCATTGGCAATAAGTGCTGACTTAGGTTCAAAACGTACATCGCCACATTGTAAATTTTCATCTTTACTATCAATATAAGGCGGGTTTGAGACAATAACGTCAAATTTTTTACCGGTTGCAATAGCAGAAAACCAATCACTTTGATGAATATTGACTTGAGATAAGTTAAGGTTTGCTGCATTTTGTTGCGCTAACTTTACCGCCTCAATACTAAAATCAACAGCCTCTATTGTCCACAATGGTTTTTCAGAAGCTAAAGCGAGTGCTATTGCACCAGTACCTGTCCCTAAATCTAAACAATTTATACTGTCTTTCTCAGCAAAAATGGCTAAAACAAGTTCAACTAACGTTTCAGTGTCTGGGCGAGGAATTAATGTTGCCGTAGAAACTGCAAATGGCAATGACCAAAATTCTTTAACACCAACGATATAAGCAATAGGCTCACCCAGTTGACGACGAGCCAACAGGATAAAATATTGCTCAACAGTTTTATTTTCTACTATTTTTTCTGGCCAGGTAAGCAAGTAACTACGCTCTTTATCAAGCACAAAACACAATAGAATTTGAGCATCAAGTTTAGCGCTATCTGAGCATGGTATTAATAACTGATAACCCTGCTCAAGTAAACTGATAATAGATTGAGTACTTATTTCAGGTTTTTGCGGCATAACACTAGTTTTGATCGGCAAGCTCCGCCAATAAATCCGCTTGGTTTTCTTGCATAATAGGTTCCATCACTAATTGTAAGTTACCTTCCATAATTTCACCTAAACGATACAATGTTAAGTTAATTCGATGATCACTCATGCGCCCTTGAGGGAAATTATAAGTACGGATTCGTTCAGAGCGATCACCACTAGCGACTAAATTACGACGTGAAGATTCTTCATCACTACGACGCTTTTCATCTTCTGCTTGTTGTAAGCGCGCCTGTAATACCGACATGGCTTGTGCGCGATTTTTATGTTGTGAGCGTTGATCTTGACATTCAACCACCACACCACTTGGAATATGGGTAATACGAATAGCTGAATCTGTTTTGTTAACATGCTGACCACCCGCACCAGAGGCGCGAAAAGTATCAACTTTCAAATCAGCTTTGTTTATCTCAATAGCATCCGCTTCAGGAATTTCAGGCATAACAACCACAGTACAAGCTGACGTATGAACACGCCCTTGCGATTCAGTTTCAGGTACTCGTTGTACTCGATGACCACCCGACTCAAATTTCATATGACCATAAACACCTTCGCCGTTTATTTTCATAATAAGCTCTTTATAACCACCCTGCTCGCTTTCATTTGAGTTCATTACTTCAATTTTCCAACCTTTCTTTTCAGAATATCGGCTGTACATTCTAAATAAATCACCGGCAAAAATAGCCGCTTCATCACCACCCGCACCGGCGCGAATTTCAACAAAGCAGTTATTATCATCATTAGGATCACGCGGTAATAACAAAACTTGTAAATCATCGGCTAAACGAGCCACGGTTTTTTTAGCGTCTTTGTATTCCTCTTGTGCCATTTCACGCATATCAGGATCATCATCTTTAAGCATCAATTCGGCAGTAGCAAAATCTTCTTCTGCACTTTGATAATCATTAAAAACAGAAGTCACTTGATCTAATTGTTTAAATTCTTGAGATAGTGCTCGAAACTTATCTTGATTAGCGATAGTTTCTGGATCGGATAATAATGCTTGAACTTCTTCAAAGCGTTCAACTAACACTTCAAGCTTTTGATAAACTGACGATTTCATTAAAATATTCTTATTTTTTGAAAATGGAGCATGGGTAAATTGGCGCTATTCTAACACAGTCATATGATGATTGAGAAAATAGTCGTTGTTTTTGAAACGTAAAAGAAATTAATCTATTTGAAATATATCACGAAGATAAATTAACTTGTCTAATTCACCACCTTGGGCGGCAGACTGCAATGCACTTGTTGGCGCATGCATAAATTTATTGGTTAATTTAGTGGCTAGCTCAGCCACAACGGCCTCTGAATTTTTACCATTAATTAACTGTACTAACGCTTTTTCAAGTAATTGATCGCGACTTTCTAAACACTGCTTACGGTAACTAACCACCGTGTCTTGTGTGTTTAAACCTCTCAACCAAGCCATAAAACTATCAGATTGAACATTAACAATGCTCTCTGCCTGCACCGCAGCTTTACGACGATTTTCTAAATTTTGTGCAATAATGCCTTGTAAGTCATCAACCGTATATAAAAATACGTCTTCAAGATCACCCACTTGCTCTTCAATATCACGAGGTACTGCAAGATCAACCATAAAAATGGGTTGGTGTTTACGTTTATTCAATGCTTGCTCAACCATCCCTTTACCAATGATGGGTAACGTGGAGCCTGTTGAACTAATAACAATATCAGCTCGGCTCATTTGCTCAGGAATTTGTGCCAAGGTAATAACATCAGCACCAATTTTTTTCGCCATATTTTCAGCGCGAGCAATAGTGCGGTTAGCTACCGTAATGTTACCCACCTTATTTTCGTATAAATGTTTCGCAACCAATTCAATTGTTTCGCCTGCGCCAACAAGCAACACTCTAACTTTTTCAAGTTTCGCAAAAATATGCTTCGCCAGATTAACCGAAGCAAACGCAACCGATACGGCATTAGCGCCAATATCCGTTTCAGTGCGCACTTGTTTAGCAACACCAAAAGTACGCTGAAAGAGTCTGTCCATAATCAAAGCCATAGAGCCTGCAGCTTTTGCTTGGCTATAGGCTTGCTTCATTTGCCCCAATATTTGTGGCTCACCTAAAATTAAAGAGTCTAAGCCACAAGCCACCCGCATCATATGATTTACCGCTTGTTGATCATGGTGCCAATATAAACTAGGTAAAATGGTTGATGATGGCACCTTATGATAGCGCTCTAGCCATTGCACTATACGCTCTTGGGTTAATTCTTTTTCACCATCTTGCACTAAATAAAGTTCAGTTCTATTACAAGTTGATAAAATAGCAACTTCACGACACTGCACTTGCGTTAACATTTCTTGCAACGCAGCTGTAAGCCTGTCTGGATTAAAAGACAACTTTTCTCTGACCGCAACGGGTGCAGTTTTATGGTTAATTCCAACAGCAACTATCGACAAAATATCAAACCTATTTACCTATCCTATTTACCAACTTAATAGAAAATTAAATTTTTTTACATTAATAAATAATATTAACATAAGCTAATTAACTTCAATGCTTCAAATTATACGCTAATGCGCTTAGTCTCGCCCAACTTTCAGAGTAAACTCATAATCTGCAATGATGCTACCAAAAAATATTCTGGCGATTTTACGAAATATTCTTCTTAATTAAAAGTCCCCGGTTGAATGTATTATGCTTGCTGTGTTCAAATAACAACTATAAATTGGTTTTACTTGCAGCAATTATAATAATGTCGAAGTTAATGTTTCGTTTACTTATCCTGATAGCAGTCACACATACTGTGCTTTCAGGCTGTGCGCTACAAAAAAACAAAATCGTTCATAAAGCACCGCTAAAACAAAGTATTGAACAAAGAAAGTTGCAATTACAGCAATTAAAACAGTGGAAAATTTATGGGAAAATAGCTTTTATTGAAAAAAACAAACGCGAAAGCGCTTCACTAAATTGGCAGGTAGATGAAGACAAGCAACACCAACAACTCAATTTAACCAGTTATTTAGGCATTAATGTTTTACATTTATCTTCCGAAAATAACCTACACATAATAAAAGTGGATGGTGAAGAATATCGAAGTGATAATTTAGAGCAACTCATTTATTCACTGACAAAATTAACCCTGCCGACTAAAGCGTTAGGGTTTTGGCTAAAAGGATTGCCTTATCAAAGAAGTGACACTCTTATTATTGACCAAAATACTCAGTTACCTATAAGCTTATCAAGTGACTACAACAGTGAACAATGGCATATTACTTATGCAAATTATCAAACCGTTAACAAGCATCAATTAGCGACTAAATTTAGCATCAAAAAAAATAATTTATTAATAAAAATTATTATAAGTAAATGGAAAATATAGCGACAATAATTCACTGAACATTAATGAATATAGACAAGAACATGCACAAAATGCCAAATAAAAATATTGATCAAAGCTTTGAATTTCCTTCTCCGGCAAAGTTGAATTTATTTCTTCATGTTATTAAACAACGAAAAGATGGTTACCATGAATTGGAAACATTATTTCAATTTCTAGATCACAGTGACACAATCACCATTACAATAACTAACTCTTCAGAAATTAGTTTACTAACGCCTATTGAGGGAGTGAACAATGAAGATAACCTCATTGTCAAAGCCGCCAAACTACTGCAAAGCTATCTAAAAACACAGCATAACAATACACTTTTAGGGGCAAAAATTAGCATTAATAAAATTTTACCTATGGGTGGTGGTTTAGGTGGCGGTTCTTCAAATGCTGCCACGATATTGTTAGCATTAAATGCGTTATGGAAAACCAATGTGCCCACTGAAGAAATTGCTAAACTAGGCTTAAGTTTGGGCGCTGACGTGCCTATTTTTATTAAAGGTTTTGCTGCCTTTGCTCAAGGTATTGGCGAAAAATTAACGCCTGTTTATCCTGACGAACCATGGTATTTGATCAGTAAACCAAGTTGCAGTATTTCAACTGCAAGTGTCTTTAAATCAAAAGACCTACCTCGCAAGACAAAAAAAATAAAATTAATAAACCAAGACATAAACCCATGGATAGCTGATTTATACCATAATGATTGTCAAACGATGGTAATAAAACATTATCCGGAGGTTGCCAACCTACTGGCTTGGTTGATAGAATACGCCCCGTCGAGAATGACCGGAACAGGGGCGTGTATATTTTCACGTTTTTCCAGTCAACAAAAGGCGTGTGAACTACAAACTAAACTCCCTAAAGGTGTTAGTTCGTTTGTTGCACGAGGCTTAAATAAATCGCCTCTTTTAGCTATAATAGCAAGCTGTAATAGTAAGTTGTAATAGTAAGTCATGATAAAAAACATCAGTGATGGAAGTACTGATGTCAAGCTCAAAAAATATATGTACTAAATAATTTGCTGATTCTAACCGTGACTTTTAACGTTAAATCAGTGTTTACTATTAAATGTCTAAAGTTTCTGAGGAACTGATTGTGCCTGACATGAAAATTTTTACGGGTAACGCCACCCCTGAACTGGCTAAACAAATAGCTAACCGCCTATATATTACTTTAGGTGATGCCAAAATTGGCAGTTTCAGCGATGGTGAAGTAAGTTTTGAGATAAATGAAAATGTTCGCGGTGCGGATGTTTTTATTGTTCAGTCAACCTGTGCACCAACGAACAACAACCTAATGGAATTGATTGTAATGATTGATGCGTTTCGCCGCGCATCAGCAGGTAGAATTACCGCCGTTATTCCTTACTTTGGTTATGCTCGTCAAGATAGACGTGTACGCAGTGCTCGTGTACCTATTACAGCAAAAGTAGTTGCTGACTTTTTATCCAGTGTCGGTGTTGATCGCGTATTAACCGTTGACCTACACGCAGAGCAAATCCAAGGGTTTTTCGACGTACCTGTTGATAATGCTTTTGGTACGCCCATTTTATTAGAAGATATGAAAAACCGAGAATTAGACAACCCTGTTGTCGTTTCTCCTGATATTGGTGGTGTTGTTCGTGCTCGTGCAGTAGCAAAATTACTTGATGATGCCGACCTTGCTATTATTGATAAACGTCGCCCTAAAGCAAACATTGCTCAAGTCATGCATATTATTGGTGATGTAAAAGGTCGTGACTGTATTATTGTTGATGACATGATTGATACAGGTGGTACTTTAGCAAAAGCGGCTGAAGCATTAAAAGAACATGGTGCAAAACGTGTTATCGCTTACGCAACTCACCCGGTACTTTCAGGCAATGCGGCTGAAAACTTAAGAAACTCTGTTATTGATGAGGTTGTTGTGACTGATTCAATTCCTTTAACCGATGAAATTAAAGCACTACCTATGGTTCGCCAACTCACCTTAAGTGGTATGTTAAGCGAAGCTATTCGTCGTGTTTGTAATGAAGAATCGATTTCAGCGATGTTTGAACATTAATCAACTATAAAAATAGAAAACTTATCATTTCTTAAAAGCAGTCTTTATTTTTATTGACTGCTTTTTTATTGTCATAAATGCTGTATATAGCCGCTATATTCAAGTAGCCTTAATCGCAAATAGGTGTTATTATTGCGCGCCTTTTTTATCTGATGATTTTTCTTAGAAGAGAGTTATTTTAGATTTTTAAGTGTATACCCTTGTTTTTGGTCGCAAAAAACAAGATTTAATTAAATTTATATATTTATATAAACAAAAGAAGAGTATTGAACCATGACTGATTTATTTACTTTGGATGCAGAAGTACGTACAGATTTAGGGAAAGGTGCGAGCCGCCGCCTACGTCACGCGAATAAAATTCCTGCTATCCTTTACGGCGAAGGCCAAGCACCAGTGTCTTTAACTTTAGAGCATAAAAATGTTTTTCGTGCTCAACAAGAAGAAGCATTTTACTCACATGTATTATCGTTGAACATTGGTAAGAAAAAAGTTAAATGTCTTATTAAAGACATGCAACGCCACCCGTTCAAAGAAGTTATTATGCATTTAGATTTCTTACGTATTGACGAAAACCATGCTATCCATACGAATGTTCCTGTTCACTTCATTAATGAAGAGAACGTTGCTAAGTTAGGTGCTACTGTTGCTCATCACGTAAATGAAATTGCAATTAGCTGTTTACCAAAAGATTTACCTGAGTTTATTGAGTTAGACTTAAGTGATTTAGAAGTTGGTCAAACACTACATTTATCAGACGTTAAAATGCCAAAAGGTGTTACTTGTGATGAATTAGCTAAAGGCGAAGCTCACGATCAAGCCATTGTTACCGCTAACGCAGCTAAAGGCAATGACGATGACAGTGAAGGTGACGCAGAAGAAGAAGCAGTTGAAGTAGTCGCTGAATAATCATTGATTAAACAATGACTATTCAACTCATTGTGGGCCTGGGAAATCCAGGCCCAGAATATAAAAAAACCCGTCATAACGCAGGAGTTTGGTTCGTCGAAGAACTTGCCTCTCGCTACAACATATCTCTTAAACCAGAAAAAAAATATTTCGGACTTTATGGCAAAGGTCAAATTGGTAACGAAATAGTTCATTTGCTTATTCCTACAACGTTTATGAATAGAAGTGGCCAATCAGTTGCCCCTTTAGCTAATTTTTTTCGCATTCCTGTTGAAAATATTCTTGTCGCTCATGATGAACTCGACATGGAGTCTGGCGTTTGTAAAATCAAAAAGGGTGGCGGACACGGTGGTCATAATGGTTTACGCGATATAATTTCGCGTATGGCAAACAACAAAGAATTTTTCCGGTTACGCATCGGTATAGGTCATCCCGGTCATAGAGATCGCGTTACTGGCTATGTGCTTGGCAAAGCACCCGCTATTGATCAGAATAAAATAGATCAAGCAATTGATGAAGCAAGCCGTTGTTTAGAGCTATGGCAAGAACATGGCTTAACAAAAGCTCAGAACCGTCTGCATTCGTTTAAAACACTATAAACATAGCGTAATAAGTAACGATCAATAAAACAAACAATTTCAGTGAAGACTAATTAACTCTTCACCTAAACTCTTTACACAAGTAACGAAAGGTAAAATTATGGGATTCAAATGTGGCATCGTTGGCTTACCCAACGTTGGAAAATCAACATTATTTAACGCACTAACTAAAGCAGGCATTGAAGCTGCCAATTTTCCTTTCTGTACTATTGAACCTAACACTGGCGTTGTACCAGTGCCAGATCCTCGCCTTGACCAATTAGCGGATATCGTTCAACCAGAGCGAGTATTACCTACAACAATGGAATTTGTTGACATTGCCGGTCTTGTTGCTGGTGCATCAAAAGGTGAAGGCTTAGGAAATAAATTTCTTGCCAATATACGTGAAACTGACGCCATTGGGCATGTTGTACGTTGCTTTGAAAATGACAACATTATTCATGTGGCAAATAAAATTGATCCTGCTGATGATATAGACGTCATAAATACTGAATTAGCCTTAGCTGACATGGATACAGCCGAGCGTGCTATTCACCGCCAAGCCAAACGTGCTAAAGGTGGAGATAAAGAGGCAAAATTTGAATTACCTGTTTTAGAAAATATTCTTAAGCACGTTGAAGATGGTAATATGGTACGTTCATTATCATTATCAAAAGAAGAAAAAGCCGCAGTCGCCTACTTAAACTTTTTAACCATTAAACCAACAATGTACATCGCTAATGTAAATGATGATGGTTTTGAAAATAACCCATACCTTGATGTTGTGCATGCCATTGCTGAAAAGGAAGGTGCTGTTGTTGTTGCTGTGTGTGCGGAAATAGAAGGCGAATTATCTGAAATGGATGAAGAAGATAGAGCTGAATTTATGGCTGAAATGGGGCTTGAAGAACCGGGACTAAACAGAGTTATTAACTCAGGTTATGGTTTATTGCACCTACAAACATACTTTACCGCAGGCGTTAAAGAGGTTCGAGCCTGGACAATAAAACAAAATGCTACTGCGCCACAAGCCGCCGGTGTCATTCACACTGACTTTGAAAAAGGCTTCATTCGTGCTGAGGTTATAGCTTTTAACGACTTTATTGAATATAACGGAGAATCTGGTGCTAAAGAAGCGGGAAAGTGGCGTCTTGAAGGTAAAGAATATCCCGTTAAAGATGGCGATGTTGTTCACTTCCGTTTTAATGTTTAATTTCTAGGCGACAAACTTATTCTAAATTTATTATACATTTAGAATAAGTAGACTACACTCAACTACGTAAAGTGAATTAATAATAAATTAACAACAAATATTAAGGTGTTATATGAAAAAAACAATTTTAATCGCTAGCTTACTGGCAACGACTTATTTAATGGCTCCAATTTCACAGGCAGCACAGGCCGATGGTATGTCATTACGTATTTGCGAGTATATCCAAGCAAATGATAAAAACCGTTTAAGATCTTTTTTAAAACAAAACAGATTAAAAATACGCTCAATATATGACAGTATTCAATGTAATAAAAATAGCTTATTAATTTTTTCAGCCAAGTCGAATGCTTTAGAAGTAGGTGAATTTATTATTGGTAAATTGCCAGCAAAAAAAGTAGCAAAAGAAACTGATGAACTATCTAAGTATTCAGCTCATTTAGCTGAAGAAGCCAAAGATAGAATAAATTAAGTCATAAAAGCTTAACGCAAACCGCTAAAATGCACTAACATAATTATCAGTGCATTTTTTGTGTCTATTTTTGTGTGTTTTTTAGCACAGTTATCCGCCAATTTGGACAGACATTAGCCAAACACAAAAAAAGTGCACTTTTTTGAAAAAAAACGGTTGACGAAAGCCAAGCAGATTTGCATAATACGCGCCACTTGCACAGAGGCAAGATGGAAAGGCTACATAGCTCAGCTGGTTAGAGCACATCACTCATAATGATGGGGTCCCAGGTTCAAATCCCGGTGTAGCCACCATTTACATATGGATTTGTAGAAAGTAAGAAATGCGGGTTTGGCGGAGTTGGTAGACGCACTGCTTATTTACTAGAGATAGTAGGTTCCAGTATTTCAAGATATGAGAGTTCAAGTCTCTTTAAA
>JAOPTQ010000145.1:0-6516 GCA_051531915.1 Colwellia sp. | reverse complement strand
ATTATCACGGTTGTTTCAGTTAACCCTGAAATTGCCCCAGATATCATTTCTCTCATTGGTGCTTCTGCTGCATTAACTATTGCCGGTGTTCCATTTAGTGGTCCTGTTGGCGCAGCGCGTGTTGGTTATACTGACGGTCAATATATTCTTAACCCATTACAATCTGAACTACCGGAAAGTCAATTAGACTTAGTGGTTTCAGGTACTGATTCTGCCGTTTTAATGGTTGAATCAGAAGCTGATGTATTATCTGAAGAAGTGATGCTTGGCGCGGTAATGTTTGGTCATGAGCAAATGCAAGTCGCTGTTTCTGCAATTAAAGAATTCAAAGCTGATGTAAATACTCCAACTTGGGACTGGGCAGCTCCCGTTAAAAATGCTGAACTAGTGGCTAAAATAGCTGAGCTTAGTGCAGCACAAGTAGACGAAGCTTATCAAATTACAGAAAAAGCAGTACGTTATGAAAAAATTGCTGAAATCCGTAATGGTGTTATTGAACAGCTATTAGCAAGTGATGAAGATCTTAACGTTGCTGAAGCGAAAGACTTATTCCATGACTTAGAAAAAACCGTTGTTCGTGGCCGTATAACGCAAGGTTCACCACGTATTGATGGTCGTGATCCTGAATCAATTCGTGCCTTAGACGTAATGACCGGCGTATTACCACGTACTCACGGCTCTGCTGTATTTACCCGTGGTGAAACACAAGCCTTAGTTACTGCCACTTTAGGTACGCAACGTGATGCACAACGTATTGATAGTATTTTAGGTGAGAAAACTGATGCCTTTATGCTTCATTATAACTTCCCTCCATACTGTGTAGGTGAAACAGGTTTTGTTGGCTCACCTAAACGTCGTGAAATTGGTCATGGTCGTTTAGCAAAACGTGGCATGTTGGCTGTTATGCCAACGGTTGAAGAATTCCCGTACGCAGTACGTGTGGTTTCTGAAATTACAGAATCGAATGGTTCATCTTCAATGGCTTCTGTATGTGGTACTTCATTAGCGTTAATGGACGCGGGTGTACCCATTAAAGCCTCTGTTGCGGGTATCGCGATGGGCTTAGTTAAAGAAGGCGAAAACTTTGTTGTTCTTAGCGATATTTTAGGTGATGAAGATCACTTAGGCGATATGGACTTTAAAGTGGCGGGTACTACCGGTGGTATTACTGCGTTGCAAATGGATATCAAAATTGAAGGTATCACCCAAGAAATTATGCAAATTGCGTTAAACCAAGCAAAAGCAGCACGTACTCATATTTTATCAGTAATGGATGAAGCGATTGAAGGTCACAGAGAAGAAATCTCTGAATTTGCACCGCGCATTCATACCCTGAAAGTTAACCAAGATAAGATTCGTGACATTATCGGTAAAGGTGGCGCAACAATTCGTCAATTGACGGAAGAAACCGGTACTACTATCGAAATTGATGACGATGGCACAGTTAAAATTGCTGCAACATCGGGCGAGCAAGCTGAAGATGCGATTAACCGCATTAAAGCGTTAACGGCTGAAATTGAAGTTGGTACATTGTACACAGGTACTGTGGTACGTATTGTTGACTTTGGTGCTTTCGTTAATGTATTACCAGGTAAAGATGGTTTAGTACATATTTCACAAATTTCTCAAGAGCGTGTTAATAACGTAAGTGACGTGCTTAAAGAAGGTCAAGAAGTGAAAGTTAAAGTGCTAGAAGTTGACCGTCAAGGCCGTGTACGTTTAAGTATTAAAGAAGCAATGGAAAAACCAGCAGAAGAATCAGAAACGCCAGCTGAATAAATAGTACGTTAAATAATAAACTAAAAAAGGAGCTCAAAGGCTCCTTTTTTGTTTATAATCGTATTGTTCCGATTGGCATTTGATATTTATATTTTATCTTTTAAGGCATTTTAGTGAATTCAATTTTCAAAGTTATTATTTTTTTTATGGTTATTGGTATAACGGTGCTTACTCAAGGTTGTAGTACTTTTAATGGTGCGTCAACGTCGTCAGCTATGGGGCAAATCGTTATCGCTCAACCTGCGCCTATTAACTATAAAAGTGAAATAGCCATTGCACGTTTGTCTGATGTTATCACCCGAGTAAAAATAACAGACGAACAAAGAGCACAGCTTTTTTATGATCGCGGAGTGCTGTTTGATAGTGTCGGTTTACTGGCATTAGCAAGATTTGATTTTTCTCGCGCTTTACAGTTAAAGCCAGATTTAGTTGATGCTTATAATTTTTTAGGCATTCATTATACGCAAATGAATGAGTTTTCTCAGGCATATGAAAAATTCGACTCAGTATTAGAGTTAGCACCAGATCATGAATATGCACGTTTAAATCGCGGTATTGCCTTATATTATGGCGAGCGGGCTGAGTTGGCCGTTAGTGATTTTATCGCGTTTCATAAAATTCAAAATGATGATCCCTATCGTTTGTTATGGTTATACCTTGCAGAATATAAAATTAATGCCGAGTTAGCCAAGCAAAACCTGAAAACGCGCTCAGCATTTGTTGATGAACATACATGGGCTAAACAAGTTATTTATTTATATTTAGGTGAATTGTCACAACAACAATTTATGACTGAACTGACCGAAAATGTTTCTTCAAGCAAAGCATTAACTGACCGCCTTTGTGAAGCATATTTTTATCTTGGAAAATATAACCTAATAAAAGGCAATCAAGGCGTAGCGGCTAACTTCTTTAAATTAGCATTAAGTACTAATGTTTATGATTTTGTTGAGCACCGATATGCAAAATTAGAATTGAATTTAATGTTTACCAAAAAGGTAGATAACAGCAAGTTGGAACAAGAGACTGAACTTTAAATTGACATTCTATTGTTGTTAACGCTAGTTGAAATATTTTGAATAAATTGAAAATTATAATCATTGTGAGCTTGTTGGCATTGTTGTCAACAAGCTCATTTTTTTTATCTACTTATTTATCCGATGAAATATCATCGGGTGATCATAATGCTGCGCAATTGAATTTTGCGTTAAAAAGAGAAAATAAGGCAGCGTTAACCTTCGCTTTAAAACAATTAGAAAAACATAGTGAACCGTGGTTACTTTTGGCAAAAAAATTGGCGAAAACTAATGCCGAGGTTGCAATTCAACTGGCGCATTATTTTATAGGCAAGCAAAAACACCAACAAACAATCGTTTGGTATCAACAAGCAATCCGCTTAAACAGCTTAGTTGCAGCGGTTGAATTAGCTCAATTTTATTTTAATAACCAAGAAGATGTCATTACGGCCAAACAAGTGTTGATTGAACTGTTTGAACATTCAATAACGCAAACATCAACGCCATTAAAAGTACTTGTTGAAGCGACAATTTTAAATATTACTATTGCCATTCATCAGGGAGATATTAGCCTTGTTGAGGAAATGGTTAAACGGCATAGTCAATTATTAAAAAATGATAGTAAAGGTTTGCAGCTACTCAATAATATTGACAAGTTTTCTATTAGTACAACGATTAATACAAGATTAGAAAATACTCACCCGAAGCTAAATTTAAATAAAGAAAATTCGTATTATCAAAAACCAGATCAACCTTGTCCCATTAGTTTGCAATTATTTGCGACAAACTTAATTCATTTAAAACAGGTTGAGCAGTTAATTAATCGTTTTAAAAGTAGTTCACTTTCAAAAAATACACCTTCGTTAAGTGATCACCTTTGTTTTAGCCCAGTACGTTATATTGCGCTTAATGCATTATCTTGTACACATACAAAAGACGAGGCGATACGTTGTGATGAAAGTATTTTGGGTGATTTAGCTCAAAGCATTAGGTCGCGTTATGTTGGTATTATGTTACCCAAAGGTGGCGCAAATGTGCATTTAGGTTTGCTTTATTTTGATGCTCAAGATGATGTTAATGTTTTCTCTCATGAGGTTAGTCATCTGCTTGGTTTTATTGATGAATATCCTTTGCCAAGTGAGCATAGCCGGTGTGAAAATAGTCAATTACAGCCTTTCTCTCATAATATTGCGGTGTTGGCTAAGTTTTACCAAGGGGCGCGATCTTTGATTAGAGCTGAAGTTTTAGCACAAATTTCGTGGGCGGCGCAAATAAAAGCATCAACGCCTATTTTACAAGCAGTAACCTTAAATAATAAGCAAGGTTGGTTATTAGAAACACCTGAAAAATTTGAAAGTGAAGTGGGGGTGTTTGCTGCAAAAAGTTGCGATAATAATTTCAAAGAAAAGCTAGGGAAAAATAGTATAAGTGCTTTTAAACCCGTTGCTAACCGAACACAGTTAACTTACTTTTCATTGCCTTTTCCAAATGAGTATTTAACCTTATTAAATACTAAGCCAAATGAGTTTTTAATGCCAAGTTTTCACTATAATATAGCCTTTGCTCACTACAGAAAAGGGAATATTGTTCAAGCTAATTATTGGCTTACACAGGCAGAAAAATGGGAAAACACAAAAGAAAGACGCATAAAAATACGCCAAGGAAACTTTTAATCTCTTGGGGGGTAATTCCCCGCAGTTTGCTGCGATATGGGATAAACGCTAAAGTATCAGGATGAGTGTATTCATTCATAAAAGTCATAATGTTTCAGTTTTATTGTATCACCTTGTTTATTCTGCTAAATATCGCAAAGCGATATTTACTGAAGAAGTTGATCATGTGCTGAAAGATGTTTTTGAGGAGATATCCCTAAGGTATGAAATTGCGTTTATTGAAATAGGAACAGATAAAAACCATGTTCATTTTTTGATTAAATCAGTTCCGATGTATAGCCTTAAAAAAATAGCTCAAATAATTAAGAGTATTTGAAAGGCGAGCCTAAGCGAGACAGCTTGATGCGGGGATTTTTACTTCAATTAGCAAGTATATCTTTCAAGAAATAGTGATGTAGACATAATTCGATTCAATTTAGCTTTTTATTTATACAGTTATGATTTTAAGTTTTATATAAATCCAATGCCATCGTATTAGTACGACATCAAAGTAATATATATAATCCATTTTAAATATTGAAAAACAACAGCATTACATTGAAACATAAGTGTTTCATCTGTTTTCTGTTGATGGCGTATTACTAAGAAACCCTAGTAAGACTATCTTTAGACGAAGCGGATTATATTTTTCTTTCTAATTATTTGAAATTATGGGATATTAATCAGCAATAAATAAATTTTATGGGTATGGAATTACTTAGAGATACTCATAATAAGCTGTTATGTGTTACTCAATCATGGAGAGTGAGTTAGATGAAAGATAAACAACTAAAAGCGTGGGAAATAATGCGTGCAAAAGGTAAATTAAACTTCTTTCTAATAAACGGCATTTTATCATATGGTGTGCCAATGTTAATCCTTATGGCTTTTATGAATAAACCTTTCGCAAATGGATTTATTTCTCTAGCTGCAATTGTTCATGTTATTGTTTGGCTTCTTGCCGGTTTATTCTTTGGTATAATCATGTGGTACATGACAGAGTATAAGTATAAAAAAGCTTTGGCTAATCGTACTTAACACATAAGCTGTTCAACTAGGACAAAAAACAGTTGGCTTTTGCTCGTACCTCGCTATTTTAGCCAACAATTTTTTGCCTGTTAACAGGGCGTTGGTTCAGCCAATTTAGAGTTTGGAGTTTAATAAATGCAATTAACCGTTGGTACTGATTCAACTTGGTCGTTAAGATCTTGGATATGTAGCCAGTTAGCCCAACTAAATGTTGAAGTTAATGTAATTGATTTAACTAACTCAAATTATAAATCTGAAATATTTAAGCATTCTAAAACAGGTTTAGTGCCTTCGTTAAACGAAGGTACTTTTGTCATACATGACTCTTTGGCAATTGCTGAGTATTTCAACGAATGCTCTGAAGGGGCTCTTTACCCTCAGTCATTATCTGAACGAGCTTTAGCTCGAAGCTTGTGTTCAGAGTTACACTCCGGCTTTATGAATCTTAGGTCACAATGTCCATTTTCTTTGGAGCCTGTAGATCCACTATTAGAGTTTAATGGCGAGGTAAGAGGTGAGTTAACTCGTATCGAATCTATTTTTGAATTAGCGGAATTACCATTTATGTTTAACTCCGCGGGAGTTGTCGATGCATTTTATTGTATTCTAGCTTTCAGGTTAAAAATATACGGAATAAACCTTCAAGGTAAAGCTGGCTCATATCAAAATAGTCTTTTGAATTGGTCAAACTTGAAGCAAGCAATTAATCTTGCTCAAAGTTGGAAAAACACATAACAACACGCCCTGAGGTGGACAACAAGTAAAACTTAATTATTTATTGCAAATTTTAACAGCGGCGAACCTCTACGTTTAAGCGCTTCTAAATATTTTGATTCATCGTAGGGGGTACTAATTTCCCAGCACCTAAATATGATCCTAAGCCACTTGAAAGCTAACGATCTAATGATGCTGTTATGTGGTTTTCCTTTGCTTTTTTGTTGTTCGTAATAGGCCTTTGATGAAACAACTCATTGGCTAATCGTTTCTCTCGCTGGCTCCGCTCGGTGATTATTTGTATCATTTCTTGCAGAACGATTTGT
>JAOPTQ010000144.1:0-4183 GCA_051531915.1 Colwellia sp. | reverse complement strand
CGGCAAGTTGTTTTTAGAATGCAAAGGTTATTTTAATCAGCCCTTAATTACTCACTGGAATAAATTCAAACCAATCAACATTATAATCTCTAGCCCAAAAGTCAGCAGTAACCTTATACTCACCATCATTTTCGATTACAATACGGCCATCACGAACCACTTCCCAATCAAAATAACCACCAGTATTAATTGAAGGAAGACATACTTGTTCACTTTTAAATTGGTCATCGATTAAAAATTGAATCTTGCGTTCAAACCCATTATCCCAAGTAGCAAGGCGCACCTTGATCTCATATACACCTTTTGTAAGGTATACATCTTCCCAATCTAATTTTTGCCCAACATTAGTTATCCAACCCACAGAGGTAACACCAAGATTATCCTCTTTTATCAACTCATTTTTTCTGGTTTGCTGATCAAAATCTTTTTCAAACTCAATATGTATTGTATCTCGATTAAATTGAGCGGTCATTGTTGCATCATCACTAGTAAGTTGTACGAAGGTTGTGTCTGAAAGAGTATCTTCAACAATTGCAACTCCTCCGGTTACTTCCCATTTATTAAATGTGTATCCCTCGGTTTCAACTGCCATTGCTGAAAAGAGCATGCCTTCAGCCAAAGTGTTATTGCCTTCATTTACTACTGTTCCACCATCTGCATTAAGCGTGAGAACATAACTACTAAAAGACATAACCCAATCATCATCTGACATGTTTACTAATCTTCCACTATACGCTGTATTTATATCATACAGTATTGTACCATCTGTTGTATTACAATTCCAGGCAGCCAATAAATGTTCTTCAGAATTAGTAAATGAAGCAAACAGTGCATTCTGAATTTCAGATTCAGTCCGAGCAGTTTCCCACAATCGAACATCTTCTATTAATCCCAAGTGACTTTGAGTACCCCAGTTATTAAACCCAATAAAGTTTTTATCCCGAACAATATCATCCACTGCTATACCAAGTACCTTTGTGGTATCAAGAGCACCGTTTTTATACAGTGACACTGTACCATCACTCGCAACAGAAACTGCAATATGAGTCCAGTGATTAGTAACAACAAAACCACTTGTTGAAAACACTTCCGACATTGAATTATCTACAAACATCTGGAAAGTGATCTGGTCACCCATTTTCCTCAACACGATGTTATCATCAGCTTGGTCTTGGCCAAAATCAATCAATGCGCTATTCGTTGGACTTCCTGTCCCCCAAAGTACCCAAGCCTCTATAGTGAACCCATTATCCATATCAATAATAATTTCAGGGATGCTGACATAATCATCAACCCCATCAAAATCGAGAGCATTAGGGCCAGTGCCTGAAGGCGCAATATCAATTTGACTCGTATAATCAGAAGTATCCGACACAGCAATTCCATCCACATCAGTACAAGTAACTACTCCAAATAAATAGTTACCAACATCTGAAGCCTCTAACTGATAGAGTTTATTTCCACCAACTTGCAGGTCAGTATTAAAAACCTCCATGCCTGGATCTCGATACCATCGATATGAAAATGAAGGAGCGTCATCAGTGTCAACAGTATCAACACACACAGCGCCTGCTTCAATTTCAATCGTACTTCCTTCTATTTTGTCTCCACTCACAACTGCTCCACCAGCATAGTCTGGCGCATCATTAACTGGGGCTACTACTACGGTTACGGTTATGGAATCAGAACTCGATGAATCAGATACCGAAAGAATAAAACTTGTTGTTCCGAAGTAGTTTTGATTTGGTACAAACGCTATTGTTGCTGCATTTTCAACAACCGAATAGTCAACCGTTCCAACATCAGTGTCTTCGACAATATTCCATGTGAGTATGTCTCCATCGCCATCTGATGCATTTAAAGTAAGTGCAAATGGAGTAGGTACACCATCTTCTGACATTTCTACCGTAACTGCAGTTCCAGTATTTATTACTGGGGTAATATTTGAAATTATTCCAACAGCCATTCCAGATGAAGTAGCGCCAGAAACTGACTCGCTATCATTCGAAGATGCACCGTATTTAATTGTACCAGAGCTACTTGATAGATTGGCGACACCACCTTCTGCAGACTCATTTGTACCCTGGGGTGATGAACTCAATGGTATCCCTAATGAGTCTGTCAAAGTAGCGAGCTCTACGTTCATTTCTTTCAGTTTTGCTTCAGCAGCAGCAAGATCCTGCTTCGCAACAGCAATTTCTGCCAGTAGCGCATTACTCGCCTTTAAATTTGCCAAATACGATTTAGCCATTGCTACAATAAGTTCTTGCTCACTCTGCTGAGCCACAGCTTGGGCCTGGAGCTGTTCTATTTGTCGCTGAGCTTGCGCTTGAAGCGTTGCCTTTTTAGTAGAATCACTTTCATTTGCTATAAGTGAATCAAGAACTATTAGTGAATCACTCAGCTGTTCTAGACTCTCTTCTGATACAGCAATGATTTGAGTATCGGTGGTATCTTCATTGCTTCCAACCACTTCGTGGCCGCGTGAACAGTTTAAAACGCTGAGTGTTAACGTAGTAAAGACTACTAATCTCTCGATCATTTTCATATTTATGTGTCCCTGGTTTGCCCTACAGTATGTCTATCTCTCATAGATCGTCACTAATATATGATATATCTACAACCCTTCAACCCCAACAGTAATACATAAAGGTAAACTTTATCTAACCATCGTATTTGAATTGAGTTTTTTTATTATTTACATAGTAACTTGAGTCATTATTAAGATCACGAACGTTCTGGTAAGTGAAAAAAAACTATTTAGGCGTAAATTCAATCCAGTCTAAATTTATGTTCGACTGGTCAATTTTAATAGAAAGAACTTTATTTTCTGCCCCACTGCCTACACTAATTGTACCCCATGAATCAGAACTATAGCTAGTAAAATCTTCGGCCCAACCTCCAGTCATATTCGTCTGTGTTATTGAACCAATAGCTACATTATTAAAGGTCAAACTCAATGATTTCTGATTAGTATCCCATGTTGCATACCGAACTTTTACATCATAATTTCCTGCGCCTAATGTTATGTTTTCATATTTAAGCACTTCGCCACCAGATACAAACCCTATATTTGAGTTTTCCGGTTGATATTCAATTTTACCAATTGATGAGCCCGTAGCCCAATCTTCAAATTCAATTTTAACATTTTTAGCTGGGACAGTATCCACAGGATCTGGGTCAGGGTCTTCATCTTCCTTCGCTTTAAATGTAGCAGTTAACGTGGCATCACTCTCTAACTGAATTGTCGTTGAGCTCTTATTTGCATTTGCAATTGTAGCACTGCCGGATGTCACCATCCATTTATCAAACTCATACTTACTTCTTGGAGCTGCATCAATTGCAAAGGATTCACCCTCTTTAACATTTTGTTGGTAATCTACAACTGACCCGTTATCTTCCGCTTCAAGTGTTAAAACCCATTTCACAACTTTACCATCATCACTGCTCTCGGGCTCTGTTGAAGAACCTTCGTCGCGTGAACTTACGTTTGGATTAGTCGATGTACTCGAAGAATTATTTGCTTCAGCATCTAAACAAACTGCTATAATGGGAATTTGTTTTTCATATGCCTCATATTCTACCAATAAATCAGTTGCGTCGGAGACTGCTACCGCAAGTTCGGTATCCTCTTCAGAATTTTCATACGCTAACTCCAAACCCACTTTCATAGGTTTAATAGAGTGAATTTTTGCTACAAGATCGTTCTTAGCTTTGCACCGTGCAGCTTCCACTCCACTATACGACTCAAATTCCAGTTTAGCGGCTTCAATCTCTTGAGTCAATTCAGCAAGCATTTCAGGTGATGCATTTTCAACAGGCGTATCACTTACGTCATCAGAAGAAAGATAATTCACGTTAATTGCTTCTAAATCGCGAGCACAATTTAAAAAAAGAAGTCCAACAATAACTACTAAAAGCATTTTCAATAATAATTTCATTCTGTGTCCCTGTATTCCCCCTACACATTATCCCAGTAGGCAGGTACAATGTATATTCTTTTATGAAACTATCAAGAAAAATGATACCCCACCCTCATGTACCAGCTCTTTAATTGCATTAAAAGCCACTCCCCCGAAATGCAAAGTGATAATTTACATAACGTGCAACGAATAGTTGCACGTATCCCGGCAGGTTATTTTTAGAACGCGATAGCGTTAGCAAAATGACCGAGAGGGAAAGA
>JAOPTQ010000143.1:0-16133 GCA_051531915.1 Colwellia sp. | reverse complement strand
AACTTAATCAACTTGGTATAATCAATCAGTTTAACAGCAAAAAATAACGTTTACCTTTTTGCCCTTATTTTGTCGAAAAAACATCTTTTTTCGACAAAATAATTTTAATGCTTTTTCAGTTCATTCGCTTTTAGTAACATCGCTTTACTTTCAGCTAAAAAGTCATCAGCATAACTACCAAACCAATTTGACACTTGCTCAAACATACGCACAAAAGCGTCTTTATCTCCCAACTCAACGTCTTCAAGCAATTCTAAAAATCGATAAGCAAAGCGTTTCATCATGGTAATATTTTCAGGGTTAGCAAAAATAATATCAGAATAAAGTACTGGATTTTGTGCAAATAAACGACCTACCATAATTAATTCTAATCGATAAATAGGTGAGCTCATATTCACTAATTTTTCAATATCAGCACCTTCCGCCATCAAATGATAACCATAGGCGATGGTTGAAAAGTGTCGCATAACTTGCACCATAGACATAGCTTGATCATGTTCATGGGCAGCAACAGGATAAATTTTAGCGCCCCACACTTCAAATTGATTCAACAACCACTGATATTGTTCTGCATTACGTCCATCGCAAACAATAATAGTTTGTTTAATTAGCCCTGTAACATCAGGACCAAACATAGGGTGTAAACCAACCACAGGCCCGACATGTGCTTTCATCATTTCATACAGTGGTGATTCTTTTATACTGGTAAAATCAGCTAAAATACAATCATCTGGCAAATTTCTTAACTGATGAATAACCATTGAGGTCAGTCGAATGGGCACAGCAACAATCACAACACTTGCCTGCGCTAAAATAGCCGCACTATTTGGCCAATCCTCTTGTTCAATAATAACGACTTGATAATTAGAGCGTTTAAATAAATCAACAAAAACGCCTCCTAGCTGGCCTTTACCGCCAACAATGACGACGCTTTTACAATCGGGGTTAACACACTGATAACCACTTGCATCTTGGCTAATATAAGAGTCACGCATTAAGCGGCGTAAAACATCTTCAATTAAATCTGCACTTAAGCCTATCTCTGTAGCTTGTTGACGACGTTCATTAATTAAACTGGCTTCACGCTCTGGCGCATAAATAGGTACACCTTCACCTCGCTTTATTGCACCGACTTTTGCTGTTATTGATAGCCGTTTAGACAGTAAAGCGACCAGTTGACTATCAATATCATCAATTTCATCACGTAAAGCAGATAACTCATTATCAAAATCGCTCATATAATTTTTAAATTGGCTCTTAGTTAGGCTGTACGTTTAGGTAATACTTTAGCAAGTTTTTCATCCGCATTCGCTAATAATTCTTCGGTTGTCGAAAAATCAATACAAGCATCAGTAACGGAAACACCATAGACCATATCTTCTTTTTTCATTTCAGAGCTTTGATTACCGGCATGCAGATTACTTTCTAACATAATGCCAATAATAGATTTATTACCTTCACATATTTGATTGAAAACATTTTCTGCAACTAACGGCTGACGACGATAATCTTTATTTGAGTTACCATGACTACAATCAACCACAATTCCAGGCTCTAACCCCTGCTTTGCTAAGTCTTGTTCGCAATCAGCAACATTCACAGAATCATAGTTAGGTTGACTACCACCACGTAAAATCACATGCCCGTCTGGATTACCTGATGTTTTAATTAATGCTACTTGTCCTTGACGATTAATACCCATAAAGCGATGAGACGATGCCGCCGATTGCAAGGCATTAATTGCCACGCCTAAACTACCATTAGTGCCATTTTTAAAGCCAATAGGCATAGATAACCCACTTGCCATTTCTCTATGTGTTTGCGACTCTGTGGTTCTCGCTCCAATAGCAGACCAACTAAATAACTCCGCAAGATATTGCGGGCTAATAGGATCTAATGCTTCGGTTGCTAAAGGCAAACCAAGCTCTGTTAAATAAATTAACAATTCACGCGCTTTACGAAGTCCTGACTCAACATCAAAAGAACCATCCATTTGAGGATCATTAATTAAACCCTTCCACCCTACCGTAGTGCGTGGTTTTTCAAAATAAACTCGCATTACAATATAAAGTGAGCCTTGGTATTTGTCATGCAACACTTTTAGTTGACGAGCATAATCTTTTGCCGCTTCTACGTCGTGCACAGAGCATGGACCACTGATCACTAACAAACGAGGATCACATTTATGAATAATATTAGCAATAATTTTACGCGCTGATTTTACATACTCTCGCCCAGCATCATTTAAGGGTATTTCATCTCTAAGTGCTTGTGGGGTAATTAATACATGCTCTGCATTAACATGAATATCGTTCAATGTTTTTATATGGGCTGTGGTTGCCATCAGTTTTTTCCTAGTAAATAAATCATAAAAGCTAAAAGCTAAAAATATAAAAATGCGACAGCTAAACAAACATTTACCCTAAATATTGCTAGGTAATCATGATGTTTTAAAAGCTTACAGCTCAATCAAAAACAAAACCGCTAAACTGTAAAGATTTAATTACGCACTTTGTAATGTTATTTTTACACATTAATTTATCTTCGTATAGAGTAAAAAACAAAAAAAGTGCTAAAAAGCACTTTTTTTATATTCATTAATAGTATTTATTCAAATAACTCAATAATCTACCTTGCTTGGTTAACTAAGCAACTTAACTAAATAAATTCACTAAACAACTTAACTAAACAAATTAACCGCCATGCACAATACGTTTGGCTATTAAGTCTTCAACCACACTAGGATCTGCAAGCGTTGAAGTATCTCCTAAAGTGTCGACTTCATTCTCAGCAATTTTACGTAAAATACGACGCATAATTTTACCTGAGCGTGTTTTAGGTAAACCCGGAGCCCATTGAAGGTAATCAGGCTTAGCAAAACGCCCTAACTCTTTAGCAACAAACTCTTTCAACTCAACATTCAATTCATCAGACTCTGTCGCACTACTCATCAAGGTTACATAACAATAAACGCCCTGCCCTTTAATTTCGTGTGGATAACCAACAACAGCAGCCTCAGCAACCGCAGGATGTAAAACTAGTGCACTTTCAATTTCAGCAGTACCCAAACGGTGACCAGAAACATTCAAAACATCATCAACACGCCCTGTGATCCAATAAAAACCGTCTTCATCGCGCTTTGCGCCATCGCCGGTAAAATAATTCCCCGGATATTGGCTTAAATAGGTTTGATAGAAACGGCCATGATCACCATATACTGTACGTAATTGTCCAGGCCAACTTCCTGTCATCACAAGTAGTCCTTGGTTTTCACCTTCAAGCGTACTACCATCTTTATCAAATAATGCAGGCTGAACACCAAAGAAAGGTTTACCGGCACAGCCCGGTTTCATATCAATAGCACCCGGCAATGAGGTGATCATAATGCCACCCGTTTCTGTTTGCCACCAAGTATCGACTATTGGACAATTACTTTTACCAACAACCTCATAATACCAATGCCATGCTTCAGGGTTAATTGGCTCGCCAACAGTACCTAATAATCTTACAGAAGAAAGATCCGCTTTTTCAACTAATTCATCACCAATACTCATTAAGGCACGAATCGCGGTAGGTGCGGTATAGAAAATATTGACTTTATGCTTTTCACATACTTGCCAGAAACGTCCCGCATCAGGATAAGTCGGTACACCTTCAAAAACGAGTGTGGTAGCGCCATTTGCTAGCGGACCGTAAAAAATATAGGAATGGCCAGTGATCCAACCGGCATCGGCTGTACACCAATAAATATCACCTTCTTTATAATCAAACACATATTTATGCGTCATGGCGGCATAAAGAATATAACCACCACACGTATGTACAACCCCTTTTGGCGTACCGGTTGAACCTGATGTGTATAAAATAAATAAAGGATCTTCTGCGTCCATTACCTCTGGCTCACAAATCGCAGGTAAACCGGCAACTGCCTCGGCGTAGTTAATATCTATTTTTTCATTCCAAGCAATATCCCCCCCTGTACGAGCAACCACAATCACAGAGTGAACATTGGGGCAATCAGCAATAGCGGCATCAACATTCGCTTTAAGGGGAATACGCTTACCGCCACGAAGTGATTCATCCGCCGTAATAACTACCTGACAATCGGCATCAAGCACGCGTGCTTTAATCGATTCTGTAGAAAAACCACCAAAGACCACTGAGTGAATTGCCCCAATACGCGCACAAGCTAACATGGCATAGCCCACTTCAGGAATCATCGGCATATAAATACAAACACGATCACCTTTTTTAACACCACGCGCTTTTAAAAGGTTAGCAAAACGACAAACATGATCATGTAACTCTTGATAATTAACCTTGAGATCTTCAGAAGGATCATCACCTTCAAAAATAATAGCGATATCATTTGCTTTAGTCGCTAAATGGCGATCAATACAGTTGTAACTGACATTAAGTTTAGCGCCAGAAAACCAGTTAATTTCAGAGTTTTTTAAATCAATTTTACTGACACTATCCCATGGTTGATACCAATCAATAAAATTATTAGCTTGCTCTCCCCAAAAGACATCAGGTTGTTCAACTGACTGCTTATACATCGCATCATAGGTAGCGGCATCAATATGAGTATTAGCTTTGGCTTGAGCTAAAACGGGGTAACAAGATTGTAATTCTTTCATGTTCTGTTCCTTCGAAGATTAATAAGGGCAAATAATCTGATGTAATAGTTTATGTTTTATAGCGTTATATTTTTATTAATAATTGATCGTTATGCTAATTTTTTTTTATTGATTTAGCTATACGCCTTTAGTCTTAAGAAAAAATTCCGCCCCATCCTAAAAATAATAATTTTTCCATACTATAATAAAACTATTATTTTCAGTTTCTGGTAATTTTACATAAGCATCAAGCCTTTATTCAATTATCTTCACGTTATTTTAATAGAATATTAAACATAAAAACTGACAGACTTGAGAGTACACACTTTGAAAATAACACCATAGCGGTTTGGTGAATAGTGAATATTCACACACGATAGTCGTATTTGACGGCAGACCGTCACGTGACTGTAACAATTCTATAATATAATTTTTATTTAATTAAATTAGTGTCATACAACAATGAAAGAGAATGTACAATTTCTTGATAAAGAGATTAGCTGGTTAGCTTTTAACGAACGAGTACTGCAAGAAGCTCAGAGTGAGCTTGTCCCCATTATTGAAAGAATTCACTTTTTAGGTATTTATTCATCCAATTTAGATGAATTTTTTAGAGTTCAAGTGGCTGACATTCGCCGAAGAGCGCTATTAGAAGCCGCAAAAAACACAGAAAATCCAAATACTGAAAACACTCAATCTACTGATTTATTAAAAAAAGTTCTCCAGTTAGTTGCCCTGTCATCAGAAAAATTTAAAGCGATTAGTACCACGGTATTTGCCCAGTTAGAAGATCATAATATCCAAATAATAGCGAACAATGACATTAATGTTTTTAATAAAAAATTATCTTCCTCGCAATTCCAGTGGCTAACCGACTATTTTAATAATAAAATAATTCACCACATCACCCCGATAACCATTCAATCTAACACGCAATTTTCAGCGTGTTTAGACGATGAAGGCATTTATTTTTTAGTGTCTTTAACCCAAGATGAAAAGGTGAAATTTGCTTTAGTTGAAATTCCCCGTGAAAAAGTCAGTCGATTTATTGTGCTGCCCGTAACTGACTTAAAAGAACAAAAGCATGGCATTGTATTTCTAGATGATGTTGTTAAATTTTTTATGGATAAAATATTTTGTGGGGCTTTTGCTGCCTCTGAAATTGAAGCCTATTCAATGAAGTTGACCCGAGACGCCGAATATAATTTAACTAACGAACTTGATGACAGCTTATTAAATCAAATGTCAAAAGGCTTAAAACAGCGATTAAGGGCTGATTTAGTTCGTTTAGTACATGATCGTGAAATGCCAAACTACATGTTAAAATTTTTAAAAAAATCGCTTAAAATAAAAGAATTAGACAATATAGTGCAAGGCGGTACTTATCGGCATTTTAAAGACTTTATCGGTTTTCCTAATTTAGGCAACAAAGCACTTGAAAATGAAGATTTTATCACTTTAGAGTCTGCTCAATTTAAGAAATACCCTTCTGTTTTTTCAGCAATTTCTGCGCAAGACATTCTTATTTATTATCCTTATTATAAATTTAGTCATTTTACTGAGTTTATTCGCCAGGCTGCTTTCGATACGCAAGTAAAAAAAATAAAAATAAATATTTATCGCGTTGCCAAACATTCTCATATTATTCCTTCACTGATTGAAGCAGTCAAAAATGGCAAGCAGGTAACTGTTGTGGTCGAGCTGAGAGCGCGTTTTGACGAAGAAGCCAATATCAATTGGGCGAAGCTGATGAAAGATGCGGGTATCAAGGTTGAATTTGGTATTGAAACCTTAAAAATTCATTCTAAATTATGTTTAATATCACGCATTGAAGAAGAAAAAACAGTGCACTATGCACATATAGGCACAGGAAACTTTCACGAAAATAATGCCCGAATATACACCGATTTTTCGTTATTTACCAAACACAAAGATATATGCCAAGAAGTTAATAATATATTTTCTTTTGTGTCTCATAGTTATAAACGGTATCGATTTAATCATTTAATTGTATCACCGTTAACCTCGCGCAGGCGTTTATATAACTTAATTGATAGCGAAATTCAAATTGCTGAAAAAGGCAATAAAGCCGCGATAACCTTAAAGCTTAACAACTTGGTTGATAAAGGGTTAATCAACCGACTCTATAGCGCAAGTACCGCCGGTGTAAAAATTAGTTTAATCATTCGAGGAATGTGTTCACTAATACCAAACATCGAAGGAGTAAGCGAAAATATCACCATTATTTCCATCATAGACCGATTTTTAGAACACCCTAGAGTGATGGTATTCAACAATAACGATGATCCGCTCGTTTATATTAGCTCTGCTGATTGGATGGCGCGTAATATTGATCACCGTGTAGAAGTTGCCTGCCCAATCTATGATGAAAAGATAAAAAGTCGAATAATTCGGATTCTTGATTTACACTTAAAAGATAACGTTAAGGCGCGACTTATTGATAAAAACTTAACCAACACTTTTGTAAAAAGTGAAGCGAATAATAAAAAACCGTTAAGATCACAAGTAGCCATTTATGAATATCTACAACAAGAAGAACTCGATGAATCAAATAGGCGATGACAAAAATATTATTCCCGACAATTATATTGCCGCGCTCGATATTGGTTCAAATAGTTTTCATTTTGTTTATGGCCGCGTCATTGATCAACATCTACAAATATTACATTCTGAAAAATATCGCGTAAAATTAGCAACCGGTTTAGATAATGACAATAACCTCAGTCAATCGGCGATCATTCGTGGTATTGCCACACTTGAAAATTTGGCGACTACAGTTCAAAACCTTTCACCAAAAAACTTTCGGGTTGTCGCTACTTTTACGTTAAGGCAAGCCAAAAATTATCAAGTTTTTCTCGATGCCGCGCAAAAAGTATTTCCATTCCCTATCGAGATAATATCAGGCCATGAAGAAGCGCGTTTAATTTATCAAGGCGTTGTACGTAATACTCCGCCATCAAAACAATGTTTGGTGCTCGATATTGGCGGTGGTAGCACAGAATGTGTTATTGGAAAAAATTATCAGACCCTTGTCTTAGATAGCTTAACCATGGGCTGCGTAAATTATACGCAAACATTTTTTGCTGATGGTAGCATTACTAAAAAACAATTTGATAAAGCTATAAAATCCGCTAAACACCAAATAAACTCAATTGCTAAACGCTTTAAAAAAACGGGTTGGCAAACCGCTACCGGCACTTCAGGTACGATAAAAGCCATATTTCATTTAGTTAATTTTTCACAACAAAATAAAAATAGCGACGATATAAATCACCCTATCACCTTAAAAAAACTTTACCAATTACAGCAACAACTTATCGATTTTAAGCACATTGACAACATTACCATAAGAGGATTAAAAGAGAACAGACGTGACGTGATTTGTGCTGGTTTAGCCATACTAATTGCGTTAATGGAGTCATTAACAATAGCTGAGCTTCATTATTGTAGTTATGCATTACGTGAAGGCGTTTTGTATGAGCAACTTGAAAGTATTCCTCAATTAACCTTAGGTGAACCATCACTGTTAGTGAGCAAGCATCAAGATGTGCAAAAAAATACTATTCATAGTTTAAGTGAGCGTTTTTCTATCGACAATGAGCAGGCTATTAATGTTGAACAAGTCGCATTATTACTTTATGAACATTGCGCTAAAGCATGGAATATTACCAAAAGTAACTATAAGGAATTATTATCTTGGGCTTGTTTTTTACACGAAATAGGGATGAACATTAATGCCTCAAGCTACCATAAGCATGGACAATATATTATAGAGCAGTCAGACTTAGCCGGATTTAACCAAGAACAGCAAAAAGCGCTTGCTTGGCTAGTGTTTAGTCATAGAAAGAGCATATCACCCTACAATGCGTTAAATAATTATCAAATAAAAGCAAAAGCATTAACGAAAATAGGGGTGTTACTCAGAATTTCTGTACTCTTAAATCAACAACGCCAATTAAGTGATCCGCCAACACCGATAATTACAGCCAAAGCGAACTTCTTACAGCTTTCTTTTAACAAAAAATGGCTATTAGCACGACCTATTGTTGACAGTGATTTGTTTTTTGAACAACAAACGCTTGACGCTATCGGGATCAACTTATCAATAAAATCAACATAAAAAAATATCGTGAAGCAATGAATAACCCTACCGCAGTCGAAAAACATAGGATTATTCATTTTTCTATTAAGCTATTTCTATCAAAACTTTTACATTAAGCGTTTTTCTAACCAGACTTTTATATCAAAACTTTTTCTAACATGGAAGACTTTACAAGTTATAACCTGACTCTTCATGTTCAACTTGATCAAGACCACTGACTTCTTGCTCTTCATCAACACGTAAACCTTTGGTTAAAAAGCTAACCAGTTTTAATAATACATAAGTGACAATAACGGTATAAACAAGCGTTGAAATGATACCTACAAGCTGAACACCCACTTGCTCTATTATCGTTGTAATTCCCTCTGCAAAACCAAAACCACTGAACACACCAAGCGTGGTTGCTGAGAAAACACCGGCTAATAGCGTACCTAAAATACCACCAACACCATGCACAGGAAATACATCTAACGAATCATCAATTTTTAGCTTTTGCTTAATAAATACTGTGGCAAAGAAACAAACAAAACCGGCACTAATACCAATAATCAATGCGCCACCAGGACCGACAAAACCAGAAGCAGGAGTGATAGTACCTAAACCTGCAACCATACCTGTTACAGCTCCTAAAACACTGGCTTTACCAAACTTTTTCCACTCTATTGCTGCCCAAGTTAACGTACCTGCGGCAGCAGAAATGTGCGTAACTAGCATAGCCATTGAAGCATCACCATTAGCGGCTAAGGCACTACCTCCATTAAAACCAAACCAACCCACCCATAACATACCTGCACCGGTTACCGTCATGGTTAAATTGTGAGGTAACATTGGAGTTTTTGGAAAGCCTCGTCTAGGCCCTAACACCAACGCAGCAACAAGTGCGGCAGTACCTGCGGTAATGTGTACAACAATACCGCCAGCAAAATCATATACGCCCATTTGGCCTAACCAACCACCACCCCATACCCAATGAGTAACAGGAGCATAAACGGCAAGTAACCATAAACCACTAAATAATAATACCGCTGAAAACTTCATTCTCTCAGCAAAACCACCAATAATTAATGCCGGCGTAATAATGGCAAAAGTCATTTGAAAAAGCATAAACAAACTTTCAGGTATATCACCCGACAAAGCATCTTTGCCAATGCCATTCATCATTACTTTAGAAAAATCACCAATAAAAGCATTGCCCTCGCCAAAAGCGATACTATAACCCAATACCAACCATAAAATAGAGCAAATAGAGCCTATAGCAAAACATTGCATTAAAATTGACAGTACATTTTTCTTTCTAACCAAGCCACCATAGAAAAGCGCTAAACCCGGTAAAGTCATGAATAACACTAAGGCGGTTGACGTTAAAATCCAACTAGTATTAGCACCATTAAGCTGTACGTCATTAGCAAAAGCAAAGGTAGGCATAAATAAAATGAGCATGATAAAAAGCAATTTTTGCATGTTTTTTCCGTTATTATTATTGAATAAACTGAGTATTTAAGTACGCAAGTAATGCACAAAATAAGCCACTTATTTTTTAACTATTTAACAATAAGATACAATAACAGTGATCAACTGTGGTGCCTTTTTGTGCACCATGTTGGTGATAATGATATATAACGCACAATTTTGGTGCTCAAAATTATCATTAAACTTTATGTTCCAAACACACTATACCACTAAAATTCAGTTCCTAATTAGAGTAACTTATACTTAGATGCCATATATAAGCGGCTCACATTATGATGAAAAACACATATTGTGCAGAAAAGCACATACAAGATGTATTTTACATGTTTTTTATTAAATCTACTCGCTATAAGAAAGGCGTTTTGATACCATCAATTTTTTATTGTTATATCTGGAAAAAGCATGAGCTACAAAGAACACCTCTCCACCTTTTTTAAAATACCAACATTATTAATATTATTACTAATGTTAACGTTGACTGGCTGTGGATCAGACGATGACGATGACGAAAATAAAATAGGTTATTTTCAAGTATACAATACATCATCAACATCACCGGGCATTTATTTAACGGTTGATCAATATGATGATGATGATTACTCTGAAAGTACGCACTCTGCTATTGAATACACTAAAGCCGGTGGCCGATATGAATATATCAAAGATGATTATGACATAGAATTAGCATGGAAAGATGCGGATTATGATTTAGAAATCATTTATGAAGACAACGTAACAATAAAAAAGAATGTACTAAACTTTATTGTTATCGCAGAAAACATTCAAACACCCAACATACAAATTTATGAAATTCCTGTTAGAGACGATGATGAAAAGTCAGACGACAGTGATGATGAAGTGTTTAACCTTAGATTTTTAAATATGCATGCTGAGTCAGACAGTATTGATATTTATTTATCTGAATCTGATGAAACATTCAACGAAGCAGAACTATTAGGCTCAGGAATAAGCTATACAGAAATTTCTGATAATAATAAAATAGACGTAGACAGTTACGTCTTTTATATTACCGCTGCCGGTAGCAATGAGGTTTTATACCAGTCAAAAGAAATCTCTTTTATTTATACTTCTGAATACATATTTAGCGTTAGAGATAATAAAGGCGCCGGTTCTGCTCCTTTTGTTATAGATATAATTTCAGTATCTTCGGCAACTGAATTCGCCGCGGCTGACTCTGAAGCAAAATTTAAAGTTTACAATGGCATAGTTGAACACGAATTATTGCCTGACTACCACAGTGTTATGGATTTACATATTGACGGCGTTGACGATACCCCTGAAATTCCATCACTTGCCTTTGGTCAATTTAGTGACTTTATTCAAACAAATTTTGGTGACTACAGTGTTAACTTAGTTACCCCAGCAGAAAACACGCCTATCATTGAAAACCACTTATTAACACTGAATGAAAATAGTGATAAAACCGTATTTTTCTATCTATTAGAAGAAGATGTTGATGCAGATGGTGATGGCGATGTTGATGAAGATGGCGATGGTATTGTCGATGAAATCGAAATTACTGCCAACTCTCTTGTTGTTGATAACAGTCAAAGTGAAAGTATTTACAATCATCAAATTAATGTGGTTAATTTAATCGATCAGAATAGTGACGAAAGTGAATTTTCATCAATAACGGTTTACTTTGTTCGTAATGATGAAATCATTGATACTGCCGATAAATCAGTAGTGGTTCCTTTTGCTTCACCGCAAGAAATCACCTTATTAAATAACACTTATAAAGTGTATGTGATTGGTAAGTTGAACAGTAGTGACATTATTCTTAACTCTCAAGAGTTAATTCTTGGTGAAGACAGCGTCGATCAGTTTTTAATCCTAGAGAAAAGCGCTGATTCAAGCACTGGTTTTAAAATGACTTTTACCGCCCAAAAAACTTAATTTTATCTTACCCACTACTACACACAACATAGAGTAGTAGTGGGTAACGACTAAAAATAAAGACTAATACAACCCGATGAAATTAGCTTACAAGTTACTCATTGCCAATTTAAGTATTATCTTAATCTTAGTCATTGCGATGCAAATTTTTAATTATGTTTCCAATAAAGGCGTTTTAAATAACTTTTTTGTTGATATACAAAGTAAAATTCTAGAAGGCAATGCCAGTAAACTCTCTCAACACTATGAAATCAATAATTCATGGGAGCTATTTACACAAGATAAAAACCTTTGGCGAGAAACTATTGTTGAGAACTTTAAAGCTTTTGACCCTATATTCCAAAAAACCTCCCCTAACAATAAAACTGAAGCAAAAAAATTTGGACTCCCTCCTAGAAATTTTTCGCTTTTTGAGCAAAAACCTGACGATTTTAAAGCCAAGCCAAAAGAATACCGTGACAACTTTAGCAAAATGCCTCCACCCCATCTTTTTTCACAGCCTAACGATCGACGTCCTCCCCCGTTAGAAGAGAGTGAACATAATCCTTTTAGGCATTTTGATAGTTTTTTTAATCGCGTTAGCCTTTTAGACTCGAATAAAAATATTATTATTGAGGCAACAATCAAAAATGCCGTAATACTCACTGAGAAAATAGAACTCAATGGTGCTGTTATTGGCTGGTTAACGTTAAATAATAAAGCATTCAAAAATGATCCTATTGCCGATCATTATTTAACAAAGCAATTAGAAATAAGCTACTGGATTGGCGCATTAGGGGTACTTATCGCCACATTATTTAGCTACATACTTTCTCGCCACATAACAGCGCCAATTAATTTATTAAATCAAGGAGCACAAAAAATAGCTAAACGTGATTTCACCACACACATAAAGGTAACAAGCCAAGATGAATTTAAAGCGTTAGCAACCAGTGTTAATAATATTTCAAAAGAATTATTAAAATATGACAATCGCCAAAAACAATGGCTCATGGATATATCACATGAATTAAGAACGCCATTGACCATTCTAGGTGGAGAATTAGACGCTATGACTGATGGCGTTATCCCTCTCAACAAGAATGCAATAACGTCCTTACAAGAAGAAGTCACCTTAATGACTCGTTTAGTTCAAGATCTTCATGAATTAACTGTTATTGATAAAACAGCCTTTGAATGTCAAAAAGATAACATTCAAATACTTTCACTGCTCTCTCTTCAAGTGACAAAATATAACCCGCTTTTTTCAAATAAAAATATTGAGTTGATTGCTAACATACCCACTCAACAAATGACTATAAAAGGCGATAACGATAGATTATCTCAGGTTATTCAAAACATTCTTGAAAATGGCTTACGTTATATCAATTCCCCAGGAAATTTGCATATTAGTGTTGACATTATTGAGTCAAAAGTACAAATATCTTTTGCAGACTCTGGCCCCGGAGTTGCCAAAGATGCATTACCTAAGTTATTTGACCGACTTTATAGAACGGATGAATCTCGCAATAGAAAAACAGGTGGTGCCGGCTTAGGTTTAGCCATTTCTCGAAATATAATACTTGCTCATAATGGCAAAATTTTTGCAACGCTAAATAAACAAGGCGGCTTGTCTATTCATATCACTTTACCGCTATCAACCTAATTTACTTTGACTTTAAATAGAATAATCAAATGACTAAACAACATATTTTAATTGTAGAAGACGAGCTTAAAATAGCCGATTTAATTGGTAAATACCTTTTACTAGAAGGATATGACTCAAGCCATGTTATTGACGGTAAAGAGGCACTACAATGCTTTAAGCACTGCCAAGCAGATTTAATTATTTTAGATCTAATGCTGCCCAATATTAATGGCATAGACCTTTGTAAATCTTTTCGAGAAATAAGTAATGTGCCTATTATTATGTTAACCGCACGTGTAGAAGAAATAGACAAGTTAATTGGTTTTGAAGTTGGTGCCGATGATTATGTGTGTAAACCATTCAAACCCAAAGAGTTAATGGCACGAGTAAAAGCAGTTTTAAAAAGGGTGAACACTAACCAACAAATTCAACCAACACTCATTGAAAAAGGGGCGATTATACTCGATATCAATGCGCACAAAGTTTATGTTCAAGGTATTGACGTAATTTTAACCTTAAATGAGTTTAATCTATTAAAAAATTTTCTTGAACACCCGAATAAAGTGTTTTCTCGCCAAGCCTTATTAGAAGCGACTCAAGGTAAATATTTTGAAAGCTATGAAAGAACCATTGACTCTCATATTAAAAACTTACGAAAAAAATTAACACAAGCAGATCCTAACAACCATCATATAAAATCAATATACGGTGTTGGTTATCAATTTATTTGTGATACTAAATAACGTGTATAACAACATTTAACTTTCCGTTTCATCCTGACTTAAGTGGCAATCACTTGCCGCTTTTATATTTAGTTAAAAATTGAACAAATAATATTTTGTATACCCGCCAAAATTTTCAGCTTTACATCAACACTCCCATTTCAATTCTTTATTAAATCATGAATTTTTCAAATAACATGCAGCAACATTGTAGATTGTGAATTAATTATGGAGAAATAATGTAGTAATTATGTTTTTCACTTAAATAACAGTTAACTAGATAGACAAAGGTCACGTTTTTGCATGTAAATAGTATTCAGTAATTCAATGAATTTCTGAATACTCACCGATAAATAGTTGTAATCGGTTATTTTAATACTCAATAATTACGGAGTAAGCAACATGATTAATAGTGTAAGTAGTGGTGGATTTTATCCAGCCATAACACAAGCCCAAAGCCCACCTAATGCAGGTCAAATGGCCGAAGATTTATTATCTGCTGCAGATACAGATAATGATGGTTCCATCAGTAAAGCAGAATTTAATACCTTAGTTGAAAGTCAAAATTCTGATAGTTCAGAAAGTATCTCAGGACTATTTTCACAGATGGATGCCGATGGTGATGAATCAGTATCACTTGATGAAGCAACAGAGGCAATTAGTAGTTTATTACAGCAGCTTCAAGAGCAGCGCATGGCAAATCAAGGAGCAATGCCACCACCTCCTCCACCACCAGGCGGAGGAAGTGCGGAAGAGCTTCTCAGCTCAGCAGATACTGATGAAGATGGCGGCTTAAATATTGATGAGTTTACCGCGGCATTAAAGCGATCAGACGATGAAGATGATTCTATCTTAGCAAAAATGTTTGATGAAACAGACACCGACGGTGATGGTATTGTCAGCCAAGAAGAGCTTCAAACGGCTATGGAGAATAAGCAAAACAGTCAGACTCAAAGTTCAACTAACACCGACAGTAACGTCTCTATGTTGGTCAATTCATTGCTACAGCAATATCAACAAAATGCTGCAAACTCAACAAATGACACCACGTTATCCATTGTTGCTTAAGGACAACATAAAGTAAAAGCCACTTGCCTTGCAGGTGGTTCACCCTACCGGACCATCATTATATAAAAACGAGTGAAAGCACTCTCACTAAAATTATATTATATATACCCATGAACTGGTTGAAGTTAATTATCACAATCAGCCCAATTTTCTAAATTTTCAAGGGGCGACAAATCAGCCTGACCTACATTAAAATTTTCATACAAAGGAAAAAAATCTGATTTTTTATCTAATTTTAGAAATAAACTAATAAAAACATTGCTTGGTATTTCATTGGAATTTTTACAGCCTTTCAATACACGAACAGAAAAACCAAAATCTTTACTTTCCCCGCCATTTTTCAGGTGTTTTTTCATCATATTCTGTAAGTTTTTCATTCTTATTACATCTTCAGAAGATAATGTTAATATTGTTAATTCTTCGTTGCTTTTAAGCTTTGAAGCTAATATTGGAAGCTTAGAAGTATTATTAGCAACAAAAAAATACTGTTGAAAGATGTTTAAATCTGGATTATCACTATTAATAAACACATTCATTTCAACATCTCCAGTATTAAGCTGAATACTCAGCAATTATCGGTGAACTAA
>JAOPTQ010000142.1:0-1616 GCA_051531915.1 Colwellia sp. | reverse complement strand
CAGCAATTATCGGTGAACTAATTCCCAATCAGCCAAAATGACTTTTTTAGTCATTTTTTACTTTATTTCGATTTTTTGTATATCGTTCAGCGTTTAAACATTATCAGCAGGCACACGTCGAGTTAGACCGTTAAGTCCATTATCTCAAGGTTGATTTATTAAGTTTTTTTCAGCTTCGTCATCACATAATCATCAGGGTTTAACAGTGAATCCAGTAATTGCGCCCAATCCTCGACAATAGCCGTTCTAATTGTGCATCTAAGGTTTTCCCATAAATGCGCTTTTGAACCAAATGACACGCGACAGGCTTGATAAACACCATCGGTCAACTCAAATATTTGATGGAAGTAAAACGCGAGCAGTGTGAGCAAGTACATGTTGTGGCTTAAGTTTTTATCGCCATGACCATAGTTGTGCTCTAAATGATAACCTTGGTTTTTGAGGGTATTGAAGCATTCGTTTTCTATTTTCCATCGGCAGCGACCTGCTTGACTCATCTTTTCTACATTGTTTAGGGTGATTTCTATATCGCTCACCCAGCTGTGGGTCTTGGTGATTTTTCCTTTTAGGTTTTTAAACTGATATTGAAACCAGTTCACGTTCAACGTTTTTTCATTACCATTGAGTGGCACATTATTTTGCCAGGTGTAAATGTGCGTATTACCTTTTGCATCAATAACTTCTGTGCTTGGTAGGACATTGAAGGCATTAAGCCATTCCATTAAATATTTATGATCACCGGGCTTAGCGACAAATAAGAAGTGATTACCGGCTTCAAGCGTTTCTTCAATCATCGGTTGATGAGACATTAAACCGTCGCCACAAATCATGAATTTTTGTTTTGGGTGCTCTGTGTTCAAGCGAGTAATAAAACGCTTCGCGGCATTAATTTCACAATCTTGTTTCTTGGCTCCATCGCTGTTTTTAATGGCTTCTGGCATCATCGGAATGACTTGTTTTTTATCAGGGTGCATGATGGCACCTTGCAATACCCCATGGCTGTATGTAACTTCCCCTGACTTATGCGTTTTGGTTAAACAACTAGCGCAATGCACTGTTTTAGAGCTGTGGTATTGAGTTCCATCAATGGTACACATCAGCACGTTAGGTAAAATGGCATAGCTTTCTAAATGTTTATGTCGTCTTAGTTTTTCGTGGAAGTCTTTAAAAATAGGGGCGAAGGTATCACTGGAAATGTTATCAATAATATCACGCAGTTGATTGTTACTCGGGATATTGGGCACATCAAAAATATTTTTTAAATTATTGCGTTGATGCTTTTGCTCAAGGCGTTTTTGAAAGTGCAGTAGGGATGGGTCTTGAAAGAACATACAGGCGAAGGCGCTCATTAGGGCGTCATGCTGACTGTAATCGCATTTTTGTTGTTGGCGGCTATCGTCAATGGATAAAAAACACTGAGCCATAGACTTTCTAAGGGTCTTAAAATTGAGGTGTTTTTTACTTTTATGTTGTGAGCCCAAGTTAAGTGCCTGAAATGAATACTCTAAAGGGACAATAACTTAATCATAATTTGCTGTCTGTGATCTATCGCCTTTTTTCTTGTGATCTATTGACCATAGAAAAACCAGCGCGAAAAGTATTTTTTCAACACATTG
>JAOPTQ010000141.1:0-25651 GCA_051531915.1 Colwellia sp. | reverse complement strand
CTTTCTATCATCAACATTTCCTTCTGTTATTTTTACCGATAAAATCTAGCCCAAATGATTGACTATCAGGTGTAATTTAAAGCCAAACGACCAGCCCATAATGCCCTTACCATGCTTGGCTATATCATCAAATACACGGTTACGTTTAGCTATGTCTGCTATAGATCAAAACATACAAATGTTTTTAGTGAATATTCTCAAATACCAACTTCCGCAAAGTGGTAAGAGTTAGCGTTTCGATATGATTTAACAACGGCTGTAATGAGCTTATTGCTACCTGTCAGATTTAGTTTAGCTTTAAAAGTGTCAGCTAATTCACCAAATAAATAATTTATTTGTCATTTTTTATTCTGCACCATAAGCTAATTACCCACTTGTTGAAATTCGACTGTTTGTTCCTCTCGTTCAGCACGAAGGGTTGTCATTCTATTTGTCTGTTTACCTCTCAAAATATTTTGTCTGTAATACTACAAAACCTTACAAATGTTATGGATAATTTTGTTCGTCTATTCTGTTTATTTATAAAGTGCATCATTATCAATGACTTAGGTGTGATTTATTGTTGGTTTACTTTTTGCAATAACTAGTTTGGGAACCGTAAATTAAAAAACCGGAGACAAAAATTATGGCAATTCGTCAATGTGCGATCTATGGAAAAGGTGGTATTGGTAAATCTACTACCACACAGAACTTAGTGGCAGCTTTAGCTGAAATAGGTCAAAAGATAATGATCATTGGTTGTGATCCTAAAGCAGATTCAACACGCTTAATATTACATGCAAAAATGCAAAACTCAATTATGGAAATGGCAGCTGATGCTGGCTCTGTAGAAGACATAGAATTAGAAGATGTGTTGTTAACAGGTTACGCAGGAATACGCTGTGTAGAGTCTGGTGGTCCAGAGCCAGGTGTTGGTTGTGCCGGTCGTGGTGTTATTACGGCTATTAACTTCCTTGAAGAAGAAGGTGCATACGAAGACGATTTAAATTTTGTTTTTTATGATGTGTTAGGTGATGTGGTTTGTGGTGGTTTTGCGATGCCAATTCGTGAAAACAAAGCCCAAGAAATTTATATTGTTGTTTCGGGTGAAATGATGGCGATGTATGCGGCAAACAATATTTGTAAAGGTATTTGTAAGTATGCAGCTACGGGTAGTGTTCGTTTAGCGGGCTTAATTTGTAATTCACGTCAAACCGATCGTGAAGATGAACTTATTATCGCCTTAGCTGAAAAGATTGGTACACAAATGATCCACTTTGTACCACGAGACAACATTGTACAACGTGCTGAAATTCGTCGTATGACGGTTATTGAATATGATCCTACTTGTAAGCAAGCCGACGAGTATCGTACGTTAGCGAAAAAAATTGTTGCCAACGAACTCTTTGTTGTCCCTAATCCAGTCACCATGGATGAGTTGGAAGACTTATTAATGGAATTCGGCATTATGGACGTGGAAGACGAAACTATTATTGGCCAAACAGCAACGGAAGAAGCTTGCGTTTAAGTTAATTAACTATTAGTTAGTTATTAGTTAATTGCTAGTTAATAACTTAAATATAAACAAATAGATAGGAGTTAGTTATGTCAGCAGACAAAACAGCAACTGAAGCGTTGATTGAAGAAGTACTCGAGGTTTATCCGGCGAAAGCCAAAAAAGATCGGGCACAGCATTTGGCCAGCAGCGAGCAGTCTTCTAGTGAGAGCTCGTGTGTTAAAGCCAACAGAAAATCATTGCCGGGTGTGATGACCGCGCGTGGTTGTGCTTATGCCGGTTCAAAAGGTGTAGTTTGGGGTCCCATTAAAGACATGGTTCATATTAGTCACGGCCCTGTGGGTTGTGGTCAATATTCTCGTGCTGGGCGACGCAATTATTACACTGGCGTCACTGGGGTTAATAGTTTTGGTACGATGAATTTCACCTCAGATTTTCAGGAAAAAGACATCGTTTTTGGTGGCGATAAAAAGCTATCCACCATTATTGATGAAATTGAAGGCTTGTTCCCATTAACCCAAGGGATGTCAATTCAATCAGAATGTCCGGTTGGGCTAATTGGTGATGATATTGAAGCGGTTGCGAAAGTTAAGGGCGCTGAAATTGGTAAAACTATTGTGCCAGTGCGTTGTGAAGGTTTTAGGGGCGTTAGTCAGTCACTAGGTCATCATATTGCCAACGATACATTACGAGATTATGTACTTGATAAATCAGAAGATAAAGAGTTTTCAACCACCCCTTATGATGTCGCCATTATCGGTGATTACAATATTGGTGGTGATGCATGGTCTTCACGAGTTTTACTGGAAGAAATTGGTTTGAGAGTAGTCGCTCAATGGTCTGGTGATGGAACGTTACCTGAATTGGAAAATACCCCCAAGGTTAAGCTCAATTTAGTGCATTGTTATCGTTCAATGTCTTATATTTCTCGCCATATGGAAGAAAAATACGGTATTCCGTGGATGGAATATAACTTATTTGGTCCAACAAAGTGTGAAGAATCGTTGCGAAAAATAGCGGCCTTTTTTGATGAGAGTGTTCAGGAAAAAGCGGAAGTGGTTATTACTAAATATCGTGAGCAGTGGCAGCCGGTTATTGATAAATTTAAACCGCGTTTGCAAGGTAAAAAAGTCATGTTATATGTTGGTGGCTTACGTCCTCGCCATGTTATTGGTGCTTATGAAGATTTAGGTATGGAAATTGTTGGTGCTGGTTATGAGTTTGGTCACAACGATGATTACACCAAAACCGTGACCGAAGTTAAAGATGCAACCTTAATTTTTGATGATCCTAGTGGCTTTGAGCTTGAAGCTTTTGCTGAAAAACTAAAACCTGATCTTATTGGTGCGGGTGTTAAAGAAAAATACATCTATCAGAAAATGGGTATTCCATTTAGACAAATGCATAGTTGGGATTATTCTGGTCCATACCATGGCTTTGATGGCTTTGCTATTTTTGCCCGAGATATGGATATGACCATCAACAATCCTTGTTGGGATAAAATGACAGCCCCATGGAACAAGCAATCAGCAGAGCCTTTGGAAAAAATAGCTTAACTAAGCAACGAGTCATTAAGTAAAAAACAACCATCCCCGGAAGTTCACAGATGAGTGGCACGGGAAGGAGAAATTATGAGTCAAACTATTGATAATATTGAACCTGGTAGTGCGTTATTTAAGCAAGACCAATATCAGGATATGATGGCGCAAAAACGAGAAAACTTTGAAGAAGGGCACAGTGACGCCAAAATCAAAGAAGTTTTTGAATGGACCACTACAGAAGAATATAAAGAGTTAAATTTTAAACGAAAAATGTTGACGATAAATCCGGCGAAAGCTTGTCAACCGTTGGGTTCAGTTTTGTGTGCGCTTGGTTTTGAAAATACCTTGCCTTATGTGCATGGTTCGCAAGGCTGTGTCTCTTATTTTAGAACCTATTTTAATCGCCATTTTAAAGAGCCTATTGCTTGTGTCTCAGATTCAATGACCGAAGATGCCGCAGTATTTGGTGGTCAGAAAAATATCAGCGATGGCTTAGAAAATGCGTTGGCATTGTACAAACCTGACGTTATTGCCGTATCAACCACCTGTATGGCCGAAGTTATTGGTGATGATTTAAACGCATTCATTGGTAATGCAAAAAAAGAAGGTTTTATTCCTGAAGATTTACCCACGCCTTTTGCTCATACTCCAAGCTTTATTGGTAGTCATGTGACGGGTTGGGACAACATGTTTGAAGGCATGGCACGTTATTTCACCAATGCCGATATGGCGGAAAAAGAAGTTGGCAGCAATGGTAAAATCAACCTAGTTCCCGGTTTTGAAACTTACTTAGGCAATTATCGCGTTATCCATCGCATGATGCAGGAAATGGACGTTGATTACAGCCTATTATCTGATCCTTCTGAAGTATTAGATACACCGGCTGACGGCACTTATCGCATGTATGCGGGTGGCACAACCATAGCTGAAATGAAAGATGCACCCAATGCTATCACCACCATTTTGTTGCAACCTGATCAATTAGTGAAAACCAGAAAACTTGTTCAGGGTACTTGGCAGCACGACATTCCCGATCTGAAAATTCCTATGGGCTTAGATTGGACTGATGATTTGATCATGAAAATTTCTGAATTAAGTGGCAAACCTATCGCGCCTTCCATTGAAAAAGAGCGCGGTCGCTTGGTTGACATGATGACTGACTCTCACACGTGGTTACATGGTGTTAGCTTTTCAATTTATGGTGATCCTGATTACCTTTTAGGCTTAACTAAATTTTTGCAAGAACTCGGCTGTGAAGTTAAACACATTCTGTGTAATAACGGCAACAAACGCTGGCGCAAAAAGATAGAGCCACTGATTGCCCAGTCGCCCTATACCGAAAATGCAGAAATTCATGTAGGTAAAGATTTATGGCATTTTCGTTCACTAGTTTTTACCGATAAACCTGATTTTATGATTGGTAATTCTTACGCAAAATTTGTCCAACGAGATACTAAAGCCAAAGGTGATGATTTTGAAGTACCACTCATTCGTCTAGGTTTTCCAATTTTCGACAGACATCATTTACATCGTAATACTACATTAGCTTATGAAGGCGGTATGTACATATTAACGACCTTAGTTAATGCGGTATTAGAAAAACTTGATAAAGATTCGAGCACCATTGGTAAAACAGATTTTAGTTATGATCTGGTTCGATAATCCGCTGACTTAAGCTTAACTCCTAGCCTACTAATAACCGAGTGGGTTAGGAGTCATCTCAGCACTGAAAAGTTACCATAAGAATAAGCAGTAAATTTGTCATAAGAATGTGTAACAAAAAATGGAGACAACCATGCCAAAAGTTATGATCAAGAAAGAAGATGCGGGTTTTTTAAGTTTTTATATCGCTAAAAGAGATGTTGAAATAAAAGTAGCTTCGATTGAGTTCGACCAAGAAAATAATTGGGGAGGCACTTTTGAACTTACCGACGGTAGCCGTTTTTATATTGACCCGATATCACCAGCGCCCAAGCTTCCGATAACCTTAATGGCGCGTAGAGCCTAGGAGATTAACATGACCCCTGTACTCGATGAACAACTTGCTTTGCGATTAGGACTAGCGGCTAAAGCTGTGCCAACAATAGCATTGAAAAATTTTATCAAGCAATTGATTTCACAACTTGGCGAGCCATTAAGCGAAAAAAAACTGCGTTCACTCAGCCCTAAATCTTTATATCAATCGCTTATTCAGCAAAATAGAGATATTGATCGTGGTCAATCAAATCAAGCCTTGGCCATTTTAACCAATAAAACCATTGCGTCTATGGAAGCACCAGAAGTTGAAGATAAAGCATTATTAACGGGACCGAAAATACGCGTTGCCATCACCTCAAATAATGATGAAATGATTGATGGTCATTTTGGTTCATGTTTACGGTTTTTGATTTATGAAGTTAACGATAAAACATGGCAATTAGTGGAGGTAAGACCGGTTTGTTGCAGTGAAAACGGGCTTGCGCGCACAGACTATTTAGTGACGTTATTACATGATTGCCATGTACTGGCAACATTATCTATTGGAGGGCCTGCCGCTGCTAAAGTGGTCAGAGCAAATATTCACCCAATTAAAAGACCTTTGCCACAGCCGAGCAAAGAAGTACTTTCCCCATTGCAGCAAGTGATTTCGAACACTCCAGCGCCATGGCTGCAAAAAATTCTAGATGAACAAGAAAACTAGTTAGCAGTAATAAGTAATATGTCTATGTAAATTGCTCAGGAACTAATGTAGGTCGGGATTCAGCCCGTTTTTCTTGATGCCCTAAAGGGCAGCCTACAAGTAAATTCTATGATTTTACAACCTTACCTGAGTTAAGTGTATAGGCATGTTAAGTAATAACAAGTAACGAGTAATGAAAATGATAAATAAAAACAGCGTGCTTAAACACCGATTAACACCTGAAATAATTAACAGTATGCAACAATTATTTGAGAATGTTGGTGCTACTGAGAAAGGGCTTCACAATGCTATGGCTCATTGGCCTCAATATCGGTTTATTCTTTGCAGTGAAGATGATATGGGAGAGCGAGAAGCTTTTTCAACAAACACCAAATTTGCAATTTTTTTAATTGCTGCCAGTTTAGGTTGTGCTTCTTTAACCCATGATCCAAGTAAAGCGGTTGGACTTATTATTGCCACCTATGAAGATGATTAACTTTAAAAAGAAAAAGGATGTCCGACAATTTTAGCCTGAAAAAAGGGGTAATGAATTACCCTCTACAATAGACATTATCACGTAATGATTGAGATTATTTCTCAACATGGGAGAGCAGATGAAACGTAGTGAAATAGCTGAACTGATGAACGAGCCTGCTTGTGAGCATAATCATGAAGAAAAAAGTGGCTGTAGTAGACCTGTTCCTGGTGCTACCGCCGGTGGTTGCTGCTTTGACGGTGCCCAAATTAGCTTATTACCTATTGCCGATGTTGCCCATATCGTTCATGGCCCAATTGCCTGTGGCGGTAATGCTTGGAACAACCGAGGCACTAAAGCTAACGGCAGTAATTTATTTCGTTATGGTTTTACCACTGATTTAAATGAACAAGATGTCATTATGGGTCGAGCCGAGAAACGACTACTACATGCCATACGTCAGGTGGTTGAAGATTATGATCCGCCCGCCATTTTTGTCTATATGACTTGTGTTCCTGCGCTAGAGGGAAACGATGTTGCTGCTATTTGCACATTAGCTGAGCAGCAATGGCAACGTCCGGTTATTATGATCGACGCAGCCGGATTTTATGGCAGCAAAAATCTAGGTAACCGCATTGCCGGTGAAATAATGATAGATAAGGTGATTGGCAGCGCTGAGCCACCAGTAAAACCGATGCAACTAAAGCATCCTAATCGACCCGTTCACGATATCACTTTAATTGGTGAATATAATATTGCCGGTGAGTTTTGGCATATTGCGCCCTTATTTGCTGAGTTGGGTTATCGACTATTGTGTTGTTTAGCCGGTGATACGCAATTTCATGAAATACAAACCATGCATCGTGCTGAGGCCGCTATGGTTGTTTGCTCGCGTGCACAGATTAATGTCGCCAGAAAGCTCAATGAAAAATGGCAAATCCCTTGGTTTGAAGGCAGTTTTTATGGCATTGAAGATACCTCTAATGCTTTGCGCGAATTTGCTCGTTTGATTGATGACAACTTGTTGATTGAAGAAACAGAAATGTTGATCAAACGTGAAGAAGAATCCACTAGAAATAAATTAATTCCTTATAAAGCAAAACTTAAGGGACGAAAAGCGCTGCTATATACCGGCGGTGTTAAATCATGGTCGGTGGTTTCAGCCTTACAAGAACTAGGCGTTGAAGTGGTTGCTACCGGCACCAAAAAATCGACCGCACAAGATAAAGCCCGTATTTTGGAAATTATGGGCGATAACGCCATAATGATTGAAGAAGGCAGTGCAAGTAACTTGCTTGATATTGCCAGCAGCTATGATGTTGACTTGATGATTGCTGGCGGAAGAAATCTTTATACTTCGGTAAAGGCCAAAATACCTTTTCTTGATATTAATCAAGAACGCGAACATGCCTATGCAGGTTATCAAGGCATGCTTACCTTAGCTAAAGAATTATGTCGAACGTTGGAGAGCCCAGTATGGCAATTAGCTTGCAAGCCAGCACCATGGCAAGTAACGTCCTCCTATTCACAAAATAGTGATTTAAGCACCAAATTAAGCGAAGAAGCAAATACTGAAGTAAATGGAGAAAGTGATCATGGCTGAGATTATTCGTAATAAAAAACCTTTGTCAGAGCGTCCTTTAAAAACAGGACAAGCAACCGGCGCTAGTTTGGCAACTTTGGGCATTGGCCGCAGTATTCCACTAATGCATGGCTCGCAGGGCTGTAGCGCCTTTGCTAAAGTTTATTTGATCCAACATTTTAGAGAGCCTGTGCCTATTCAGAATACCGCCATTGATCAAATTTCAGCGGTGATGGGCGGCGATGAAAGTATTCAAGCAGCACTTAAATTACTGTGTCAGCAGCAAAATCCTGAAGCGATAACCTTAATTTCGACGGGGCTTACCGAAGTACAAGGTACCGATCTGCAACGAAATATTAGAGATTTTCATCAACAAAATCCTGAGTTTGAACATATCGCCATTATCAGTGCCTCCTGTCCTGATTTTGTCGGATCGCTGCAAAGTGGTTTTGCGTTAACGGTTGATGGCTATGTTCGTCAGCTATTGGCTAATCAGTGGGTTAGTCAAAAAAAAGAGCAACAAAGTCTTCAACAAATTAATGTTTTATGTTCTTCGGCGTTAACTCCCGCAGATATAGAGCTACTAAAAAATTATATTGAGTTATTTGATCTTGACGCTATTTTTGTACCGGATTTATCTCAGTCTTTAGACGGGCATTTAGAGCATGATGATTACAGCGCTACTAGTACCGGTGGCTGCTCAGTAGTAGCCATTAAAAGCATGAAAAATAGCTGTGCCACTATTGTTATTGGTGAATCTTTAGCACCAACGGGTATCTGGTTAGAAAATAAGTTTGAAATCCCTTGTTATGTATTTAACCATCTTATGGGTATTTCTGCGACGGATGAATTGGTTTCGCTATTAATTGAACTGAGTGGCAAGTCAGCACCCATGGCAATTAATCGCGCCAGAATGCGATTACAAGATACCTTATTAGATACCCATTTTGTCGCGTCAACGGCACGCGTTGCTATGGCGTTAGAGTCTGATTTATTGCTAGGGTTTGATGCGCTATTTGCTGAAGTAGGTTGTCAGATACCGCTTGCAGTAAGTGCTAGCCAAAGTGAAGCGCTTAAAAATGCCAATGCAGAAACAATTATTATTGGTGATCACTCCGACTTAGATGACATTATTGCTGACATTGATGTGTTGGTTGGCAACACTCACTGTGCGGAATTTTTTGAACAATCACGCCCGGTTTTTAGAGCAGGGTATCCATGCCACGATAGATTTGGTAACAGTGACCGTTTGCATATTGGTTATGAAGGTGCACGAGGTTGTTTAAATGAGTTAGCTAACATTTTGTTAGTGCATCAAGATGAAAGTGTTAAACCCTACCAAAGCCCCTATAAGTTCGATGCAAATCAAGTCGATGCGGTGTCTAGCAAGGTGAGTTTATGAGTATGTCCGTAAGAAAGTTAGAACTTGTTAGCAAAGATTCGGCACAAAAATTCACTGTCAAAATAGCCTTTGCGACGTCAGATAGAGAACATGTTGATCAGCATTTTGGCAGTTCACTCGGATTTGTTATTTATGGTTTAAGCGCGAAGAATTGGCAACTGTTGGAAGTGATTGAATATTCAGAATCAGAACTAAATAAAAGACAAGGGCATGATAATAACAAATTGAAAAGTCGGGTTGCCATGCTTGAAGGCTGTGTTGCTATTTATTGTAATGCCATAGGTTTGATGGCAATCCGTCAATTATTATCCGTTGGCGTTCAACCTGTTCAGGTTAAAGCGGGTCAGAAAATCAACTCTCTTGTGAATGACCTTAAAGATGAACTGGAAAATAATTCAAGAAATTGGTTAAACAAACTTCTGGCTACTCAATCACGTGAACAATCGAATGAGCAATCGAGTTGTAAAGATGATTGTAAAAAGAAGAGTCAACGCTTAAATGATTTACTTAATGAGAGCTGGGACAGTTAATTGTCTCATCAGAAAGCTAAATAGTTAAAACTTAATTGATATAAAAAGAGAGGAGGTACCATGTCAGTAAAATCATTCACACGTTCTGGTGAAGAGTGGCAACCACAATATGTTACTGGTATTAATCAACAAACCTGTATGGGCTGTGGACGTTGTTACAAAGTCTGCCCTAGAGATGTTTTTGATTTAGTAGAAAGAGAAATAGATGAAGATGACGATGATTATGATGACGACGATGATGATGTCATGATGGTGATGGCACTGGCTAATGAAGGTGATTGTATTGGCTGCGCTGCTTGCTCAAAAGTATGTCCTAAAAATTGTCATACCCATCAGGATGCTAGTGCACTAGTTTGACGGTAAGTTTAAAGATATTTTTAATCTGGTCGGATTAATTTCTCGCCGCTTGCGGCGTCTTGTAGGTTGGGCTTTAGTCCATCAATTTGACGGCATAAATGCCGACCTACAATTAGTTCATAATATACCTCTCTTCGCTAAGCGAAAAACCTTGGCGCGAGGTTGTTAATTGAAAAGTGAAAAGAAAAAGGAAGAATAATTATGGCTATCATTGAAGCGACTGTTGTTAATGTTAATGCTGATGGCATCACGGTATCTGCAAGCCGTGAGGGCGGGTGTAAATCCTGTAGCCAAAATGAACATTGTGCTATTTTATGGCAGCATGATTTAAAAGAAAAAATAGTATCAATGTCAGCGCCTTCTAAAGTAATTTCTCAAGGAGACGTTATTAATTTACATTGTGATGAACGTTCTTTGTTACTTTATATCAGTATATTATTTGTACCAACGTTGATGATGTTATTGTTGTCTACATTGACGGTTGAATTTTTATTTAGTGACTTGACTGCGGCTAGTCAGATCTTAATTAGTTTATTTATTGCTTTTATGTCTGGCATCCACTCAAGCCGATTTCTATTAGATAAATTTGATCATAAGTTATTAAAGCCTACCCGTATAAACCCTACCTAATTACACCGCGACTTGAAGTAGTCAATGCTACTATTTTTGAAAAATTGTTGTAAAGCTGACATTTTGTTATGCCAGTTTTTTTGTAATATTCCCGTGAATAATTTAATGCCTTAAAAAACATAGAGTTATGGGTTGTTGTTTTGTGGTGATGAATTTGCAATGTAAAAGGTAGCGAGACCAGTCGCTATCAAATAATGACCTTAAACAACTTACCGGTTCCCACTGAGCTGTTGTTTTTGAATATTGTTGCTGTGATTGCAACTGGTTTTCGCTTCTTATTATATTTTTAAAATGCCGGGAGCAACGCATGTGGGATTACTCTGAAACAGTAAAAGATCATTTTTTTTCACCTAGAAATGCCAAAGCAGTAGAAAATGCTAATGCTATTGGCGATGTCGGTTCAATTTCTTGTGGCGATGCGCTGCGCTTGAGCCTAAAGGTCAATCCACAAAGCGAGGTTATTGAAGACGCCGGCTTTCAAACGTTTGGTTGTGGCAGTGCCATAGCTTCATCTTCAGCACTTACCGAAATGATCTTGGGAAAGCATATTGATGAGGCGCTTAAAGTTACTAATCAAGATATTGCTAATTACCTTGATGGTTTGCCACCAGAAAAAATGCACTGCTCGGTGATGGGAACCGAAGCGTTACAGGCGGCAATTGCTGATTATCGAGGTGAAGAAATTGAAGACGATCACGAAGAAGGCAATTTAATTTGTAAATGTTTTGCTATTGACGATGAACTCATAAAACGTGTTGTGAAACAAAATAAACTTGACTCATTAGAGCAGGTTATTCAATACACCAAAGCCGGTGGCGCTTGTACCTCATGTCATGAAAAAATTGAATGGGTGTTAGAAGACTGCTTAGAAGGCTCAGGTCAAGAGATTGCAGCAACACCTATTCGGACACTGCCAACCGAGAAGAAAAAGCTCACTACTGTAGGGCGTATTCGTGTTATTGAAGATGTTTTGGCTGAGTTACGTCCGGGCATAGAAGAGCACGGCGGTAGTATTCAGCTTTCTGACGTTGAAGATAATATGGTTTTTGTTTCAATGTCTGGTGCTTGCTCAGGTTGCGGGCTGACAGGTACCACTATTACCATGATAGAAGAAAGGCTTTCACAAGAGCTTAATGAGACTATTACAGTGTATCCCGTTAATGGTGGCGCTGTACAAACAGGAGGCGCAGCATGAGTGACATAAGTAGCATAAGCAGCGTAAGTCATTTGGCTTATCTAGATAACAATGCGACGACAAAAGTTGATCCATTAGTAGTTGATGCCATGATGCCATTTCTAACCGAGCATTATGGTAATCCGTCTTCGATACATCAATTTGGCAATGCTTGTGGAAAAGCGATTGATAAGGCCAGATCTCAAGTTCAGCAATTCATTGGTGCGGAGCATAGCAGTGAAGTTATTTTTACCTCTTGTGCAACCGAAGCAACCACAACAGCAATTTTATCCGCTATTGAAAGCTTTCCTGAGAAAAAAGAAATAATTTGTTCGGTGATTGAACACCCTGCCACCTTATTGTTATGCCAAAACTTAGAGCGAAAAGGCTATTTTATCCATTGGATTGACGTTGATAATCAAGGGCGTATTAACCTTGATGCTTATACAAAAGCGTTAAGTGAACGAGTCGCTATTGTCAGTATTATGTGGGCTAACAATGAAACTGGCTCTATTTTCCCCATTGAAAAAATGGCCAAATTAGCCAATGAAGTTGGCGTTATTTTTCATTGTGATGCGGTACAAGTGGCAGGGAAAATTCCGGTTAAAGTCAGTGGTACTCATATTGATTTAATGTCTATTTCAGGTCATAAATTTCATGGACCTAAAGGCATCGGAGCCTTGTACTTACGTCGAGGTAGTAAATTTAGGCCGTTATTTCGCGGCGGTCATCAAGAGCGAGGGCGTAGAGCCGGCACTGAAAATACCTCAGGTATTGTTGCACTTGGCATGGCAGCGGTGTTGGCTGAAAAATCAATTTATAATGATACCGCCAGAATTAGCCTAATGCGTGACAGACTTGAGCAAGGGCTACTGGCGCGAATTTCAAACTGTTTTGTTACCGGTAATGCTAAGAGTCGCGTACCTAATACCTCAAATATTGCCTTTGAATATGTTGAAGGTGAAGCTATTTTACTCTTGCTTAATCAAGTGGGCGTTGCCGCGTCGAGTGGCTCTGCCTGTACTTCAGGGTCGCTCGAACCTTCGCATGTTATGCGTGCTATGGATATTCCCTATACTGCAGCTCACGGGGCAATTCGTTTTTCTCTGTCACGATTTACCACCGATGAAATGATTGATCAGGTATTGACACATATGCCCGATATCATTGAAAGGTTAAGGCAATTATCTCCCTATTGGGATAACGAAAAAAGCAGTGCAAAAGCGTTTGAACCTTCATTTGCTTAGTTTTTTTATTTAGTTTCTTTATTTAGCTAATTTGAACAGTTCACTTGCTGAATTTATTTACTAAAACAAGGGGGGATTTGTTTTGTTGATTATTAATGATACCACTTTGCGTGATGGTGAACAGACCGCTGGCGTTGCTTTTAATGCTGGTGAAAAACTTGCTATTGCCCTTAGTTTGGAAAAAGCCGGGGTACAAGCGTTAGAAATTGGTATTCCAGCGATGAGTGAAAGAGAGCGAGATATTATTCGTATGCTCTGTCAAAGCATAAAGTACAGCCAAACCATGGCATGGTGTCGTATGCGCAGTGATGATATTGCTCATTGTCGTGATTTGGGTTTGGATTGGGTTGATTTATCTATTCCAGTATCTGAGCAACAGCGCGTTAGCAAATTGCGTATTACCGAACAAAAACTACTGAGTCATATTGAATACCATGTTAAGCAAGCACAAGATCTTGGGCTTAAGGTTTGTATCGGCATGGAAGATGCCTCGCGAGCAAGTAAAGATACCCTAGCGCGTATTGCTGATATGGCGGCCAACTCTGGCGCCTTAAGAATTCGTTTTGCTGATACCCTCGGAATTATGGAACCTTTTGAAGTTTATAAACAACTTAAAAATTTAGTACAGCACAGTGATCTGCAAATAGAAATGCATGCTCATGATGATTTGGGACTAGCAACAGCCAATACGCTTGCCGCTATTCGCGCTGGAGTACATTCTGTTAATACTACCGTTAATGGTTTAGGAGAGCGTGCGGGTAATGCCGCATTAGAAGAAGTGGTTTTGGCGTTAGAAATTCATAAGCAGCAATACTATGGTGTTTCGGCAAATATCAATTTAGCGGCACTACAAAGTATTTCTGAGGAAGTTTCTCGGGCGTCAGGTCTTAAGTTAATGAGTCAAAAACCTGTTGTTGGGTCGGGGGTTTTTACTCATGAGTCAGGGTTACACCTTGATGGTTTACGCAAGGATAAAAATAATTATCAAAGTTTTGAGCCTAAATTGCTTGGACGTGAGCACACACTTGTACTTGGTAAACATAGCGGCCTAAAAGCCATTGTATATAAATATAATGAGCTAGGCATTAAATTAACGATTGAACAAAGTGTGATTATTCAAGAAAAGCTTGTTTGTTGGAGTGAAAAGTACAAACGCATTCCGGCAACGGGTGAGTTACTTGCTTTTTACCAAAGTTTGTCAGAAGTCTCTCGTTTACCAATAAGGACGGCGCTATGAATTTAGCTGAGCAATTAGAAGAGCTTGACAGTGCTGAATCTTTTTTGAACTTATTCAAGGTTGACTTTGACCCTGACATTATTATGCATCGTCGCATAGAACTCTTACGTTTGTTTCATAAAAATCTTACCGCTTATCAGGAGCCGCTGCAATGGAATGAATACCAACAAGCACTCAGTCAGGCGTATTGCTTGCTTAAACGAGGTGAGAAAATGGCGTTGGCAGGATCTGCTTGTGGCAGCTGTGATCAATGTTAATTTAAACCAGAAAAACCAGAAACATATTAGAAGAAAAACAAGGAAACAAAATGCTTATTCCTAAATTTAAATATGGTAAAGAAGTTCGCGTAATTAAAAATATTCGTAATGATAGTAACACCGCACAACAAAAAAAAGGTGAAATGCTGGTGCGAAGAGGTAATACCGGCTTTATTCGTCAATCAGGCGTTTTTCAACAAGATCAAATTATTTACCAAGTACACTTTTTAGATATTGATAAAGTTTATGGTTGCAAAGAGTCAGAATTAATAGCCGCTGAAACGCCTTGGTTGGCTAATATATTTGAATATGGAGACCAAGCTAACTTAACGATAGCTTTGTCTGTTGAAGGCGAGCGTATAGGTAATAAAGGCCAGTTGGTTGATGTGCTTAGTGTAGATCGCACACAACCTAGCGAAATTAACTATCGTATCTTAATAGGCGAACATGATGTCATGGTGCCTGAACGAGCATTATACCAATACAAATAAATAGGTGATCACCAACTTACTGGTATTGGCATTACTCTCTATCAGTTAATGGGGAAAATATGAAAAAACAAATAACAGCAGCAATGCGCTCGTATCTTATGATGAAAACGAGTCTTGAAAAATATAGTAAAATTGTCAGCGAATTAACGGCAAAAGAGCATCAACAGTTGCTTACTATTATTGAGAAAACATTATCTTTATATAAAGCAGTATTAGCTTCAGATGAAGCCAGTAAAACCCCGTTACCTTTAACGAAAGTAAAGGACGCTTTACAGGAGTTAAAATCAAGATTCTCACAAGAAAAAGACTTCTCGATAGTACTTAAAGCCAATAAATTGGATGAAGAAAGTATTTTGTTAGTTTTGCAAAATGAAATTCATTGTGAGGAGGTATTACGCAATATTTCAAATGACTGTCAGGTAATGCCTGATCAGCAGGTACAAGTTTACTATTTTAAAAATATCGAAAAATTTAAACAACCTGAACGACGCCGAGCCCGTCATATTTTAATTACTATTAATAGTGACTTTAGCGAGAATACAGCAGTTAATGCGCGCAAACGACTCGATGATATTGTCCAAGAGCTCAATGCTGATAACTTTTCTTGGTATGCCGAGCGAAATTCTGAATGTCCAACAGCAATGAATGCCGGACAACTGGGATTGGTTGAACGTGGTAAGTTACATTATGAATTGGAACAACAACTTTTTTCTATGGGTGCTCAAACCATCAGTGATATTACTGAAACAGAAATTGGTCTGCATTTACTCTTATGTGAAGAAATCCAACCTGCACACACCATTAGTTATCAGCAGGCTAAAGAAAAAATTATTGAACAGCATTTAAATGCTGCGCGTATTCGCAAGCAAAAATTGTGGATTGCTGGATTATTAAACCAAAATCATCTGGTGTCTTGAGTCTTAAGGTAGTTTAATGATTATTAAATGCACGATATTTTATATATACAAATAGATTTAAATAATTGTGCATTAAGTTCGTAATAGTTGTTGACTTAATTGTTAAAGATAATTAATATACGCCTCGTTCTGAAGGAGGTGTGTTTTTAATAGGTAGCCCTTTAAAAATAAGCATCTTTGGATAGATAGTTTTGTAAGGAATGAACAATAATTAGCCGCTCAGTATTTGCTGTTAGTTTTATGTTTAGTTAGATTTTGATCCTACAGAACGTACCATAGTTTCAATTTATGTGTATGAAATAATGGTGGCTATAGCTCAGTTGGTAGAGCCCCGGATTGTGATTCCGGTTGTCGAGGGTTCAAATCCCTTTAGCCACCCCATCTTTTGTTTTATTGGTATAAATCGATAAAACAGTTAGGGAATATCGGTGATTAGCGCAGCTTGGTAGCGCACTTGGTTTGGGTCCAAGGGGTCGCAAGTTCGAATCTTGCATCACCGACCACTTTCTCTTAACTCTCCTAAATAGCAATAAAATCAAGCATTAAATTGAGTTCAAGAACTTGCGAAGCAAGTCGACAAATTTGTCTGGAATAAATTTGAACGCACGCAGTGCGACCGGAAGGGCGTAGTATAGGATGTACGAAGTAACCTTGCATCACCAACCACTTTCTCTTAACTATCTTCCTCAAAATTCAGATTAAATTATCATTTCATAAAATGCTCCTGTGCAATATTCTGGGTGAGTATTTGAAGCTGATTAGGTGTAATTCTTACACGACTATCCAACTTCTAGCCCATACCTTCAACATCGACCGGAACTGATTAACTTTACTTGTTTAGGGTGTTTACTGTCTGATTCCTGTGCTTTTTTACTGGAAAGTAAAGTATAGAGCGAGATGAAAAATGTCGGGAAAGTGCGAAGAGGAGGCATTAACTAGAAGAAATTCCCCATATATTTTCTAATATCATGAAATCAAATATTGCGTATAAATATAAGTAAATAAGTTATTATCTATAATTTAGAATAACGTTGAACATTCAATATAATTAACAGAGGTTAATTTTGAGCTATTTTACATTTCATAAAATATCTATAGTAGAGTCTCTTGGTGATGAAAAGAAAACAGGGAGGTTATTAGCTGATGATCTAGCGATTTTAGAAATAAAATACGGCAGATCTATCCCTATAGAGTTTGTTGAAATTTCACATAAGCAAGATTTGATATCCCATTTAGAAGACTTAATTAAAGATGCACAAAGTAGTGGTTTGACTCCTTTACTTCATATTGAAACCCATGGCAGTGATGATAAATCAGGTTTGATTTTAAGCTCTGGAGATTATGTTAGTTGGGCTGAATTAGAACCACTTTTTAGGAAATTAAACATAGCGACAAAATGCAATTTGATGGTTGTGATGGCTGCTTGTTTTGGTGCTTATGCTAATACTACTATCTCGATACTTGATAGAGCGCCATTTTGGGGGGTGATAGGTCCAGTAGATGGTATTTATCCAGAACACCTCTTACGGAGTCTTACAAGATTTTATACTTCACTTTACTCAGGAGAAAACTCAAAGAAACTTTTGGCATCACTTATATATACATCAACTGAATCTGATTTACATTTATATACAAGTGAATGGTTTTTTGTAAAGAGCTACAAGTATTATGTAAAAGAGTTTTGTACCGATAATTTTTTGCAAAGTAAAGTTGAAAATTTAAAGAAGAAATATCAAGACGGTTTTGAGTTACCAAGTGATGAATCAATTAAAAGTTTTTTTAAATTGGATGGAAAAGAAGTATTTGAAATGCTCTTAAATGCTTTTTTTATGGTTGATGTACACCCTGAAAATAAAGATAAATTTACTATTAAATTTGAGCAGATAGATATTTAAGGCGAAGTTAATTTGCTATACAAAATATAATGTAAACGTTATTTCAATACCAACCCTTAATAACCGCAAAGTGGTAAAAAAAAGACACCTCCAACATTTAAATAAATATAAACTACACGCCCAAACGCCGCATGCCCATTTGAAAGAATTGGCTAACTAATCAAGTTAGCCTGAATTTTATATTTAATTAATCATCATAGATAAAACCAACAATACCTCCAATGGCGGCATCAATGATTGTGCCACTTCAGTTAACTGTTGGCGAAGTTTCAACTCATAATGTTATGGATATTTTTGAAAAAGCGTCCCTCTCAGTAGAATAAAAATCTGCAAGTACAAATGCCAAGTTATAAGTTATCTCCTTTAGCCGAAGAGGATTTATTTAAAATAATTTCAACAACTATTGAATTTTGGGGAAGCGCACAGACAAAAGTGTATGCTATAGATGTGCGTCTTCAATTATTTAATGAAGAACGGCACGCTTTGCTTAATGACCGTCAAGCGTTAATAACACAACATGAAGCTGAATTAGCTCAACATTTTAACCTACACGCCTCTCCTGAATCTAAAATTGACCTTTTCCTTTCATATTTTAAAGGACAAACTCTCCTAAATAGCAATAAAATCAAATATTAAATTGAGCTTAAGTACTTGCGACGTAAGTCAAGAACATTCTTTTTTATTGATGAAAATTAACAAGAAAAAACTACGGTTGTAATTAACCCCTTTGTTATTCCATATAAGCACAAACTTAATTGTTGCAACTTCTTTTATGCCTCGCTATAATTCCGCGTCATATTTTATTGTTCCTTTTATCAGTAAGTCTGTATTAGGGCATCGCACAGGGCATTTTTTAATTATTTATTGTTTAATTAATGATGCATTATAAAAAAGCGTAGCACGCTAATTTTTGAGGTAATTAAATGCAAGTTTCAGTTGAGACTACAAAAGGTTTGGAACGTCGTTTGACTATTTCTGTTCCAGCCGAGACAGTAGATGTTGAAGTTAAAAATCGTCTTCGTCAAATAGGTAAAACCCAACGTATTAATGGATTCCGCCCGGGTAAAGTACCACCAACAGTGCTACAAAAACGTTATGGTCAATCTGTACGTCAAGAGGTTGCTGGTGAATTAATGCAACGTAATTTTGTTGATGCTATTGTTGCAGAAAAAATGAATCCTGCAGGTCGCCCTTCATTTGTTGCAAAAAGCAATGAATCAGGAAAAGCATTAGAATTTGAAGCAACGTTTGAAATTTATCCTGAAGTTGAATTAAAAGACTTAGAAAAAATTGCTGTTGAACGTCCAGACGTTGAAGTAACCGATAAAGATTTAGATGAAATGTTTGAAACATTGCAAAAGCAACATCAAACATGGAAAGAAAATAAGCGCAAAACTAAAAAAGGTGACAAGTTAACACTTGATTTCACTGGCCGTGTAGACGGTGAAGAATTTGAAGGTGGTAAAGCTGAAGCTTTCGAACTTGAATTAGGCGCTGGTCGTATGATCCCAGGTTTCGAAAAAGAAATCATCGGCATGAAAGTCGGCGAAGAAAAAACAATTAATGTAACTTTCCCAGAAGATTATCATGCAGAAAATCTTAAAGGTAAAGACGCTGAGTTTGATATTGTCGTTCATAAAACTGAAGGTCCGGTATTACCTAAAATTGATGAAGATTTTGCGAAACTTTTTGGTGTTGAAGAAGGCGGAGTTGACGCTTTACGTGAAGAAGTCAGTAAAAACATGGCGCGTGAGTTAAGCCAAGCCGTTAAAGCTAAAGTGAAAACACAAGTGCTTGATGGTTTATTAGCGGCTCATGAAGTTGGTTTACCATCGGCATTAGTTGCTCAAGAGGTTGATGTTGTACGTAAACAAGCAATGCAACGTTTTGAAGGTCAAATGGATCCTAAAAACTTACCTGAGTTACCTGACGAAATGTTTACTGAACAAGCAGAGCGTCGTGTTAAAATTGGTTTGTTATTAGGTGAAGTGATTAAAGTTAACGCATTAAAAGTTGACGACGCTAAGGTAAATGAATTAATTGCTTCTGCAGCTTCAGCTTATGAAGACCCAAAAGAAGTGATTGAATATTACGCTAACAACAAAGAGTTAATGCAACAAATGCAAAACGTTGCTTTAGAAGAACAAGCTGTTGAACTTTTAGTTGAAAAAGCAAATGTTAAAAATAAAAAAGCCAACTTTAAAGATATTATGAATCCAGAAGGTAAGTAAAACGACTTTTAGATTGACAATACGCTAAGCAATCGCTTAAATGGCTTGTATGGTTTCATACAAGCCATTTTTATTAGTATTTATATATAGGGAAGAAATCCATTGTTTAACTCACAAGTTAGTTCACCATTTAATTCACAGTCAAACTTATCAAATTCAGCGAGTGTTACCGAAAGTGCTTTAGTGCCTATGGTTGTTGAACAAACCCCTAAAGGTGAACGCTCTTATGATATTTACTCACGATTACTAAAAGAGCGGGTGATCTTTTTGTGTGGTCAAGTTGAAGACCACATGGCTAACCTAATTATTGCGCAATTATTATTTTTAGAATCAGAAAGCCCAGATAAAGATATTTTTCTTTATATCAATTCTCCCGGTGGTTCAGTAACAGCGGGTATGGCAATTTACGATACCATGAAATTTATCAAGCCAAACATCAGTACTGTTTGTATTGGTCAGGCAGCCAGTATGGGTGCATTTTTACTTTCGGGTGGCGAAAAGGGAAAACGCTATTGTTTACCTAATGCACGCGTTATGATCCACCAACCACTAGGTGGTTTCCAAGGTCAAGCATCTGACTTTGAAATTCACGCCAAAGAAATTTTGTACATTAAAGACAAGTTAAATCGTTTAATGGCTGAGCACACAGGACAACCGCTTAAGAAAATTTCTCAAGATACCGACCGAGATAATTTCTTAAGTGCAGAAAGTGCGGTTGAATATGGATTAGTTGACTCCATATTAGAACAACGTAATGACTAAAAGTATTTAAGTTAAACGGCACTTAACTAATTGCAGTTTAATAATAAGGATATTGCGACTATGCTTAATGTATATTTATATAATGGTAGCAATGAAATTAAAGAGTTTAGAGGTAGGGCATGACTGATATTAAAAAAGGTGACGGTGATAATGGTAAATTATTGTATTGTTCATTTTGTGGTAAAAGCCAACATGAAGTACGTAAATTAATTGCGGGTCCGTCAGTTTTTGTTTGTGATGAATGTGTTGAATTATGTAATGACATTATTCGCGAAGAAATAAAAGAAATTTCTCCAACGGATGAAAAAGAAGCATTGCCTTCGCCAATTGATATTCGTGAAAGTTTAGATGATTATGTTATTGGTCAAGACCATGCCAAAAAAGTATTAGCCGTTGCAGTTTATAATCATTATAAACGCTTACGTAATGGTGATTCACATAATGGTGTTGAGCTCAGCAAAAGTAATATTTTACTTATTGGACCAACGGGTAGTGGTAAAACATTGTTAGCACAAACATTAGCGCGTTTACTTGATGTGCCGTTTACTATGGCCGATGCAACCACATTGACCGAAGCTGGATATGTGGGTGAAGATGTAGAAAACATCATTCAAAAATTGCTACAAAAATGCGATTATGATGTTGAAAAAGCACAGCGTGGTATTGTTTATATTGATGAAATTGACAAAATTTCTCGTAAATCGGATAACCCGTCAATTACGCGCGATGTTTCCGGTGAAGGTGTTCAACAAGCGCTATTAAAATTAATAGAAGGAACTATTGCTTCAGTGCCACCTCAAGGTGGTCGTAAACATCCACAACAAGAATTTTTACAAGTCGATACCTCTAAAATTTTATTTATTTGTGGTGGTGCATTCGCAGGTCTTGATAAAGTTATTGAACAGCGTTGTCATACTGGAACAGGTATTGGTTTTGGTGCTGAGGTTCGTGGTAAAGATCAAGAAATATCTTTAACAGATCGTTTAGAAAAAGTAGAGCCGGAAGATTTAGTCAAGTATGGTTTAATCCCTGAATTCATTGGTCGATTACCCGTATTAGCAACGTTACGTGAGTTAGATGAAGATGCTTTAATTCAAATTCTACAAGAGCCTAAAAATGCGTTAACTAAACAGTTTTCTGCCTTGTTTGATATGGAAAATGTAGAATTAGAATTTAGAACTGATGCGTTACATGCGATTGCTAAAAAAGCCATGAACAGAAAAACCGGTGCGCGTGGTTTGCGCTCTATTGTTGAAGCTGTTTTACTTGATATTATGTATGAATTACCGTCAATGGAAAATGTTAGCAAAGTTGTTGTTGATGAAACCGCTATTCGGGGTGAATCTAAACCAATTGTAATTTATGAAGCACAACAAGAAAAAGCTGCCTCTGAATAATCTTCTTAGAGTAACGTTTTAATATAAAGAGCCTTTTGGGCTCTTTTTTTTATATAATTATTGAAAGTGAATTGAAAGTGAATTGAACATCCCCATATACTTTATAGTTTTAATATCTTTCATAATTTCCCAAAGAGTAACTCATGACAGAAGAATTATCTGGTGTAGTTGATATCCCCGTTTTAGCCTTAAGAGATGTTGTTGTTTATCCACAAATGGTTATCCCCTTATTTGTTGGTCGAGAAAAATCTATTCGTTGTTTAGATATTGCAATGGAAAATGACAAACAGGTGTTTTTAGTTGCACAAAAAGATGCGGCTGTTGATGATCCTCAAGCGGGTGATGTCTATACAACCGGCACAGTAGGAACCATTTTGCAAATGCTTAAATTGCCTGATGGTACGGTAAAAGTATTAGTAGAAGGCGTTCAGCGTGCCCGTGTTACTTCCTTTACTGAAACAGACGAGTACTTTAGTGCTGAAATTGAATACCTTACTACCGAATATTTACCAGAAAACCCGTTAGAAATAAAAGGCAGTGAAAATGATATTGAGGTATTAATTCGCTCTGCTATTTCTCAGTTTGAAGGCTATGTAAAACTGAATAAAAAAATACCGCCTGAAGTGCTGACTTCAGTGTCTGGCATAGATGACGCGCAACAGCTTGCTGACACTATGGCTGCTCATATGCCTCTGAAATTAGTTGAAAAACAAAAGATATTAGAAATAGATAATGTGTCAGCTCGATTAGAACACTTAATGGCATTAATGGAAGGCGAAATTGATCTACTGCAAGTAGAGAAAAAAATTCGTACTCGCGTTAAAAAACAAATGGAAAAAAGTCAACGTGAGTATTATTTGAATGAGCAAATGAAAGCTATTCAAAAAGAGCTTAACGAAGGTGATGAAACACCGGATGAACTTGAACAAATAGCCAAGCGTATTGAAGATGCGCAAATGCCGACAGAAGCGAAAGATAAAACATTAGCCGAATTAAAAAAATTGAAAATGATGTCGCCCATGTCGGCTGAAGCGACGGTAGTTCGCAGCTATATTGATTGCATGATTAATGTGCCATGGAAAAAACGTAGTAAATTAAAGCGTAATTTAGCATTGGCGCAAGAAGTCTTAGATAAAGATCATTACGGTTTAGATAAAGTTAAAGAACGTATTCTTGAGTACTTGGCGGTGCAGCAACGAGTTACTCAATTAAAAGGGCCTATTTTATGCTTAGTTGGTCCGCCGGGCGTTGGCAAAACCTCATTGGGGCAATCTATCGCTAAGTCTACAGGGCGTAAATATGTTCGTATGGCATTAGGTGGTGTGAGAGATGAAGCCGAAATTCGTGGTCATCGTCGTACCTATATCGGTTCTTTACCGGGTAAATTAATTCAAAAAATGTCTAAAGTTGGTGTTAAAAACCCACTGTTCTTGTTAGATGAAATAGACAAAATGGCAGCTGATATGCGTGGTGATCCAGCCTCTGCTTTATTAGAAGTGTTAGATCCAGAGCAAAACTCTAGCTTTAATGATCATTATTTAGAAGTTGACTATGATCTCTCCGATGTCATGTTTGTCGCAACTTCAAATAGTATGGACATTCCAGGGCCATTACTTGATCGTATGGAAGTTATCCGTTTGTCAGGTTACACCGAAGACGAGAAGCTTAATATTGCACGTAACCATTTACTTGAAAAACAAATTCAACGTAACGGCTTAAAAGCAAAAGAAATTGATATTGACGACAGTGCTATTGTTGGCATTATTCGTTATTACACGCGAGAAGCTGGGGTGAGAAACCTTGAGCGAGAAATTTCTAAATTATGTCGTAAAGCCGTAAAAGCGATATTACTTGATAAAAAATTGAAAAAAGTTGTCATTAACCAAGCTAACTTAGATGAATTTTTAGGTGTGCAGCGTTTTGACTATGGTAAAGCAGATGACGAAAATCGTGTTGGCTTAGTAACGGGCTTAGCATGGACACAAGTGGGGGGCGAGTTATTAACGATAGAGACAGCCTCAGTACCAGGCAAAGGAAAGCTAACTTATACGGGGTCGTTAGGTGATGTTATGCAAGAGTCTATTCAAGCCGCTATGACCGTTGTGCGTAGTAGAACAGAAAAATTACGCATTAATGAAAATTTCTATGAAAAAAGAGATATTCATGTACATGTACCTGAAGGGGCAACACCAAAAGATGGTCCAAGTGCAGGGGTAGGCATGTGTACCGCGCTTGTCTCTAGTTTAACGGGTAATCCCGTTAAATGTGATGTTGCTATGACCGGTGAAATAACCTTACGTGGAGAAGTGCTTGCTATTGGTGGTTTAAAAGAAAAATTATTAGCGGCACATCGAGGCGGTATTAAAACGGTTATTATTCCTCATGAAAATGAACGAGATTTAAAAGAAATTCCTGAAAATGTGAAAGCTGATCTGTCAATCCACCCCGTAAAGTGGATTGATGAAGTATTATCACTGGCGCTTGAACATCCTGTTGAGCAATGGCAGGTGGAAGGATAAATTGATTTAAAAGAGTTTTTTTTAAGCCAAATCAGAAAAAAAGGCTAAAAAATTCAATAAAAGTGAAAAAAAACTAAAAAAAGTGTAATTATCGCTTTTCAAACGCTGAAACTGTGGTAAGTTAACTACGCTTATATCGCTAGCCCCCGTACTACCTATGTTTAGGAGGTAGGGGATAGCTGAAATAGGATTTTTCTAAATTCTACGCTTGATGTTCAAAAAGAAATACTTTTTATCTAGATAAGGTTTCTGCAGGACGCACTTTTTATTAAAGAGAATAAAGAAAGCGTGGTGATAATAACAATTGAAGGGGTATACACTGTGAATAAGTCTCAACTAATCGAGAAAATTGCTGCTGGTGCAGATATTTCTAAAGCTGCTGCGGGTCGTGCGTTAGATTCTTTTATCGGAGCAGTAACTGAAGAATTACAAAATGGTGAGCAAGTTGCTTTAGTTGGTTTCGGTACATTCTCTGTACGTGACCGTGCTGCACGTACTGGTCGTAACCCTCAAACGGGTGCTACTATTCAAATCGCTGCTGCTAAAATTCCTGCTTTCAAAGCGGGTAAAGCATTAAAAGACGCTTGTAACGGCTAGTCTTTATTTAGCTTTAATTACATTGAGTAATTATTCTAAAAGACCACCTCAAGGTGGTCTTTTGCTTTCTAAGCCTATACCCGTTCCACTTGAAGATGCTAGTTTCAGGACTGCTGAGCAATTCATGATCAAGGCGCCTCTTTTTATTAAGGGTTGTTCCCTTAAAAACAGAGGCAACGACGAGCATGATTTGCTCAGAAGTCCCCAAAGGGCGAGCTAAAAAAGCTTATATGCAGCGTTATTGATTTTGACAAGG
>JAOPTQ010000140.1:0-20274 GCA_051531915.1 Colwellia sp. | reverse complement strand
ATTGAACATTGAGCATAGCTCTGAGTTGGGAAGAAATTTAATCAAATTGGTATTAGTATCGAGTGCTAGTTGCTAGTGGCGAATATCGGTTTTAATTCTGAATAAGACGTATTGTTTTCCTGAATTGACAATATGCGAATGAGAGAGCAGTAATTTTATGATGATTTTTTTTATCACCTTTGGTTTTTTTCTGGTTATTGGCGCTGCGATGGCAGTAGGGTATATTTTTCAAAATAAAACCCTTGCAGGAAGCTGTGGCGGTTTAGCCAGTGTTGGTATTGAAAAAGAATGTAACTGTGATAATCCCTGTGAAAAGCGTCAAGAGCGTGAGCGTAAAACCGCTTTAGCACAAAATTTACAACGTAGAATAGATGTAGAAAATTTGTAAATATTTTAGGCTTTAAAGTTGAGAAGCCTAGAGCCTGACTTTATATAAATTTACATGCCTACCTATGTCTATAACTCAGGAGTTCGATGTAAACGTCATCTTCGAAGTTTTTTATCGAAGATCTATTGTGTTTTAGAAACAGGATCCCCAATTAATACACCACGGGGATGACGATCTTGTGTCAAGTGCATAGACATATAAATTCATTGATTTTCTTGATAATTCCTTGGCTATCTAACCCAAGCTCTTGATGAACTTCTGCCTGTGTACCATGTTTAATAAATTGATCAGGTAAACCAATATTAAGTACACTTATCCCTTTAGATAACGTTTTACCTTGTGCTAATAAATATTCATTTACCGCAGAGCCAGCACCACCGGCAATTGCGTTATCTTCTACGGTAATTAAGTAATGGTGTGAATTATTTAATTCATCAATTAATTGCGTGTCTAGTGGTTTTACAAAGCGCATATCAGCCAACGTTGCATTTAACTGTGCTGCGGCTATTTTTGCTTCGCCTAACATAGTGCCGAAGCTTAAAATGGCAATTTTTTTATCTTGCTCTTTATTTTGATTTTTACCTTGTTGTATTAACAACCCTTTACCTATCTCAATGGTTTCATCAACGGCTGGTAAAGGCTCACCCGTACCACAACCTCTTGGGTAACGAACAGCCGCAGGAGAGTTTAATTGATGGCCTGTATTGAGCATTAATTGACATTCTCGCTCATTGGCAGGTGCCATGATAACCATATTAGGAATGCATCGTAAAAAGCTTAAATCGAAAGATCCTTGATGCGTTGCACCATCAGCACCGACAATACCGGCTCTATCAATAGCAAATAACACCGGTAAATTTTGAATGGCAATGTCATGAATTAATTGATCATAACCGCGCTGTAAAAAGCTTGAATAAATAGCAACCACAGGATGTTGTCCTCCAATGGCTAAGCCTGCGGCATAAGTTACTGCATGCTGTTCTGCAATGGCAACATCGAAATATTGTTGGGGGAAACGTTGGCTAAACTCCACCATGCCAGAGCCTTCGCGCATGGCCGGTGTAATGGCAACTAATTTAGGATCCACCTCAGCTGTTTTACATAGCCAGTCACCAAAAATTTGAGAGTAGCTTGGTAAACTAGGTTTTGACTTGGGTAATTTGGTTTCACTGGGATCAAATTTTGGCACCGCATGATATTTTATCGGATCTTGCTCAGCCGCGTGATAGCCTTTGCCTTTTTTAGTGGCAATATGAAGCAGTTGTGGGCCTTTAAGGTTGTGCATATTTTGAATGGTTTCAACTAAACCATTCACATCATGACCATCAATAGGGCCAATATAGTTAAAACCGAGTTCTTCAAAAAACGTACTAGGCACAACCATGCCTTTTAGATGTTCTTCAGCACGACTTGCGAGCTCTTTTATCGGCGGTATGTTTTTTAATAAACGTTTGCTACCTTCACGCAAGCTAGTATAAACACTGCCAGAAAGCATTTTGGCTAAATGATTATTAAGCGCGCCAACATTTTCAGAAATAGACATTTCGTTATCATTTAAAATAACGAGCATATCTTTCTTGATATCGCCGGCATGATTTAACGCTTCAAATGCCATACCTGCGGTCATAGCGCCATCACCAATTACCGCAACGGTTTTACGGTTCTTACCTTCTTTTTCTGCGGCAACAGCTAAACCTAATGCGGCGGAAATTGAGGTGCTTGAGTGACCAACACTGAGCACATCATATTCACTTTCTTCGCGCCAGGGAAAAGGATGCAAGCCATCTTTTTGTCTAATGGTGTGCAGTTGATCTCGGCGTCCTGTTAATATTTTGTGAGGGTATGCTTGATGCCCAACATCCCAAATAAGGTGATCGAACGGTGTGTTATAAACATAATGTAAAGCAACAGTAAGCTCAATTGTGCCTAAGCCAGAAGCAAAATGCCCGCTGCTTTTACTAACCGAGTTGAGTAAATAACGTCGTAACTCATTACTAACTCGTAATAATTGCTCTTGAGAAATATTGCGTAGATCTTTAGGTGAGTCTATTTGCGATAGTAATGGGTAGTCAGCTAGGTTTGTTGTCATAGTTATGTAAGCTTTTTTTGGGCGTTTTATTAAGTTTTTATAATTTCTATTAGTTATATAATTTAAATCAGTGAGTTTATTAGTGGCTACGGTGAATAATAAAGGTAGCAAATTCAGCTAATGATTGGGTATTGTAAGGCAAAGCGGCCAAAGCTTGAAGTGCTTGTTGATATAAGTTTTCAGATTTTTCTTTTGCGCCTTGTAAACCAAGCAGTGCAGGGTAGGTGCTTTTATTGGCTGCCAAGTCTGAGCCAGCGGGTTTGCCGAGCACTGCTTCGCTTGAGGTGATATCAATTATATCGTCATGCACTTGGTAGGCTAATCCCACTAATTGTGCGTATTTTTTTAATGATGACTTATGCTCAACTGTTATCTTTTCAGAGCACTCCGCCGCCATTAAAACAGAAGCTTCAAGCAGAGCGCCTGTTTTTAAAGAATGTAAGGTTTCAAGCTGAGATAAAGTGATTTTTTTATTGGTAGCGGCTAAATCAAGCGCTTGACCACCACACATTCCTTGATAACCTGCGGCATTGACTAATTGTTGAATGAGTTTTAGTTGTTTTGTTTTTCCAAAAGATGAAAAAGCATGGTTAGCTAGAATGTCAAAAGCCAATGTTTGTAAACCATCACCGGCTAAAATTGCTGTCGCTTCATCAAATGCTTTATGGCATGTTGGCTTGCCGCGTCTTAAATCATCATCGTCCATCGCGGGTAAATCATCATGCAATAAAGAATAAGCATGAATGCATTCAAGAGCCCCTGCGACGGCATCAAGATCACTTTGCTCAACATTTAACGTTTTACCGGTAATGTAGGTTAAATAAGGGCGCATTCTTTTGCCACCAATAAGTAAACCGTAACGCATGGCTGATAATAACTTATCATCATTAACAATGAGTTGATCTAACTTGTCAATAAGAAAAGCATCAATACGCGCTTGGCATTCATTATGGTCTTTGAGAGTTGTCACTAGGTTTACCCTGCAGATAAATCAAAATCAGTGAGTTGTTGTTGGTCATTTTTTTCTAAGAGTATTTTAACTTTTTGTTCAGCGGTTTGTAGTTTTATTTGGCTGATCTTACTTAAATTTAAGCCACGTTCAAATAATGCCATTGAGTCTTCTAAGCTGAGTTCACCTTGTTCTAAGTTTTGTACTATAGCATCTAATTCGGCTAATGATTCTTCAAAACTAAGGTTTTCTAATTTTTTCTTTGCCATGAGGTTACTCGTTTGCTTTGAGTTAAAAATATCTTGGCGCAAACTTACCTTAGCTAGGCGCAATGGTCAATCAAGCATCACTATTATTGCTAAATAAGTTTATCCGCATACTTTGGATAGATAAGTTTGCATAGAATAAGTTAAGTTATTGACTGTGCGGGCGATAATAGTTTTAAGCTGTTTTGTTTTTTTAGGGATAACTATTAGCGAATACCAATAGGTTGTTGTACTATTATTTTATATAAGTGATTGATGTTTTTTGCGACTTAGGAGAGTTTTGTGGATTTAGCTACGTTAATAGGTATTGTCGGCGCTATTGGTTTATTAATCATGGCAATGGTGTTATCTGGTGACATCATGATGTTTGCTGATACTCAATCAGTTATTATTGTTTTTGGTGGTTCACTTTTCATTGTTTTAGCAAATTATAATTTAGGGCAGTTTTTAGGCATAGGCAAAATTATTGTTAAAGCCTTTATGTTTAAATTAGAAAGACCAGAAGAGTTAATTGAAAAAGCGGTTGATATGGCAGATGCAGCACGTAAAGGCGGATTTTTAGCATTAGAAGAAGCTGAAATCAGCAATGCCTTTATGCAGAAAGGTGTCGACATGCTTGTTGATGGTCACGATGCAGATGTAGTGCGAGCAACGTTACAAAAAGATATTACCTTAACCACTGAACGCCATGAAACTGGCTCTGATATGATGATGGCACTGGCTGATGTTGCGCCAGCAATGGGAATGATTGGTACCTTAATCGGTTTGGTGGCAATGTTATCTAATATGGATGATCCTAAATCCATTGGTCCAGCAATGGCGGTAGCTTTATTAACAACGCTTTATGGTGCTTTTTTAGCAAACGTTATAGCTATTCCTATTGCGTCAAAATTAAAGCTTCGAATGGCCGAGGAAAAAATGAACCAAGAATTAGTACTTGATGCCGTTTTAGGTATTCAAGATGGTCAAAATCCTCGTGTTATTGAGAACTTATTGAAAAATTATTTAGCGGAAAGTAAACGTGTTATTGACACTACAGAAGAGTAGTAGAAAGTATTTATGCTGAAAATACTTAAGTTTAAATGCTTGTGCTAAGAGGTAAAAATGGCTGAACAACCGTGTAAATGTCCACCACCCGGCTTACCGGCTTGGATGGGAACTTTCGCTGATTTAATGTCACTATTAATGTGCTTTTTTGTTTTATTACTTTCATTTTCTGAAATGGATGTACTTAAATTTAAGCAAATTGCAGGCTCAATGAAGTTTGCTTTTGGTGTACAAAATAAAATCGAAGTAAAAGACATTCCTAAAGGAACCAGTATTATTGCCCAAGAATTTCGTCCGGGTAAGCCAGAGCCAACGCCTATTGAAGTGATCCAACAGCAAACGATGGAAATGACTCAACAAATGCTTGAATTTCAAGCCGGTGATGAAACCTCAGCAGGGGGGCGGCAAGAGCAACGAGGCACTGAGCGTGGCGGGCAGTCACAAAATACAGAAGATGCTTTATCTGCGCAGGCTATTCAGCAAGCTAAAGATCAAATGGAAAGTGCTGCTCAAGAGCAAGTTAATGATTTAGTGAAAAAAATTGCCGAACAATTAGAGCAGCAAATTCAAGACGGTGCGATAGAATTAGAATCTTTGGGTCAGCAAGTTATTATTCGAATTCGTGAAAATGGCTCCTTCCCATCAGGTTCTGCTTTTTTACAGCCGCAGTTTAAGCCTATTATTAGACAAATAGGTGAGTTATTAATGACTGTACCTGGCTCTATTACGGTGTCAGGTAATACGGATAATCGCGGTATTAATTCTGAATTATTTTCCTCAAATTGGGATTTATCGAGCAAGCGAGCCGTAGCAATAGTTCATGAACTCATTAAGGTGCAAGGTTTTGATGCTTCTCGGGTTGAAGCCGTAGGGCATGCAGATACTCGCGCATTAGTGCCAAACACTAATGCTTTAAATCGTCGTCGTAATCGCCGTGTTGAAATTGCTATTAACCAAGGTAAAGCAAAAGAAACCGATCCTATTGAAGTGATTAAACCGGCCAATTAGAAAGCACCTTTTACGTTATCCCCTAGGCCTCTGTTAAACATTTTAGCAGAGGCTTATTTATTGTATTTTCATTTTAAGGTACAATGCGCGCCATTATTTTTGCACCTTTAGGTTATTTGTTGATGAAATTTATCGTGAAGCTTCAAGCTGAGATTACTATTAAATCTCGCCCCGTTCGCAAACGTTTTACTAAAATTTTAGAATCGAACGTTAAAAATGTATTACGTCGTATTGATGAGCAAGTTACTACGCGGATGAATTGGGATAATATTGAAGTTAACACCAAAAATGATAGCCCTGAAAATCGTTTGCGCTTAATTGACGCGCTTAAATGTATTCCGGGTGTGCCGATGTTTTTAGAAGTGCAACAAACGGAATTTGTTGATGTGCATGACATTTATGAAAAAACCTTAGCGGTTCATGCGAAAACTATTGAAAATAAAACTTTCTGTGTTCGGGCAAAGCGTACGGGTAATCATGATTTTAACTCATTGAAAGTTGAACAGTATGTTGGCGGCGGTTTAAATCAACAGGTTGAAAGCGCTAAAGTTAAATTAACTAAGCCTGACGTTACCATTCGTTTAGAAATTAAAAATGAAAAACTTTTTATTGTCACCGAGCGTCATAAAGGCTTAGGCGGTTTTCCTATTGCCACTCAAGAAGATGTATTATCGCTAATGTCGGGCGGTTTTGATTCTGGCGTTGCCAGTTATCAAATGATCAAAAAAGGCGCGCGTACTCATTATTGTTTCTTTAATTTAGGTGGATCGGCGCACGAAGTAGGCGTTAAGCAAGTCAGTTATTATTTATGGAACAAGTTTGGCGCCTCTCATAAAATTAAATTTTTTGCGGTTGATTTTGAACCGGTTGTCGCTGAAATTTTAGAAAAAGTAGAAAATGGTCAAATGGGCGTCGTACTTAAACGTATGATGATGCGTGCGGCGACAACTATTGCGGCAAAAGGTAAAATTCAAGCACTTGTCACCGGTGAAAGTTTAGGGCAGGTATCAAGCCAAACATTAACCAATTTAAATGTGATTAATAGAGTCACAGAAACCTTAATTTTACGTCCGTTAGCCGCTTATGATAAACAAGATATTATTGACATAGCTCGACATATTGGCACGGAAGACTTTGCAAAAACTATCCCTGAATATTGTGGCGTTATTTCTAAAAAACCGACCGTAAAAGCCGTGTTGTCAAAAGTAGAAGAAGAAGAAGGTCATTTTGATTTTGATATTTTAGATAAAGTAGTCTCACAAACACGTGTCTATGATATTAGAGATATCGGTAAAGAAACTGAAGAAGAAATTCATGCAGTAGATCTAGTTGAAAATATTAATAGTGACGCAATTGTTATTGACATTCGTAGTCCAGAAGAAGAAGAAGATCAGCCACTTGACTTAGATAATGTTGAAGTTAAACATATTCCATTTTATAAATTATCAACTCAATTTGGTGATTTAGACATGAGTAAAGACTATTTACTGTATTGCGATAAAGGGGTAATGAGTAAACTTCAAGCGTTGTATTTACTTGATAATGGCTTTAGCAATGTGAAGGTATATCGCCCTTAGTCATTAGTGACCTCGTCGTTATCGAGCTCAACTAATATTTTAAGTTTTTTATAATAAAAAGTTTTTTTCCATCGCATTAACTTGTTGCCACAGTAGCGTATTTGTTGGTGTGGCAATATTGTGTTTCAATCCTAAATGGTGAATATAACCGTTAATATAATCTATTTCCGTTTTTTGATGCGCTAATATATCACAGCGCATGGATGAGCGATTACTTGCCGTTGCATCAGCTACTTGTTTTACGTTTTCTTTGAGCAGATCAAACGTTAAACTAACCTGTTCAGCTTTAGCCAATAATACTATTTCAGTTAAAATTTCATTGATTGTTGCGTCAAAATTGGCTTGGTTGATCAAACCATTATCAATGTTATTTATGGCTGTTACTGGGTTTATAACGCAATTTATGGCTAATTTTAGCCATTGTTTTTTTTCAATATTAGAATGAAATTCAACCGTAGGTAATGCTAAATTGAGCAGGGTTGTTATCGATAATCCGACATTTTTTAGCGCATTTACGGGTTGGTTTGTTTTTTCAGGAAAGGTTTCTTCAGACAAGAAACCCAGATCTGTTTTTCCAAGCCCTGTATGGGTAATTGTCAGTGGTGCGGTTCGTAAACAACCGTGAGTGGTAAGTAGTGTCATTATTTTATGCTTGGCACGAATTACGTTAGGTAGTTCTGTTAAGGTGCCCATACCGTTGTGCGCTAAAATAAGCGTAACATGGTTATTGAAATCGTCACTGAGTTGAACAATTGCTTTCGCCACTTGATATGATTTAAGACAAAAAATAATGATATCGGCGCGCTGTAATGTGTGCTTTTGCGTGTAATCTACTTTTCCTTGAAAAAGAGGATTCTGTAAAGCGTTATTATGTTGGCAAGAAGTAAAAGTGTAATTAGTTGATATTTCTTTTTTTTGATTTGAGGCGAGCAAGCTAACGTTTAATGGTTGACTCTCTTGTTTTAGCTGACTTAAATAGTGATACCACAATAAGCCCATAGCACCTTGGCCAACAATGACAATGTTCATATTAGTGATCACAGTTAATATTTGTTTCGATAAAACTTTCCGCCGTAAACAACAAAACACCATTTAAGTAGGGCAAAAAATAAAATACCACAAATGTCGGCAAAAAAGTCACTAAACTCACCATTTCTAAAGCCTAAATAAAATTGCCCTAGTTCACTTAGTGCGCCATAAAGAATTAGTGTCAATATAGTATTAAATAGAGACAGCTTTATGACGGAATGAACCACCCAAGCTAAAATAAAAAAACCAATAAAATGACCAATAGTGTCTATTTTTGGTGAGTGAAAAACGGCATTTCTAATTTCAACGGGCAGTAGTAACTCGCTAGAAAAAAACAATAATATTGCGCCAATGATAACGGTAATAAAAAATAGTAAATGATGACGAGATTTCACGGATAGATAGTCTAATTGAAGTCGTGTTTTAATATTATCATGGATCGCTTCAATTTTGGTGTTTTAGTCTTGATTTTGATAATATAGCGCTATTGTAAATATTACCTAACAGTTAAAAGAGACTAACCTATGCCTTCAGTTGACATTGTTTCAGAAATTAATTTAGAAGAAGTGAAAAATGCGGTAGAAAATGCCAGTAGGGAGTTAGACACTCGCTTTGATTTTCGTGGTGTAGAAGCGAGTTTTGAATGGAAAAAACCCAATGTAACGGTTAAGTCTGAAGGTGATTTTCAGTTAAAACAACTACTTGATATGCTACGTAATCAATTATCGAAAAGACAAATTGATGCCAAAGCGATGACCGTTTCAAATGCTGAGCATAGTGGGAAAACCTTTAGCCAACAAGTGAGCTTTAAAGAAGGCATAGAGCAAGAAGTAGCGAAAAAAGTGGTTAAATTGATCAAAGCAGAGAAACTAAAAGTGCAAGCCGCTATTCAAGGAGAGCAAGTACGCGTTACCGGAAAAAAACGCGATGACTTACAAGCGGTAATGCAACTAATTAGAAAAGCTGATTTAGAACAATCATTTCAGTTTACTAATTTTAGAGATTAATAGTTGAGTTGCCTTATGCGCGCAGCCTTATGTGCACTAGTTCAAATCTAGTTTTAGAAAATAGATTTTTATCGAGCCTGACAGTCACAAAAGCCGTCATTGAAGTTGTCGTTGACATCATTGTATTGGCTCGCGTTAAATTTTCATTTGAATTAAGACGTCGGTTTTAAAATAATGATAATTATTCGTAAATGTCACCGAACCTTTGACCTCAGTTTGGCGAAATTTAGACAATAAAAAAGCGCCGAGATAGGCGCTTTTTTGATGCTTAAAGCTTGTGAAATAGCTTGGTTATTCAAAATTTGACGTTTATTAACGTCTATTTCATTAGCAAACTCTTTTACTGATTCGTTCATTACTAAACGAATACGAATTGGTGCTTTCATTAAATCATATTGTTTAAGATATTCGGGTCAGATGAATATTAAGCATCTTGTTTTTTCTAGCCTATCGGGAGTCCTCGTTTGCCTTCTGAAAAGATAACTGTTCAATTAGCATAAAGTTTATCTGATCCCATTTTAAGATAAACTAAGTCGAGTTGTTTTTTAATTCGTTTCAATTACAAACAGTCAATAAGCCAAATCACCCTGAAATGGCGTAAAATTCCAAGACTTCAGTGTACTTGTTATAAATAAAATAGGATATGTGAATGAAATTTTTTTTAGTCAAAGGATTTTTTGTAGTAATTTTTAGTTTTTTTTCAATTATTAGTTCAGCTAATAAGTTCACTCGTATTTCAGGGGAAATAGATCAGTTTATGTCTGCCGGAGAAATTAATGGTTACTCCGGAGGAGTGATAGTTTCAATGGGCGGTAAGGTGTTATTTTCTAAGGGATATGGTTACGCTCACAGAAAAAATAAAATTGAGAATAGTGATCAGATAGTATTCGATATTGGCTCCAATACAAAACAGTTTACAGCTGCTTGTATCTTAAAAATGGTTGAAGACGATAAAATTCTCCTTTCATCTCCCATAAGTAAATTCTTTTCCAATGTACCTCCTGATAAAGCAAGTATTACTATTCACCAATTGCTAAATCACACGTCAGGATTGCCAGAATCTTTAGGTAGAGATTCTGAAGTTATAGATTTAAAAACACTTCTAAATAGAGCCTTTTCCTCTAAATTGAGTTTCCCCTCAGGTAGTCAATTACAATACTCAAACGTTGGTTATAGCCTTCTTGCTGCCATCATAGAGGAAGTGAGTGGTAAGTCTTATGAAGGTTATTTAAATTCGATATTACTGCAACCAGCAGGACTGAAAAATACAGGCTACTTACTACCAGAATGGCCTGGTTCAAAGCTTTTAGCTGCAGGTTATAAAAATACAATTGAAAATGTAGGCTCTACAATTGATGTGTACAAAAAGCATGGAGTTACGTGGAATTTAATAGGAAATGGTGGGCTGAATGCTACACTGGAAGACCTCCATAAATGGATGTATCAGCTCGTTAATTTTAAAGTATTAAATCAGAAAAATACGCTACGACTATTTGCTCGCCAGTTCGCACCAGATGAAAATAGCAATTGGCATGCGGGTTACGGATGGTTTGCCTCGATTGAACACTATGGTAGTGCAATGATCATCCATGATGGATCTAATGGTATATTTCAATCGTCAATCCGATGGTTTCCAAAAGAAAAAATAATCATCTTATCGTACTCAAACTCACAATATAGCGAAGTGGAAAGGGTTGTTGGTACGATTGCTGACATTATATTAAAGCCTAATGTTGATCCCTTACCTCTACAAATGTCTCCGTACCAAGTTGCGTTAAAGTTTAGTCAGAACAACAAACCTGAAAAGATAAACAATTTTATAAAATACGTGGCTACTCGCACAAATTTGGATGTTAACTATAAGCGTGTAATTAATCGTGTAGGAAGTTACTTCTTGAAAGAGCGAAATTATTTGTGGGCGAATGCATTTTTTAATTTAAATGTTGAGTTATCCCCCGATGACGGAAACCTTTGGGATTCATTGGGAGAAGGTCAAATAACCATTAAACAATATAAAACGGCCAAGGCAAGCTTTATAAAAGCCATAGAACTCGGAAAAGGAGTTAATTGTTATTGGTGCAAAAACTCCCAAAATAAAATAGTTGAAATTAGCAAGTATCTTGAGCCGTAAACGTAAAAAATAGATTGCGAGTGACTGACAAATCCTTCAAGTGTCCGGCACTCGAAGGATTTTGTTATGTGAAACTTAAAGTGCTTGTTGTAAGTCCGTCCGGTTAGATTTTATCAGTAAAAGTTCTGTCTATAACGTCTTGCTGTTGTTCTTTGGTTAGCGCATTAAAGCGTACTGCGTAGCCAGATACTCGTATTGTTAACTGAGGGTACTTTTCAGGATTGTCGCGGGCATCAAGTAGCATTTCTTTGCTTAACACATTTATATTGATGTGTTGGCCGCAAGATTGTGCTTTTATATGACGGGTAACCATCTTGATGTCTGCCGGATTATCTATGTCGTCTAAATCACCTTCAGGTACTTCTGGTTCAACATACTCTAGTTCGATTTCTTTTCTACTTTTGATTTTTAATGTGTCTAGAGGATAAATCTTGTCAATCTCATAGCCTGTTGAGGCAGCTAAACAGCGAGCTTCATTGGTTTCGTAGTTGATTAGCCAGAAAGTATTTAGCAGGTTTTCATCTGGTGATTCTAAAATTTGTATTGCTTGTATCATGTTTTTTCCTTTTTTAATTATAATCTATTAGAGCTATATAGCTCAACAACACATATATTGTAGCGGTATAGCGGTTCTATACAAGATTGTGATATGAAATTCATTCTTTCCTAAAACGACAGAATTTTAACAAACAATACAGATCCTAATGGCTTCTATGAAATCGACATTTTATTGTGTAGTATTTATTGGGTGTTTTTCTTGAGGTTTTGTACTTTAATTAAGAATTAAAAAGAGAGGTTTATATGAAGTGTCACCGTGTTGAAGAGCTTATCGAATTAATGCATCCTGAATGGCAAAAAGATTCGGAACTGAATCTAATGCAGTTCATCATTAAACTTGCTAATGAGGCGGGTTATAAAGGTGCTGTTGAGGACCTGACTGACGACATTCTGATCTATCACCTAAAAATGCGTAACTTACCGGAAGATGCAATGATTCCAGGTTTAGCGAAAGATTGTGAGGATGACTTTAGAGCGGCCATACTTAAGGCTAGGGGTATCGAACCAATAAAATAAAAAAATAAAGGGAATAAATGAGGTCAGATGAATATTAAATACTAATTTCAATAAATATATTACAAAGCTCTGATATTTAAAAGCATCAGAGCAAGTTTGAGCAACACAGGTTAGCAATTGGGCTGCGAGTCGCGAGTGGTTACGAGTTTCGCAACTCGTCACTCGTCACTATTCTGAAATTCAAGTTTTTTCACCACAACCACCGCCACCGCAGCAACCCTCTTTGGGCTCTTCATTATCAGCGTGGTCATGATTGTGTTCGCCACCACAACAGCCTTCTTTTTCTTCGTCATGATTATGACCGCCACCACCACAGCATGATTCATCTTCAGCGTGAATGTGTCCATGCTCAAGTTCTTCAGCGGTTGCTTCGCGAACTTCAAGAATGTCTACCTCAAAATTTAAATCAATACCTGCAAGCGGGTGATTACCGTCAACGGTGATCTCTTCATCGTTAACATCAACCACGATTACTGTTTGCTCGCCATCATCTGTACCGGCGCGTAATTGTGTACCTATAGCTAAGTCTTCAATACCTGAAAGTAATGACTTGGCTACCACTTGTACGTATTCATCATGACGTTCACCGTAGGCTTGATCACAACTCACTGCAACTTCAAATTTATCACCTGTTTCATGATCTATTAATGCGTCTTCAAGCCCCGGAATTAAATAACCTGAGCCTTGAATAATAGCCATCGGTTTGTGATCATATGAGCTGTCAATCAATGTACCTTCACTATCTGATACGGCGTAATGCATGACAACGACACTATTTTTGCTAATTTTCATCTGTTTTTCCTAAGGGTAAATTTGTGTAAGTAGTTTGTTTATTGTCTTATTTATAGTGAGACATTTTAATGTGATATTTTTAATTTTAGATCAATGAGTAGGGTAAATCTTTAATAGTCACACTGGTGTCAGGCTGAGATTTTATCCGTAGTTTGACTTCGCCATCGTTAATATCATTGGCGAGCACTGCTTGAATATAACAATGCCCATTATCGGCTTGATAGCTTGATAAAATATCACCGGCTTTACGCCAATTTTCACCTAATTGTTTTTCAATAGCATCATCAGTTAACAAAGGTTTGTTAACACAGGTAACCAGTGAATATAAAGCGCGTTTATTTTTACCTAAATACTGCATTCTCGCCACGGTTTCTTGACCAAGATAACAACCTTTAGTAAAACTGATGCCGTGAATGGCCTGTAAATTTAGCATTTGAGGTACATATTCACCGCTTGTTGAGGCGGTTAATTGGGGAAAACCTTCGCAAATTTCTAATAAATTCCAAATATCTTGTCCAAAAATAGGCAATTTAAAATGGGTGATTAAATTTTCAAGAACAGCGCTCTCATCAATAAGCAAGTAACGAGCTTGTTTTGAGGCAACATAAACCAAGGTTGTTGAGCCACATTGAATAACCGGTGTTAAGCTGTCGGGTACTTGGGAAAATTGCTGTTTTAATAAAGTACCCGCTTGCTCGCCTACTAAAGCGTAGAAACTTAAATCATCAGTTGGTGTTATGTCAACTTTGGCAAATACACCAAATTTAGTTAATTCAGCTAAAGAGGCAGTAATACTTGCTTTAGGCTGTATAAGTAAATGGCTAGAAAAACGGTTAATTAATCTAAAAGTGGCGAAAACTTTACCTTTAGCATTACAATGAGCGCCATGTAATAAGCTGTGTTCATTAACACTGTTAACATCACAAGTCACTTGGCCTTGTAAGTACTTACTTTGCTCTTCACCTTTTAATGATATAGCACTGTATTGTTCCATCGCAATTAAGAACGTGTTGGGTAGCTGTGCTAATGCGGGCATGGATAGTTCAGTTTTTATCGACATAAAAAGGATCTTTGCAATGATTGATAAAGATAAAATAAGGACAAATGTGGAAAATTCAAGTAGGAAGGCTATATTTGTATTTATACTCGTACCATTTTAATTGGCAATTTAATTGACGACATGATGCTTGTTATTGTTAGAATAGATTTTCAGTTATTTAGCAATTTAATTTAGGGTGATGGTGTTGTATGTCAGCAGCAGTAAATAAAGCAAGATTAAAGTGGGCTTGTCGTCGAGGAATGTTAGAGCTAGATGTGCTTTTTATTCCTTTTGTAGACGAGGCTTATGATAATTTAAGTGAGCAAGAACAAATAACTTTTGAACGATTATTGACCAGTCAAGACCCAGAATTGTTTGCTTGGTTTATGGGGCATGAAACGTGTGAAGACTCAGAACTTAACGCCATGGTGCAACTTATTCTCAAACGCGTCAAAGTATAATATTGAGATTACAAAATCTTATTATAAGCACTGTGTAAATAGCGCTTTAATTGTTGTTATGGCTGTTTTTCTCTTATTGTCTTTTACGTTAGCTTATCAATTAGCGCTTATGTTGTTAGTAAGCGCCATCGTAATTGTTGGCTTTATTTTGTCTAAAAAAATAGATATAGCGCAAACTGCTTTGTTTAGCTTTTCGTTAACTAAGCAAGGAGATTGTCAGTTTACCGGTAATAATCACTTGTCTGCATGTAATTATCAATTACAGCCTAATAGCCGCATTAGCTTTTTAGGTTGTTGGTTATTATTAAAACCGATAGAAATCCATGACGATAATCGAAAAAACACCACAAAGATCAAGCAAATTTTTATTTTTAGAGATAGCTTAAGTGAGCAAAGTTTTTCGCGCTTAACCAGTGTGATAAATAATATAGAGTCTCGCTAGCACTTAATATTAAGCTAATGTAAAATCCATGTAAGCCAATGTATGCCCGTATAAGGCAAAACAAAGTAAACTAGTCGGGCTTCAATATGGTTGGTTTAGATGTTGCTAGCGTATTTGGATAATCTAAGGTGTAATGTAAACCTCTGCTTTCTTTTCTATCCATAGCGCAACGTATTATTAATTCAGCAACTTGTACTAAATTCCTCAATTCAAGTAAATTATTACTTACTTTAAAGTTTTGATAATAGTCGTTTATTTCACTTTGTAATAATTCAATACGATGCAGTGCTCGCTCAAGTCTTTTGGTGGTTCTAACAATGCCAACATAATCCCACATAAATAGGCGGAGTTCGTGCCAGTTATGTTGAATAACCACTTCTTCGTCAGAATCAGTGACTCTACTTTCGTCCCAGCATGGTAGCGTTTTGTAGAGATTATTTTGTTTTAATGAGTCACTTATTTCCAATCCGGCCGCTCTGGCAAACACTAAGCATTCAAGTAAAGAATTACTCGCTAAACGGTTAGCGCCATGTAAACCTGTATATGACATTTCACCAATAGCATACAATTGAGCAATATCGGTTTTCCCTTGATTATCGATCATAACACCACCGCAAGTATAATGTGCTGCAGGTACTATTGGTATGGGTTGCTTAGTAATATCAATACCTAGAGAAGATGTTTTTTTATAAATATTAGGAAAATGTTGTTTGATAAATTCAGCAGGCTTATGGCTAATATCAAGATACATACAGTCAACACCCAAACGCTTCATTTCATAATCAATAGCGCGCGCAACAATATCTCTAGGCGCTAATTCAGCGCGACTATCAAATGAAGGCATAAAGCGACTACCGTCAGGGCGTCGAAGTTTTGCACCTTCACCGCGTAGGGCTTCAGTGATTAAAAAATTACCTGCATCGGGGTGAAATAAACAAGTAGGATGAAATTGATTGAATTCCATATTGGCAACACGACAACCTGCTCGCCAAGCCATTGCTATACCATCGCCACTAGCAACATCTGGATTTGAGGTGTATTGATAAACTTTACTAGCACCACCGGTGGCTAGTATGGTTTTTTGCGCAGAAATAATTTCTACTTTTTCAGTGTTTCTATTCCAAATATAAGCACCAATACATTGCTTTTTTTTCGTTGAATCATCGCCTGAATTATTAGCTTCACAGATTAAATCGATAGCATTATAGCGTTCAAAAATTCTAATACGTGAATGCTGCTTTACTCTGTCACTGAGTGTCGTTTGAATTGCGTTTCCGGTAGCGTCTGCAGCATGTAAAATTCTACGGTGGCTATGACCGCCTTCACGGGTAAGGTGATAGCGATATTCTCCTGCACTGTTTTTTTCTTGATCAAAATCTACACCTTGCTCTATTAGCCATTCAAGACATGCTTTGGCATTTTCAGCGGTATATTGAACGGCGTCTTTATTACATAAACCGGCACCGGCAATAAGTGTATCTTCAACATGAGCATCAATACTGTCATTTTCATCAAATACTGCCGCAACACCACCTTGAGCATATAAGGTAGAGCCTTCATTGAGTGGGCCTTTACTTAATATAACCACATCAGCACTTTTTGCTAAATGCAAAGCTAAGGTTAAACCGGCGGCTCCGCTGCCAATAATTAAAACGTCACAATTATTTTGTTTATTCATGTTTTTGTCGATTTATAAGTGAATGAAATTCATGTTAAGATGTGAATATTACCGTTTTTTAAGGTTTTGGAATAGCGCTATCGCTGTTCTAAGTCATCTATTTTATCGTTAAAATAAAAAATATAAAATAAAAAAGAACTTTTCAGCAAATGTGTAGTCTTAACTGATGCGTTTGTTATGAGCCAAATGTAAAGAGTAGTTGCTATTTAGGAGATATGGCTCGAATGAGTGAACAAAACGTCGACCAAGAATTGGTTGAGCGGGTGCAGCGAGGCGATAAAAACGCTTTTAACCTGCTAGTGACAAAGTATCAGCATAAGGTGGCTAATTTAGTGTCACGTTATGTAAAAAACCAAAGTGATGTGCCAGACATAGTGCAAGAAGCATTTATTAAGGCTTATCGTGCTTTACCTAATTTTAGAGGTGATAGTGCATTTTACACTTGGTTATATAGAATTGCCGTAAACTGTGCAAAAAATCATAGCGTTGCCTTGGGTCGTAAACCACCGAGTAATGATGTTGAAGTTGAAGATGCAGAGTTTTATGATAGTGGTGACGCATTAAGAGAAAATGCTTCACCTGAAAAAGTTTTACTCATGGATGAAATTAAAAAAACAGTTTTTAATACGATTGAACAGCTACCTGAAGATTTACGTATAGCGATAAATTTTAGAGAGCTAGAAGGCTTAAGTTATGAAGATATAGCCGTTATTATGGATTGCCCGGTAGGTACTGTACGTTCGCGTATATTTAGAGCCAGAGATGCAATCGATAAAAAAATTAGGCCATTGCTTCATAATTAGTACGTCATTAACAGATAATTAGCACGTAGTTAGCACACAGTTCGTATCATAGTTAGTATTGGAAGTTATTAGTTGTTAGCGATAAGTTGAAATTTTTTAAGGGTTATATATGAGTGAAAGTAAGTTTGAAGCAATATCATCGTTAGTTGATAATTATACATCATCAACAGACGTCACTATTGCAGAGCATATTATTGATAATATGCTTTTAGATGAAGACTTATCAAAAACATGGCAAAACTATCATCTAATTGGTGATGTTATGCGTGATGAAATGCCTCAATCTTTGCAGTTAGATTTATCCAAACAAATTGCCGAGGTTATTGATGCCGAGCCAACGGTTCTAGCGCCTTCTTCTGACAAAAAAGTAGCTTTACCTGTTTCCACACAAGGCAGTACATCTCAAGACAATACCTCACAAGTAAATACCTCTAAAGACAATGTTATTACCTTTAAAAGTAGAGTGGCGGCATTTATTAAACCTATCGGACAAGTCGCTATTGCAGCCTCTGCTGCGGGCTTAATGATTTTAGGCGTTCAACAAAATACAGCGAACAATGATACTGTGTTACCTAGCCAAGTTGTACAAACTAAACCTTTAGCGGGTTACGCTAATCCTGTTAGTTATAATGTTCAGTCTTCGGTTGAAAATCAACGTACTAATCAAGAAATGTTGATGGAAAAAAGAATAGAAAAGCAACGTCGTTTTCAAGCGTTATTGAATGATCATCAACAACAAATTAAATTTATTGGTGCTATTAAAAAGCAAGAAAATATAAATTAATAAGTTTGTTTTCATTTCCATTATTTTCCTTTAGAGTAATTAACAACGAATCGAGTGTTAATTACTCTTTTTTGTATATACTCATGAGAACCCATGAAGCTACTGACCTCTTTATTATTACTATTAAGCTTAAGTGTTAGCTTAACAGCCAATGCCGTTGAAAATGATCAAGCTGAATTATTGCTTGAACGTCTCTCTCACTCCCTTAATCATTTAAATTTTGCAACCTCTTTTGTTGTGGTAAAAAACAATCAAGCTGAACCTTATAATTGGCTACATGGCGTTACGTCAGACAATGTAGAGCTAGAAATACTTGCCCGATTAAATGGTCCAAGACATGACGTTTTACGCAAAGGAGACGTTATTAGCTATATTGAATCAGAGATAGCACCATATTCTGTGGTGTCAAACCACCTTAGCGGGCCAATACCGGCAATTTTTAGTGATGAAATTAGTGAACTTAAAAATAATTATCACTTTGTTTCTGTTGGTCGTAGTCGTATTTTAGGAAGAGCTGCGCAATTAATTCGCATTGTTCCTAAAGACACCCATCGTTTTGGCTATTGGTTATGGTTAGATCAAACCAATAGTTTGCTATTAAAGTTAGCGGTTATTACGCGAAAAGGGCAGTTACTTGAACAAATACAATTCACCCATTTAGACATAACTGATACGTTATCAGAAAACTTAGTCCTGTTAAATTCTACCGATTTACCTAAGATTATTGATCTGTCTGTTAACCAACAAAATGCTAAATTAGCATGGCAGGTTAATTGGTTACCCAATGGTTTTAAGTCAATAAAAGCTAACCGCCATCGCATGAGTACTAATAAGCAAGCTGTTGAATTTATGCTGTTTAATGATGGCTTAGTTGATGTTTCTGTTTATGTTGGCAGAAATGAAGTTAACCAAAGAGCAATGGAATTTGTTACCGACGGTGCCACACTCGTGTTGAATCAAGTTATAAACGGCTTTGAAATTAGTGTTATTGGCAAAATTCCGCTTGTAACCGCTAAAAGAATTGCGGATTCAGTAGACTTTATTCAACAGCCCTCCCCATGATGGAAGAATTAGTCACCGTTGTTGCTGTGCATAACAATCAAATTTCTGTTGTTAGTCAAATAAAATCAAGCTGTAGTAGTTGTTCTCAAATAGATACTTGCGGTAGTGGTCAAATTGCAAAAGCGATTCCCCATAAAGAACTAGCATTTACTTTGTCGTATGATTTAGCCATAAAAAAAAGATTAAAAGACCAAACGATTAAAGCCGGAGATTGTCTTATTATTGGCCTACCTGAAATCGATGTATTACATAGCGCTTGGCAAGTTTATTTATTTCCGATCTTTGGTTTGATCGGTAGTTCAGCGCTATCTCAATGGTTGTTATTAAATGGTTTTTTAACCCATGAGATGTACGCGTTATTGTTGGGATGTTTCGGGGGATATTTAGGTTACCTCTTTGCTAAACGTCAACAAAGCAATACCAGTGATCAGTTACTACCCAAAATATTACGGCTTATTCCTCAAGATTTATCAGTTGAAATACGTGGAAACTAGTATTATACCCGCGTTACTTGAAGATACTCGTTTCAGGACGCCAGAGCGATTCATGATCAAGGCGCCTCTTTTTATTAAGGGTTGTTCCCTTAAAAACAGAGGCAACGATGAGCATGGTTTGCTCTGTAGTCCCCCTGTCTCTTGATCACATTTA
>JAOPTQ010000139.1:0-11833 GCA_051531915.1 Colwellia sp. | reverse complement strand
ACTTATGGTGTTATTGGTATTAAAGTTTGGATCTTTAAAGGCGAAATCATTGGCAAAATGCCATTGGTAGCAGAGCAACCAGCTGCTAAGCCTAAAAGAAAAAACAACCGTAAAAACAGTAAGTAAGAGGAATCAGTAATGTTACAACCAAAACGTACTAAATTCCGCAAGCAGTTTAAATTGCGCAACCGTGGCCTTGCCCAGGTTGGTAGTTCAGTAAGCTTCGGTACTTTCGGTTTAAAATCGGTTGAACGTGGTCGTATGACTGCGCGCCAAATTGAAGCCGCTCGTCGTGCCATGACTCGTCATGTTAAACGTCAAGGTAAAATATGGATACGCGTTTTCCCTGATAAGCCAATTACCAAAAAACCTCTTGAGGTTCGTATGGGTAAAGGTAAGGGTTCAGTAGAATATTGGGTTTGCCAAATTCTTCCTGGTCGTGTTCTTTATGAAATGGAAGGTGTTTCTGAAGAATTAGCACGCGAAGCATTTGCTTTAGCTGCTGCTAAACTTCCGTTTAAAACTACCTTCGTAACTAGGACGGTAATGTAATGAAAGTTAGCGATCTTAAAGCAAAAAGCATTGAAGAGTTAAATGCTGAATTACTAGAGCTTTTACGCGAGCAGTTTAACTACCGCATGCAAGCAAGCACTGGTCAATTAGCACAAACTCACTTGCTAAGAATTGTACGTCGCAATATTGCACGTGTTAAGACTATCATCACTGAAAAGGCAGGTAAGTAATGAGCGAAGCTAAAATCCGCACACTACAAGGCGTTGTTATCAGTAACAAGATGGATAAGTCTATCGTTGTAATGATCGAACGTCGCGTTAAGCACCCTATGTACGGTAAATACATCACGCGTTCAACTAAGTTGAAAGCACATGATGCAACTAACGTATGTAATGAAGGTGATACAGTAACAATTACTGAATGCGCACCAATTTCTAAGACTAAGAACTGGAAATTAGTTGACGTAATCACTAAAGCTTAATTATCATTTGATAATTTAGTTTTAAAGTAAGTTACTTATAAAGCCCCGAGCATTAATTTGCTCGGGGCTTTTTATTGTGCGAAGAAAATTATGATGTAGATCAATATAATAAAAGTTAATTAAGATTGTTTATTTAACGTTCAATTAATATACATTAGTATCAATCACAGGGACAAAATAGCGTTGATGTTTTATCTAAAATATTTCCGTTGTTTATACAAGTCAATGCGAGGAAATCTTAAAATACCATACATTTTTTATACAAGTCAATGCGAGGAAATCTTAAAATACCATACATTTTTTAAATAAGAATGCTGGCTTTATTCAGACGAGATAACGAATATAAAGGAGGTTAATATGAAAGGAATACATTATTTAGTGTTTTTGTGTCTCTATTTTTCTGGAGCTGCTAAATCAGCAGAATTGTCAATAACCGGTGATTGGAATATTATCAAGGTGATTGAATCAGGAAAAATGATTAAACTAAATACAGCGGTTTCATTTGCCTCAGATAACAAATTTATTGTTTCCGAAACCGATGTTGGAGAGTGGCGGTACTATAAAGATAAAAACATTCTAACGATAAAATCTGTTCTTTTTAAGGAGCTTTCTGGCAACAATGAAATTATCAGCTATGAATCAAACGCTTTAGTTTTAAAAAATAAAAAAAGCATCATTTATTTTGAAAAAATCAATCAACAGGACGTTTTACTCAAAAATAAAAACTCAGGGTTAATTGGTACTTGGGAAATTTCTGATGAAAACTCAAAGACAATACTAAGCTTTTTATTACCCGACAAATTCACTTCAGTGACGATTGATCCCATGTTAGAAACAAGTTCAAAAGGAACTTGGGTTTATAACAGAAAAAGAAAAACAATCTCAATTATTGCTCGCATGAATGAATTAGCTGGCGAGTCCCCAATTAACATTGAAAACAATCGATTTTCACTTAACCTCAATGGCATTGTTGTCGAAGCTTTTAAACAAAACAAATTTGTTCCTAAAATAGAAACACTTAACTATGAGTTGGAAGATTTCTATGATGAAAATGAAGAATTCAAGTATGAAACCCACGACAGTAAATTACCCTGGCGTGTATTTTCTGATTTTGTTAATGGATTAGAAAAAACCAAACAACTAGTATATCGCTTTTCAACACTAGCCAGTGAAACACAACAGTTCTATTCTAAAATACTTAAAGCAGATGTTAGCGTAAAGAAGAATGATTTACGGGTGGACATTGATTATATTTTTAACGGATTTGATAAAAGCACTGTGCATGCTGATGTATCGTTACCACCTAACCCTTTTGACACTCAAGAAATGAATAAACTATATCCTCTTAAAAGTGAGCTTTATAGGATTGTAGGGCAAGAAAAAATATTAACGTTAGCGGGGGAATTTGAGTGTACTGTGCTTGAAGCAATGAGTATGTATGGTAATAAACAAAAACTATGGATGATTAATAATATGCCAGGAATTTACGCCAAAATTATTATTGAATCAACTGCAGGGTTTGGTGAATATTTTGTCTATCAGCTAGAGAATATAATTGAACGCTAAGAAAGCAAAAATTTTAATTTAACAATAATGAAAAGGAAGTAAAAATGAAAAAAGTTATACTGAAAATTGGAATATTATTATCTATCTTAATGTTGGCTTCTTGTGGAAATGCACAAGACGATAAAATAGTAGGAGACTGGGAAAATGAAGCAATGCGCTTCGGCTTTTCAATTTCTGCAGATGGCTCAATAGGGGAATTATCAAATGGGAAACCAGGCGCTAAAAATGGTACGTGGAAGTTGACCAAAGAAGCTCCGATTACATTGCAAATTTTTGAAAAAGAATTACTGAAAGCTGAATTTAATGTTGTATTCATTTCGGATGATGAAATTGAATTTGATATGCGGGGTAAAAAAATAAAAATGAAGCGAATTAATTAATCTAACGGTAGGGGACTTTGTCCCCTACCTCTCAAATAAACAAGTAGGTAGTTTGTTTAGTCTGTGTTTGATTTTATGTTTAATAAACTGGATGTTTAAAGCATGCAAAAATTATTATTGATTATTTTAGCTTTATTTATTTCGTTGCATGTAAACGCTGAAATTAACCTTCCTCCATTTGATTCCTTTGGTATTGAGGGCTTTGAAAAAAAAACGTATAGAAATGACCGTACGAAAAAATTAACTTTTACTAATAAAAAGGGCGTCCAAATAAATAAAAATTTGCGAGGTCAATATTGGGATTTAAGGTTAAAGCTCAAAGATAAAAGTGAAAATCCTGCAATAAGAAAACAATTTTTGCTCAAATTAAAAGAGCTAAATGCTGATGTTTTATTTAATGATGCAAAACGTGTTATTGCAAAAATAGAACTTAAAGAAAAAATCAATTCTCCAAAATCTTATGTATATGTTGTGTTTGGCGATGTTCGTAATAAGTATGTAAGCCTTGAACTGTATAAAGAGCAGGTGATTTTATCGGATAAACCGCTCATTATAACGTTTGATAACAAAGCAAAATCACCTGAAATAATTGTATATAAAGCGAATTTTGATGGAAAGCATTTTTATACCTTAAAAGGCACAGTGTTAGAAGGGCGAGGAATTAAACTTAACGCGGCAACAGCTGATTTTAAGGGCATAAATATCAAACATAAATTCGATTTTGAGTTTGATAGTAAATATTATAAAGATTATCAGGTTTTTAAATTCGCACCTTATTTTTCGACTCAACAATTGAAATTTGAACCCCTTGATGGCAAAAAAACAAGCGTCAGATTGGAGCTAGTTAAAACGCCTTATACTCTGCCAGAACTAGGTAAACTCTCCAAAAAAACAGGCTTATTAAAAATGAAGAATAGCCTGTCTTCTTTGCCCGAATTATCTTCAATGGGATATATTTCAAGTGACATAGGGATTGAAGGTGATTATCTTCCTGATGGTGATGCAACTTTCTGGTTAAAAAATGGGTATTACTCATTAATAAAAGATAAATTAAGAAGCAACCTTGTTCCTGTTTTGCAAAATCATATGACCGTCATTGAATGGCCACTTTTTTATGAGGAAATTAATGAAGTAAAAAGTAAAACAGAAAATAAAGTTAAATTGGCAATTTATGATGCAAAAAAAATAGAACAGGATAAAGGGCAAGTTGATATTTCATTAGCGCACTTACCTAAAGGTCTTGAATTAAAAAAAGAAGATTTCTCAATTTTTGAAGCAGGATCGGTAAAAGGAAAGCCACTATCCATTGAACGTTTACCTGAACCAATGAATATTGTAATTTTATTAGATTCATCAGGTTCAATGAAAAATAGCATGAAAGTTGCCATTGACAGTGTTAGAAATTTCATCAATAAATTACCCGAAGATGCTCAAATAACATTAGTCGATTTTGATACCACGGTTAAACCCATTAAAGCGAAAAATCGCGAAGAGTTGATTAATAAACTTAATACAATTAAGCCAAATGGTGCAACGGCACTCTATGATTCATTAATTGATGGTATTGATCTACTCAAAAATAAATCGCGCGCGAGCATTATTCTTTTTACTGATGGAAAAGATGCTAATTATAACGATACTAAAAGAGGCAGTAAGGCAACATTTGAACAAGCCATTAAAAAAGTTCAAGAAAGCAAACTGCCAATTTATCCAGTGGCATTTGGCAATAATGCAGACATAACCACCTTAAATACTATTGCGTCGATAACCAAAACAAATTATTACCAAGGTGATAATTTAGTCAAACTTGACAAAATATTTTCAGAAATTAATCAAAGTCTATCAACAGCTTTTCGTATTAAATACCAAAGAGGTAAAACAACAGCTGTTAGTGAGCAACCGGTCATAAACTATATGGTAGATGTGAGCGGCTCAATGGATCTACGATACACCATGGCAACGAGTTGTGAGGGGTGTGGATATCGTTACGAACAGCTAAAAGATATGCTTGCACAAAGTATTACAACGTTGCCTGATGATAATATTATTCAGTTGAGTAGTTTTTCTTCCAAAGTTAACACCTTACAGATTCTCACAAAAGATAAAGCAAAATTACTCGCGGGCATTGGAGCATTAAAAATTGGTGGTGGCACTGATATTATTAAAGCGGTAAAGCGCGGCTTACAGTTATCTCAAGTCATTCCATCGCACCGTCGGTATTTTGTTTTTATTACTGATGCTGCAGGTAAAGCTTTTGAATTTAATGAAGAGGAAAATAAAATACTGCAAGCATCTTTGTTGGCCTTTAAGCGTGCAGGTATTAAAAGCTTCTGGATTGGAATGGTTGAAAGTGATAAAGCAAAAAAAGCTGTTGATTTGTTGGCAAAGACAAGTGGAGGAATAGCTTTTGTGAGTGCCGATGTAAATCAGGTCAAAAAGAAAGTACTAGAATTTACAGCAAGCTTTAATGAAATAACTGATGAAAAAAACGATGTAGGAACTGTTGAGGTTAGATTAAGAAAGAATAATAAACTTACGGGTGAAATACTCACTGCTATTGGTCATAAAAAAGTAGATTATGAGCTGTTAAAAGCACTTGAAACCACACCAGTAGCACCTGAAATTGACTACAAAATCACTCGGTTTAAAGCGGACGAGAAAAGCTATAATTTTGAAAATTCAACAAAAATATATGGAGATGATACACCTTTAAAAGATGTTAGAGTTTTAAAAATCATTCCATTACTCGATAAAGACAATAAACCTATCGCCAAACAAAATAGTGCTATGACTTTAGAGGTTTCCAGCGCAATACTTTTTAATCGTTTGAAAGGTATAAATGCGGGGCATAAATACCAGTATATGGTGCTCGATATGAAGTTAAGTAATATTTTGAAAGAGCAAGAAATCGCCATATTAGATGATGGTTCAAAACATCCAAGTAGCTGGCTTGATAAAAAAACTGAAGATTATAATTACCGAAAAGCAATTCCTACTTATAAAATACCCAATATAAAGAATCATCTGTTTATACGCATTAATGATTCGCATGAAGTACCCTTTAATTTAATTACTTGGGCGCTAGAAAAACCGCTCGTCAATATTGATCAAAAAGAAGTCTGGGTGGAAAACGATAAAGAAGTCAGTGGAGTATTAGCTTTTAAAATCTCATCTGAACCAATAAAAAGCCTTTCATTACATTTTTATGATAGTGATTATGGGCATATTGATTTGCCAATTATCGGTAAAATGAAAATACCGGCTTCACAAATTGAAAAATTGCCAAAAAAGCAAACCAAAGAATTAACGGATGCATTTAGTTTATCAATATTATCTAGAAAATTTGAAAGTGAGCTTTCAGGTATCACAGCGAGTGAAGACAGTTTATTTGAGGTTATTAATTGTAAAATTGATAGTAAAGTTAATGCGTTATTATCACTAAACCCTGAAGAACGTTTTCGATTAATTATCAAGTCAAAAAATGGAGACTGGATACTTCCACCACATGCTATTACCGCCAGAGTGCCTTTTGGATTATTTAACGATATTTCGTTAGCACCAGGTTCAAAAAATAATTTAGCAATCGTCTTTCAAATACCTAAAGCGCTCAAAAATGAAGAACATGCACTTCTCATCGAACTAAAAGGAGAAGATAAAGTTGTTCCCATTTCACTACCTAACGAAGTGAGCCAGAAAAACACCAATTCAGAGGTATTAACCACGATAAAAGGCGATAAGATAGCGATTAGTATAAATAGGATTAACGCGATAAAAAAAATGGACGGGAGAAGTTTTAATGGGTTATTAGTTGATATTTCACTAAATGATGAAAAAGATACTCTTTCAACACGACTACGTAACTTCTTAACGTTATCTAATAAAAAGAAACAAAATCTTAAAGGTAGATCGACCAAGGTATTGGAAAACAAGGCTAAAGCTAAAGGGCTGGGGAATTTTAGTAGCCGAAGTGGAATTTCTGAAAACACGAAAAAATTTGTTGGTATCAATAAAGAGACAACCTCACGAATTCTTGGGTGTGAAAAAGTGTTTTTTGATGGCACTGAAACTCGATGCATCATTTTGTTTGATCTAAATACAATAGACAAAACAAAAGATCTTCACTTAATTTCATCAGTGTTCACCGAGCTTAACTATCAATTTCAACTTGAAGATATTGAACCACTCTCTGAGGAAAGCCTGTTTTTACTTAGCAAAAAATTGGAACTTCCAACGTATAACGAAGGAGAGCAATTGGTAAAACTGTTAACGAAAGTCAGGCAAAGGAAAATCAGTGAAGGCAGTTATGACCTGAATCCGGGCAAAAGGAAAATGTCTCTTGATTCAAAAAAAGATGTTGAACAATTTATAAAACCAATGCCAGTTAGTTTTATTGGCGGACAAACAATGGCAAAAATTGACTCTTATTCAAAAATGCTATCAGCGTTAACTCATATTGAGTGGGTACCTGCTGCTACTTCAAACTTAATGTATTCTCCTGAAGCAATGTTCACACAAGGATGGGGGACAGAGTATGAAATGCTCTCTGCCGTAAAACGAGTTATTCAATCAAGAAATTTTGAGTTCAGTATGGGTCGGCTGACTTTAAAACCTGCCGGTAAGAAAAAACTACAAAGCCTAGCAAATGGAAAAAAAGTTACTTTAGAGCACCTTCCATTTATAGAGTGGCAAGATGATGACGGGCTTAATAGTTTAGTTTTTCCTTTTATGGAATCAAAAGAAGTATTAGCTGATGTGGTTGATATTAACCAAGAACGAAAAATACGCTCACTCGGTATTAATAAAGCAAGGATAGAATTAGTATTGCACTATGAAATAAAACAGGATGGTAAAATAGGTCAAATAGGCACAATGGGTAGTGCTTTGAGTGGCTCTGTGAGTAAAAAAATAAACAAGAAAAAAATATTAAGCAAGTCTTTTCCTCTTAACCACTATGCTAACACACCGGTTGATATTTGGTTTGGTGAAGGAAAAAATGGTAAAGGTGAAGACATACTCAATATATTTGTTTATGAAGAAGAGGGTACAGAAATTTATAAAGCCTCTTTAGGAGGAAAAATAATACCGAAAAAATTGAGTGTAAAACTTGACTCTGGAACAGAGAGGCTTGACGAGTATCAGTATAGTTTCAAGAAAAAACAAGAGATAACAGATTTGTTTTTTACTTTCGCATTTGCATCCCCTGATTTATCGGAAGACTCGCTCAAAGCTATGGAGGAATCTCGTTTGTCGCAGTTTAAAAATATTAAAAATATTGCTGAGTTCTCGAAATTACAATGGACCAATCGTTCTAAAATTTATAATTTTATCGGACTACAAACGCGCTATGAAAAGCATTTAGAAGATGTACTTAACGTGAAAGCCAAAAGAAATAAAACACCTAGAACGATTGTTGCAATGATTGAAAAAACACCGGATAACAAACTAATCAGTTCACTTGATTTAAGAAGCGTTTTTAATGATGTAGACGGTGATGAAGATAGAGTTAAGTCTTTTAATATTATGTCAGCATTATTTAACGCTGAAGCTGAAGCCAGAGTGATACCTAAGGGCAAAGGAACATTAGATATATGGCGAGAAAAGAGCGACCAACATTTTATAATGCTGCCGGATAAAGAAAAAGAAAAAGCGCTGAAATGGATGATTGAAAATGGCATATCAGTATCTATTCAAAAGCGTTATCAAGCGAGTGATAATATCTGGGTTTTTCCAACCGATACGAGCGATAACAAGGCATGGTTTGAAATTAATCCAAAAACCTATCGAACAATTTCTGTTTTGGAAAATGGTCAATATGGTTCAATGACTGAATCAGCAATTCAAGAACAATTGAATGCTATTGCTTTTTATGGTGTGGGGATTTTGGGTGGTATTAGTATTTCAGAGCTCAGTGTTATGGGGCACTCGCTTTTTTATGCTGATTATTGTCCATTATTAAAAGCGGCTGAAAGATTTGCGAACAATGTTGCCTGCGGAATTAGTGCAGGAACGACTATTTTGGAGCCAAGTGTAATGAGCGTAACAAGTTCAGCATTAGGTTGTGTTGGTGAAAGTACAGGTTCAAAGGTTATGGCAATGGAGGAAGCTTTTGCGAAAATGATAACAGAAGGGAAAAAGGGTCTTGCAGGAAGTCTTGGCGGTATTGCCAATGGTTTTGGTGATGCGGTATCTATTTATTTCGCCATAGTAAAAGGAAAAGCACAATGCAAATAATGAAATTTTCAGGAGGTGCATTATGTTTAATGCTTTTAAATGTTGCCTTGGCGGATACCGATAATCACGTTATTGATAATAACTTACCGGTAAAAAAATGGATGCCGGCATTACTGACCAAAGTGGTTGGCTTGTCAAAAGGTGATGTTCTTAATCTCAGAAATAAGCCCGATCATCAGTCAAAAAAGGTTGGTGAGGTGTTGTCAGAGTATCAAGTCGGAATTGATTTCTGCATTAAAAAATCTCGATCTGTTTGGTGCAAAATACACAGTTTATCACCATGGCAAGCATTTAATGAAAATGAGAACATAGTGGCAGGGTGGGTTAATGCTAAATATATTTCTTTAGAATATAAGACCAATAATAGAAGTTATGTTCTTGCGACAAATGAACCTGCAAATTGTTTATACTCATTAGCTTGTCAAAATTTTGAAGGTAAACAACAATGCTTAGTTGTTGAAGGGTATGATTTTGAAATGAAAGAGAATGGGATCTCCAAGCCAAATGCAAAGTGGATAAATAGGGAAATGCTTAAAGCGGTATCGGCGATTAATGCATCACCTGAAAATGCGGATGGTTTTTGTAATAATGGAAAAATGCTTGATGATTACCTACAAAACAACCCTGCTTTTATTGATTATTTTGACCGTTTAAAAAATGACCTGAAAAAGTAGTTTTTGAGATAATAAAACGAAGTCCATTATATTTATTCGATAAGTTCAGCCTATAATGATTTTGCCGTGGTGTTCTCTGTATATTTTAATTAATTAAACTATCACTTTGTATTAAGTTTTGTTATAATCTCGCGCCCATTGGGTTTGAGTGGTTGATTTAGTATCGAAATTCAGAGCTTTTGGGACGTCTTTTTGAGGCAGTGACGGGTCAAATTTCTGGCCTTGAATTTAAACTTATCTTTTTGTTTTACTTGTATTTATTTACACAGATAAAAAGATAACAATGGAGCAAAAATCAATGATCCAAATGCAATCACAGCTGAATGTTGCTGATAACAGTGGCGCTAAGCGTGTTCAATGTATAAAGGTTCTTGGTGGCTCGCACCGTCGCTATGCACGCATTGGTGATATCATCAAAGTTGCCGTAAAGGAAGCAAGTCCTCGCGGTAAAGTAAAAAAAGGTGATGTTCACACTGCGGTAGTGGTGCGCACTAAGAAAGGTGTTCGTCGTACAGATGGTTCTGCCATCCGTTTTGATGAAAACGCGGCTGTAATGCTTAATGCAAGCTTACAACCAATTGGTACTCGTATTTTCGGGCCTGTGACACGTGAACTTCGTAATGAAAAATTTATGAAAATCGTATCATTAGCACCAGAAGTACTATAAGGAGTCACGATAATGGCATCTAAAATTCGTCGTGATGATGAAGTAGTTATACTTGCGGGTAAAGACAAGGGCAAAACTGGTAAAGTTACTAAAGTTCTTGTTGAAAGCGGCAAAGTATTCGTAGAAGGCGTTAACTTAATCAAGAAACACACTAAGCCTGTACCTCAGTTACAGCAGCCTGGTGGCATTGTTGAGAAAGAAGCATCTTTACAAGTATCTAACGTAGCAATCCTTAACCCTAAAACGGGCAAGGCTGATCGCGTTGGTTTTAGATTCGAAGACGGCAAGAAAGTTCGCTTCTTCAAATCTGATAACGAATTAATTTAATTGGAGTAAACGATGGCGAAACTGCATGATTTTTACAAAGATACCGTTGTAACTGATCTTCAAAAGAAGTTTAGTTATAAAAGTGTCATGCAAGTCCCTCGGATTGAAAAGATCACCCTTAACATGGGTGTTGGTGAAGCAATTTCTGATAAGAAAGTATTAGAGCACGCCACAAATGATCTTACTGCAATCTCAGGTCAAAAGCCGGTCACGACAGTAGCACGCAAATCAGTTGCGGGCTTCAAAATTCGTGAAGGCTATCCTATTGGTACGAAAGTAACTCTACGCGGCGAGCGTATGTGGGAATTTTTAGAGCGTTTAATCTCTATCTCAATTCCACGTATTCGTGATTTTCGTGGTTTAAATCCAAAGTCATTTGATGGCCGTGGTAACTACAGCATGGGCGTTCGTGAGCAAATTATCTTCCCGGAAATCGATTACGATAAAATCGATAAAATTCGCGGATTAGATATCACTATTACTACTAGCGCGAAAGATAATGAAGAAGGACATGCTTTATTGTCTGCCTTTAATTTCCCGTTCAAGAAGAAGGTGTAGAGTTATGGCTAAAACGTCAATGAAAGCTCGTGAAGCTAAAAGAACCAAGTTAGTAGCACAATATGCTGAAAAGCGTGCTGCGTTAAAAGAAATCATCTCTGGTGTAGATTCTTCTGAAGAAGAACGCTGGGATGCTGTATTGAAACTTCAAAGTTTACCTCGTGATTCATCAAGTAGCCGTCAACGTAATCGTTGTAATGTTACTGGTCGTCCACATGGTTACTTACGTAAATTTGGCTTAAGCCGAATTAAGTTGCGTGAAGCAACTATGCGTGGTGAAGTTCCAGGTCTTAAGAAAGCTAGTTGGTAATTCACGGGAGTAAATGGTTATGATGACTGATCCTATCGCGGACATGTTTACACGCATCCGCAACGGTCAATCTGCAGCAAAAGTTGCAGTACAAATGCCATCTTCAAAAGTTAAAGTTGCAATTGC
>JAOPTQ010000138.1:0-1670 GCA_051531915.1 Colwellia sp. | reverse complement strand
AGTTGGTTAAAATTAGCGACGCAGGAGCAAAACCAACTGTTTTTTGTCCTGTTAATTTGCTTGTTAGGTGTTTACTACTCTAAACCCCAATTTTTTCTATTTTCATTAAAGCGAGACTCTAGCAGTGACATTGTATCTAAAAAATTGGAGTCTTCATATTTCCCCTCAATGACATCGACAAAGTAAGCATAAGCGTTATTTAATGAAGCGCAGTTTTCAGGAAGTGTCTCCGTAAAGCAACGAGTAACACCTTCAGGATTAACCAACGTTACATAGTTTTCTAATGTGCCATTTTTTATTTTTGAGCTCAATGCTCTTACATCTTCTGTTAAGGGTGCATGTGAATACTTATATCCTTTTTCGTCTGCATCTTTAATAGCGTTAACTAATTTTTCATACGCATCTTGAATTCGACAAATATCCATTTTTAACACCTAACGCCCTGTTAACAGGCAAAAAATGGTTGGCTAAAATGGCGACGAAGGAGCAAAAGCCAACTGTTTTTTGTCCTTGTTTAACAACTTGTTATGTGTTTACTTTAACACCAAACTGAAATTATATGCACCGTTATTTGGGTACATAGTTTTTATTGGAGCCACTCACTAAAGCTTGAACCGAAAATAATGCTTTGCCACCTTTGAAAAAGGTATAAAAGGCAAAGTTTATTAGTGAGTAAACCTAACCAAGTTTGGCGAAAATTACACGCCGCACCTAAAAAAACAAGTTTTGAGCAGTAAAGCAAAAACAAGCACAAAATTTATTTAGCAATATTGAGAAAAACACATAACGCCTCACTAAGAGGCTAAAAATTGTTGGNNTCCTTTTGAGTGACTTGTTAGGTACTACCTAGGTGCACATCTGTTACTTTCATCTCAGGGTTAAGTTTCTCAATGTATGATAATGCATCAAGTATTACTTTTTCCTCAGGCATACATAGTTGATGTTTTTTCTTAAAAACGTCAACTATGTAATAGCGATCAGGAGTCTCATCTCCATATACTTTTTGAACTTTCCAAATATCTGTAAATTCTAATTCGAAAGACTTATTAAAGAATCTAGCGGGATCATGATAAGCCATTTTATTGTCAAAAAAACGAATACAAAAAAAACTATTCTTTATAATTTCAATTAGTAAAAGCGTAATAAAAAAAACAAAAATAAGAACTTTTATAATACTAAAAGTACATGCGTTAGGCTTGTCTGTTGAGATAAAACAACCACTATTATTTATAAGTTCATCAAAGCCATAGAAATAAACAATCCCATTAAGAACAAATATAACTATTAATAATGCCTTTAATGCACTTGATCTACCTCTGCACGAAAACTCGACAAGTTCCACTGTAGTACCTAACGCCCCATTAAGCGGCAAATAATTGTTGGCTAAAATAGCGAGGTACGAGCAAAAGCCAACTGTTATTTGTCCGTTTGAATGACTTGTTATATGCAATTTAACTACTTGATGAATTTGTAGTTGTCGTAGCTACAGTGGCGGCAGCAAGTGCTTGCTGTGTTGCTATTTGACTTGATATTACAGATGTATTTTGATGTTCACTAGCAATAATACAAGTACCATAACCTAGACCTTTTAAAGGGTTTTCCCAGATAATAGATCCATCAGAAGCTTTTAAACAAAACAAATGTCCGCCGTAACCGATCATTTTAAGCCG
>JAOPTQ010000137.1:0-5155 GCA_051531915.1 Colwellia sp. | reverse complement strand
GTCCATACATCTCCTTCGTCGCCATTTTAGCCAACCATTTTTTGCCTGTTAACAGGGCGTTGGTCAAAAACGCCATCATTGTCATCATCTAGATCTATATTATTTCCTAAACCGTCGTTATCTGAGTCTAAGCTTTCCGTTTTATCGAGAGGGAAGTCATCATTAATGTCTAAAACCTGATCATTGTCATCGTCAGTATCAGCATTATTTCCTAATCCATCATTGTCCGTATCAACTGACTCATTTGCATCAAATGGAAACACATCATTAATATCAGTAACATTATCACCGTCGTCATCAAGATCCGCATTATCACCAAGGCCATCACCATCAAAGTCTTTGGATTCAGTACTATCTGATGGAAATATATCTTCGATATCCAGAACACCATCATTGTCATCGTCAGTATCGGTATTATTTCCAATGTCATCAAAATCAGTATCTAACCATTCATTGTTATCATATGGAAAAATATCAACGAGATCTTCAAAACCATCATTATCATCATCAATATCTTCGGCATTAAGAATGCCATCATTGTCATAATCTACAACTAAAATGATCTGGTCCGGACTGTTTAAACTAAGCTCTGTACTTAATTTTTCTGTATTTAATGTTTCACTATGTAATAAACTTGCCTCTTCAATCAGCAGAGTATTTAGTGAACTGATTTGAATGTTATTGGTATTGGGTAAAACTAAGTTATTAAGCGATTTCTTAAAAATATCTAATTGTTCTGGGCTATAAAGTAGTTGGTCAACATGTGTACTTACGCCATCTAACTGGCCATCAATAATATCTTTTGCAATGCTTTCTAATATGTTATCCATACTTAAATCAGCATTATTCAATGTTTCTTTAAGTTGAAATGAAAGAGTTGAAAAAACTTCAATTGCCTTTCTTAGATGAAATATCTCAAGCTGTTTTTCAAAAGAATCGGCACTAGTAATTAATAATGAAGGAGAGCTAAATAAGCTAGTATTTTTTGATAATCCAAAACCAAATATTGATTTAACTGTCAGATTTGACTGGGTCATAGCCTGAGCAACTGTTCCGCCAGTTGATACTTTATGCTGAACCAATGCGAGTGCTAAAGATGATAAAGGTGAGGCATAAATGGCTTGACCTGACAAAATATCTGCGGAACTGATGAGAGTGTCAAAATGAGGAATAATGGGTGACATTTGTGTAGAGATATCAATCGTCTCATTGGTAGATTCAAACGACAAAATGTAATAGCTTTTTAATGAACCTGTTATTTCAATACCTGTAATTTCTGTTAATTCATTGGTTTTACCGACAGAAATTAATGAGCCATAGCCAGTACTTACCGTTTGGTCATAGACGTATAAACTGACTTTGGCATTCTTAAGAGGTCCTTTTATTCCACCCCCAGATATTTGATATGTTGGTGGTGATACTGGTTCAGTAGGCTATTTACTATCACTACCTCCCCCACATGCAGACAATAAACTAATAGAAACTATTGTAGGTAACCATCCCACCAAACGTGAAAATTTAAACATTAAATGCCTTAATATTGCTTATATTTAAATAAAGAAGAATTTAAAAGTTTGAAAGATAGAATGGATACTAATTAACTACGGTATGAGTACAGGTCGATTCCAAAATCCATTTTATTGTCAAATCCTAATCCTAAGTTGCTTAGAAGATAATAACTAAAGCCTAAATAATAAGCAACTTTTAGTACAGGGTAAGACCATGAGGCTTCTTTTCTAGGCAAAGAGTGATCAAATAACAGAAACAATCACTTTGATTTTCTTATTATATCAACAATTGAAGAATATTTTTCCGCTGTTGCCGATGAATGCCAACAATACAAAGTTAGATACCCACTGCTAGGTATATTACTGATCACACTTGTTGGCGTAATATGTAGCGCAGATCGTTGGGAAGCCATTGAAGAAGTAGAAATAAACACACAGGGTAAAATAATTGCCGTTGATGGTAAAATCGTCAGACGTAGTTATGATAAGAAAGGTAAATAAGGTGCTATTCATATGCTGAGTGCTTTTGCTGCAGAAAATGGTGTTGTACTTGGTCAAATTAAAACGCATGAAGAATACTTTAGGTAATTAAGCCACCAATTGATTGAAAAAACAGATAGAGGGCATGGTCGAATTGAGCACTGTCGTTATTGGTTTACAGAGAATTTAAGTCGTGTCAAAGACTTAAGCTTTAAATGGATTGGACTAAAAAGTGTAGATATAGTTAAATCCGAGTGACACATATGGGATAAAGTCATTATTGATAGACGTTATTTTATCTGCTCGTTAAAAGAAAAGGATGAATTATTTGCTAAAGCAGTACGTAGGCATTGGAGTGTTGAAAGTATGTCGCGAGCACACAAGTTAGCAGCATAGGATTTGCCTCTTAAAATTAAGTGAAAAACTTATGCGGTAGAGATTGTATAAAGTTGGTCGATTAATTAATTTGTTTGATATTATTTCCGTAAATATCAACTTAGGTCTAAAATTTAAATAATTTAAATAATTTAAATAATTTAAATAATTTGAATATATAGGAAAATATCTTGTGAAATTTTTGAGGAATGATAATGATTCATACTAAAATACCTTTTATAGATTTGCATCGCCATTTAGATGGAAATATTAGACCAGAAACTATTCTTGAGTTAGCGCAGCAACACGATATTTTGTTGCCGGCAGATAATTTAGAAAACTTATTACCGCATGTTCAAATACAAGGTAAAGAATCTAATTTGCTGTCTTTTCTGCAAAAGCTTGATTATGGTGTGGCGATATTAGCTGATTTAGATGCTTGTAAACGCGTTGCCTATGAGAATGTACAAGATGCTTTTGAACAAGGTTTGCATTATGCCGAGTTACGATTTTCTCCATATTATATGGCTATGCAGCATAAACTCACCATTTCAGAAGTGGTTGCCGCTGTTGTTGATGGTGTAAAACAGGGTCAGAAAGATTTTGCTATTAAAATTAATCTTATTGGAATTTTAAGTCGTACTTTTGGGGTGGAAGCTTGCTTTGCAGAGCTCAATGGTTTGTTAACGTGTAAAAACTATTTAGTGGCGATTGATTTAGCCGGCGATGAATTAGGAAAACCGGGAAGTTTATTTGTTGAACATTTTGAACTTGTTCGAAAATCAGGTCTAAATGTTACTGTTCATGCAGGAGAAGCCGATGGCGCAAGTAGTATTTGGCAGGCTATTAATGAATTACATGCAACCCGTATTGGTCATGGCACTAATGCCATACATGATGAAAAATTAATGGCGCATATGCTTAAGCATGATATTGCGATTGAATCTTGCTTAACTTCAAATTATCAAACAGGAACGATTGCTGATTTAACGAATCATCCGGTAAAAGTGTTTTTAGAAAAAGGCTTGACCGTTTGTCTTAATAGTGACGATCCTGCGGTGCAAGGTGTTGACATTCAACATGAATATCAAGTAACAGCCAATGAAATAGGGCTTAGTTTAGAGCAATGTTTTACGTTACAAAGTAATGCATTAAAAGCCGCTTTTTTATCAGCAGGTGAAAAAACGGCATTGCTTAAAAGTGTTGCTTAACGGTATAAGAAAAAATGTTGATATGAAAAGGTAAGTTGATAAAAACAAGAAAGGTTGCCTTCCAAAATGCCGCAGCTTATTTTAGTCCTGAACATTGTGTGCTTTTCTAGAGGTTGCGCGGAAGTATTCTGTTTCTATGAAAAGGGTGAATCAATAAAATAAGAAAGGTTGTCTTCCAAAATGCCGCAGCTTACTTTAGTCCTGAACACCGTGTGTTCAGGGCGGAAGTATCATTTTAACCGTAGGCTTCCCGATACGAGCCGGGCTTGCACAATAGCTAATAATCAACTCCCTAAGGTAAAACTTATCGGCTCAGGGACATAGTTCGCATACAAACATTCCAGAAGACAAAATAAGTATAGCTAATTAATTGCGAGCTTTTAAGGTAATTATTGTCATTTGGGTTTAAGTGTTGGATATTTAACCTTTTAAATATTTCATTGTGCACTTACACAGCATTTTATGCTCGTTTATTATCCTTTGGTGCTAATGCTTGCTCAATGGTTGATTGTAATAAGGCTATTTTTTCTTGGTGGACTTGTTTTTCTTTCACTAATTTTTGTTGAGATTTTAATAAATCATTAGCCAAATTCAAAGCTGTCATTAGTAAAGCTTGTTCAGGTGTTGCAGTAGACTTGCTATTACTTGCTTTTGATAAACGTTCGGTTAATTCTGCGGCAGCACTCAGTAAAGCGGTTTCTTGACCCATAGGGCAAGCCACTTTCAGTTTGCGATCAATAACATTGATTTCAACGGTGCGTTGAGACATTTGACAGAAAATCCTACTATTTATGAATGGTATAGTCGTGATCTGCACTATAACTGTGCTGATTACCCTATGCAAGCAAATAGCGACTTTTTATATCGGCAGTGTTACGATAGCCAACATTAAAACTTTCATATAATACGGGTTAAATTTTACTATGGCTGATAGTTCATCAGAAAATAACACGATAGATTTTTCTTCAGCGCAAGCGGTTATAACCACTGAAAATATCAAACTTCATGCTAGTGAATTGCATGGCGTTTTAACAGGGTTGGTTTGTGCGGGCTTTGCTTTTGAAGAACAGAGCTATTTAACCATGTTAACTGACTTGTTTAACAACGGTGATGGCTTTCCTAAAGCCGTTAAAAATATTATTAAACAGATGTTTAGTGAGTTATGGACCGATATTTTAGATGATGCTTATAGTTTTCAGTTAATGCTTCCAGACGACGATGACACAATTGTTGAACGAGGTCATGCTTTAGGCGTGTGGGTACAAGGCTTTAATTTGGGCTTTGGTTTGCAGCAAAAAGGCAGCCCTGTTGTTGCAGAAGAAGTCAAAGAAGTGCTTACCGACTTTGCTGAAATAGCAAACTTGTCTGATGAAATGGAAGAAGATGAAGAGTCAGAGCAAGCTTTTTTTGAAATATCAGAATACGTTCGCATTTCATCCTTGCTATGTTTTACAGAATTAGGTACTCCACCCAAGTTAGCCACAGCGGATGGTCAAAATACAGATAAGCAAACTATTCATTAAAAATGGCTATGTTCTCGTTAATTATTGTTACATTTGTAACAGGCTGATTTTCAATGTA
>JAOPTQ010000136.1:0-13705 GCA_051531915.1 Colwellia sp. | reverse complement strand
TGGTGAGGTAGTATTTAATACTTCAATGACAGGTTATCAAGAAATTCTTACCGATCCGTCTTATGCAGAACAAATTATAACGCTTACATACCCTCATATTGGTAACACGGGTACCAATTCAGAAGATAAAGAGTCAAACACGATTGTTGCTAAAGGTTTAGTTATTCGTGATTTCCCTTTACTTGCTAGTAATTTTCGAAATGAACAGAATTTAACCGACTATTTAATCGCGCATAATATTTTAGGTATTTGTGATATAGACACACGTAAGCTTACGCGTATTTTGAGAGAGAAAGGCGCGCAAAATGGCTGTATTATAACGGTAGATGAAAGTGATGATGAAAGTTTACAGGCCGCTATAAATAAAGCGTTAACTTCATCTAAAGCTTTTCCGGGTCTTAAGGGCATGGATTTAGCAAAAATAGTTTCAACCAAAGAGCAATACTTATGGACTGAAGGTAGTTGGTCACTTGGTAAAGGACACATAACACCAGAGAAAAACACGGATAATTCAAACTTTCATGTAGTTGCTTATGATTTTGGTGCCAAACGTAATATTTTACGACTATTAGTTGACCGAGGTTGTAAATTAACGGTAGTACCAGCACAAACTACTGCTGACGATGTATTAGCAATGAAACCTGACGGTATATTTTTATCAAATGGTCCCGGTGACCCAGAGCCATGTGATTATGCTATTACGGCAATCAAGCAATTTTTAGATACTGATATTCCGCTATTTGGCATTTGTTTAGGTCATCAATTACTTGGATTAGCCAGTGGTGCTAAAACAGTGAAAATGAAATTTGGTCATCATGGCGCCAATCATCCGGTGAAAGATTTTGATCGCGATGTTGTTATGATCACCTCTCAAAATCATGGTTTTGCCGTAGACGAAGAAAGCTTACCAAGTAATTTAAAAGTCACGCATAAATCGTTATTTGATGGTTCTTTGCAAGGTATACACCGTATTGACAAGCCAGCGTTTAGTTTTCAAGGCCATCCAGAAGCAAGTCCTGGCCCTACAGATGCCGCGCCATTATTTGATCACTTTTTTGATTTAATGAAAACGGCGAAAGAAAACTTAACTAAGTAATAACTCACCAAGACAAGACAGAGAGATAAGCAACCATGGCAAAAAGAACTGATTTAAAAAGCATCTTGATCTTAGGCGCAGGACCAATCGTTATTGGTCAAGCCTGTGAGTTTGACTATTCGGGCGCGCAAGCGTGTAAAGCATTGCGTGAAGAAGGCTACCGAGTTATTTTAGTTAACTCTAACCCTGCAACAATAATGACAGACCCCGATATGGCCGATGCGACTTACATCGAGCCTATTCATTGGGAAGTTGTTCGCAAAATTATTGAAAAAGAACGTCCTTGCGCAGTACTGCCTACTATGGGCGGTCAAACAGCACTTAATTGTGCCTTAGAGCTTGAAGCTAAAGGTGTACTAAAAGAATTTAACGTTGAAATGATTGGCGCAACGGCTGATGCCATTGATAAAGCAGAAGACCGAAGTCGTTTTGATAAAGCGATGAAATCTATTGGCTTAGACACACCACGCGCTGAAATTGTTCATACGCTTGAAGAAGCACACTCTGCCGTTAAACACTTAGGTTTTCCCTGTATTATTCGCCCCTCTTTTACTATGGGTGGAACAGGTGGTGGTATTGCCTATAATATTGAAGAATTTACTGAAATTTGTACGCGTGGTTTAGATCTTTCACCAACGTCAGAATTATTAATTGATGAATCATTAATTGGTTGGAAAGAGTACGAAATGGAAGTGGTTCGCGACAAAAATGATAACTGTATCATTATTTGTTCCATTGAAAATTTTGATCCTATGGGTATTCACACCGGCGATTCAATCACCGTAGCACCAGCGCAAACGCTAACGGATAAAGAATACCAAATCATGCGTAATGCTTCACTAGCGGTATTGCGTGAAATTGGTGTTGAAACCGGTGGTTCAAATGTACAATTTGGTATTTGTCCTGATACCGGTCGTATGGTTATTATTGAAATGAACCCGCGCGTATCACGTTCATCGGCATTGGCTTCAAAAGCAACGGGCTTCCCTATTGCTAAAATTGCGGCTAAGTTAGCGATTGGTTATACCCTTGATGAGCTAACGAATGACATTACTGGCGGTAAAACACCAGCCTCTTTTGAACCAACTATTGATTACGTTGTTACTAAAATACCGCGTTTTAACTTTGAAAAATTTGCCGGTTGTGAAGACAGATTAACCACGCAAATGAAATCAGTTGGTGAAGTAATGGCTATTGGCCGTAACCAACAAGAGTCAATGCAAAAAGCGTTACGCGGCTTAGAAGTTGGCGTAAATGGTTTTGATTCCATGGTTGATGTAACTCAACCAGGCGCTAAAACAAAAATTATGCATGAATTGCAAGAAGCCGGTAGTGATCGTATTTGGTATATTGCTGATGCTTTTCGTTTAGGTTTAACGGTTGATGATATTTTCCGCTTAACTATGATTGATCGCTGGTTCCTTGTACAAATTGAAGACATTGTTTTAGAAGAAGCTAAAGTACGTGACGGCGGTATGAAAGTGTTAACGCCTGAATATTTACGTAAACTTAAGCGTAAAGGTTTCGCAGATGCTCGCCTTGCTGATGTCATTGGTGTGGCGGAAGCTGAAATTCGTAAGAAACGTCACAATGCTGATATCTACCCTGTGTACAAACGTGTTGATACCTGTGCGGCAGAGTTTAGCTCTGATACTGCTTACATGTACTCTACCTATGATGAAGAGTGTGAAGCAGCACCAACAGCTAAAGATTCAATCATGATCTTAGGTGGCGGCCCAAACCGTATTGGTCAAGGTATCGAGTTTGATTACTGTTGTGTACATGCGGCATTAGCGCTTCGCGAAGACGGTTATGAAACCATCATGGTTAACTGTAACCCTGAAACGGTTTCTACAGATTACGATACCTCAGACAGACTTTATTTTGAGTCCATCACTTTTGAAGATGTTTTGGAAATTGTTCGTATTGAAAAGCCAAAAGGCGTCATTGTGCAATATGGTGGTCAAACACCGCTTAAGTTAGCTCGTGCGTTAGAAGCAGCTGGCGTACCTATTATTGGTACTTCACCTGATGCTATTGACCGCGCAGAAGACAGAGAGCGTTTTCAACAAGCGGTTGATCGCTTAGGTTTATTACAGCCAGAGAATGCCACCGTAACATCTATTGATGAAGCCATGGCTAAAGCTGAAAGCATTGGTTTCCCATTAGTAGTACGCCCATCTTATGTATTGGGTGGTCGGGCAATGGAAATCGTTTATGATTTAGATGATTTACGTCGTTATATGACTGAAGCGGTAAGTGTTTCAAACGACTCGCCAATATTATTGGATCGTTTCCTTGATGATGCCATTGAAGTCGATATTGATGTGATATGTGATGGTGAGCAAGTGGTTATCGGCGGCATTATGCAACATATTGAACAAGCGGGTGTGCACTCAGGTGATAGTGCCTGTTCATTGCCTGCATATAGCTTGAGTCAAGAAATTCAAGATGTAATGCGTAAACAAGTCACCGATTTAGCGTTCGAATTAGGTGTAATTGGCTTAATGAACACGCAAATGGCGGTTAAAGACGGCAAAGTTTATCTTATTGAAGTTAACCCTCGTGCAGCACGTACCGTACCTTTTGTTTCTAAAGCTACTTCTGTACCGTTAGCTAAAATAGGTGCGCGTGTTATGGCAGGTAAATCTCTGGCAGGGCAAGGCGTTACAAAAGAAATTATTCCACCATTTTTCTCGGTAAAAGAAGTGGTTATTCCCTTTAACAAGTTCCATGGCAGTGATCCTCTTGTTGGCCCAGAAATGCGTTCAACCGGTGAAGTTATGGGCGTGGGTGACACGTTTGAAGAAGCTTATGCAAAAGCTAATTTAGGCGCGGGTGAATCTGTACCTAAATCAGGTCGTGCTTTAATTTCTGTCCGTAATAGCGATAAAACACGAGTGGTTGAGTTGGCGAAACAAATGGTGGCTCTAGGTTACGAACTTGATGCCACACATGGCACTGCTATTATATTAGGTGAAGCCAATGTACCTGTTCGTTTAGTGAATAAAGTTCATGAAGGTCGTCCACATATTCTCGATAGAATTAAAAATAGTGAATATAGCTATATCATTAATACCACCGAAGGTCGTAAGGCCATTGAAGATTCAAAAGTATTACGTGGTGGTGCATTACGCTATAAAGTTGCTTATACTACTACCCTTAATGCTGCTTTTGCTGCTTGTCAGGCACATGCAGCGGATGATCGTAGTATAGTTACTCCTATACAAGAGCTACATAAACGCTGTAAATAAGGTAACTAACTTGCTATTTTAAACGCTAGCTTCGTTGGAAGTACTCATTGACCTTCGTCAACTCCGTGCTTTTGCCTCGCTAGCATATAAACTAGCTTCGTTACTTACACTTATTGAGTAGAAATTAATTAAGTTAATAAATAGATAAGATTAAAATTATGAGTCAATACCCCATGACAGTTCACGGTGCCGATGCACTTCGTGAAGAACTAAATCATTTAAAAACGGTTAAACGTCCGATAATCGTTGCTGATATTGCCACAGCACGTGAACATGGCGATTTAAAAGAAAATGCTGAATATCATGCTGCTCGCGAGCAACAGAGCTTTTGCGAAGGTCGTATTCAAGAAATTGAAGGTAAGTTGGGTAATGCACAAATTATTGATATTTCAAAAATACCTAATCGTGGTAAAGTGATTTTTGGTGTCACAGTAAAGTTATTGAATATTGATACCGAAGATGAAGTTACATACCAAATTGTTGGTGATGATGAAGCTGATATCAAACAAAATAGAATTTCAGTTAACTCTCCTATTGCTCGTGGTTTAATTGGTAAAGAAGTTGATAGTGAAATTGAAATTACCACACCGGGTGGTGTGGTTGAATATGAAATCTTGTCTATTGAGCATTAATTAAATCTCAAGTTAGTCGTTTTGAATTGTGTGAGTTTCAAGGTTTGAAAATTACATAGAAACATCTAAGACGATAAAACAGGATCATAGTCTCAAACTTTGAATCAGTTTGGGGCTTTTTTTTGTTTAAAATTTGACAAGTAAATATATTGGAGTATATTTAAGTGATATCATTTTGATATCAAAATAAAGAGTTAAACAATTAAGGAACTCCCATGCACGAAAAAAAAGGTTTTTCAGTTAACGGTTATGGAATTTTTGCGGTGTTGCTGTCAGCAATTGCGGTATTAATTGCCTATATGGTTAAGCAAATTATCGCAGAGCAACCCGATTTTTGGTTTTTTGTCCCTTTAGTGATCATCATTTTTATTATACCCGGTTTTTTTATGGTGCAACCGAATCAGGCTAAAGTGTTAACGCTGTTTGGTAGTTATGTGGGGACAATAAAAACCAATGGTTTTTGTTGGACAATACCTTTGTTTTCCCATAGAACGATTTCGTTAAGAATTCGTAATTTTGAATCTAGCCAAATGAAGGTTAATGACAAACATGGTAACCCGATTGAAATTGCAACCGTGGTGGTATGGTCGGTTGATGATACCGCTGAAGCAACGTTTGAAGTTGATGATTACATTAGCTTTGTTAATATTCAAAGTGAGTCAGCATTGAGGAACATGGCGATTAGCTACCCTTATGATCAGCACAAAGGTGATGAAGTTGCTTTGCGTAGTCATCCAAAAGAAGTATCTGAAGCGTTAAGAATTGAAATACAAGAGAGGTTAGCAAAAGCGGGGGTAAAGGTGCATGAAGCGCGCATTAGTCATCTAGCTTATGCGCCTGAAATAGCTAATGCTATGCTGCAAAGGCAACAAGCCTCAGCCATTATTGCCGCAAGAAGGTTAATTGTTGATGGCGCTGTTGGTATGGTGGATATGGCATTGACGCAGTTGTCAGAAAAAGGTGTTGTTGAGCTAGACGAAGAGCGCAAAGCGACCATGGTGAGTAACTTGCTAGTGGTATTATGCAGTGATAAAAGCACTCAGCCGGTTGTTAATACTGGCAGCTTATATTAGCAGGAGTTTTGTATGGCCGCTAAAAAAAGCTTTCCATTAAGAATTAACCCTGATGTGCTAGCCGCTATGCAGCGGTGGTCTGATGATGAACTGCGTAGTGTTAATGCTCAAATAGAGTATGTACTTCGCCAAGCACTCGTTGACAGTGGGCGGGTTAAATTAGTGCAAAAAACGATCACTATTGTTGAAGATAAGACGAGTAAATAAGGTTTTATTCTTAGAACTTCTGCAAGAAACAGTACATGCTTACAATGTCCATTGTAAGCATGTTTACTCAGCTACCGCGGTTACGCATGTATCTAACAAAACTATTTACTTGGTTTAATTATTTGTTTTATCTCATTATAACTTTGGAATGCGTACTTTTTGCTCTTCACTTTGACGATAAATAATTAATGTTTTACCTATTACCTGAATTTTAGTTGCCTTAGTTTCACGGCAAATAGCCTCAACAATTAACGCTTTATTTTCTCTATCATCGGTTGGAATTTTTACTTTAATTAATTCATGGTGATTAAGCGCATAATCAATTTCAGCAACAACTGCTTCAGTTAAACCATTATTTCCTAGTAAAACAATAGGTTTTAATGAGTGAGCAACACCTTTTAAGTGTTGAATTTGTTTTTTATTTAAGTTCATTAATAAATTTCGTTACACGTTAGCTTGAATTGTCGCTATTTTATCACCATCTAGATGATAATTCCTATGGAAATGAAAAAATATTATGGTTAAGAAGAAACATACCGCTAGCTCTCAACGGTGGTTAGATGAACATTTTGAAGACGAATATGTGAAAAAAGCTCAAAAACTGGGCTTACGTTCGCGTGCGGTTTTTAAATTGGAAGAAATTAATAATAAAGACAAGTTAATTAAATCAGGCATGAAAGTGGTTGATTTAGGCGCAGCTCCGGGCGGATGGTCTGAATATGCAGTAAAAGCAGTGGGCGGTAAAGGGCAAGTTATTGCTTGCGATATTTTACCTATGGACGCTATTGCTGGCGTTGATTTTCTTGAAGGAGATTTTCGTGAAGAAGTGGTATTAGACGCGTTATTAACACGTATTAATGGTAAAGAAATTGATGTAGTGATGTCTGATATGGCTGCCAATATGACCGGTAATGAAAGTGCTGATTCAGCGCGTAGCATGTATTTAGTCGAATTAGCATTAGATATGTGCAATCAAGTATTGAAAACTAATGGTTCTTTTGTTGTAAAGGTTTTTCAAGGTGTGGGTTTTGAAGAATTTATGAAGGATGTTAGAGCGATATTTAAAAAAGTAAAAACGCGTAAGCCAGAATCTTCTAGGGCTCGATCTCGAGAAGTTTATCTTGTTGCGACAGGTTACAAGGGTTAAGTACGGGTTTTATACAATACTTGTAAGATGTTACTAGTTGTAAATAACAACTAAAGTTAAATGGCTACTCGCCTTGAATTGTAGTAAATTAGGCACAATAAACATTACCACCAGTGAGGTATTTCATTATAAAAATATTTATATGATGAATTACCTGATTTTGAATTAATAATTTTATTAAGTACAGCAAGAGGTCATTAAGTTGAGTGATATGGCAAAAAATCTTATTTTATGGTTAGTTATTGCAGTTGTTTTAATGTCTGTTTTTCAGAGTTTTTCTCCGAATTCAGCCAATGAACAACAAATAGATTATACGCGATTTATTACTGATCTTCGTCAAGGGCAAATTCGTGAAGCCAGTGTTGACAGAAACGGTACTATTACCGGAATAAAACGTAGTGGTGAAAACTATATTACCGTAATTCCTGGTGGTTATGACCGTGATTTGATTAATGATTTAGTGAAACAAAATGTTAAAGGTACTGGCAAATTGCCAGAAGAAACGAGTTTCTTAACCACTATTTTTGTTAATTGGTTCCCAATGATATTACTTATTGGTGTTTGGATTTTCTTTATGCGCCAAATGCAAGGCGGCGGCGGAAAAGGTGCGATGTCTTTTGGTAAATCTAAAGCGCGTCAATTAAGTGAAGATCAAATTAAAACGACCTTTGCAGATGTTGCCGGTTGTGATGAAGCCAAAGAAGAAGTGGCCGAATTAGTTGACTATTTAAGAGAGCCAACCAAATTTCAAAAGCTAGGTGGTCGAATTCCATCAGGTATATTATTGGTTGGTCAACCAGGTACCGGTAAAACTTTACTAGCGAAAGCGATTGCGGGTGAAGCAAAAGTACCATTTTTCACTATTTCAGGTTCAGATTTTGTTGAAATGTNNGTAGAAATGTTTGTTGGTGTTGGTGCTTCTCGTGTACGTGATATGTTTGAGCAAGCAAAAAAAGCAGCGCCTTGTATCATCTTTATTGATGAAATTGATGCGGTAGGTCGACAACGTGGTGCTGGTTTAGGTGGTGGACACGATGAACGTGAACAAACATTAAACCAAATGTTAGTTGAAATGGATGGCTTTGAAGGTAATGAAGGCGTAATTGTTATTGCAGCAACTAACCGCCCAGATGTACTAGATCCTGCGCTATTACGTCCTGGTCGTTTCGATCGTCAAGTGACCGTCGGTTTGCCTGATATTCGTGGACGTGAACAAATTCTTAAAGTACATATGCGTAAAGTACCGTTAGGTGATGATGTTAAAGCATCTGTTATTGCTCGTGGTACTCCTGGCTTTTCAGGTGCAGATTTAGCTAACTTAGTTAATGAAGCTGCTTTATGGGCTGCGCGTACTTCACGCCGTACTGTGGGTATGTACGAATTTGATAAAGCTAAAGACAAAATAATGATGGGCTCTGAGCGTAAGTCAATGGTGATGAATGACTCAGAAAGAGAAATGACGGCGTATCATGAAGCCGGTCATGCCATTATTGGTCGATTAGTGCCGGATCATGATCCTGTTTATAAAGTAAGTATTATTCCTCGTGGTCGTGCTTTAGGGGTAACTATGTATTTGCCAGAGCAAGACAGGTTTAGCCATTCTAAACAGCATTTAGAAAGTAATATATCTTCTTTATATGGTGGGCGTGTTGCCGAGCAAGTTATTTATGGTGACGATAAAGTGTCTACTGGCGCATCAAATGATATTGAACGTGCAACTAACATAGCTCGTAAAATGGTAACGCAATGGGGCTTGTCTGAAAAGATGGGACCCATGTTATTTGCTGAAGAAGAAGGCGAAGTGTTCTTAGGTCGTTCATCAGCAAAATCATTACACATGTCTGATGAAACGGCTAAATTAATTGATGAAGAAATTAAAGACGTTGTCAATCGTAACTATCAGCGTGCTGAAATATTAATTAAAGATAATATAGATGTTTTGCATGCCATGAAAGATGCATTAATGAAATATGAAACTATTGATGCGAAACAAATTGATGATTTAATGGCGCGTACTGAGGTTCGTAAACCGGCTGATTGGACTGACCAAGATACAGATACTAATTCAGGCTCTAGTACGGGTGGTTCTTCATCAGTACAAGACAATGATAGTGTTGATGCTTCTAAAGATCAAACAGAAGAAAAAACAAATCCAGACTTATCTGAGCCAAGTAATGATACGTCAGTAAAGTAGGTAATTTATTAAGATAAACAATAGAAAAATAAGCCTCGATGTAATATTTACACAACGAGGCTTTCTTGTTTACTATTGGTAATAATTTGTAGAGTAATAGAGAAAAAATTGGATTCTGTGCTAGAGCAACAACATAAAATTTATACTTCAAATTTTTCATCGGTAAAAGTTATGGGGATTTTAAACGTCACTCCAGATTCTTTTTCTGATGGCGGAAAATTTGTCACCATTGATGACGCTCTTATCCAAGTAGAAAAAATGCTTAATGACGGGGCTGATATTATTGATATTGGTGGCGAATCAACGCGTCCGGGTGCAAAAGAGGTTAATGAACAAGATGAACTGTCTCGTGTTATTCCCTTATTAAAAGCGATCAAATCTCGTTTTGACGTTGATGTTTCTATCGACACAAGTAAAGCCATCGTAATGGCAGAGGCCATTGAAAACGGTGCCAACATGATTAATGATGTTCGCGCTTTACAAAATAAAAACTGCCTTGACGTTGTTGCTCAAAGTAATATTTCACTTTGTTTAATGCATATGCAAGGTATGCCTCGTACTATGCAAGAACAACCTATATATCAAAATATCATCAATGATATAAAGCAATTTTTTAATGATCGAATTATAGCTTGTGAAAAGGTCGGCATAGCAAAAAATCGATTAATAGTAGATCCCGGTTTTGGCTTTGGTAAAACCTTAGCGCATAATTACCATCTTTTGGGTAATTTTAACCAATTTAGTACGTTGGGTTTACCTTTATTGGCGGGGATTTCTCGCAAATCAATGATAGGTAATTTATTAAATAGAAAGGTAGAACATCGATTAGCCGGTAGTTTAGCTGCTGCTATTATTGCTGCGCAGCAAGGTGCAAACATTATTCGTGTTCATGATGTGCAAGAAACGGTAGATGCATTGAAAATATTACAGGCTGTTGCTTAACAATTAGTCATTACTGATTGTTAGCGACACTCTATTCAAATTAAGAAAAAGATTAAAGAATTAAAGAAAAGGTAAAATATGTCTGATCGTAAATATTTTGGAACAGATGGCATTCGTGGCTTAGTAGGGCAATACCCCATTACGCCTGAATTTGTAATGAAACTTGGTTATGCCGCAGGTAAAGTGTTAGCGGCACAAGGTACTAAAAAAGTATTAATTGGTAAAGATACACGTATTTCTGGTTATATGTTTGAATCAGCACTTGAAGCAGGTTTTTCTGCTGCAGGTATTGATATAGGTTTATTAGGGCCTATGCCAACGCCAGGTATTGCTTATTTAACCAAAACCTTTCGTGCTGAAGCAGGTATTGTTATTAGTGCTTCACATAATCCTTTTTATGATAATGGCATTAAATTTTTCTCTCAAGATGGACAAAAATTACCTGACGAAATAGAACTTGCCATTGAAGCCGAACTAGATAAAGAAATGGGTTGCGTTGACTCGGTAAACCTAGGTAAAGCTAACAGAATTGAAGACGCTGCGGGGCGTTATATCGAATTTTGTAAAAGTAACTTTCCAAGTCAATTATCATTAAAAGGTTTAACGATAGTCGTTGACTGTGCCAATGGTGCCACTTACCATATAGCACCTGATGTATTTCGTGAATTAGGTGCTACAGTAATAGCGTTAGCTAGCTCTCCCGATGGTATCAATATTAATGATGGCTGTGGCGCTACTTCTATGGACATGATTAGTAAAGCGGTAGTTGAGCATAAAGCGGATTTAGGCATCGCCTTAGATGGCGATGGTGATCGCTTGATGATGGTTGATCACACGGGGTATATTCTTGATGGTGATGAAGCCGTTTATATTATTGCTTGTAATGACTTAAAGTCAGGCTCTTTACAAGGCGGAGTTGTTGGCACATTAATGAGCAATATGGGCTTAGAATTAGCTTTTGAATCACTAGATATTCCTTTTGCTCGTAGTAATGTGGGCGACCGGTATGTGATGGAAATGTTAAGAGAAAAAGGTTGGCAATTAGGCGCTGAAAATTCAGGGCATATTATAAATTTAAGCCATACTTCTACAGGTGATGGTATAATTGCCGCGCTTAATGTCTTAACCGCAGTTAAACAACAGAATAAATCGTTAAAAGAACTTCGCCAAGGTATGACTATGTTACCGCAAATATTAGTTAACGTACGTTTTTCCGGTGAATCAGATCCTATCAAGGATCTCAATGTACAAGCCGCAGTTGAACGTGTCAGTGATGTTTTAAAAGGTCGTGGTCGTGTTTTATTGCGTAAGTCAGGAACTGAACCGTTAATTCGTGTCATGGTAGAAGGTCCTGAGCTTGATGAAGTCACTCGCTTGGCACATGAAATTGCCGATGCAGTGAAATTGGTAAGTTAGAATTTGTATTGAGAGAAGCCAAGAGGTTAAATAATAGCCAGTTTTACATTATTTTTTATGGATACTTGATTGATTTCGCATTAGCGCTTGTATCTTATTCGTAGGTTGGTTAATATCTCGCGGCTTTATTATTTGAAATAATGAAGTAATGAGTAAGAGGTGAAAGATGACTAGACGTGCAATAGTTGCGGCTAACTGGAAAATGAATGGTGGTTCAACTTTAGTTGATACTATGGTGAATGGTTTTAAAGATATACAACTTCAAGAAAATGTTGACGTTGTTATTTGTCCAAACTTTCTTTTTTTAGCTGAATCAGTAAAAAAAGCGCAAGACGAGAAACTTTCTTCAGCTATTCATTTTGGTGCTCAAAACGTAAATGAAAATCAAAGCGGAGCTTTTACGGGTGAAACTTCAACAGATATGTTGAAAGAGATATCTGTTGAGTTTGTTATTGTTGGTCATTCTGAGCGTCGAAGTATTTATAAAGAAACTTCCATTGAAGTTGCTCAAAAAGTGAAAACTGTGCTTGAAGCTGGTTTAACACCAATATTATGTATTGGCGAAAGTGAATCAGAAAGAGCTACAGAGCAAACCGAAGCAGTATTAGCTTCACAATTACAACCGGTAATTGATGAAGTAGGTATAGATAAATTTATTGATGTTGTTGTTGCTTATGAACCAGTATGGGCAATAGGTACAGGTAAAACAGCATCAAGTGAGATGGCACAAGAAACACATCAATTTATTCGTCAGTTTTTAGCGAAAGCTAACGAACAAGTGGCGGCTAAAGTGCCTTTGTTATACGGTGGCAGCGTAAATGCGGCAAACTGTGAAGAATTATTTGCACAAGCAGATATAGACGGTGGTCTTATCGGTGGAGCAAGTTTAAAAGTTGAACAATTTACAGTGATTTGTTCAGCTGCTAAAGGAAAGTAAAATGTTATATCAAGTTTTAATTATAGCCTATGTGCTTATTGCCATATCTTTAATTGGTTTAGTGCTAATTCAACAGGGTAAAGGCGCTGACATGGGAGCATCCTTTGGTGCAGGCTCATCAGCAACTATATTTGGTTCAAGTGGATCAGGTAACTTTTTAACTAAAATGACGACTTGGTTAGCGATTGCTTTTTTTGTTATCAGTTTAATCTTAGGTAATTTAACTGCCAACCGCACTAAATCGGTTGATGAGTGGAATAATCTAGCGACACCTGTTGCAGAGCAAACGACGGCAACTGATGCTATTCCTACTGAAAGTGCAGAGCCAACGGCTGCTGGAAGTAGTGACATACCTGTTGGTGATGACACTGCTAAAGGCGATAGTGACGTTCCAAACTAACTGTTTGCTTATTGACTGAAAACAATAAGTTTTAGTGATGCGCGGATGTGGCGGAATTGGTAGACGCGCCAGCTTGAGGGGCTGGTGACTTAGGTCGTGGGGGTTCAAGTCCCCCCATCCGCACCACTAAATAACTATAAAAATCAAGAGCTTCCCGAAGCTCTTTTTTTATTTGGATCATCACCGGATCTATTTGAACCACTTTTTAATATTTTTGACACTCTTTTAGCCATATCTGGTATTTCTTCACTCATCCATTTACCATAATGTTTTTCTAACATTGCTATTGAAGTATGGCCCATTTGTTTGGCGATCCATCTTTCATTTACCCCTGCTGTAATTAATTGACTTGCAAAAGTATGCCTTGCTTGGTTTGCTCCTCGATGCAGCAGTTTTAGGTGAAATAA
>JAOPTQ010000135.1:0-36629 GCA_051531915.1 Colwellia sp. | reverse complement strand
CTTGCTCAATGCTCACTAACGTCGTTGAATTTATTTGATTTAGAATGACTAGACCTAAACAAATTCGCCTTGTTACTGAACATTGAGCATAGCTCTGAGTTGGGCAGAAATTTAATCAAATTGGTATTAATCCACCTTTCTTGTTTTACCGCTTTCTGCTCTCATTTTATTTTCAGACTGAATATAAACTGTATCAGTTGTTGCCATGCTTGCATGACCAAGATCTTCAGAAAGATCTTTTAAAGAACGACCACGTTCAATTTCCATACTCGCGCCAGTATGTCTGAGCCAATGTGTTAGCTTCTTTCAGCTTCATTGACTTATTTTCACCTTCAAATCGTTTCATTCGAGTAAATGCATGGTCAAATATGTCTTGTACCAAACGTCTCAAGTGTCGTGAAGTCATGCCTCCTTGACCTCGAATTTTTTCAACAAGAACATTATTATCACCACTTGTTGGCAGACCAGAAAGTTCTCTCGATAGACGATAGCGTTGTAAGAATGGCATAAAATCTGACGGAACTGTGGTGTCACGAAGCTTTCTACCTTTCCCGAATATTTTAAGCCACCAATGTTGATCTTCATCTTGCCAGAAATGGCCCATCACTGGAGACCAATTATCACGTTCTGATAGTTCTGATATTCTTAAAAACAGTGCAATTTAATCTGCTGTTTAATTTTTTAACATACTCACTAACACAAAATGTTTAATAATTTTTAAGTAATGGTTTTCTCTTAGAATATAAAATCATTATATTCCCTCTTTAATTTATGGTAACGTTAACACGAGTAATTCGAAATACAATTTTTATCACGGGAATATAGATATGTTTAATAAGTTTCTACATATAAAAAAAATAATACTTACTAGTTTTATATACTTTTTATTTGTTTCTTCTTTAATGGCTACAGAAAATATAACGGTACAAATAAATACCACTAAGGGTTATAAGATAAGCGATCAATTAGTAGGAGCTTTCTATGAAGATCTTAGTTATGCCGCTGATGGTGGCCTTTACGCTGAATTGATTCAAAATCGATCTTTTGATTATTCTTCTGCAGAAAAAAAAACATGGACACCATTAACTTCATGGACTTTAGTTAAAACAGAAAATAAAAAAGGTCAATTGGTTTATGATATGTCGAGTCCTATTCATCCTAATAATCCAACCTATGCAATTTTAAAAGTTGGCAATGGTGACGGCTATGTAGGCATTGAGAATACCGGCTTTGATGGTATCAAAATAGAAAAAGGTAAAAAATACCGCTTTTCTATTTTTGCGAGACAATTAAGTAATACGCCTAGCAATTTAATTGTGCAACTAATCAATCAACAAAATAAAGTCATAGCAAATGGTAAAACAAAAACTATTAATCAAAATTGGCATCAGTATGAAGTTGAATTAATAGCCAATCAAACAACTAACCAAGCAAAATTATTAGTAAAAACGAATAACCCCGGCTACCTTGCAATTGATATGGTATCCCTATTCCCCAAAGATACTTATAAAAACCGTAAGAATGGTTTACGCAAAGATTTAGCTAACGTTGTTGCCGGTATAAAACCTAAATTTATGAGATTTCCAGGCGGCTGTCTTGTCCATGGTGATGGTATTGACAATATGTATAATTGGAAAAACACTGTTGGCCCGGTGGAGCACCGTAAAGGGCAACGTAACATCTGGGGTTATCATCAAACCGTAGGCTTAGGTTATTACGAATATTTTCAATTCTCTGAGGATATGGGTGCTGAGCCACTACCAGTAATTCCCGCAGCAGTAACTTGTCAAAATTCTGGTGCCAGTATAACGGGTAATTGGGGTGAAGGACAAATGTGTGTTCTTGTTGAAAATATGCCTGCACTTATTCAAGATATATATGACTTAATTGAGTGGGCTAATGGACCAGTAACATCAAAGTGGGGGAAACTCCGCGCTCAAGCAGGCCACCCTGCCCCATTCAACCTTAAATATTTAGGCATAGGTAATGAAGATAGAATAACTGATGATTTTCAAGATCGTTTTTCTATGATTTACAAAGCTGTTAAGCTTAAGTATCCCGAAATACAAATAGTTGGTACATCAGGTCCTTTTCCTGACGGGGAAGATTATGATAAAGGCTGGGAAGTTGCCGATAAGTTAGCGGTTCCCATTATTGATGAACATATGTATAAACATCCCGATTGGTTTTGGTCTAATTTAGAACGTTACGATAGTTATAATAGAGAAAAATCACAAGTATATGTTGGTGAATGGGCCGCACATATAAAATATGAAGGCTCATCTCATAATCAATCTACAGTTGAAGCTGCTTTATCTGAGGCTGCATTTTTAACTTCATTAGAGCGCAATGGTGATATTGTTAAATTTTCTTCTTATGCTCCCCTATTAGCCAATTTAAACCATGTTAATTGGCGGCCTGATCTTGTTTTTTTTGATAATAATAAGATCCAGTTAACACCTAGCTATGATGTGCAAAAGCTGTTTGGTGAAAATGCAATTGATGTTTTTTATCCTTATCAACAATCTAAAACAGATAACAAATTCACTATTTCAACAGGCAAGATATCTGCTGAAAATAAAATAGTGGTGAAATTAATTAACGGCGAAGCTCAAGCTACTAATGTCAGCTTAAACTTTAATGATGATATTCAATCAGTAAAATCTGTAGACATAACGATATTAAAAAGTGATCAGTTAATAGACAAAAAATTTAAGGTTCACCTACAGAAGTTAATGCAAACTGATATTAAAGATTTTGTTCAAAATGTGCCTGCTTATTCCGTTGTTAATTTAATTTTTCAATTGTAGGTTCGTACTTTCAAAAATCAGCTGAGGTGCTGTTATTAACAACCTAAATATTACTAACAAAGCAATAATTATATGATAAACAATAGTAAAAAATTTATAGAAAATAACATAAGCTTAATAAGAAAGGGGGATTTAAGTGATTATTAAAAATAAAATAGCCTTTGGTTTAATATGTTTTTTGGGTTTGAATACATCAATTATGGTGCAAGCAACTGAAATAGTGACATCAATAAAAAGTTTAAAAATTGTAAAAAACATATCAAAAAAAATTAAAACTAATGAGTTAAAAAACCAAAAATTTCAAGGGTACCTTTTGGTTTACTTTAAAGATGAAACGCATGACTTATATTTTGCAACATCAACTGACGGTTATGCTTTTACAGACATTAACAATGGAAACCCTATACTCTTCGGTAAAGATCTAGCAGAACAAAGAGGTATACGTGATCCTCATATTTTTAGAGGGCCAAACAATGCTTTTTATATGTCATTAACAGACTTACATATATTTGCAAAAGATAAAGGCTTTCGTACTACTACTTGGGAACGTCCTAGTAAAGATTATGGCTGGGGTAATAATAAAAATCTTATTCTTATGAAATCTTATGATCTAATTAATTGGACACATTCTATTGTTAATGTAGAGGATATTTTTCCTGAGCTTACTAATTTAGCCGCGGTTTGGGCACCGCAAACTATCTATGATAAAGTTGAAAACAAACTGATGCTTTACTACACAACTCGTCATAAAAATAATAGGGAAAGTAAAAAAGATTCATCTAATTATATGGTATATGCCTACACAAACGATGAATTTACCACACTAACAACGACACCTAAAAAACTGTTTAATTACCCTATAGAGGGCGTTAGCACTATAGATGCTGATATAACTAAAGTTAACGACCAGTATCACCTTTTTTATGTGGCTAATGATGAAGGTGCCAATATTAAGCAAGCTATTTCATCTAACATTAATAATGGTTTTGTATTCGATGCTAAAAAAATCGATCCTGAAAGCGTCCCCACAGAAGCGCCTAACCTTTGGCGCAGAATAGGAACCGATACTTATGTACTAATGTATGACGTTTATGGGGCTAATCCTAAGAATAATATGGGCTTTTCTGAAACAACAGATTTTGTTAACTTCAAAAATATAGGACGCTTTAATGAGCCTAATTCAAAAATGAAAGCGACTAACTTTACTAATCCTAAACATGGAACTGTAATTCCAATTTCAAAAGAAGAAATGGCGAGAATAAACCATTATTTTAAATAAAATCAGAATATTAAAACTCGAAGTTTATTACGGATAATATCTTTAAAATAAAAGGACATTTTCAACTAAAATTATGGCCTAAATTAATATTGTGGAATATAAATTTATAGGTCTTTGTATCTTTACGTATAAGAGGATTAAATGAAGTTTCATTATCAATATATATTAATAAATATCTTAATGATGTTTATGATTTCTAGTTGCTCTGAGCAACATAAACCCGCTATATCAGCCCTAACAGATAATAAACAACAAGTATATTTTGATTGGTTTGAATACCAAGGAAATGACGATGTATTTATTGAACCACTAGAAAAAGGTACATATCAAAACCCAGTTATAGCAGGATATTTTCCTGACCCTAGTATCACTAAAAAAGGGGATGACTATTATTTAGTTGCATCTAGTTTTGTGATGACACCAGCATTGCCAATTTTACACAGTAAAGACTTAGTTAATTGGCAATTAATTGGTCATGGAATAGATCGTGAAGAACAAATGGAATTCGATGGTCTAAGCACATCAAGAGGAATTATGGCTCCTACTATACGGTATCATAATGGTCTTTTTTATATTATTACTACTGGGCAAACGGGAGCATTTTATATAACGGCAAAAGATCCTGCAGGCTCTTGGTCTGATCCTATTTTTCTTCCTGAAATAAAAGGGATAGATCCGGATATATTTTTTGATGATGACGGTAAAGTTTATATAGCGCATAACGGAAGCCCTGCTAGTGGGGAATTATATGATGGACATCGTGCTATTTGGCTATGGGAGCTTGATCTAAAATCTGGCACTATTTTTAAAAATTCAAGTCGTATGATAATAAATGGTGGGACAAAGGTAACCGAAAAACCGTTTTGGATTGAAGCCCCACATATCTATAAAATTAATGGTTGGTATTATTTAATGTGTGCCGAAGGTGGTACCGGCGATAATCATTCAGAGGTTGTTTTTCGTAGCAAAAGTTTACTAGAGCCTTTTGTTGAATATGAACAAAATCCTATTTTAACCCAAAGGCATTTAAATCCAGACAGAACTAACCCTATTACAACTGCTGGTCATTCGGATATGGTTCAGGACTCTGCGGGAAAATGGTGGGCTGTATTTTTAGCTACTCGTACTTATAACAAAACTTTTTATAATAGAGGGCGAGAAACATTTTTATTACCTGTGACTTGGAAAAATGAATGGCCAGAGCTTTTATCGCATGATGAAGTTATTCCTTACCGCTTAGCTAAACCCTCTTCAAATTCTGATTCCCATGTCGAAGAGCCTGTTACAGGTAATTTTATTTGGAGAGATGATTTTAATGCTAACAAACTCGGCTTACATTGGAATTATTTACGGAAGCATAACCCATATTGGGTATCAGTAAATAACGGTAAAGTAGCATTAATACCTCAAGCTATTTCTCTTAGCGAACAAAAAAGCGTAAGTTTTGTTTCTCGTAGACAGCAACACATGCGTTATCGAGCAAGTACAATGCTAATAACACCAAAACACTCAAGTTATTCTGCAGGCATTGCAGCATACCAAAGTGATGATTTTCACTACTATTTTGGGGTAAGAAAAAAATCAGAGGCATATCAGTTATTTATTGAACAAGTTAAGGATGGTGTTAAATCAATTATCACATCAAAAACTATTGATATAACGGAGCAAGGCATTGAACTTGTTATTGAAGGTGATAAATCCGAAATTAGCTTTGCTTATAATTTAAACGGTAAGTATGAATATATTTCCAAAAAACAAGATGCAAAAATATTAAGTACTTCTATAGCAGGGGGATTTGTCGGAACAATGCTAGGAATGCATACACGCATTGAATATTAAATAATTATATATACCCGCTCTACTTGAAGATGCAGGATTCAGTAGTCCTGAAACGAGCATCCTCAAGTTCAGCTAGAGGTATTTGTATTGGGGTAGAACTCCAATACAGGCAGTCTTATTGTCAACTAAATGCTTCTGATATTCTGATTGTCAATGTAGTGGCAGAGTGGATCTACATAGCTATTAAATATAACAAAAAAAACCGCCCGAAGGCGGCCAACATGTCTAAGGGGAATGACATAAAAATAAAACTTATTCATTTCAGTTGCACACTCATAAAACAAAGCGACACCACACTAACAAATGTTAACGATACCATTATGCAAAATTAACAGTGTTAATGCAATGTTATTTTGTTCTTTATGATTAAATTTTTATCTGTTTAGATGATAGTAAAAAAGGGAGGTGACTTTAGCTAAAGTAGGCGTAAAAATAATCATAACTGCTCGTGAGTTTTTCAAGATTTATCCTGATATTAAGAAAAAACACTTTTTTGGGTGGTAAGTTATGGACGCAAAGTTACTTTGCCGAAATGATTGGAAATTCAAATAAAGAAACAATTAGAAAATATGTTAAAAACCAGCTAACAGAATTAGATCAAAGAGAGAGATATTCAGATCAACTGGATTTGTTCTAAAACTTGGCCGCTTGCGGACGAGATATTTATTTCGTTACGGCTTGATCACAAAGGTGTTGATAGAATGTGCTGGCACCTTCACTTGGAAGCTTGTTGCTTGGTCATCATATACACCAATTACAGTTTGATGACTACTATCCGAGGAGTTAGCTACGACCACTACCACAGAACCATCAGGGTTCTCAAAAGCGATGCGATTGTCCCAATGGCTTGTGCTCATCACTCTAGTTGCACCGGGCTTAATAAAGTGGCTAAAATGTTTGTAGATGTAGAATTCTCCGTTATAGGTGACCTTACCACTTTGTTGATCCACGGTAATCAAAGCATTCTGAGCCCAGTCCCAAGTGCTTTTACCTGTTTCATTCAGGATCATATTCCAAGCGAAATAGGCATTGGCACCTCCATCAAAATAGCGTTTCATTATTTTGTAAAGAGATTCCGCTTGCTGCCAACTATTATCTCCATTAAAGCAAACTGATTCGGTTTGCATCAACTTGAGATCTGGATAAAGTTCATCGGCCACTGCAATTTGGTTTTTGCTGTCATACTGGAATCCTACGCCGGTGAGGTAGCGGCGCACCTTGGGATTTTCAACCACTTTGGTCAACCGGTAGTTGGCGTTTTCCCCTTGGTTAGATGGATCGCCATTTAACCCAAGCCAAATTTCAATATCCTTATCTTTAAGGCGAGGCCCCAAGTAGTCGCCAATAAAGGTACTGAGTAGGGAGGCACTCCACTCTTGTGTTGGGTAGACATTTAGGATATTGGGCTCATTTTGCGGGGTGATAGCATAAAGGTTCACTCCCTCTTGGCGGTATGCATCAATCCACTTGGTAAAATAGTTGGCATAGGTGCGCATAATTTTAGCTTCGTTACGCAGCGAGCCTTTACTGTAACTGTTATTGGTTTTCATCCAGGCCGGTGCACTCCAAGGAGACGCCCAGTTTTGTAGCTCTGGTTTGACCGTCATTGCTGCTTTGATATAGGGCAGCAGGTGCTTTTTATCACGTTCAATCGAAAAGTGTTTCAGTTGATAATCTTCCGGTACCATGGCCAATGAGTAACCATCTAAACCAAAATCGCTAGCACCAATAGGAATCCGCGCCAAATTAAAGTTAGCCCCTTGCTCACCAAACAGCGCTTTGATGGCTTTTGATGAATCTTTGGGAGAAGCTTTGCTTAACGCAACCCAACCTAACTCATTGAATGATCCACCAAAGCCGTCAATGGTCTGATAACTAAACTCTGGACGAATTAGGATATCAGGCGCACGCTCGGCATCCATAGTCATCAGCTTAGGGTGAGGCATAGCTTGCCACTTTTCCCCTTCAGTGCTCGATACCCAGGTAACTTCAGTCGCTTGTACCTGCGAGGCACAAATACCAGCGGATAGCACCACTAAGGTAATAAGTTGTTTCATTGTAATATATTCTCCAATTGCTTATTACGAAAGTCAGTTAAATCTGCTTCTGACTTAATTGATTTGGCGGCTTGCTTAGCAAACGCCTCTAGTTCTTTCTTATTCATCATGCCTATCCTAAACACTACACGGGTATTAATAATAGGCAATTACACAGATTTAGTTACTGGGTCTGATAGCGCTCAACCCTTTTACCATTTGGGATTAAAATGCGCTAGCCGTATGGTACTTCTGCTAACGAGCGCATTAAAACAGGCTCAATAGGTATGCCATAATGCTCTAAAGTTAACGTCGATGCATTTTGGTGCAAGCGTCCGCTATCAACTAAGATGCCGTCAAAATCTTTATACATAATTGTCTCTTTATGGGGAGCATTTTATTAAGCTAGGGCTAAGTTACGGCTTAGCCCTAAGGTACAAAACGAAACCACACGTGATTATGGTTAACGAATTACTGTTACGCCCTCGCTTGTCATTAGTACTTTTTTAAGTGTGCCATCAAAATTATATTCTAATTTATCAATACAAATTGAACGACTATAACCGCCACCGTTGGTTTGAATTCCGCCATTATGGTAAATAAAATAATCATTGCCTTTAAATTCAACTATGGCTTGATGATTAGTATTACTGTTGCCTGCGATTTCATTTAATAAGCCCTTATATTCCCAAGGCCCTTCAATGTTATCACTCATGGAGTAAGCTATTTTTTCAGGAAATTGCGTGGCGTAGGTAAGGTAGTATTTGTTATTTTTTTTGTGGATCCAAGGCGCTTCTGTAAATTTGAAGCCGTCAAACATTATTTGTTTAATGTCTCCATCAATTTCTATCATGTTATCTTTTAACTTAGCGTAGTAGGCTTGACCATTTCCCCAAAATATCCACGGTTGGTTATCGTCATCAATAAAGATAGCGGGATCTATACAGGCCCAAGAATGTTTAGAGGCAAAACAGTCTTCGTTGGTTAATAACGGTTTACCTAGTGCGTCTTTAAAAGGCCCCGCGGGATGATCTGCTACCGCGACACCAATGCCTGACCAGTTAGTACTAATATACCAATAATATTTGCCATTTCGTTTTGCAACATGCCCTGCGTAAGCGTCACCACTTTTAGCCCAACTAAAATCAGTAATTTTTAACGGTACTTCATATTCCTGCCAGTTTTTCATGTCTTTAGTAGAAAAAACTAACCAATCTTTCATGACATAACCTTTTTGACCGCCTTCAAAGTCATGCCCAGCATATAACCAAAGTGTATCGCCATCGACAATGGAGGCAGGATCGGCGGTAAATTTATGCGTAAATATTGGGTTGCCGGTTGATGAAATTCGCTCAACAACTTTTTGAGCCTGCACATTTAATTGACAAGCGCTCATTATCGTCAAGAGCACAATACCAAAATACTTTTTATTCATATATCACCTGTTATTATTTAGTTTTGAATTCATTTAAGTAGTGCCTGCGGAACACCTGCCCACTTTTCATCCAACTTTTGAGCTTCTGCGTTGGTAATACCGATAACACTGCCATGGCGAGGGTTAAAGTTTTTAACGAACGTTTCTGTGGTGTTGGTAAAATTAATAAGATCACTGCTTCGTTGAAATTCATAACGCTGGCTAGTGTACAAATCGTACATTAATAAATATTCATCTTTATTATTTAGCTTAAAAATAGAGGATCCTTCTACTACGGTAGGTTTACCCGCGTAAACATCAATATAATTAAAATTTTCCTGCCAAGGCCCATTAAGTGATTTACTGGTCGCTTTTTGAATACCGTTTTTAATTTCCTTGCCATTTTTGTCCTTGGTATTACCTTTGAAAAATAAGTGGTATAAACCATCTTTATGGATAATATCGCCATCAATAGCACCGTGTTTGGCGGTAAACATTAATCGCGGCTCGTTTTCAAAGCCAGTAAAATCAGCATTGGCGTAAGCACTGTAAAAGTCTAAGTTGTTCATCCCTTTAAAGCGAATGGAAAAATAGACTAAATATTTATTAACACTGGGGTCAAAAATAGTCTGCGGTGCCCATACCCACTGTACATTGCTAAATTTGTTTGGATATTCATTGGCAAAATCTACCCAAGTATGTTGCCACTGGATAAGATCGTCAGATTTTAACAACACTATACCTGGGTTACTGCCCCAACCATTTTTTTGGGTGTACATATCGGTAGCCACTATATAGAAGCTTTTATTGTTTTCTCCGCGCAATAGATGAGGGTCGCGAATACCGCCTGTTTGGGAAATTTGTGCCGATGCTATAATGGGTTGATTATTATTAAGTGCTTGCCAGTGAATAGCATCTTGGCTTACCGCAAAGCGTAATTGCTCTTGTTGATCGGGTTCACCTGAGCCTTCAAAATAAGCAAATAAATAAGCATCGTAGGGTTGGGCCGTCGGCTTATAAAACAAAACCAGTGTAATACCGATAAGCGCTACCAAGGTTAATATTTTAAATTTCATAAGGCTTGTCTTCCAGTGTGCATTGGGCTAATAAATGAGCGAGGTTAAACTACTATTGTGTTTCATACCCATAACTATTCAAGCTTGTGGTGCCAGTGCGCGGCTAATTTTTTAGCCTCGGCAAGCGTTAAATGAATTACCGCGCCATGAATTATGCGGTTCAACGCCATAAATGTCATACATCAACACCCACTTATCTTGCCCTATTCTTTGCCATACATTAGGCGCTTCACTGGCTACTGATTCAGCATCATACCAAGTATCATCGTAAACGTAGTTTGAATGAATATCAGTAGATACAGCCTGTTTAATGCCCGGCACACCATCATGAGGGGTGTAAAACAGGTGAAACTTATCGCCAACCTTAGTGATGTCAGCATCAATATAAGAAACTTTTTTGGGGTACTCGAATAGCAATTTAGGCGCAGTTTCAAGGCCATCAAAGTTGTTGTTAACATAGGAGTAATACATTCTATTACGGTTGTTTTTAAAGCGCATGGTGTAATAGAGCATTAGTTTATTTTTTATCGGATCATAAATGGTTTGTGGTGCCCAAGCACAACCAATTTCATCAAAGCCAGAAAACTCTTTATCTAAGCGCACCTTAGCCGCAGACCAATTAATTAAATCATTCGACTTCATTAATACAAAGCCACGGTTATTGCCCCAGCCATAGTTTTTTTCTGGTCGCTGCCATTTTGTATCGCGAAAACCATATTTTTGAGCAAATATATGTAGATCTGTCATCGCAAGGTAGAAAACACCATCAGGGCCACGGTAAATATGCGGATCTCTAATGCCTTTCTGCTCAGCAATATTTTCTCCAGCAATAACGGGTTTACCGTCATTTATATTGGTAAAGCTGTAGCCATCTGTACTTAAAGCCATATGCAAGCTATGGTCTTCATCTTTAAAATACACCAAAAGATACGCGTTCATTTGAAGAACTGAAGTATTATTTAACTTTTTATTAACCACATCTGATTCTATTTCAGTCGGTGGTTCACTTGCTTGGTAATATGAAAACCACATAACTAACAAACAGCCAACTAAGCAAGTCCCAATCAGAGCGCGTAAATTTATTTTCATTTTTAAATTAACCTTTCAACAGTTGTACCCTAGCTTCATGTCTTACATTAAAAGGGCTTATACTTATTTCACTAAACAACCACCGTCTAAATACGGGGGTTAAACCAATTCCTTAGGATGAATTAAAAGAGCATTTTCAAATAATCTAAATATTTTCCTTCACTGCCAGCACAAAGCTTTACCAGTTGAAACTATGCAACATACATTCAAGATGTTACGGTAATTATTATACGTTTATATCGAGTTAATGACGGCGTACCGGAATCAGTAACTTCACAAATGATGTGGATTGTTTCTCCCGGCTTTGCATCTTCTGGAATGGTAAGCGTAGTTTTAGCTAATTTAGATTCAAAAAAAGTGTTACCGCTATAACTTCCAACTGCTATGTATTGCCACCATTTAAATGACAGTGTATCGCCATCTGGATCACTTGATTTGGTTGCATCTAATTTTATTTTCGATCCTACTTGAGCTTTAATAGCTAAATTCGTATCTATCAATTTAACAACCGGAGGGTGGTTTGCATCTTCATAGTTTTTTATACTCCAATCACCTCTTGCAGCAAAATCATTTTGAACTTGGGGCAACCACCGCCAGATAGACTTGAAGTACTTGCTTCGAATATCGAGTTTGTCTTGGGTGATGTTATGTTCCATTTTCTTCGACCAACTGTTATTAAACCCCCAACGTCCCTTGGGGTGTTTATAAATAGGGGCAGGAATAGGATCCATCCAAACATTATGTCGAACATTAACATATCGACCGCCCCAGCCACCCCAGTCGGGTGATTCCATACTACGTAAGCCATTCGCTATATTATGCAAGAACGACGGTGTATCACCTTCAGCGTTGAATGCTCCTTGATTATTTTCATAAGCATCACATAATGGACCATGTTCCTGTACAATGTTTTCTGTCATCCATTTTGCTTCGAAAAAAGGTTTTACTGTTTCAGGAAGTACTTTTGACCATATATAAGCGATACAATCAAATTGATCAGAAATAATAACGGGAATATTCAGGTGTTCCCAATTGGGGCGAATATATTCTTGATAGGTTTCGTCTTGCTCCCAAATAAGAAATAGGCGGATTTTACTAGCAACCTCTTTCACTCTTTCAGGGTGATCTTCCTTAATAATCTTTAGCGCTCGTGAAATAGTATTGCTTCCACCCCAAGCCTGTATCCATACAGGGCGCGGATCGTTTTTATTTAGCAACACCTGAGCAATTAATTCAGCACCTGCTGTTCGAATATCATCTTCGCCAATGGCGCTTATATTTCCAACTTTCCATTTACTTAAAAGGTATTCCGGTGTTGGGTATTTTTGATCGTGTATGCTAAGGTTTTCATACACCTTGGCATATAGGCTAATATAATCTTTAACCCATGTCACGGGATGAAACGCATTCCAATCAGACCCACCTTGCCAATGGAATTGAGAACTACTATTAATAATGCCTTCCACATCAAATTCATTAGATGAAAGAAGAAACCGTACCATCGATGCTCGATCATCTGCTTCTCCATCAGTTGTTACAATTACACGTGCTCTTGGCGTTTGATTCAGACTTTCAACTCGCCCTGAAAACAACAAAATCAAAACACTTAAAGTCAGTAATATTTTCATTTTTTATCTCAAAATGAGGAATAATGCTTAATTATGGTAAGACCACATTAGTAATACAATACTACAAAAAAGCTATTATATACTAGTATTATTAAACTTCTGTACTTTAATTTGTTCAATACTGCCGTCTTTATTATATTTCAGCGGTGTTTGTAATATAGAACGTTTAAAATCACCGCCACCTTTCTTAATATTATTGTGATAGAAAAGGTAGCTATTATCACCATCGTTAATAATGGCTTGATGATTAGTTGAAATAGCTAAGTAATCTATTATCACTCCTTGGTATTGAAAAGGTCCCATCGGGTTATTACCCGTTGCATAGACCACTTGTCCCGGCCAACCTGTTGAAAAGGTAAAATAATATAAGCCGTTATGTTCATGTAAATATGGGGCTTATCCGTAAGTTTTCTTTTTATCACTTTTGGGAAAACCGATAATTTTTACATCTTGAATTTCCTCTTCCAAGCTGATCATGTCTTTATTTAATTTAACTACTTTAGGTACTCGTGTACCAAAGTACATATAAGCTTGCCCTTGTTTATCAACAAAAATAGCAGGGTCGATAGGTTCGTCACCGGCATTTTTGTCTCTGGCGTTATCCACCAAAGCGTTCATTCTGGCATCAATAAAATTTTTATTTGGCTTATTACTTACTGCTACACCAATTTGGTTGCCACCAACAGGCGCATAGAAATAATATTTTCCGTTACGCGCATAAGCACCCGGGGCCCATGCTTTAACGCCTTTTTTCGCCCATTTAAAAATATTTGCCGATAAAAAAGATCCTTCGTCTTGCCAGTTATTAAAGTCGTTTGATGAAAATAAACGCCAGTCGGTTGAGTCCCAATATTTACCACTGTTGTCTTGATCATTAGTGGCGTATAAGTAATATTTTTCGCCATATTTGTGTACGGAGGGGTCAGCACAAAAACGTTCTGAAATAACAACTTCTGCAACAACCATACAACTTATGGAAGTTAATAGTGACATTATTAACAACAAACCTAAACTGGTTAACTTATTCATCTTTACCCTTAATTAATACGTGATAGTTTTAGCTGGAGCATTTTTAAAATTAACGATGATGGTTTTATCTAATTCAATATTCCTTACTGGAATTAACTCATCATCAGTCCATATTTCACCTGATTTTTTCCATAACATTAAGGTGATATAAACTTTGTTTGTTATGGCGCTATTTTTTTTGAACGTATCCATAACATTAATTACAGTGCTGTTAATGCTTTCAGGATGTAAATTTTTTGCGGTGATGATTTGAGTTTCACCCCAACCTTGCATAGGAATCATAGCTAATTGATATTGCCCGTTGTCAATAATAGTCGCGGTGTACTGCCCTACTTTACGTTTTGAGTGTGTAATTTTATGATTAGCCAATTGTGGCAAGGCATAATGCCCTAAATGTAAATCAATATTTTTATTACCCGTTAGCTTATCAACGCGTAAAATACCATTGGCCAGTGGCATATCGGCTAATTGAATTTTTATATTTTGATTAGTTTCTAGCACAGCATTACGATAATAAATACCTTGTTCGTATTTATTAAAAGTAAACATACGCAGTGCTTCCCATTGGTATTGATGGTTTTTAAACACGTAATTCATTGCCACTTCACCACTTTCACCATCGGCTTGCCAAGGAAAAGCACTGTTGTACGAAAGGCGGTTGTAGTTTTCACTACCACGGAATTTTTCCCATGCATTTATAATGGGAACATTGCTCCATGATCTAAGCTCTGCCGCGCCTATATTTGGGTAGTCTGTAATTAAAATTTGTGAGCCTGTTTGATATTTATGATGTACGTTATTGGCGGTTAATTCATTATCCCAAGCACCATTATTTTCTGTTGCCTGCCAAAAAGGATTATCATCAGGGATCAATAACCCTAAAAAGGCCTTACCCATCCAAAAAACACTGCCTCTACAGCTATAACCTTGAACAGCAGGTTCAAAATGGCCATAAAAACCTAAGGTTGGTACATTATCCTGCATAAAGTCAGGATGTTGTAAAAACTGTTTAAGTACGCCAGAAGAAATTCTACGCATCCAGCCAAAGTTAGTATTTTTTTGCTCATTGTTATTTTCAAAGCCCATTAAAGGAAATGGAATAATTGCCCCAAAACGGTAACTGATACTGCGCCCCCACATAATCATTTCACCATCACGACTAAACATATAAGGGTAGTTGTCTTTTACATCTGCAAAATTTTTCTGGAATTTTTTTGCATACTCAGGATAGTATTTTTTTCCATAGAATTCAGACCACAACATGCCGTACATTTGAAATGCCCACATACTGTAATAATCATAAGCAGGGTTATCATTATACCAACCATTACTGCGATAATGTTCCAGTGATTTTTCTAAGTAAGTAGTCAACAACTTGTCATTAACCGTATAACCTTGATCTTTAAAAAAACTCAATACATAAATATTAAAAAACTTCCAGTTTGATGGTACTGTCGGCCCATCACCATAACTCAGCATGGTACGTGCCAAAGCATCTTTTTGTTGCTGCGATAACGGCTGCCATAAAACATCCGGAGCAATAGTGAGTGATATAGCTAAAGCACCAAACTCAACGAGATTTTGGCTAGGACCGCCGTCTTTAGCGCGGGGTTCTATATAGGCTGCATTACTAGGTTCTATTAATTTGATTATTTGATGACGATAATACGCTGCAACCGAAATGTTATTAATGACCAGATCAGGATTTTCTAGTAATAATGGTGCTGCAATAAATAAAGTACGGCACAAACCTTCTAACTTTTCAGTAGGAATTTGTCCGTCATTATGAGGGTAACTTTTACCGGGTAATTTAGGGAATTTCATTGGTGCGTCTAGGTTATCTACATAACTAAACGCTCCTTCGAGCATATACAAGGCCGCATCTTTCCAATGCTGCTTAGTCATACCGGTATAAGGGCTTAACTCGTAATTAGGTTTTTTTATCTCAAAAATAGTATTATGTATATTACTAGTTATTTTTGAGGTAGTTAATGGCTGTTCAACTTTAGCATCAACTTGAAACGTTGTTAATATAACAACGTATAAAACAATTAATTTATTCATTATGGCTATAACCTATTTTCTTTCTAATTGCTTCATCAAAGAGCACACACAAAATACAGATTTTGTTAACATTTATTTCGCTAATAAAGCAACTTCACTTGCCGCTAATAAAAAAGCACCTACAGCAAACGCCTCACTGTTTTTAGGGTCAAAACCATGAGGCGCTGCACCAATTGGTTGTACATTTTCAAGTTTTCCTGTCGGCGTCACACAGTTTGCCAATGCATGCCAGCCTTTTATAATAGCGGGTAAATAATTTTTTCTATCGAGTAGATCATTATTAACACCCCATGCCATAGCAAATACCGCAAAAGCACTACCACTAGATTCTTTAGCCGTGTGGGTGTTTGGATCAAGTAAACCAGGACGCCATAAACCATCGCTTTGCTGCGCGTTTTTAAATGCAGATGACATTTCTTTAAACTGCTTGACGTAAGTTGGGTAATGTTCGTTATCTTTTGGGAATTCACTAAGAATTCGCGCTAACCCAGCAATAGACCAACCGGTACCACGCGCCCAATGAAGAGTCGAGCCATTACGTTCACGCACATCTAAATATGACTCATCACGAAAATACAAGCCAATTTCAGGACGATATAAACGTGCTGTCATTGCTTGCCATTCTTGATGCATAAAATCAAAGTACTTTTTATCTCCGGTAGCTTTATACATTAACATCCAAGCATGAGGTCCCATGAATAATGAATCACTCCAAGTCCAGCGATGACGACTATCAGGATTACCCCAATCAAGTGATGAATTTGAAGGGGTTGCCAAAATTTTATCAAAACGAATTTGTGAGGCGCTCAGCATTCTTTTATCTTGATATTTTAAATATAAATTAAGGTAAGGTTGAATAACGGCATGATCATCTGCATCATAAAGACTTTTGTGTGGCTGCCAGTTCAGTTCATCACCTCGTGCGATCATACGAGCTTCTAGACCAGAATTGGGTAGTAATTTAGCTATAGCTAAATTCCCCATATAAAATGGTGCGTATACCCAACCACGAGGATGATAATGACCGGTAGTTTTTTCATTAATATGCTGCCACTGCCAATTAGCCATCTGCTCTGACATTGCCAAGATAGTTTGTTTATCAAGTGCTTTGGTTAAATCAATATTTTCTTTTACGCTAGGTACTGGACTAAGCTCTTGATGATATTCCCAATTAGGGCTCCAAATTAGTAACCTTATATCACTGGGTGCTAAAGCTAAACTTTGTTCATCGTTACCGTCCTTTTGCCCCACTTTTTGTAATAACAAATGCACTTGTTTTAAGCGATTCCACTGAGAAATATCAATACTTGGCTCCCAGGCTCCCATATCATCATTGACTAATACGCGATGCTGCCACACGGGTTTATCTAAATCTTTTATTGTTGAAGCTATAACATTACCGCCTTGAAAATCATCACGATAAATTAAATGAAACCAACTATTGTGCCAGTCAGACTCTACCAATAATGCTGCTCTTGAAATTGGCGGGTTTTTAGTGCCCTTGCCACTTAATTTAAAATTTATAGCTACTTTTGGCGCTTTTATTTCTTGCCAATTAGCAGGTTTATCTGAAGTATTATCTTGTTGTACAAACATCACATGATAACGTGGTTTATCGGTGGGTGTCTCAGCCCAATAGCTAGCAATGAAAGGATTACTGTGTTTATCTGCGGCAACAACTGGCGGGTTCATTAATTTATGATTTTCAGCAATATACTTAATCACATCAGACCGTTTTTTATTGATAGGCATTTGATAAACATCACCATCAATTGTTTGCCATGTTTTACCACTATCAAATGATTGTGCATAAGCAAGATCATGATTACTGGCAACATCAGGGGTTTCTCGCCAGATCCACGCTAAATGCAAAACACCATTAACATCAATAGACATATCCCAATAAGCACTGCGCTTACCTTCGCCATCAAGTAATGAATTATGAACACGTTGCCATTTTTTAGCCTCAACATTATAATTATTTAAAACTAAAGCCCCTTGACCTGAACCACCATGACGGTAAGCAAATAATAAATCACCATTTTTTAAACGGTAAAATTGCGGATAGGTAACACTCCCCTCTTGCATAGGATCTTCATTGCTGCTTACCTGTGCTTTAGTAGACAGCATAGTAAGTTTTTCTAGTTGTAAACTACCCGGTATTTTTGAGCGAGCATAACGTAACGAATTATTATGATGATCCCAAGCAATATGGAGATAGCCTGCACCATCAACAATTAAACTAATATGATTATGAGCATCATTAACGTTTGCTGAAAATTCCGTTACTTGCTTTTGCCAAATATCTTCACCTAAACGTCTTTTTGCAAGTACTAACTGTGCATCTGCATTATAAAAAGCCACGTATTGATAAATGCTGTCGGTAAAAACCGTTTGTTTAACACCTGCCAAAACATTAACTGAGCTACCTGAAAAGGCATCATCAGCAATTAAAATACTACGGGCTGTTAGTGAGTTTGCTATGGTTTTATTATCAAGGGTTGAGGTCTTATCATTTTGTACTACCTGATTACTGCAAGCAGATATAATTAATGTTATTGATATAATAAAAGTACGAGAAAAATTCATGTTATATTTAAAACCTATAATATTTTGAAAATTAAAATAATATTCTTAACGACACTATAATTCTTATAAAATAGTTAATATTGCTAAAAATTGATTTCACTAAGTAACAGCAACCTAAAGTACAGCTTGTCGCCAAGAAAACTGATAAGTTCCTGAGGCAACTAAAAAGATAGAAGTACCCCCCTCATTTCGTAAGTACTCTACCCCTTCAACAATGTGTGCCAATTGATTCCCTTCATATACCGTATTATAAGAGCTTAATGGCATATGAACTTCAGCACTTGTATTAACCGGGATTTCTATATTCAAAGTAGTTTGAGCGTCAGATAATGTCCAACTTACTGCTAATTTCCCATATACAGTTTCTTGATGACTTGAAGCATAAGATAATCCACCTATTCCAATTAAAGGTGCAATAAGAGAAGTTTTATAAGCAGGCGTTAGTTTGCTTATACCGCCTATATTTTTAAACATCCAATCCCCAACAGAACCATAGGCATAATGATTAAAAGAATTCATGTCTACAGGCCCAAAAGTGTAATCTTCTTGAATTGAATTCCATCGCTCCCACATTGTTGTAGCGCCCATTGAAATTGGAAAGCCCCAAGACGGATAACTTTCATTTAGCAATAGCTTCATTGCTAAATCATTTCGTTCAATGGTAGATAAGGCTGGTAATAACCATGGAGTACCAAGGAAGCCTGTCTGTAAATGATGATCGTCAGAATTAAGCTTATTGATATACATTTCTCCAGTTTCAGAGCGAAGCTTTGGATCAGTAATCATATTCATACCAATTGTAATAGCATAAGCAGTTTGACTGCCTGTATATATTGAGCCATCGTTATTGCGATAGGCTTTTACAAAAGCGGTACGAATTTTGGGTACAAGTATTGCCAATGATGCCGCTTTAGATAAATCACCAACAGCCTCTGCCATCTCAGACATCATTCTAGTATTTTCCGCAAAATATGCTGTCGCTATTACTTTATGCTCTTCAAGACGATCCCAGTCTTTTTCTAGTGATAACCAATCACCTGAAAACCAAGAGCTACGGCCTTGCTCAAGTAAATCACCATCACTTGTAGCGCTATCATAAATAAACTGATAAAAAAGGTTCATCGCCTGCCAATTTTCTCTGATAATTTGCTTATCACCAGTAGCTTGCCATACCGAATAAGGTATGGTTATAACTGCATCAGACCAACCTACACCGGTGCTATCAAATGCGTCTAAAGGTTGTGGAACTACTGCGGGTATATTGCCAGTTAATTTTTGTTCATCACGAACATCTTGCATCCATTTACGTAAAAATGCTCGAGTATCTTTAAATCGAGCTGCCGTTGGCGCAAATACATTTATATCACCTGTCCAACCTAAACGTTCATCTCTAGCAGGGGTATCTGTTGGTATTGAAAGAAAATTACTTGTCTGCCCCCACCATATGTTTTTGATCAACCTATTGAGCATAGAATGAGAAGTGATTAAATTTCCTCCACCGGGTAAATCAGACGATAAAACAACACCATGAACATTCTCAATAGTAGGAGGGGTGCTGATCCCTGTTATCTCAATATAGCGAAATCCGTGTTGGGTAAACTTTGGTTGATAAATGATAGGCCTTGTAGAGGAAAATGTGTATAAATCAGTAGCAGAAGCTGTTCGAAGGTTATCTGTATACATTTGACCTTTTTTTGTACCAACGCGATAAAGTTCTTCCGCATGACGTAGTGAAAGAGTTTCCCCTTTTTGACCATTAACAACAACCCGAGGTACTCCAACCATATTCTGACCTAGATCATAAATCCATGTACCGGGGGCAACTTCAACTCGACTAATAGCCGTTAAAACATCTATTTCTCGTATTGGTTCATCAGGTTGGGGAACAAGTTTATTCGTTGTTCCCTTAATAGTTTCAACTGGCAGCCAAGTAATGTCATTAAACGAATTGGTATCCCAACCTTGTTGTTCAAAATTAGCGTTATAGATTTCTCCTTTTTGTAAGTCACTGAGAATATATGGACTATAACTAGCTTTCCATTGATTATTCGTTGAAAACCATTCAGAAGAGCCGTCATTATAGATTACCTTTATCTTAGCGATAAAAGCGATTTTATCGCCATAAGCACTATGCCAATTCAAGCCAACCGTTCCATGATACCAACCATCTGCCATAGTAACGCCAATAGCATTACTACCACTTTGAACAAGATCAGTAATATCATAAGTTTGTGATTGCACTCTTGATGTGTAATCTGTCCAACCAGGAGACAAAAATTGATTTCCGGCTTTTTGTCCGTTTATTGTTACCTCATATAAACCTAATGCGGATGCATATAAACGGGCAGAAGAAATACCCGGTTTAGCATTAAAATCTCTCCGAAACAAAGGTAATGTATGTAAATTATCGACATAAATAGATTCCATAGCGCCTGTGATAATTAACGATCCATTTTGAGTCAAATTGCCAATAAAGCCCGTTAAACTAGAATCAAGGCGAGTATCAAGCAAGACTAAATTTGTGTCATATTGAATTACCTTAACTTGATGAATTAACGCTGATTCTTTTCCAACGGTACGAAAGCCAATCACTCCATTTGAAAAAGCTATTTCGGAATGTGTATCAATTATTATACCATCTAATTTCGTTGTAATACTTGTACCCATAACTTCAAATTGCACGGTATGGCTAGTACCATCAAATAGAGTATTCGAGTATCCTAATGCTGTAAGATCAATAGTTTTAAGTAGTTCAAATTTACCATTTGTTTTTTTATGTACCTTAAAAAGAGGCTCATGATCTGTTACATCAAATTGCATCATGTAGGCATTTTGAGTGTCTACTGTACTGTGAATAAGCATTCCAACAGCACCTTTGACTAAAGTAAAATCAATAGAAGCGATATAATCTGCCCAATCACTCTTAAGTTCTGGGCGCACAATCCAATTTGCTCCCGACCAATCATTGGTCGATAATAACCCTGTTTCAAACCAAAAAATTTGACTCCACTCACTAACAACGCCTTTTTCATTCCAAGTTCTTACCTGCCAAAAATAGCGTGTTGCCCCCTTAAGTGAAATGTTAGAAGGTAAAATAATGTCTACTTGCTCATCTGACATTACTAACCCAGAATCCCAAATATTACGCTTGCTTGGTTCTGTACCTAAACGGATTTGATAAGATACCTGTATGGAGTCATGGTAATTTGCCATTGCTTTCCAACCAAAAGAAATATCTCCAATCGCAATGCCTAAAGGATTAATCCGCCCATTGGTTGTAAGCTGAACAATAGCATGTGATTGTTGTTCAGCTGTAAATGCTAACTTATGATTAACAAAGTTATTATTACAAGCGGTAATAAACGAGAGAAAGAATAAAGAAAGTATAATTTTCATGTTATATACGAGGTCTTAGATTACATTAGAAAAGTCTAAACCAGATTTATCAACTGATTTACTTGAAAAAATTTAAGGCTTTAAAGATAACTTTTTAATTTTTAAATTATTTACATAATCGCCAATCACCAAATCACCCTTTGTTACTTGTTTACCATTAACAGAAACATTATCAAGATAAACACCGTCTACTGCACGGCTTGCGGAGTATCCTGAAATAACTGATGGACTAATCATCGGCCCTTGATAATGAACATTACGTAACGTTATATTTTCGACTCCACGGCAAGGAGCTAAACTGTATTTTTCATTAAATAAGGATCTAAAATTAAAAAGCATACCTTCTTCAATATTATCAAGTCGAATATCTTCAAATAATACATTACGGATTAAGTTATCGTCACCACAAGAAATAGCCATTGCGCCTTGATAATTTGGGTCATCTTCATCATGAGCAAGAATATCAATATTTTTAAAGGTTAATTTTTCAATAGTTTCAGGTTTTTTATGACTACCATGGATACCAATATTAATAGGGTGGGCAACATCAGCCCATAACGTTGAATTAGTCACCTTAATATTTTTGACATTACCACTGTACTCCCAACGATGACCATACACAGCAATAGCATCATCGGAAGTACGTAAAAATACATCGTCTATATGTACATTTGAGCAACTCATCATATCGATGCCATCTGACCATGGTTTGGCGCTAAAGGTTTTAAAATTACGAATAATGAGATCGCTACTTTGTCCACAAAAAACAGTGTAATGCTTAGGATTTCTTATTATTGGTCCATCGATAATCACGTTTTTTGACATAGTAACTTCAATGCCCCGTTCAGGGTTGTCAATAATACCGGGGCCTAAAATACGTACATTCTCAGCATTGTGTATAAGAATCTTTCCTTGTAATAGCGCACCGCCAGCAATATAAACCGTAGTATTTGAAGGTATATTAAATGAGTTACCCTCTTTAGGTTTATGAATACCGGCATCAAACCACATCACGTTATCGTCTTTTGAATTAGGGCTACTTTTTTCTAGTTCATTAGCAAATAAATGCATATTATGTAAACGGTCGCCATTAAATTCTACTGAAATTTTCGTCGGTTTATGTAAAGTAAAAAAAGCCGTATTATCTTTTACCGTAGCTTTTATACCGGTAGACTGTGGCCTTACTTCAACCCTAGATACATCTCCATTATTCTTTTTGATGGCAACCTCAACCGTGCCTAACATATCAAAATAAACCATAGAAGCATTTTGTGGCTTATCAAGATCAACCTCAACATTGTATTCATATAAGTCACGCCACTGTTCACCGGGTATACGTACTTTAACGGTATAATCGTCATTGTGATGTGTATATAGCGCTTTTTTAGCAACATCATAAGTAATGAGATTATCATTATTAAATGGTAGCGCTACAGTATTATTGATTATCATAAAAGTGATAAATACGGCAAATATTTTTTTTAAATTATTCATTAAAAGCCTCTTTTTATTTCGTGCGTGTGACTAATGTTGTGCTCACATCTAAAATTATTAATCCCATAATCTAGCAGCGCCCCTAACACCAGAAGAATCACCCCAAACAGGTGGCATTACTTGACCATACCATTTTTCATTAAATATATATTTTTCAATTACTTCAGGAAGATCTGAGTAAAGACTTTTGATATTAGACAAGCCCCCTCCTAACACAATGACATCGGGGTCAATTACATTACAAATACTGGCAATAGCCCGACCTATACGGTCAGTAAGTGCAGAAATTTCAAAAATGGCTGTTGATTCACCAGTCTCAGCTAATTCAGCAATTTCTTTGGCTGTTTTTTTACTTTTGGTGCGTCCTTCATAACGACGAGACAGTGCTGTACCAGAGATCCACTGCTCTAAACACCCAGTTAAACCACAGTAACATTGTGATGAATTAGCTTCATCATAATTTGCCCAAGGAAGTGGGTTATGTCCCCACTCCGCGGCAATACCATTACGTCCCTCAAGTAGTTTATTATTAACAACAATACCACCACCACAACCCGTGCCAAGAATGATGCCACATACAATGCTGCTCTTTTCACCAGCTCCATCATAAGCTTCTGATAAAGCGAAACAGTTAGCATCATTAGCAATTTTAATAGGACGTTTTAAAATATATTCAACATCTTTAATTAAATCACTACCATTTAAATATTGTTTATTAGAGTTTTTAATTTGTTGGGTAACAACACAAACTGAACCGGGTATACACAATCCAACCGAGCATTTGTCATTTAATTCATTTTCAATTTTTGTCACTAAGTAGCGGATAATGTTTATGGCACTTTCGTAATCATCAGGAGTTACAGCTCTTACTCTAGTAATAAACTCTCCTTTTTGATCAATTGCTGCCGCTTCAATTTTTGTACCGCCAAAATCTATTCCTATACGAATCACCAGTAAGGCTCCCATGTTTGTTTAAATCGTGTTAATGCCTCTAGATAAAAATAGTCACCCCAAATACAGTATTCATCAACGCCAACATTATTAGGTTGGTGGTAAACGCCATGCTCAATTAAACCGTTTCCTGCTTTACTTTGCTTGTTGGTATAATTAATAATTAAACTTGCCATAATACTTTTAGCGGCGGTTTCATAAGCTTTTCTATCAGGATCATTTAACGGTAAATATTTCAGTAACTCCAAAATTCCACACACAGCTATCGCTGCAGAAGATGAATCTCGTGGTTGCGAACCAGAAGTAAAATCTAGGTCCCAATAACATACTAAGTCGTCAGGTAACCTATTAAGAAAATAATTGGTTAAACGGCATGATTGCTCTATTAATGCTGGAGCTGGATAAAAGCGATAAACTAAAGGTAAGCCTGATATTCCCCATGCTTGCCCTCTAGACCAACAAGAACTATCAGAAAAACCTTGATGAGTTGCCCCCCGTAAACCTTTCCCTGTAGCAGTATCGATAAAATAGGTATGATAAGTTGATGCATCTGGTCGTATTAAATATCGAAGCGATTGACGAATATGATTATTTGCTGCCTCTTTATAAGTTAAGTTGCCAGTTTCTTCACTTGCCCAATACAAAAGCGGCAGATTTAGATTACAATCAATAATCATTCTTCCTGCCTCTTTAGGGTCATTTAAATTCCCCCAAGCTTGAATAATATTTGCCGATTTCAAATAGCGTTCTAATAAACAATCAGCAGCCAATAATGCTGAATTTTTCGCAGATTGATTACCGGTATTTTTATAGGCCGCCACGCAAGATAATGAATACAAAAAGCCCAAATCATGATGATCTACGACTATTCTGTTTTCTATTCTATGGTGATATGATTCAATTTGTTCTAATCCCGCTTGCAGGAAAGTATTCTCTCCGGACAATTCATAAGCGAGCCAAATTTGGCCACTCCAAAACCCACTTGTCCATTCATTGTTATCAATTTTTTCATAAACGCCCTCTTTTGAAGATGGCTCTGGGTACTGGCTTGCAAAAAAATGAATGTTTTTTCGCACCTTAGATAAGGCATCATCAATTGCCCCATTTAACAATTCAGGAGTAAACTCTTGAAAGTTAGTAAACTTATCTGGGTTTGTTAAGCTTTCTCGCTTAACTGACTGACCAACATCAGCCGACTTCTCACGGAAATTAGACATAGTAAAACATCTCAAATTTAAACGTCTTTAAAGACATTTTTATTGTTTAGGATCTGGACTTAGTGCAAAAATAGAACATAGCCAAAAGAAAAAAGCACCGGTACCTATTAATAAATAGGTGTTAGGAAAGCCCATTACATCATAAAGTTTTCCTACCGGTTTAGATAACACCGCTAAACCAATAGAATGACCAAAACTAACACCGACAAGATACAAAGTTGATGCCAGTCGATTTTCAAAATGTGCGGCTATATATCTAAAAATAGAAACAATTAAAATAGGTAGCTCAAATGAATGCAGCATTTTAACTAAGGAGATTGCCACTGCGCCTTCAACTAAACCTGAGGCCGTGATGCGAATAATCATAATTGCGGTCGCTAATAATAAACCGTTTTTAATACCTATTTTATTAATAATAAATGGCGCAACAAACAGCATGCCTGCTTCAAGAAATATTTGTGCTGAATTCAAACGGCCATACATTTCTCTACCTTCATCTGCAGTTGCAAATTGCATAGCGTAATACACGGGGAATTGTTGATCATAAACAAGATAAAGATTGGTTACTCCAAGAATCAATACCATAAATCGCCAAAACTTCACTTGTTTTAAAAGCGATAATGCGTCTGAAAGCTGTAAACTTGATGTTTCTGCAACTTCATTATTAGTTGATTTAACATTAAGGAAAAATAACGCTGGAAATAAAATAAGTGCAGCCGCTGAAGCAATAAAGAAATTTATATTTGGATCTATGTTAAATAAAGTACCCGAAAAATAGGCAGAAAAAGCAAAACCCAATGATCCCCATAATCTGACACGGCTATATTCAAAATCATATTTTCGTCCAACTCGGTCAATATAAGATTCTAGCGCAAAAGAACCCGCAATGAAGGTAGCACCAAGGTAAGCACCACCTAAAATAGCACCCACAATGATATTTGTTCTAAGCAGTGGTTCATAAATAAAATAGAAAAAAGGACCACAACAGGCAACGAGTAAAGCTATAAATAATAAAATATGGCGTTTAAGGCCTATTTTATCGGAAATGTAACCGTATATAGGCTGAAAGATCAAAGCAACAATAAAGTTAGCTGAAAAAATAATCCCCGTTTCTTCGCCAGTTAATCCTAATGTTGTTTTTAACCAATTTGACAATAATGAAATACTCATTGCTTGCGCAGCAAAAAAGGCAAAAGTATAAGTACTAAGCATGATATATGCACGTCGCATAACAGAGCATCCACTTTTAGTAGCGCAACTTAATATATTACTATTTTTCATAAAACCTCATAAAACCTTCAAAAACTAAAATAATACCAATAACATTAACCATAATTAAATAATGGCTACTAAAGCTAAACACATGTTAACGATACCACAACATAAATACAAGGGTTTTCAAGTACTTTTTACACTAGCCTTAAGTTATTCATTTATATTCAACAAGTAATATTACAAATATCTAATTAAAAATTAACAATATATTTGTTCCTAATTTTTTAATTTTATTAAAATTTTCAGTTGGTCAGGTCAATAAATATCCTATATTGTCATCTTAAATAATCTAATATTTACATGATTAAATTTATTTAAGATGTTATCCTTAACCTGATATTTAAGTGCAACTATGTATATGATTTGGAGAATAAAATTGAAAAAGGAGATTTTGAAAAATAAGCAAGGTGCTACTTTACATGATGTTGCAAGGTACGCTGGCGTCTCTTCAATGACAGTATCTAGGGTTGTGAATAATTCTTCTCGTGTTAGCCCTAAAATGCGTAAACGCATCGAAACCGCTATTGAAGAATTAAATTACATACCTAATTTAGCAGCAAGAGCTGCTCGTACTGGCATTCAGCGTATAGGTATAATATTTAGTAACCCTAATTCATCAAACCTTGGCAACTTCCTTATGGGAGCATTTAGTTCCTCGAGTAAGTTAAGTTGTGAACTGTTAATTGAGGCATTACCCGCATACCCAACCCCCATTGACGCACTGCAAAAATTAGTAGATAAAGGCGTACAAGGCGTTATTTTACCTCCGCCTTTATGTGACTCCTTAGAAGCCCATAAATTGGCTAGAAAAAATTCAGTAATCGTTTTAAGTTTTGCTTCTAGTAGTCCAAAATTATATTCCCCTGCTGTACTTATTGACGATTTTGCTGGTGCAAGTGCTATGACTCACTATTTAATTAAGCTTGGCCACAAAAAAATAGCTTTTGTACAAGGCAATCCGGCTCATTCTCCATCGATAAGTCGATTTGAAGGCTTTATGGTCGCTATGGCTGAATCAGACATAACAACAAAAGAAGAATGGATATTAAATGGTGATTTTAGTTATAAAAGTGGCTTAATTGCAGGAAAAAAATTATTAGATAAACCAAAAGATGAACGACCAAGTGCAATATTTGCCTGTAATGATGATATGGCTAGTGCCATTATTGCCGTTGCCAATGGGTTAAATTTAAAAATACCAGAAGATGTTAGCATTGCAGGTTTTGATGACACGGCTATAGCATCAGCTGTATGGCCACAGCTTACTACTATTCATCAGCCTATTAAAGATATGGCTGAAAAAGCAGTTACGCTCATCGATAAGTCAATTAAAAAGGGGCTAACAAGTGATACTGATAACAATAACATTCCACACTACATTGCCCCTTTTAAATTAATAGAAAGGGCCTCAACCGGCCCCTGGTTAAAAGGTTAAAATAAATATCGTCCTTATTTAATCAGTTTTAACATAATAGCAACACCGCCTGCCGATTTTAAAGAAAACTCTAACGTGTTGCTTTTAGTTACTATCATAGTTTTTTGTGCAACTTGAGTTTTAGTCTTCACAGTATCATCGTCACTATAAATGGTCGCCTGATATTTTTTTCCAGATTCAAGAAAGTCAAAATTTACTGAAATAACTCGAGCATCATCATTAGTAATAGCGCCAATAAACCAGCTATCATTTGAGCGTCTAGCCGTGATAATAAACTCACCAATTTGACCATCAATTATAATAGTGTCATCCCAAACCGTTGGAACTTGTTCAAAAAATGCTATTTCTGGCTCATTGTTATATTGTTTGGCGCTGTCATACCAAAATAGCGTTTGTAATGGACTATACATAACCACCGATAAAGCCAATTGATGAGCATGTGTGGTTTTAATATGATCGGAATAGTAACAAATTGTATAATCTCCCATACCCGCAAGACCTCGGGTAAAAGGTACAATGGTATTACTTGTCGCTGACGGCATTTCTTCATTACCTCTAATACCCTCTACAGTCATAATATTTGGCCAGGTTCGTTGCTCGCCTGTTAAACGAAATTCATCATGAATATTAACCATCAATTCATTATCGGCAGCACGCTGAATAGAGTCATGTAACCATGCTGTCCACCGGTGCGAACCAACTTGAACAAAACCATATTTTACCCCTGCAATTCCCCACTTTTTATAAAGGGGAAATATTTCAGCATCTTGTTTTAATAATGCTTGTTGGTTGACATAAAGCCATATACCAATATTTTTGGCTTTGCCATAAGCAATTATTTTGGCAAGATCTAAGTCAATATCTACGGTGCCAGCATCAGAATTAAAGGTAAAAGCAGGCCCGTACCATTTCCAATCAAAAAGTAAATATTGCAAATTATGTTTGACGGCAAAATCTATCCATGCCATGGCTCCTTCTTCAGTTAAAGTCATATCCCTGACAATTTTACCGGGCTTTATCCACTGCGTAGACTTTATTACTGAGGGTTTATTTAAATTTAATAAAATATCATTTTGTTGTAGTAACTGAGCCGCATTATCAGCAACCATAACAACCCGCCATGGAGTACTTGTTCCAGTTATAATATCAACCGATTCGTGCATACGGGTTACCACAGTATTAGGCTTATTTGTAGAGAGAGTAAATTTACTACGGGTATAATCTATTAAAGCAGCCTCTGTTAACGCAACATACAAACCATTTTTAAGTTCTAAAGTTAATGGTCTTTCAGTAGTCGTTGGCCAATTTTTTAAAGGTAATTTTACTGCCTTTCCTTGAGCCCAAGGCGTAAACCAAGCTTGTGCTCCCTCAGCAAAGCTAAATTCGGTATTTTCTTGCATCACTCGGTAATAAATACCGGTTGGATTATCAGGAAAATAATATTTAAAAGCTAGCCCCTCACTATATAGTCTAATATCAACATTCATTAGATAATTAGGGTTGTTTTTTTGTATAAACGATAAGGTCATTGCCGAATAATTATTGTTAACTAGCCCACGCTCTCCATAAACTGGTTGCCATTGGTTATTGATAACATTTTTTTTAATATTAATAAGTTCAAGATTGTTCATCCATGCCTCTTTGGGCGCGTCTTTAATTGCCAAAGCCCATTCAGATAAATGGTTATCTAATTCAATATTAAAATTTGAACGTTTAAGAACAGTTTTACTCTCTTTTGCTAATGTATATTGCAGCGTTGATTTTTCATTTTTATCTAAAGTATAAAATACAGACAGTGACAATTTACTATCAGGGGAGCTTAATTTTATTACTTTATCTACAGGCAATGCCTGTACTGTGTATGTGAAGAATAAAATACCAAGTATGAACGCTATAAATTTAGCCCTTTTATTGTGTTTATTTTTCATTTCCTTGCCTCTCTTACTTAAGCAAAAAAATGGGCACCACTACTGGTGCCCATTTAAGTTAAAATCCTCTATTCAAGTTAAATTAACAACTACATGGTGTAGCGTAAACTTAAACCAAATACTCTACCATTAGAGAAATATTGATGCTGAAGTGACGACGCTAAATCACCCGGTTCACCCAAGTAACGGTTTGGACCTTGATCTGTCAAGTTTGAAGCATTAACCGACATGCTAAAGTTGTCTGATAATTCAAAGTTTACAGAAGCATCAAGAATACCATAGCCTTTAATATAACGTGCCCAAGTTGGCCATTGGTCAACCCCAAATAAAATAAAATCTGAGCGGTAAGTATAAATTATACGAGCTGACATAAAGTCATCTTCATATATACCACTGAAGCTATAATTATCTTCTGACTGAAATGGCATATCTGTTTCAACAATAACATTATTCATTTCTACTGGATTAGATGTTTTAATGTAGGTGTATGAGGCAGCAAAGCCAAAATTATGTAATTCGGTTGGTATATAGTCGTAGTCTAAGAAAGACTGTACCGCAAATTCAACGCCTTTGGCATAACCTTCTTCAGCATTGACTGTACGTGTAACTTTATATTCGTTTTCAAGACAACCATTAGGAGATGACTCTGGTGCATCATGGGTTGGATAGGCAGCTAGGGTTTCACAGCTTCCAATACTATTGAAAAAGCCGTCAATATCTTTATAAAATATTGCCATAGCTATATAGTTGGTGTCCGTAAAATAGTTTTCCAACGAAATGTCAAAACTATTTGCTTCCAAGGGTTTTAAATCAGGATTACCAGCGCTAGCATAGCCTGTACTGGGATCCGCACTTAGTGTTGGGTTAAGATCTCCTAAGGTAGGACGAGTTATTGCTTTTGCATAACCAAAACGTAATAAGGTATCCCCTTCCTCATCTAAACTCACAGCAACATTTAACGAAGGTAAGACATCAACATAACTTGTAGAATCTGAATTAGGCACTACGATACCTTCTTGGTTTGTTATTTGAGCTTCAATCCATAAGTCTGTATGCACTACCCGCACACCAACATTACCCTGAATAAAATCATTATACTCGAAGTCTGCTTGTACATAACCGGCTGTAGTTGCTTCTTCTGAAATCCGACGATTTAAAATATTTTCAGAAAACTCTCCTTGTTTCGTTAAATTAGATGCTGAAAAGGCATTATAAGCCGTATCGTCAAACAGTTTATCGGGGCTATAAACTAAATAACCACCACTATATCCTGCTTCACCGTCTAACCAATTTGTAGGAGAAGTCTCTAATAGGTCACTATGATCTGCAGCTGAAATATGATTGCTTCCATCGTCACTTGGCCAGTCACCGTCAGCACCAAGCGGTACCCATGGTGAAGGGGTAGAAGTATTTCTATAATCTTTATAAACTGCATTATGGGTAGCGTAACGAGCGCCTACTTTAACTGAGGTAATAAACTCACTATCTAGGAAATAAGTAAAATCAACTTTTGCAGCAATACCATCGTCTTCATTAATATCATCAGCATTAGTTGTGTATTCATGAAAACGGTAATTATTAGGATCAGTTAAATCAGCACCCGAAATAGCTAAACCGTGTGGCTCAGACAGTAAATCACGTGTTACATTGATGGTTACACCCTCAGCTGAACGCATATCAACAACACGGTTGATTTTTGACTTCTCTGCTTGAATAGTTGAAAAATCAAAACCAACTAATATACTCTCGTTCACTAACCACTCACCGTTTAATGCTACTTGCCACGTAGTGTACTCTTGCTCTTCATGACCACCTAACGTCCTAAAAGTACTATCTAATGCGGTACCACTGCTGAACATTTCCCCCGCCACCAAGTCGTTATCACCACCATATAAGTTACGGTTCACAAAATCTTCATCAAATGTAAAATCAGCTGTTTCTAAATTTTGTATTGTCCTACTATCGTTAAGGATCAAAAAACGATAATCTTGATCATACAGATAAGAGTTATATATTCCAGATAGGGTTAACTCAAAATCATCATTTGGCTTCCACTGAATAGCGCCATTATAACCTTGACGCTTTCTTTTGATATCTTCTTGATAAACACTCTTATTTTTAGTTATCGTAGTTAGAAGATCTTGGCGCTCACTTTCAGGTAAACAACTTACATCAGCAATATAGCTTGAACCATCAGCACACGATACATCGGCTAAGTACCAAATATCACTACGACCTGCGTAATCCATATCTCCTCCCGCATCTTCATAACCAACAGCATCAGCACGAACAGCTCGGCGAACGTTTTCTCCACGATTACCAGGGTTTGAATCAGAGCGGTTAAAACTTTTTTGATAACTACCTGCGATCATAAACCCTAATACTCCCCCACGGTCTAATTCGAATTGATTAGAATATAAACCAAAAATTTCAGGTGAAGATTCTTCAGATAGTTGGTTATAGCGTGTAGAAACTGCAGCACTAAAGGTTTCTTTATCAAAATCAAGAGGTTTACGAGTGCGAATATCAACCAATCCACCTATCCCCCCTTCAATATGCTCTGCTGAAGGGTTTTTGTAAACGTCAATACCGGAAATCATACCTGGAATGGCACTTTCAATATTGAACTCACTGCTACCCGCTGTAAAATATGCTCTGCCATCAATATGTGAAGACGTTTGTCCTGATAAGCCACGAATGGTAAGCCCGCTACCTTGGCCTACTGGCGATGCTGCTTCACCACCATAACGGTATACTTGTACACCTGGAATTCTTGATAACGTTTCAGCTACGTTTGGATCGGCTAATTTACCAATATCTTCAGCAGTAATTGAATCAACAATTTCCATGGTTTCTTTTTTAATTAAAGTAGAAGAAGCCATGCTTGCACGCATTCCAGTTACTTCAATAACTTCAATTTCTTTTTTATCTTTTTCAGTGGTTTCTTCTGCAACAGTATTGACAGAAAAAACTGTTGCCATAGCAACAACTAAGTACTTTAATTTTGTATTCATTATATTCCCTACCATTTTTATAATTTTAATTAACACAGAGTATAATCTCCTATTGCCGATTATCATTAGAATCATAAATCCCACCAATAAAAACAACAACAAAATGTTATCGTTAACAAGAGGTGATAGCAACTGTTTTTTAAAAAAAATAACAACTTTCAGTTAAAATAAAAACATGCAAACCACTTAATAAGCAATGTAAACCAAGTTATCGTATAAAAAACAACGAATTATGATTACCATCAAATAATAAACTTAGTATTAATTAATTAACTAATTTAATGTTTTACACCCACTTAACCGTAAAAAAGTTATCGTTACCTCGTTATAGTGTTGATAAATTTGATCCGTACGAACCCGTGGAATATAAACTTTAAAATGTAGAGGTGTGGTTTCAAGATGAAGCACGTTTTGGGCAGTAGAATACGACGACAAGGCTCTGAGCGATAAAAGGAACACGTCCTAGAGCAGTAAAACAGCAACAATTTGAATATGCCTATCTTTTTGGTGCTATAAGTTGATTATAACAAGAAGAGGAGGTACAACTCCCCTGAACACTTAGTACTTGAAAAATATAAAGCATTAAACAGCCTTAATAAAAAAACCTATTCGAACTAGGTCAGCTCACATAATAATTTTTCTTTCCAAGTAGCCTTACCCTAATCTTAGACTAGGGTGAGGCGAACGCCGTTTCAGCAGGAAAACGGCTTTTTAGCAAACGCTTGAAATTATTTATTAATATGACTATTAATTTTATTTCAACGTTAATTTTCTACGATATAAAGCTAATAATAATAAACCAATAAATGGTACTGAAGACGAACCACCACTGTTAGATTCATTAACACTATCTTCTGCATCATCAATCGTTATTTCAATTGAACTTATACTCTCAATTTCTGCTGTACCGGTAAGGTTACTCAACTCAACAGTAAAGCTTTTTTGACCCTCTACAGTAGCGTTATCAATTAGCATAACCGTAAATGATTTTGTACCTAGTTCACCATCTTTCCAGTTTAACATACCAGAGGTAGCAACAAAGTTCTCTCCACTAATAGCACTATCAGAAACAGCTGAATAATCAACAGTTACTTGACCAATACTGCCACCAGATCGTGATATCCAGAAAGTAAGATTACCTTCATACTCAGACACTTCGGTGTTTAAAATTGAGAAGTCTAGGCTACTTACTTTTTGTTCAAGTGACATTAAGGCGGTATTTAACTCAGCGGTTGCCATGTCATAACTTACTTTATCAGCACTTGTGTCAACGATAACAGCCTTCGCAAGTTCTAACGTGGTAACCATGTCATCCCATAAATTATCATTCCAATCACCTGCATTTAGCATACTGGCTTTTTCAATGAGGTAAGGCAGGGTTTTCTTATTGTAGTTGAAATTAGTATCACCTAAATACACCACTTCAGCAGCGTTACCACCATCAAAACGTATGTAACGATAAGCCATAGCATTATCTACATTCAATGTAGTCGTTTCATTTTGGTTATTAGCTGAATAAGGGCTACCTAAAGCAACTAACTCAGTCCATGTTTCGCCATCGTTTGAACCTAGAATAACCGCGCCATTTAAACGATCAGCAAAATCAGTTCGTGGTGTAAGCATAACCTGTTTAAGGGTAACCTCACGTCCTTCACCAAAATCTGCACTAATCCAACTTGGAGAACCTATTAAGTCAGAGAAAGTACCAACATTATTATCAAACACAGGTAAGCCACTTAAAGTAACATCAATAGCGTCATTACCCCATTGCCCACCTGAAGCTAATATAGTTGCTTCATTGATAACATCGATAGTTGGAAGAGCACCTAAACGCGCTAATGAATTTTCAAATAACGCAATGTAAGTTAGTTTTCTCTGTACACTAAAGTCGTTATTATTTAACGCAGCTTTAACATCAGTTTCTGCTTTAGATAGCATAACTTGGCTATATCCACTGTATTGGCTAACATCACCGATTGCAGCAAGTAATTCATCAACAACCGCAAGGGGCGTTTCATAAATACTCATAGATAACGATGGGGCTAATTTAACATAGCGGTCGTCCATAATAATATTGAAATTAATACCGTTAGCACCAACTTGTTCTTCCGTTGGTGTCCAAATTACTAGGCCAGTATTAGCATCAAAAGTAGCGCCTGCGGGTAAAGTAGCACTAATATCAACGCCAGTATCTGGCGAGCCATCAGGATGAATAGAGAACATTAGCGGTTCTCCAACAAACCATCGTGCTGGCATAGTAGCGTAAGTTAGGTTATTAGATGCTGGCACTAAATTATTGAAAGCGAGATTAAGCGCCATTTCAGCACTGGTAACACTTGCTTCGTTAACCGCAGATTGCGAATCAGATAACACAGCCATTAAAGCATTCCAACTAGTTTCATTCCAATCATATTGATTAAGTGAACTAATTTGTAGTTGTAAATAGGCTAAGTTACGGTCATTAAAGCCAAACTCACCGGAGCCATACAACTCAATTTCACTAACATTAGAGTAATTACCATCTAGTGCAGCAAAACGAATATAGCGATAAGAGCTGTTATCGGCAATATTAAGCGTTACTTTTGAGCGATCACCATTATCAGTATAGTTATCAGCAGGCACTTCAGTTAGGAAAACCCAGGTTTCTCCGTCATTTGATCCCATTATTTGAGCGCCATTTAACCTGAAGGCTTGCCCATCCCGTGGCTGTAAGCTAACTTGCGTTAACTGGACATAATTATCAACACCAAAATCGGCTTGTACCCAGTTATTTGAACCACTTTGCGAGTCAACGAAGGTATTTGGATCACCATCAAAAGCAGTTAATCCCGCTACTTCTGGACCAGCAGATGAGCCCCAACGGTTATGTGAGGCTAAAATAGTTGCAAAAACATTAGTACGGATAAAGCCTACTTTTGGCTCTAACAATGCTAACGATTCTTCAAACAAAGCAATAGCTTCTAGTTTCACGTAAGTGCTATATAAAGGGTCGTTAATTACAGCTAACACATCAGTTTTTAATTGGTCAAGCATTGCAACACTATGACAGCAATTATCGGTGAACTA
>JAOPTQ010000134.1:0-34638 GCA_051531915.1 Colwellia sp. | reverse complement strand
CCTTTTAATTCTCGCTAAGTGATCAATTAATTAGCCCGATTGGTATAAAACTATTAAAAAATAAATTAATAGCAATAATTATTAAAATAAAAAAGCAAAATAAGAAAATAAAATTAAGTCTTGGGGAGATAAAATGAAAAAATTAGTTATTAGTCTCACTATTATCAGTGCATTGGGTTTAAGTGGCTGTGATAGTGAAACCATCGAAGATGTTAAAAAAGAAGTTGCCGAAAATGGCACGCCTGTTGTTGCTTCAGCAAGAGTTAAGTTTGATCCGGCAAACGGGGGCTTATCAGTACCCAATGATTTATTATTTTCGGGTACTCCTGATGGTACATTGAATATGCCTGTCGCAAGAGATGAAGACGGTAATTATTTATCAGGGGAGTATGAAAACGGTAGTGAACTTATTGCTCCTAATTATGCCGACCCCTCTACCGCAATAGGCGCGCTTGATGGTTGGTCAACAACTAACCCGTTTTTACTTGAAATTATTTTTCCAACCGGTACATCACTTGATGCTAATTCAGCAATGAATCCTGCTTCGGTACAAATATTTGAAACACTAATGGGCGGTGCCCCTGGTTGTGAAGAAGTTCCTCGTGGCGCTGCTTGTTCCGTTGTTAGTGAGTTAACCTTTGACATTGATTTTGTCACTCAGGCATCAGGTAAAAATGTCGCCGTTATTCCTCTCAAACCATTAAAGGCCAAAACGAGCTATATAGTCGCTCTCACTAATAATTTAAAAGACAGTAATGGTAAAGCCGTTGCAGGCTCAACAACTTATGAGTCTGTACGCCTAGATATTGCCACTCATCCATTAGCAACGCCTGCTCAATTAGGTTTGCAAGGTGTGATAAATAGTTATGAAAATGCTATTGTCGCTGCCGGTGCAGATAAAGATGCCTTAATTTATACTATGGCATTAACAACACAATCAACTGTAGATGTTCTTACAACAATGAAGGGGTTATTAGCCGCTCCACTAGCGCAAGGTGGTTTACCTCCTATTGTTGCTATTAATACTTCTGCCGTTACCGTGAGCCAAGTGCTATTTCCTAGTGGAGCGCCTACACCTCAGTTAGACGCTTTATATTCGTCAGCAAATTACCACACCGGCTCAGTAACTTTACCTTACTACCTTGGTGTTCCTTCTATTGAAAATCCAAAAGCTCCTGTTAATGATTGGTGGAAAAGTTTATGTGACTCTGGAGCAATAATTGCCGGTTTTACTGCTGCTGGCGGTACACTGCCTGAGGGTCCATTAACACCTGTTGATGGTGTTTGTATGGCGGTAGGTTTGCGTGATGTGAGTTCAGTAATACCTTTAGATGTTAAACGTCATTTAACGAAATATAGCCCTGTGCCTGCACCTCGTGGCGCAAGTGATATACCTTGGATTACAGACCCTAGTGTTTTAGATGTTCAAATGACAACGCCAAATATTTCAGCTACGACCGATGCCGTACGAGCAGGTTTTGGTTTACCTCCTTTGGTAGAAATGCCATCAGAAAGTGGTTGGCCTGTGATTATTCTTCAACACGGTATCACCTCTAAAAAAGAACATATGTTAGCGGTTACCGGTATTTTGTCGGCTTTTGGTTTTGCTACGGTTGCCATTGATCATCCGTTGCATGGCAGTAGAGGTTTCGATTTAGATCCAACAATGCCGGGTGATGAAATAAATGCATCAACGGTATCAGCGACTCACTATATGAATTTAGCTAGCTTATTAACTACGCGCGATAACCTTCGTCAAAGTACCGCAGATATTTTAGGCTTACGTTTAGGTTTAAATGCTGTGGTCATTGGTGATGGTAGCGGTGATAAAATAGACGGCATGAATGTTCACTTTTTAGGTCACTCTTTAGGGGCGATTACAGGCATTAACTTTTTATCATTAACCAATGCTACGCTTGGCAATGAAACGCTTGATGCTATGTTTGCTGTCAAAACCAATAGCTTAGCAATGCCGGGCGTTATGGTTGCTAACTTCTTAATGGAATCAGGTGCTTTTGGTAATGTGATTAAATCGAGTTTAACTTATGCTCAATCACCTACATTTAAAGCGACTGTTGATGGGTTATATCCACTTGATGAAAATGGTAACTCTACCGCAACTCAAACGCAGTTGGTGGCTGTTTATCAAGCGGCATATGCTGCGATGACACCAACAGAGCAAGCTGAACTCAATGGTGTTTTTGCCCAGTTTACTTTTGCGGCACAAACGGTTGTAGATTCTGGCGACCCCGCTAACTATGCGTCAATGATGGCGCTAAGCAATAAACCAACCCACTTAATTGAAGTGGTTGGCGATGGCGGTAGCAATTTGCCAGACCAAGTTATTCCAAACTCAGTTTCAACCACACCACTTGGCGGCACTAAAGGTGCAATTACATTATTAGATTTACCGGGGGTTTCTAGTTCAACTCAAGGAGAGTCTGTATCAGGTGCAGTACGCTTTTTATTCGGTCATCATAGTTCCATCTTAAGACCAAATGCTGAAGAAAATGTTGCTCCGACACTTAATGAGTCAGCAGTAACTACTGAAATGCAAGGGCAAGTCGCTGGGTTCTTTTTATCCAGTGGTCAGTCAATTGTGGTGACAAACCCTGACGTTATTCAATAATTGAAATAGTATAAATAGTTAAAAGATGTTCAAAAAAAAGCCCTCTTTTGAGGGCTTTTTTTGAACTTAAAGTGTCATAAGCTAAAATATCAGAGTCACTTAATTTTTCATGATCCATTTTACTCCTGTAAAAAAATTATTACCGAGCCATTTTATACTCGTTCCAATCATTTACATTTGCTTATCTATTCTTACCGAACCATTTGCTAAATAAATCATACGAATAGCATCATTATGCTGAAAAGCCATCTTGGGATCCAAATCCTGAACCACCATAAATTCAGCACCTTGATCTGTTTTAATCATTAACTCTATTAAATGGATAATTTTTTGACGATATTGTGGGTTTTTATTGTTAGCAATAGAGCCACCCAATATCGCACCTAATATCGTTGCAACATCACGCCCACTGCCATCTCCAAATTGATTACCAATTGCGCCACCAATGAGCGCACCACCAAAAACTTTCCAGCCTTTATTTTTGTCTTCAATAATTTCTTTTTCTGTAATATGCCTTACTGACAGCACTTTACCAAATAATACCTTTTCAACAGGAACGGCTTTATTACGATCATAATCAGCACTCGCCCCCATTGATAACATTAAGGTAAAGAATAAAAAGATTGGAATTGATAAATTTCTCATAATACTCTCCTACTCTAGAAGTGAAAATATAACTAACCCAAGTTTATGGTTAACTACCAACCGACAGATTCTTTCGCTTTTGTTTTACGAATTTCAGTTTCATCAGCCCATTCAACTAAGCCACTTTCTATGTCCATTAAACGCAAGGTAAATTTATAATAAACGTCTGACTTATCTTTATTGGATTTCACAATACTCGATAAGTTGCCATAAAGCATATATTCCGCGCCAATTTGCTTACCAAACTGTACGGCTTTGTTGGCATCAACCATGCCGCCTTCTTGTTGAAATTCCATCTGACTTCGTGCCGCTTCAACACGGTTCATATCAACAAAGCGAAATTTACCTGAACGTAATAACTTGGTTGAAACAGAATCAGTAATCGATTCAGTATCAATATGTTCACTCGTTTTATTTTTGATACGCTCAACAAACATCACCGGACGTTTGTTTTGCGTTAATGTACCAACAACAGGTGATAACAATAAAGAGTCGGTCATTTCTCCAGCAACTTTTTGCAAATCTGTAGAGCCAAAACTAATGTCAGTTGTTTCTACGGCCGTTGCATCACCATAACGAACAACAGACTTTTGTGCACAACCTGTCGCCAAAGTAATCGCTAAACCTACTGTGGTAGCAATAATTAATTTATTCATAATAATTTCCTTAATGATTTTTTTAATAATTTACAATAAATAATAGGGTCTAATATTTGTATGCTTTATCAGGTATCTCTCGCACATAAACAGTAAAAGATGTTACTTGCTCATTAGGTGCTAAACCGCGTAACGTTGTTGATTGAAAACCATGTAATTCGAGTGGCTTCCAAGATGTTTTTCGTGATTCTATAACAAAACCTTGTTCATCAAACCAATTATAATGGTATTGCAATTTTAATGATTTCTCATGAGTGCTAGTGAGTTGTAGATTTATTTCCAATAAGCCATTAGTTTTTCTTGATTTAATATCGGTAATTTCTAATTGTGCCGCTAAATCAAGGTTATGCACCTGCAAATATTTTGAAAACTCACTTCCTTGCATCATAACGCTAGTACCAGTTCCTGATGTTGTCGGTGGTGTAGTATTAGTACAACCAACAAAAACCATGCAACATAAAGTAACGGCTGAAAACTTAATCATAGTGTTCATCTATTCTCCTCACAAACTAATTGTTTGATAACCAGTGTATCTACCGATATCAGTAAAGTTTATTAACGTAATACGATTTTCTTTAACATTAATATTGACAACATGTTGTTTTCCAGCAAAAGTAAATTCAAGTGCCCTCTGTCCTGCCGCTATATCAATTTTCATAATTTGTACATTATTAGGTAATGTTGACCAGCTACGGGTATCTGCATTTTCAGATGCGATATTATAAATACTGGCTAAAAAATTTCCGACATCACCATTTTTTCGACTCAACTCTTGACGGAATTGCTCTTTGGCAATCAACCGTATTGCTTGTCTTGTTATTAAGCTTGGCAATTGATCTTTTAACGCTTTTGAAGCTAAAGACTGTAATTTAACAATTTCTTGTGAATAATAATTTGTACCTTCAACATTAACACTTAAGGGGATAAATGTTGATACACCGCCACGATACACCGGTAAAGCAAAAGTAAAAAATTTAATGTCTGAACTAGTATTAAAAATAGGTAAGTTAAGTCTGGCTTCATCTTTAGCGTTAACAATACCCTGCTCAAAAATCACGACAACTTGCCCAGTGTTTTTTTTATTTTTAGCTTTATATTTGCCAAATTTTTGTTCAAAGCGTGTTAAATCTTCATGCATACCTAGCTTTTTGGCTAAACGTAAAACATTTTGCTGTAAATACGTATTGTTTGGGTATATTTCTATCGCTCGCTTATAGTCAATATATGCATCATTAGGCTGTTTTCCCACTTCATATAACATACCCGAAAGATAAAACGTATAAGCATTTTGAAAACCATTTTTTACATCACCAATTAAACTATTCATCGACGGATAACTGGCATTTAGTTTTGCCGTGCTGATGCCTTTACTGACCATTTTATCTTGAGCTTCATACAGTTCATTTTGATGCGTTTTTAAAGCGCGCTCTTGCACTAAATTGGCTCGGCGAACTTCTACTAAAGCGCTTTCTATACCGCCTTGGTATAAATAATTCAAAGCTTGATAGGTATGCAACATGCCCTGTTCGTAAGCAGGAATGTCATAAGCAATGGCATTATCATTACTAACTACTGCGCCTATGTTTTGTAGGCCTCTACTTATTTGAACTTTAGCTGCTTGCTCTTGACGCTGTATTTGTTTGTAGGCAAGGTCAAAGTTTTTCTGACTAATAGCCCAATTATTTGCAAGAAACTGTAACCTTCCCTTCTCTAATTGACTTAAACCGTAATTATTATGGCTGCTATTCACCGACATTACTGCGGCTTCAGCATTAATAAAATCACCTGACAATTGCGCTGAACGTGTTTTACTCATCTGTTGAGAATAATTAGAAAATAAATCGATGATACCAATAGATGAACAACCTACAGTCATAGCGACTGAAAGTAGTATAATAAATTTTACGAATAAAGGTTTAAGCATAGATTTAATTGGCTAATATCCATTTGATTAACCTGATAAACACAGAGTTAACATTCTAATGATATAAAATTAATATTTTATAATAAATTTAGCAATATAAATTTTGTAGTAAAATGTAAATAATCTAAATTCTGGGCATGCCGTTAGCGATATAGTTTATTTAAAGATCATAGAGTTATTGATAAGGTGAGGGTTTTCATTAATCCTTTTCATCGGTATAAAGTTAGTCGGTGTAAAGTAAAAGAGCAAAGAAACACTATGCTCCTTTGCCCTTAACAATCCACTGCGTTATAAAGTCAATGAAAATTTATATTACAAATTTTTTAAATTAATGCGGGAATACCCGGTAATTTACCAATTAAAGCCAGTGAACCAACACAAACAATAAAAGCAATTAAAGGTATCACTAATTTATCCACAAATTTAAGCGTTTTACCTCGTTCTTTATCACCAATCAACCCAAGATTATCTAATAACATTGTTAATGCCCAACCAAATACAGGGTTCACTAATGCACAAGAGAATATACAAATACCTGCGCTTTGTGAGCTTTTAGAGTCTTTAATCATTTGCATGCCCGCTTCTAGTAAGGGCAAAAACACACCCACTAATAAAGCAACACGCAATACCGGCTCCCACATGGCAAGATCCATTGGATAACCTAATAAAGCAGCTGCAACGCAAAGTATACCCGTTAACACCGCGCCACCTGGAATTGGACGCTTCGCAATTGCGGCAGGGATCATATATGTTCCCCAAGATGATGCTAAATTACCACCACCTAAACAAACACCAACAACTTGACGAATAGAAGCAACAGTCATCGTGTCATCAACATCCATCAAGGCTTTTTTAGCTTTTTTCGGATAACTTAATTCTTGGAAAACTCGGTGACCTAAAAAGTCAGGAGACCACATAGCAACAGCTAAAATAGCAAAAGGGATCACGGCAATAAAACCCGCTAAATCAGGTAAACCTTGCTTCCAACCGGTAGTTTCACCCCACCAGAAAGCTGGATTCATATTAGGTAAACCCGGCTCAGTTACAAATTCAAATGGCGTTCCCATAGCGAAAGCTACAATACCGGCAAGGAGTGAGCATAAAGGAATAGCTAACCAACGTTTTTCAATACGTGCTAAATAAGCATAAATAATGACGGTAGATAGAATAACAACAAAAGGTACGGCTACAGGTACAACTGAAGATAAACTAGCGCCTTCAGCAAGATCAGAAGCAACCTTAGCGGTTTCAGCACTTGGCCAAGCATTAAATTTTCTCAACTGACCAATCAACCCGGTTGCGCCGAGAAAAATAAGTAAACCGCCCCTAACCCCTTCACTGGTAAGGTTTACAAGTTTAGAGCCGCCTTTACTAAAGCTTAGCAATAATCCAAAAACACCGACCATAATACCTAAAGCCAACGGATGCCCCCCTGCAGCAGCAATAAGGGGAATTAAAGGGATCATCGGTCCGTGTGTACCTGCAAGGTTTGCATTAGGGTTTAATAATGCTGAAAATAAAACAACAAATAAAAGCCCTGCGATAACTAATTCAAAACGCACATTTTCAGCTACAAACTCTGGCGATAAGCCAAATTGCGCAGCAAAAGCAGCAACCATAGCGGTTACCATAACAACTTTACCTATGGTAGCAGCAAGTGCTGGCACCCAATCTTCAAGCTCAATACCAAAATCTCTATACGGTAGATTTAAACGCCATCGTTTATAATTCATTATTGATAATTCATGCTCTAGATAATCTGATCGAGACTCAAAAGAACTTGCGGGTTTGTGCAAATCTTTATAATTTTTTTGTATTGCATCTGACATTAAAAATTCTCTATATACTTAAGGTTTTAAACACTATATTTATAACCAAAATGATGAGTTTAATACTCAATATTTGATTGATAGGTATAGTTGTTAATTAATTACTAATTCAACAGCCAGTTTACGGTATTTTTTGCATTATTTATTGACCTACATCGTAAAAATGTAACTAAACTACATATTCTTGTAATTTTTCGATCGTTTCTTGCTGAGAATAGAATTCACCCCTTAGTTTTACTTTCTTTTAATTACTCTTAATAACTAAACTTTAAATAATTGTTAACGACATGTAACAAGGCATGTAAACAATCATACTCAAAGAGAGTGGTTTTATCTTTTGTTACGAAAAACAACATAATTTCACACTATACTTGCAATTTAAGTAAAACTTAGTGATACTTAATATTGACAAAGAAAAGGCAAAGTACGCGAAATCGTACTACGCAAAACCACCGGCCTAAGGGATAAACTAAGTAATTGGTTAAATCTACGGCAGCGGAGTCACCTCGTTAACAGGTACATCCCGTGGTTTTTTCTTTTAATAATCCATTTATATAAAAGGTTACTAAAATGAAAAAATTATTAATAGCTTCTACTATCACTGTTTTAACATTAACGTCTGTTGTATCGACGCCTAAGGCACAAGCCGCTAACATTGCTCAAAGCATATGTGAGTACGTAGCTGCCGATGACAAGAAACGCATGCGTTCATTTTTAAAGACGAATAAATTAAAAATTCGTCGTATCTTCGACGGTATTCAGTGTAATGGTAAAAATTTATTAGAGTTTGCATCACAAGCAGGTTCTGTAAAAACAGGTTCTTTGATGATTTCAAAATTACCAAAGAAAGTTGTTTCTGCTAATCTTGCAATGTTACAAACTGGATCGCAACCATTGATTGATGCTGCTAACGCTCGCGTTAGTAGTTAATAAATTATTTTCGAACAAACTTAAGACTTAATATTACTTTTGTTAAAAATGTGATGAGTACAATGTTTTACTAGTTAATAATTCTATGTCATTTTAAAAAGCCAGCTAAGTAGCTGGCTTTTTTTTATCAATTCTCACCTTTTTATTCTTCCAAATCTCTTAGTCAGCAGTACTCATTAGCGCCTGAGCCAATACCTAAAAACAGAACAAAATTCCTGTAATACCAACAGGACTAATTAATCCATTTGGTATAAGCTAAATCGCTATATTTTTATAAACAAACTACACTTAAATGATTAAAGTAATAAAATCAATTTAATAACATCCATTTAATAACAATAAGCTATGACAAGTAAAAGAAACTATGTTGACAATAAGAATGCTTTAGTACTAACCGGTGGTGGTGCTCGTGCAGCTTATCAAGTTGGTGTTTTGTCAGCTATCGCTAGGTTAGTACCAAGAAACCATGGAATTCCTTTTCCTATTCTTTGTGGCACCTCTGCTGGCGCTATTAATTCAACGGCACTTGCTTGTTATGCTTCTTGCTTTCATCTCGGGGTAAAAAAACTAGAGTGGGTATGGAAAAATCTCAATACGGCAAAGATTTATCATAACAATGCGATAGGGGTATTTGGTCACATTAGTAAAGGTATGCTTGCTAGCTTTCAAGCTGATTATGCAAACAAAGTGCCACGCAGCTTACTCAATAGTACTCCGCTAAGAAACTTACTTAATTTGGTTATGGACTTTAAGCGTATTGACAGTAATATTTTACGCGGTTATTTATCTGCGGTATCCGTTACTGCCTCAAGCTACTCTACCGGAAACTCTATTAGTTTTTATCAAGCAGATGATTCTATTACACCTTGGTCACGCGCTAAACGACGCGGCGAATCCAGCCAACTAAATTGTGAACATTTAATGGCTTCTGCGGCTATACCCATGGTCTTCCCATCAATAAAAATTAAACACCAACATTTAGGTGATGGTTCAGTTCACCAATTATCACCACTTAGCCCGGCAATACACTTAGGCGCTGAGCGTATTTTTATTATCGGTGTTGAACAACCAAAAGAACCATTGCATGTTAATGAAAATAACCCCCACCCACCAAGCACGGCAACAATAGCAGGACACTTATTAGATTCTATTTTTGCTGACACCATGCAAAGCGACTTAGAGCGCATGCACCGCATTAACTCAACATTAAAACTTATTTCGTCCGAGCAAAAACAAAATATACCTGGGTTAAAAAATATCGACAGTTTTATTATTAATCCAAGCCATGATTTTAACGCCATAGCAACAAAGTACTTTGACGACTTACCAATACCTGTTCGCATATTATTACGTAGTGTAGGTATTAGTAAAGATTCAGAATCAAGTCTTGTGAGTTATTTATTATTTGAGAAAAACTTTTGTAATGAATTAATAAAACTAGGCTTTGAAGATGCCTTAGAACAAGAAACTCAAATCAAAAATTTTCTACAACTTTAATTTACCTTCCCTCTTCTAAATAGTGCTCAACGCTTTCAATATTTTAACCTTGCCACACGGCAATTACTTGCCGCCAAATTATCGACAGGTTTCCCTTTAATAATAGAGCAAAGAAAACAAACGACAAAACAATTAATAATCAACAAGTTGAAAAAACAAAAAAACCAATGGATATTATATTTATATAGTTACACACTGGTGCAGTTATTGCTTATAAGTTATATGTGATAAATTTTAAGTAACTCATTGTTTGGTTTTAGAAGAACAATAGTTAAAGCAATGCGAGGATATATAATGCAAACATTAAATGTATTTGATCATCAGTTTTCACCATTAAATACGTATAGTACTCTAAATGCTCGCAATATAGACTTGGTAGAAAATGAAAAAACAAGCGTAAGTTCGAATTTATTAGCACAATTACAAACGACACTTGATTTAGACAAGTTACTTAACATTTTCGCAATGGAAGCAGCTCGTTATGTAAGTTTTGTTGGTTTATATTTCAAAAACAAAGCCGTAAGTAAAAGCATATTAGGCAGTAAAAAAGCGAAAAATGAACGTCAATTTGAATTAAAAATTAACAATGAGTTTATCGGCATTCTTAGTTATGGCATAAATAAACCCATAAGTATGTCTAATTATAAAATACTTGAAAAGCTACATCAGTGTTTAATTTATCCGTTAAAAAATGCTATTCAATATCATCAAGCGATGCAACTTGCTATGCAAGACAGTTTAACCGGTTTAGGTAATCGTCGTTATTTTGATGAACAACTTAAACGTGCAATGCATAATGCAAATCGTCATAACGCCCAAGTAGGTCTTGTTGTTGGTGATTTAAATAAATTTAAAGCAGTCAACGATACTTATGGTCATGCCGTTGGCGATAAAGTATTAAAAGAGTTTTCTCTTTGTTTACTTGATTGTATTCGAGACTCAGATAGCGTGTTTCGTTTTGGTGGCGATGAATTTGCCATTATTGTTGAAAATGCCAGTGAAAATGCATTAGACATAATAGAGTGTAGAATTGAAACTGCGCTTAAAACCAATGCTTTACTGGCAAAATATCAGGTGGGTTGCAGTTTAGGGGCAACTTTTATGAACCGAGCAGATAACGAAAAAAGTTTATTTGAGCGTGCTGATCAAGCGTTATATGGTAAAAAAATGAATATGTCGAGATTAAGTATTGTTTCGTAACGCTCCTATTTCTTCTACTACACTTTAAAAAAGCTAACTCACCTCTTTAACGGTTAAGGCTAAAAATGCTGATTTTTTCTCATCCGGTGTCGCATTAATTAAAATGCGACAAAACCTCACTGTTTGAGAGAAGCAGGGTTTATTCGATTCAATATTACCTCGTTTTAGTTTATCGTAAGCAAATAAAACTTGTTTAAAATAACCTTCATCCAATGAATAAGCCTGACAATAATGCTTCACTGCATCATTAATTGAAGGATATAAAACCCCATCAAAATTAAAATTATGTTGATATTCTGTAAATTCTATTTCAATACCATCAACAGTTAGCGCGCAGCCTTGATAATTCACTCTAGCTTTTGCCACTTCATACATAAACCATGCGTTTTTTTTGAAACCCAAAAAATTTCCATCATCAAACTCGCTATTTGCCAACTCAGCTTCAGTCCAATTAAGTCCGATCGCTAAATCTTTTTGATAATGTTTTAATAAAAATGATTTAACTTGCGCTTGTATTGCCCAAATAGAATTAAGTTCAAACTTGCTCAATGCGCGCATAGCAACGCGATAACACTCTGAACAACTAGGTACTGATAAGGTTGGGTGCGGGCAATCTAAAATTATAGTTTTAAACGGTGAGAATGAATTTTGAGGAAAGCTAAAAACGCATGCGTTAGGCTCACCACAAAACCAACAGTGATGCCTTAACGCAAATGGTACTTCAATTATGCTCATATATCCCCTTACATATACGGGTATTATGGTTATAAAAGCCCTAGCGCTTTTTCTTTATTTTTGAATTATACTTTTTATTTTTATCTGCTGTACTTTTTTTAGCTATTTTTTGATTTTTTTCTTGCGTTGCCCGATAACGATTTTTACTTTCTCGTTTAGCCATCTTTTCTTGATATTCATCAAATTCAGCACGGTTAAATTCATATCCGGGCACTATAATTCGTTCAAATTGACGCCCAACTAAGGCTTCAATATTACCAAGAAATTTTTCATCTTTCGGGCTAACTAATGAAATAGCTGTACCTGATTTTCCTGCCCTACCGGTTCTACCTACGCGATGTACATAATCTTCAGCTAGAAAGGGTAAATGAAAGTTAACAACATAAGATAAATTATCAATATCTAAACCACGCGCGGCAACATCAGTAGCCACTAATACGCGCACATTACCTTCAATAAATTGTTCTAAAGCTTTATTTCGAGCTCCTTGAGTTTTGTCGCCATGACAAAGCACCGCTTTAATACCATCAAGCTTTAATTCTTTTGCCAAAATATTTGCACTTTCTTTAGTGCCGGCAAATACCAGTACTTGTTGCCAGTTATTAACACCAATAAGCTCTGAAAGTAACTCACGTTTACGTGACTCACTGACCCAATAAACAGATTGCTTTATTTTACCTGACGTTGAATTTTCTTTGGCAACACTAATTGTTTTAGGGGTTGTTAATAATTGTGTCGCCAATGATTTTACTTTATTTGAAAATGTCGCTGAAAACATCAAGGTTTGTGGTTTGTTTTTTATCGACAATATTAGCTTTTCAATATCGCTTAAAAAGCCCATATCAAGCATACGATCGGCTTCATCAAGCACAAAATATTTAACCTGCGACAAGTCTACATTACGCAACGCTAAATGCTCCAACAAACGACCCGGCGTCGCAATTAATATATCAACCCCCTGTTTTAAAGTGTTTGTTTGCGATGCCATTTTCCCACCACCGTAAACAACGGCTGATTTAACAGGAAGAAACTGACTGAAAGTTTTCACATTCTCAGCAACTTGTCGGGCTAATTCACGCGTTGGCGTTAAAATAAGCGCTCGAATATTTGATCTTGACTGGTCTGAATTACTCGATGAATCACTCGCTAATTTTTGCGCTGTTGCCAAAGCATCTATTATAGGTAAACAAAATGCAGCGGTTTTACCGGTACCTGTTTGAGCACTTGCTAATAGGTCAACGCCCGAGCGAATCATAGGAATAGCTTTTTGTTGAATAGGCGTTAAATTTTTATAACCGCATGCTTTTACCGCTTTTAATAAATTAGCAGATAAGCCAATTGCATCAACACTCATTATGTCACCTAAATCCAACGAAAATTTTTAAGGGGCGGATTATAATACAATTTGACAATAAAAGCAGAACCTCTTTAATAGGTCGATAAATTTTGATAAATTATGCCTTTGTACCATCACTTAGTATTTAAGGAAAATCATGTTTAAAATAGGTAAATATCAACATTTTAAGGGCAGTTACTATCAAGTTCTCTACCTTGCAAGACATAGTGAAACTGAAGAATATTTAGTTGTTTACCATCCTTTAACGAATAAAGAGGATATTTGGGTTCGCCCGCTAAGCATGTTTGATGAAACAATTCAGCGTGACGGAAAAACCTTAAAACGCTTTACCTATATTCACGTAAACTCAAGTCAGTAAATTATTAGCTGATCGAGAAATGATTAAAGTCTTGCAAGGCTATTTTCTTTTGCTGCATATCCTCCACTTCTGCTTGTGGTGGCCCCTTTTTTAACCAAGCTAGCATTTTATCTACATTAGCTTGCTCTCCACATATGACAACTTCAATATTGCCATCCGCTAAATTGCGCGCATAGCCACTTAAGCCATAATCAATCGCCTTTTGTTGGCTAGACACTCTAAAAAAAACGCCTTGAACATTGCCTGAAATATGAGCCATATAACTAACATTCATAATATTTACTCTTTAGGTTGCTAATTTTTCACTATTTTTATACATAATAATTAAATGATGTTTGCACCTATGCTAATCATTGTCTAAAATCGGCGCATATTTATTGCTAAAGTTAAGTATAGACCTATGTCATCAAGAATTTATTTAAATGTTGGTCGTGAAAAATCTTTATTGCGAAAACACCCATGGATATTCTCAAAAGCTATCAATAAAATTAAAGGCAAGCCTATGATAGGTGAAACTATTGATGTTTTTGATAATAAAGGAAATTGGTTAGCAAAAGGCGCTTATTCACCAGAATCTCAAATTAGAGTGCGTGTATGGAGTTTTGATGAAACCGAAGAAATTGATCGGAATTTTTTCTTTAATAAATTAAAAAATGCACAAACTCGACGAGACTGGTTTATCACCCAAGGAAAACTAACCGGATACCGTTTAATCGCAGGTGAATCTGACGGTTTACCTGGAGTAACTATTGATAAATACGATAATTTTATTGTCTGTCAGTTATTAAGTACTGGCGCAGACTTTCATCGTTATACCCTCGTTGATTGTTTAAAAGAGCTTTACCCTGATTGTCATGTATATGAACGCTCTGACGTAGATGTACGAAAAAAAGAAGGCCTAGAGCCAGTTACTGGCTGGTTAACCGAACCACAAAGCTCAACAGAATGTGTTATTGAAGAACATGGTATTAAAATTAATGTTGATATCGCAACCGGACATAAAACAGGTTTTTATTTAGACCAACGCGATTCACGCTTAACCGCAGGAAAATTTGCGCAAGACAAAACCATTTTAAATTGCTTCTCTTACACCAGTACTTTTGCTTTACATTGCGCTGCCAACAATGCGAAAGAAGTAATCAATGTTGATGTTTCTCAAGCTGCACTTGATATGGGTAAACGTAATTTAGCACTAAATAACTTAACCGATAAAAATGTTTCTTTTGTCAAAGAAGATGTTTTTAAATTGTTACGTCGTTATCGTGAAGAAAAGCGACGCTTTGATATGATTATTTTAGATCCACCTAAATTTGTCGAATCTAAAGCACAACTGACCGCAGCTTGTCGGGGTTATAAAGATATCAATATGCTCGCAATGCAATTATTAAACCCTAATGGTTTATTACTGACCTTTTCTTGCTCTGGATTGATGGAAATGAGTTTATTTCAAAAGGTTGTTGCTGATGCGGCTTTAGATGCAAAGCGAAAGGTATATTTTGTTGAACGACTACAGCAAGCTGCCGATCACCCTATATCATCAAATTACCCTGAAGGTTATTATTTGAAAGGACTCGTTTGCCAAGTTGAATAGCCAAGGTTTGCTGTTTTAAGTTATAGACAATTAGTCGATTTCTTCAATCAAAATCCCTATTAAGTAGCAGTTACTACCTTCTTCATCAACACGAACAACCTTACCGCTAATATCAAGTGACGGCACTTGATTACCTGAAGAGTCCACTTTAACCCGAACATGAGTACCTAGCTCGATAGGGTGCTCAATTTCAATAGCTATTCCTGTCGCACTTAAATCTCTACAGGTTGCGGTTATTTGACTATTAGTTTCATCATCAATAATAGTTAAAATAACTTCACTGTTTAACATCATGCGATAAAAGTCGCGTTTATCATCAAAACCAACCATCTCCACTCCAAATGTTACCTATTTTATTATTTATACTTATTTATACTGAGCTTATCGTTTAGTGTCAATCAAAGTCAGCCGATTATTCCTGTGCAATTAGTGAAAAGTTTTTAAGTGATTAGTAATACGTTTTACGGATATTGGTTGTACCGTTCCTAAATTTTGTGCAAATAAAGAAATCCGTAACTCTTCTATCATCCAATAAGTTGCTAATAATTCAGCATTTATCGGCTTGTCTTTACGCTGCTTTACCATGATATTTTTTAACGCTTCATCCACTTTATTAACTTCAATTAACTTTAATCGGTCTTGATTAGGGTCAATAGGTAACTTTTCTAAACGTCGTAAAATTCCTTGTAAATATCGGGTGATATCATCCAGTTTATCTAGCCCTGATTTAGTGACAAAACCTTTAAAAATTAATTGCTCACTTTGTTGCTTTATATCGCTATGAGATTGAATAACATTTAATGCAACACTACCTTTTAGCTTTTTACCTATGTCATGACGTAAGCTTAAAGACTTTTCAACTTTAATCGCCGCCGCTAAAACACAGTCAGCAATTTCAGCACGAACAAAATCACAACAACATTTAAATTCAGCTTCTGAGCGTGGTAATCCGCTGTGACTACTTTTAGCTTGAGTGTTGCTAGCTTGCTTTAGTTGATATTGATTGACTAAATAAATACAGGCAGCTTGAATGCAATCTTGTAGTAAATCAGCAATAGAGCCAAAAGGGTTGAAATATAAACCTAACTTAGCTTTGTTAGGAAGCTTTTCTTGAAGGTATTTAATTGGCGATGGAATATTTAATAAAATAAGCCGACTTAAGCCATCAAGCATTGCTTGCTCTGCATGCTCTTCTTGTTCAAATAATTCAATAGCAACACTGCTTTTATGATCAACTAAAGCCGGAAAAGCTTTAATAGTAATATTAGCGACTTTTTTCTCATACCCTTTGGGTAAATCACCAAAATTCCATTGGGTTAATTTTGTTTTTTCAATGCCTTTTTCTGCCACTTGTTTAATTGATGCTTTAACTTTTCCCTGTAATTCTGCTTTTAACTGATTGAGGTTTCTTCCTTGTTTTAACAACTTACCTTTTTCATTAACCACCTGAAAGTTCATGCTTAAATGCATGGGTAGCTCAATAGTTTGCCATGCATCTTCAGGTAACCTAACCCCGGTCATGCGTAATAGTTGCTTAGCTAAAGCATCGGTAAGACTAACCGATTTTGAGCCATCAAACTCGGTCATAACAGCCAAACAAGCTTGCGCATAATTAGGTGCGGGCACAAAATTTCGGCGCAATGCTTTAGGTAATGCCTTAATCAAGGCAACCACTAAATCAAATCGTAACGCGGGGATCAACCAATCAAACCCCTGTGCTTGTATTTGATTTAACAAACCAACCGGAATAATAAGGCTAATACCGTCATCAATATCACCGGGGCTAAAGTGATAATGCAAAGGCAAGGTTAAATTATTTTGCTGCCATGTATCAGGGTATTCATTGCTACAAAGCTCACTTGACGATTCATTTAATAAAAAAGCTTTGGTAAAACCTAAAGCCTGATCATTTTTTTGTTTTGCCTTTTTCCACCACGCTAAGAAACTACGTTGACAAATAATGGTTTCAGGTAATTTTTCACTATAAAAATCAACTAGCTGTTGTTCGTCAATCAGAAAGTCTTTACGACGCGCCTTTTGCTCTAATGCTTCAATGCTCGCCACCAAGGCTTGATTTTTCTTTAAAAAGTTTTCTTTAATAAAACTATCACCATTAACCAGTGCTTCTCGAATAAAAAGATCCCTACAGGTTTCAGGTTCAATGGAATTAAAGTTAACTTTCCGTTTATTAACAATAGTTAAACCGTACAAAGTAACTTGTTCAAACGCAATAACCGCACCTTGTTTTTTCTCCCAGTGCGGTTCGCTATAGTTTCGTTTAACTAAATGCTCAGCCAAAGGCTCAAGCCAAAGCGGATCAATACGAGCATTCATACGCGCAAATAGTCGACTTGTTTCAACTAATTCAGCTGACATTAACCATTTAGGTGGCTTTTTAGCTAACACAGAGCCGGGAAAAATATAAAATTTACTACCACGAGCGCCTTTAAACTCTCTATTTTCGTCCTGTTGACCCAGGTGACTTAATAAACCAGAAAGTAATGCTTGGTGCACTGAAATCAACGCAGGCTCTACTACTTGTTTTTTTTCTTGTGACTTTTCTTGTCGTTTCTCTTGTAATTGAGCTTCTGCTTGAACGAGACAAAATTGATAGTTGACACTCGACCAGTTAATTTTTTGCTCTCTTAATGTTTGCTTAAGTTGGCTGAAAATGTCTTGCCACTCACGTAATCGAATATAAGAAAGGTACTCACGTTGGCATAGTTTTCTAAACTGATTTTGGGTTAATTCTTTTTGCTGTTGGCTAATATACTGCCACAAGTTAAGTAGGCTAATAAAGTCAGATTGCTTGTCTTTAAAGCGATTATGTTTTTCATCTGCTGCTTGTTGTTTCTCATGTGGACGTTCGCGTGGATCTTGCATACTTAATGCGCTGACAATAATCAATACTTGTTCAATACAACCAAACTCAATAGCCGTTATCACCATTTTGGCCAAACGAGGATCTATCGGAAACTTTGCTAATAAACGGCCTTGTTTCGTTAATTTGACGTTATCGTGTTGATTTTTTTTATTATCGGCATCAATCGCGGCAATTTCTTCGAGTAACCGAACACCATCGGTAATATTACGATTATCAGGCGGCTGTACAAAAGGAAAGTCGCTAATGCTGCCTAAATCTAATGCTAACATTTGTAAAATAACCGTGGCTAAATTAGTCCGTAATATTTCAGGATCGGTAAATTCTGTGCGGTTATTAAAATCATCTTCACTGTATAAACGAATACAAACCCCAGAAGAAACTCGACCACAACGCCCTGCTCTTTGATTAGCGCTTGCTTGAGAAATTTCTTCGATGGGCAATCGTTGTACTTTTGTTCGCACACTGTAGCGAGAAATACGCGCCGTACCGGGATCAATAACATATTTAATACCCGGTACGGTCAAACTGGTTTCAGCGACGTTAGTAGCCAATACAATATTACGACCACTATGAGGCATAAATATTCGGTTTTGTTCTTGTACGGTCAAACGTGAATACAGTGGAAGAATATGCGTATCGCGTAAGTTCGCTTTTTCTAATGCTGATGCGGTATCTCTAATTTCTCGTTCACCATTAAGAAAAATGAGAATGTCACCTTGGCCGACGTGTGTTGAACTATCAATATTATCAAGTTCTTCAACCGCATTAAGTATACCGCTGATAATATCAATATTCTCTCTGGGCTGAATGTTAGTTTGAACATCAGACTGAGCTTCTTTATCCGTATTTGACGCATCGCCATTCAGTGGTCGATAACGCATTTCAACTGGATAGGTTCTTCCTGAAACTTCAATAATAGGCGCTGGCATTCCTTTTCTATTGGCAAAGTGTTTAGCAAATTTTTGCGGATCAATCGTTGCTGAAGTAATAATAACCTTCAAATCAGCGCGCTTGATTAATATCTGCTTTAGATAGCCTAAAATAAAGTCTATGTTTAAACTACGCTCATGTGCTTCATCAATAATAATGGTGTCATATTGACGTAACAGCCTATCTTTTTGCATTTCAGCTAATAAGATACCATCGGTCATTAATTTGATATAACTTTGCTCACTAACCTGATCATTAAAGCGTACTTTATAGCCAACCTGAGCGCCTAACTTAGTACCCAATTCTTCGGCAATACGATTGGCTACCGTTCTAGCGGCAATTCGACGTGGCTGAGTATGACCAATTAAGCCATCAATTCCACGACCTAGCGCTAAACATATTTTAGGGATTTGAGTCGTTTTACCTGAGCCGGTTTCTCCGGCAATAATAACCACTTGGTTATGTTGAATTGCAGCGGCTATTTGCGCCGCATTTTCAGAAATAGGCAAGCCTTCGGGGTAACTTATTTTTGGTAAGTTATTAATTTTTTGTTGTTTATGTTCAATAGATTGATTAATTTGCAGCGCTATTTGCTTGACTAGATGCTGATGTTTTTCTGATAACTCAGTATTCTTAGCTTGTTTTTGTAAATTGATTAACCGTTTTTTAAATCGAAAATGATCACAAGATTTAACCTGCGCTAAACGCTCAAATAAAAGCGGTATACTTGGGGGGTCAATAAAGGGAGAAGGTGATTTACTATTTTTAGACAAATGCTCAGACAAAACAAACTCAAAGAAGAAAACAAAAAGCTATTTTAACAGTAATTATGCATAAATACAGTAATGTGTTCTTAAACTAAAAAACCGCCCAATCAATAAAAAAGGCGGTTTATTTTCAAATAACTTGGCAAGATATAGCAGCAAAAAAATCATTATTCGTCATTCAATTATACAATAAATAAGTTAACACTTTTATTTAGCGGCATGCTTTTTACCTTTAGCCAACGTGGTTCGCATTTGTTTATCAATAGCCTGTAACACGTCGTTACGACAAATAGTGCCTAACAAGTTTCCACCGCTATCAACAACCGGATATACCTTAGGTTTATTACTCAACATACTTTGCGCTAGCTCAACAATGCTATCAGAAGGCTTAACAGTTAATACTTCTTTACTCATTAAGTCTGAAACTTTAGCAATATGCTCGTTATAATAAATAGTTTCTAACATTTTACCGAGTACGTCATTTTCTGATAAAAAACCAATGAGTTTATAGTTTTCATCGATAACAGGACCACCAATTTGCTTCGTTTTTAAAAAGCGTAACGAGGCTTCTTCCACCGCCATATTGGCAGTGAAGGTGACCGGATAGTGGTTCATATATTCTTTTATTTGTAATGATTCCATCATATGTCCTAGTACTCTTAATTATTTCATAAATAATACTATCTAAGTCTAGTTCAAAACGCCAATAATTCATGACGTTATATAAAATGTTTTTTAAAGCATGACAAAACTGGCAATAAAGTAACAAATAAGCGCTAATATACCGCCAAAGAGTGAGTAAGGTAATTGTGTTTTAACATGCTCAAGTAAGTCACATCCTGAAGCAATGGCAGAGACACACGTTGTATCAGATATAGGTGAGCAATGATCGCCAAACACGCCACCACCTAAAATAGCCGCAATGACTAGCGATGGCGGTAATCCTAATGTTTGAATCAAAGGCACCCCGATAGGAATTAAAATAGCAAAAGTTCCCCATGAAGTTCCGGTACTAAAAGAAATAATACCGCCGGCAACAAATAACATCGGTACAACAAAAACAAGGGGTAAATGTTCACCAACAAAACCCGCAATAAATAATCCGGTGCCTAATTCTTTTAAACTAGCACCTAATGTTAACGAAAATAAAACAATAGTGACTAAAGGTAACAGTTCAGATAAGCCCTCAAAGCCAACATCAACTAACTCTTTATGCGTAAACTGTTTGGAAAACAGCAATAAAAAGTAAGCCACGGCTAGCGCGAAACAAGTTGCATAAAGCACTGACTTACCGCCACTTCCTTGAGTAATATCACCATCACCTGTCCAATACATAAAAAAGAACATACCTAAAATCATGCTAAGTAATGGTACTAACATAAAACGCGCTTTGGTTGGCGCTACTAATTCTTCTTTAAGTTGTTTTTGCTCTAATCCTGTTGATTTATGCAGCGCTAATTCTGATTGTTTCATTGGCCCATGAACTCGGTCTGTTGAAACAGTGTAAGCAACCATTAACAGCGCAATAATAGCGTAAAAGTTAAAAGGTATTGTGCCCCAAAGCACAGACATAGAAGACTCACCCAACTCATAATTATTTAATAAACCAAGTACATAAGCGCCCCAGCCATTAAGCAATACAAGAATACACACGGGGGCTGAAGTACTGTCAATCATAAAAGCAAGACGTGCACGACTCATGTTAAATTTATCAAACAAATCTCGCGATAAAATGCCTGCCGTTAACACACTTAAGTTTGATTCAATGAAAATAACCATGCCGGTAAGCATGGTAACAGAGCCAACTTGACGCTTACTTTTAGCAATACCTTTGCTGACTAATTTTTCAACCATGGCAGTAACACCGCCAGAATTCCTCACATAAGCAAGCAAGGCACCAATGAGTAAGCTAAAAATTAATAAACGCGTATTATCTGGCGAACTAAAAACACTAATAATACGTTCAATAAAACCGAGAAAAGAATAAAAAACAACATTAGAATGCGACTGATAAGAAATTAATAATTCTGAACTAAATACCGCCATTAATAGCGCGAGTATGACTTCCTTCTTCCATAATACTACCGCAATAGCGACTAATGGTGGCAATATTGTCAGCCATTCCATAAATTTACCTTTATTTATTATGAGTTAAAACCCCAAACAGTGTGCACAACTAGAATAGACTATTCAAGTTTATTTAATGCGTAATCGCTCCGTAAATAGATAGGATTTAAGGGGTATTTATTAAAGGTTTTTCTTACTAGTAGATAATGCGAACATGGGTTCGTAAGTACTTTTTAATATGATAATCATAGTAAATTATTGGTTAATAGCCTCTAAAATTTGAGCAACAATATAATCTAATTTATTATCTAATAACACGGTAATTGCATTATTTGGCGGCTCTAATGTTGATAACTGGCTTTGTAATAACGATTCAGGCATAAAATGAGCGTCTCTATTTTTTAGCCGAGCCGCGAGCAGTGACTGTTCACCTTTTAAATAAATAAATTGTACAACACCGTCAGAGGTTGATCGTAAAATATCTCGATAGCTCTTTTTTAACGCAGAGCAAGCCAAAACAGCGCCTCCCTCAAGTTCCCACTCAACAATTTTATTTGCCAATAAGGTTAACCATGGTTTGCGGTCATGATCAGTTAAGCCAGTACCTCTGGCCATTTTATCGATACTCTCTGGAAAGTGAAAATCATCCGCATCATAAAATGGCAGTGATATTTTTTTTGACAATAAATCGCCTACGGTAGATTTACCGCACCCACTCACTCCCATAACAATATAAATCATGTAATTACTCTTAAAAATTAGAGCGCTAAGCCCTACTTTACTCATTAAAACCCGATAGCGATACTTCGTTACTCATATAATAAACGCAACGACTAACTAAAAGCTATCCCCTGCCTATTATAAACAAATAACTTTATCCCCATATATTCAACGTGCGGGATTTCAGTGGAAATTAAAAATCGTTTAGGTAAGGAATGAAATTTATCATTTACAAAAAAATTATAGCCGTTTAGCCATCTAGGCGTAAAAAAGGTAGAAAACTGAAAAGTAACAAGGTAGAATCTGCAATTATTATTACTATCTTTATTTAATGATTTGCATTTTCACGTAAAACTGCTTTAGTTATCGTTAAATATATAAATCGCTGAGGACTTATGTCTACACATTATTTTACTTCAGAATCTGTCTCTGAAGGTCACCCTGACAAAATTGCCGATCAAATTTCTGATGCGGTATTAGACGCTATTATTGCGAAAGATAAGTATGCGCGTGTTGCTTGTGAAACCATGGTAAAAACGGGTGTTGCTATTATCTCTGGTGAAGTATCAACTAGCGCTTGGGTTGATTTAGAGCAAATCACTCGAAATGTGATTAGTGATATTGGTTATACCTCATCAGACGTTGGTTTTGATGGTGAAACCTGTGGCATTATGAATTTAATTGGTCAGCAGTCGCCTGAAATTGCACAAGGGGTTGATCGAACAAAACCCGAAGATCAAGGCGCAGGTGATCAAGGACTTATGTTTGGTTATGCAACCAATGAAACAGAAACCTTAATGCCAGCACCCCTGTATTATTCTCATCGATTAGTAGAGCGACAAGCGCAAGCTCGTAAATCTGGCATTTTGCCTTGGTTGCGTCCTGATGCTAAATCACAAGTGACTTTTGTCTATGAAAACAACAAACCGGTAGCTATTGATACGGTTGTTTTATCAACTCAGCATAATCCAGAAATAAAACAAGAAGATTTAATTGATGCGGTAATGGAAAATATTATCAAGCATACTTTACCTGCTGAATTATTAACTGCAAAGACCAAATATTTTATTAACCCAACCGGCCGCTTTGTTATTGGCGGACCGGTAGGAGACTGTGGTTTAACTGGTCGTAAAATTATAGTCGATACTTATGGAGGTATGGCTCGCCATGGCGGTGGTGCCTTTTCAGGTAAAGATCCATCAAAAGTAGACCGCAGCGCAGCTTATGCGGGTCGTTATGTTGCTAAAAACATTGTTGCTGCAGCATTGGCTGATCGTTGTGAAATTCAAATTTCATATGCCATTGGTGTTGCAGAGCCAACGTCAATTTCTATTGACACTTTTGGCACCGGTAAAGTGAGCGAAGAAAGACTCGTTGAGTTAGTACGTGAACACTTTGATTTACGCCCATATGGCATCACAAAAATGCTCGATTTATTACACCCAATGTATAAACAAACCGCTGCATACGGACACTTTGGTCGTGAACCTTTTGAAATGACAGTAGGTGACGACACCTTTACTGCTTTTAGTTGGGAAAAAACCGACAAAGCTGACGATTTACGTAAATCAGCAGGAATATAAAACTGATCTCAAATATCCAATAAAGTAGCGAGTTTGTTGGTAACCCGCTACTTTATGCTCATAATTTTTTTACTAATACCTTTTACTCGTACCTTTTTTACAGCTGTCCATTGTTTTTTAACGCCTTAACCCCTATCTTGTAAGTAATTATCTTTACTTAGTTTTTACGACAATGTCTAACCCTAGAATTTATCAGCCTTCTCAATTTTGCGTAAACGAAACAGTGAAATTATCTGACGATGCTTTTGGTCATATCGTTCGAGTATTGCGTTTGAGTAATGAAGATTCAATAACACTTTTTAATGGCAACGAACCTTGTCAGTATAATGCTAAACTTGTTAATGTAACTAAAAAGCATGCTAGTGTTGAAATACAAGCGAAAGAAGCTATAAATAACGAATCGTCATTAGCTATTCATTTAGGGCAAGGAATTTCTCGTGGTGATCGCATGGATTTTACTTTGCAAAAATCAGTAGAGTTAGGGGTAACTAAAATAACACCACTATTTACCGAGCGTTGCGGCGTAAAACTGACCAGTGAACGTTTAGCGAAAAAACATCAGCAATGGCAAAAAATAGTCATTAGTGCCTGTGAACAAAGTGGTCGTTGCATAGTGCCAGAGGTAACTCAACCTATCGCGTTAAGCGAGTGGCTTGAAGAAGAAACAAACGCATTAAAATTAAATTTACACCCTAAAGCTCAGCATTCCATTATGACTTTACCCTTTGAAAATAAGGAAACAAATCAAAAGGTTCGATTATTAATAGGCCCTGAAGGTGGTTTAAGTAATGAAGAAATAACACAAGCAAATAACGCTAATTTTCAAGGCGTACTACTCGGTCCTAGAATTTTGCGTACCGAAACAGCCGCATTAACCGCAATAACTGCGCTACAATGTAGGTATGGCGACTTAGCTTAATACGTTGTAAATAATAAAAATAGACTCAAATAACAGGATAAAAGATGACAATTTCCACAGCAATAAAACTTGGCATTGTGATGGATCCCATTTCACACGTTAAGGTTGCCAAAGACTCTTCCATGGCAATGATGCTTGAAGCACAAGCGCGTGGCTATGAAATTTATTATATGGAAATGAAAGACTTGTATCTTTTACAGGGTCAAGCTCGTGCCACTACTCATAAAGTTAACGTGTTTGATAATAGTGAGCATTGGTATGAATTGTCTGATCCTCAAGATATTGCTTTAAGTGAGCTTGACGCAATATTAATGCGTAAAGATCCACCGTTTGACACTGAGTTTATCTACGCAACATATATGCTTGAGCGAGCAGAAGTTGAAGGAACTTTAATTCTAAACAAACCTCAAAGTTTACGTGACTGTAATGAAAAATTGTTTACTGCTTGGTTTGCCGACTTAACGCCTCGCACACTGGTAACAAGAAATGCGACTCAAATTCGACAATTTCATCAAGAGCAAAAAGATATTATTATCAAACCACTTGATGGCATGGGTGGTTCTTCAATCTTTCGAATTAAAGAACAAGACGCAAACGTTGGCGTGATCATTGAAACACTCACCGAGCATGGTCAACAATATGCAATGGTGCAAGAGTACCTACCAGAAATTGTTAATGGCGATAAACGTATTCTTATTGTTAATGGTGAGCCTATGCCTTATTGTCTCGCGCGTATTCCCGCTAAGGGCGAAACCCGTGGTAATTTAGCCGCAGGTGGCAGAGGCGTTGCGAGACCATTAAGCCCAACCGATAAATTAATTGCCGACACTATTGCGCCAGAGCTAAAAAAACGAGGATTATTTTTTGTTGGGTTAGATGTTATAGGCGATAAAGTTACCGAAATAAATGTTACAAGCCCTACCTGTATTCGAGAAATTGAAGCCGCTTACCCAATTAATATTAGTGGTAAGTTAATGGATGCTATTGAAGAAAACATACGAAAATAGTTTATTGTAGGTAAGGTTTAAGTCTTGCTTTTGGTAAATAAAAATACTCACCTACAAATTAGAGGTAAATAATGCAAAGTTTAGAAAACCAATTATTGATTGCTATGCCCTCACTTGGTGATTCTTATTTTAATAAAACCGTGACTTATATTTGTGAACACAATGACGAAGGCGCTATGGGTTTAATTATCAACTCACCTGTAAATATCACTTTGTATGACTTATTAAAACAAATAGAAGATTATGAGCCGAGTAAAGCCGCTAAAACTTCTCGGTCTACTCTGTCTAATGACTCAGGAAATACAAGCGATGAAAATGCTGAGATGACAGAGGCCGATCAACAAAGCGCTAGCTTAGAAAGTGATACATTAAAAGACGATACCTTAAAAGGTGATTCGTTAAAAGGTGATTTGTTAAAAGATAATAGCTTAGAGCAATTGGTACTTTCTGGCGGACCTATTTCTCAACAACGCGGTTTTGTACTTCATAGTACTCAACAAGGTTGGAATAGCTCTTTAGTGCTAAGCAAAGAGATAATGATCACCACCTCTAAAGACATTTTATTAGCGTTAGGAACCGATAAAGCCCCCGAACAGTTTATGGTTACTTTAGGTTATGCCGGCTGGGGGCCAGGACAACTTGAACAAGAATTACAAGCTAACTCTTGGTTAACTACGCCTGCCGATAGTGATATTTTATTTAACACGCCCATTGAGCAACGTTGGAAAAAAGCCACTGAAAAATTGGGTATCGATATTACGCATTTATCAACGGATGTTGGCCATGCATAAGCGTAATTATAATTGTAGAGTTACGAGAAAATAGTTACGAGTGTCAAGGTACTACTCAATAATAATTAAGCTTATTGAAAGGAATGATGTGTCAAAAAAAACAGTAAAAAAACAAGGCCAACGAACTGTTATCGGTTTTGATTTCGGTAAAAAATATATTGGTGTTGCTGTTGGTCAAGAAATAACGGGCAGTGCGTCTCCTTTGGGATCAATTAAAGCCAATGATGGCATTCCAAATTGGGATTCTCTTGGCACTTATTTAAAAGAATGGCAACCAGATTTAATCGTAGTTGGCTTACCCTTAAATATGGACGGAACCGAACAACAACTGACCTTAGATGCTAAAAAATTTGGTAACCGCATTGCCGGACGTTTCGGGGTAAAAGTTGCATTTCAAGATGAGCGCCTAACGACTGCCGACGCTAAAGAGCAATTGTTTGCTCGTGGTGGTTACAAAAATTTAAAAAAAGATAATATTGATGCTGAATCTGCAAGACTTATTATTGAAAGTTTTTTTGAACAATATTATTAATACCAACCTAGCCTTTTCAAAAAAACAGACGGCAGATGAAAACGCAATAGCAACGCTATAACAAGATAATATAATCGCTTCCCTGCTTGAGTTAATGCATAAACTAGAATAGATTGTTCATTGATAGCAAACTGGATTTTCATCTAAAATTTATTAAACTAAAACAAATACAAAGACAAAAAATATGGTTCAAAAATATTTCCCTTATGTAAATAACACTATGTTTGCTGAAAACGTTGATCTAAATGTTATAGCCGAGCAAGTAGGCACGCCTTTTTATTGTTATTCTCATCATGCAATTACACAAAACTATTTAGCATATCAACAAGCCTTTGCCGATCAAGATACGCTAATTTGTTATGCTGTAAAAGCCAATGGCAACCAAGCAGTATTGTCAACATTAGCAAAGCTTGGTAGCGGTGCCGATGTTGTCTCTATCGGAGAAATTTTACGGGCGCGTAGTGCTGGTATTCCTGCTGAAAAAATTGTTTATTCTGGTGTCGCTAAAATTGAATCTGAAATTGAATATGCACTTAAAGAAGGCATTTTACAGTTTAATGTTGAGTCTGAGCCTGAACTTGAGTTAATCAGTAAAGTGGCAACTAAACTCAATACCGTTGCCGCTATTTCATTTCGCATTAACCCTAATGTCTGTGCAAATACTCATGAAAAAATATCAACCGGAAAATCAGAAAATAAATTTGGTGTTCCGATAAGTAAAGCAAAAATTGCCTATAAGCAGGCGGCTGCTTTACCGGGTATTAAGGTGCAAGGCGTAGATGTTCATATTGGCTCACAACTTACTGAACTTGCCCCGTTTGAACAAGCCTATAAAAAAATTGCAGACTTAGTTACTGAGCTTAGAGCTGATGGCCACAACATTAGCGTAATTGATATTGGTGGCGGCTTAGGCATTACTTATAATGATGAAGTTATTCCCTCTAAAGCCGATTACGCGGCGGTTGCAAAAGCACAATTAAATCACTTAAATTGTAAAATAATTATCGAGCCGGGTCGTTCATTACTAGGCAATGCCGGCATACTCGTGTCGCGTGTTGTTTTTGTTAAAACAGGGGAAGAGCGCCAATTTTTAATTTTAGATGCTGGTATGAATGATCTTATTAGACCAAGTATGTACGATGCTCATCATGAAATTTTAGCGATAGAATTACGGGATAAAAATAACGAAATTAAAACGACAAAAACTTACGATATAGTAGGCCCTGTTTGTGAAACTGGTGATACTTTTTCTAAAACAAGAACCATAAGTGCATCAAGCTCTGGCGACTTAATTGCCATTATGAGTTGTGGTGCTTATGGCGCGGTGATGGCGTCAACCTACAATACTAGAATGTTGGCACCTGAAGTTATGGTTAAAGGTGAAAAGTTTGCCGTTATTAGAAGTCGCCCGAGTTACCAAGACATCATTAACGCTGATTCGGTACCTCATTGGGCATAACTGGGCTGAACTGGGCATAGTTGAAACAATCACGAACAACAAGTTTACTAGTTTTAGCAGGGAGTCTTGAAACTAGTAAACTGTTGCCCACAACCATTAAAAATTAACAATACAGATATCCTCAAGTTGACAAGTTATCACCCAAACATCTTTATAACCAATTCGCTTTAACTGTTCTGCCGCCAATGTAGCTCTTGCACCTGTTGCACAATGGATGAAAATAGTTAACATTTCATCTGGATACACTTGTAGCATTTTCATTTCTAAAACACCTCGCGGAATATTAATGGCTCCCTCGGCTGATTTTTCAATAAATTCACTGGGCTCTCTTACATCAATCAACAGGCAATGTTCACTTTTGCATTTAACTGCCGCTTCTTTTGCGGTTAACGTTTTTAACGACTCTCTTGCATGAGCAATTAATTGAGGAATAGTCTTTAACATAATAGTCCTATGCTTTTTACTCTAAAATCAGTAATACGATGAATTAAACTATAGTTAACCGCAGTTGGCCTTACTATCTTTTAAACCTAGTTTTTTCAAAATAGTCATCATTAAGCACCATCGACTAAATGATGACTGTATTAAATTAACACCAATAAAAGCGGTAAACCACAACCAGTTGTTTGTATAAGTTATTGCTAAATATAATGATAATAAAATCATAATACCGGCAACTAAACGAAGTGCTTCATTTACAGTCATAATAAATTCTCCTAAATAATACGTTCTAACCTTCTATATTAAAACTTGTCTACTATAGATCTTTCTAATTCAACATACATTAGACTTTACTAATCTAACATATATATTAGCCTTTACTAATTTAGAGTACAAGCGTAAAATAAAAGTAATTATTATCAATAGTAAAATAAATAATGAATATTGATCAAAAACAGTTATCAGAAAATGCGCAAGACGTTGCTTCCATTTTGAAATTACTTTCAAATCATTATCGGTTAATGATCCTCTGTTGTATTTCAGAAAAAGAGCTAACCGTCAGTGATTTAAATAAACACATTGATTTGTCACAATCGGCACTTTCTCAGCATTTAGCTAAGCTGAGAGAAAATAATATTGTCACAACCCGACGAGAATCCCAAACTATTTTTTATCGTATTGAAAATCAAAAAATAAAATTCTTACTAAAAGTATTACAAGAGCAATTTTGTCCTAATCCAGAGAGTGATTAAAGCACTATCTGCAACAAAATTAACAAGATAAAAATATTCATGCCGATTAATGATGATTAAACTGCGTAAGGTTATGCAATGAAACAACATGCTATTCACCGCTATATTTTGAATTTACTTGCCACTTTGTTGGTATTAATAACATCAGTAAGTTCAGCAAATTCAGTTATGGACACTATTACGGTCGAAGATAAAACATTTGAACAACATGAAGTTTTTGACGCCGTAATAGAAGCAGTGCATCACTCAACCGTTTCATCAAGAATAACCGCTGAAGTCATTGAACTTAATTATGATGTTAATGATATTGTGCCAAAGGATGCGCTCATTATTAAATTTAGAGATGATGAATTTCAGGCACGAGTCGCGCAAATACAAGCCAGTTTATTAGCCAATGACGCACAAATAAAAGAAGCGCTTGCTCGTCAAAAAGAAGCATTCGCTGAGCACAACCGAATTAACCGTTTATTTGTACGTCAACTTGCCTCGCAAGCCTCTCTCGATTCAACAACAGCAAATTTAAGCGCAGCTAACGCTAAACTTTTAGTGGTTAAAGCACAAAAAAAAGCACAAAAAGCACAATTAAATGAAGCCATTGTACAATTATCTTACACCAAAATAATTGCGCCTTATGCCGGTGTGGTTACAGACAGGTTTATTGAATTAGGTGAAATGGCAAGCCCCGGTCAACATTTAATGGTTGGCATGTCGTTAGAACAATTACGCGCTATTGTAAAAGTACCACAGTATTTATTACCTACTATACAATCGGCTAAGGCTCCGATAATAAACTTAATTGATGGTCGTAATATAGCCGGCACAAAAGTAACCATTATACCGCAAGCCAATAATTTCAATCATAGCTTTAAAGTACGTGTCGGTTTACCTGAAAATGTTAAAAATATTTATCCGGGACTCTTTACTAAGGTAAATTTTACCGTAGGTGAAGAAATCATAAGAGCTATTCCTCAAGTCGCCATTGTAAACCAAAGCGAAGTATCTGCTGTTTATGTACAAGCTCAGGATAATAAAATTTATTTTAGGCAAGTTCGATTAGGCCGTCATTTAGTTGGCGAACAACGTGAAATACTAGCCGGTTTAACGGTAGGTGAACAGGTACTTTTAGATCCATTACAAGCCGCAAAAACGCTGAAATCGAACAGATCAGGACGTTAATCATGCATGCCGACAACTTAGGTATCTCAGGCCGTATTGCCAAAGCATTTCAAGAATCTCAAATTACCCCTTTATTAGCATTAATTGGTTTATTACTGGGTATATTTGCAGTACTCGTGACACCACGCGAAGAAGAACCTCAAATTGACGTTACCATGGCTAATATTTTTATTGCCTACCCTGGCGCGTCTGCAAACGAAGTTGCCCGTTTAATTTCAACCCCTGCAGAGCAAGTGATCGCTGAAATTACCGGTATAGATCACGTTTATTCTATTTCAAAACCCGGACTATCAATACTCACTGCGCAATTTAAAGTAGGCGAAGAACGAAACGCAGCCATCGTTCGACTATACAACAAAATATATTCCAATAAGGATTGGTTACCTACGCAGTTAGGCGTTTCCCAACCAATTATAAAGCCCAAGGGTATTGATGATGTACCTATTGTAAGTTTAACGTTATGGACAAAGGATAAAAATAAAGACTCCTATGATCTGCAAAAAGTTGCTCATGCTATTGAGGTGGAACTAAAACGTGTTGCTGGCACTCGTGATATTTATACGCTAGGCAGTGCTGACAATATCATTAAAATACAGCTCGATCCTCACCGTTTAGCGGCTTATAACATTGATATTTCAGAATTAAAATATGCCTTATCTGCTGCAAACAGTTCCGCTGAGGCAGGAATATTGGTTAAAAAAGATCAAGAGTCATCGGTAAAAGCAGGTATTTTTCTTTCCACAGTAGAAGAAGTTGCTGCGGTTATTATTGGTGTTCAAGATAACACCCCTATTTTCTTAAAAGATGTAGCAACTATTTTAGTCGGCGCTGATCAACCAACCCGTTATACTTGGTTTGGAACTGGTGCATCATCAAGTCACATAGGTATTGAAGCTCAAGAAGAATTTCCGTCGGTTACTATTGCAATAGCAAAACAGCCGGGCATGAATGCGGTTGATATTTCTAATGCGATTATTGCTCAAGTAGATGCGCTAAAAGGTATCATAATACCTGACAACGTTGAGGTAACGGTAACTCGAAATTATGGCAAAACAGCCAATGATAAAGCCCAAACACTAATTAAAAAATTATTTTTTGTTACCATCGCGGTAATTATTTTAGTGTTAATCGCCTTAGGAAAACGCGAAGCGATTATTGTCGGTGTAGCCGTAATAATAACGCTAATGCTAATGTTATTCGCTTCTTGGGCATGGGGTTTCACCCTTAACAGAGTGTCTTTATTTGCCTTAATATTTTCAATCGGTATTTTGGTTGATGATGCCATTGTTGTGGTAGAAAATATCCATCGGCATCAACAAATAAGCAATAAACCCTTACGTAAAATAATCCCTATCGCTGTTGATGAAGTAGGTAGCCCTACTATTTTAGCTACATTTGCTGTGATTGCCGCTTTATTACCTATGGCATTTGTCACCGGATTAATGGGGCCTTACATGAGCCCTATTCCTATTAATGCCAGTATTGGCATGCTGTTATCATTATTAGTTGCCTATATTTTAACACCTTGGATGATGTTAAAAATGTTTTCAAAGGGTGAAAATACGCATACTGAAATAAATATAACCAATAAAAATGAACAAAGTAGCAATGCTAGCTATCAATTTTTTCATAAAATCATTGGTCAATTTGTTTTAGGGAAAAAAGCGCGCGCCGCACGGTGGAAGTTATTACTTTCACTTATCGTGCTAATTGTTATTTCTATTGGCTTAGGTTTAACAAAATTAGTGGTATTGAAAATGCTACCTTTTGATAACAAATCAGAGTTTCAAGTGGTTGTTGATATGCCTGAAGGCACAAGTTTAGAACGTACCGCCGGATTATTACGTGAATTAGGGAGGTATATTGCAACCGTTGAAGAAGTGACTGATTATCAAGCTTATGTTGGCACCTCTGCGCCGATAAATTTCAACGGCTTAGTAAGACAATATAATCTACGAGAAGGCTCCACTGTCGCTGATATTCAAGTGAACTTAGTGGCTAAATCCTTACGCAATCGTAACAGCCATGAAATTGCCGTATCTACCAGAGCGCCGCTTCAAGCCATCGGTAAACGTTGGGGCGGTAATATTAAAATTATCGAAGTGCCTCCCGGACCGCCGGTTTTATCGCCCATAGTTGCTGAAGTTTACGGTTTTAATGATGAAAATAGATTGGCATTTACCAAACAGGTTAGCCATATATTTGCAAACACTGAAAATATTGTTGATATTGATGACACTGTTGAAACTAAAGCACCCAGAAAACTTATCAAAATAGATCAAAGTAAAGCCGCTTTATTTGGCTTATCACAAGCTCAAATTGTTGATGCAATTAAAGTAGCTTTATCAGGTGAAGATGTTGGTTATATTCATGACACTGCGGTGAAATATCCTGTTCCCTTGCGTTTAGAGTTTCCTGTCAGTATTCAACAAGACCTTTCTGCCGTATTAAAACTTAAATTAAGAAATCAATCCGGCGAATTAGTTGCCATTGGTGATGTTGTTACGGTCATTAATACCGTGCGAGAACAAACTATTTATCACAAAGATCTACTTCCTGTTATGTATGTCACTGCAGATTCAGCCGGTGCATTAGACAGCCCGTTATATGGCATGTTTGATATTATTGGTCAGTTAAACGACCTTAATATTGAACAGTATTTTATTAACTCTCCTCAACTTCCACTAGCCAATAGTATTTTATGGGAGGGCGAGTGGAAAATAACGTATGAAACTTTTCGTGATATGGGATTAGCATACGCGGTAGGGATCGTATTAATCTATCTATTAGTAGTGGCGCAATTTAAATCCTATTTTATTCCTTTCGTTATAATGGCACCTATTCCCCTTACTGTTATTGGTGTTATGCCAGGTCATATGTTGTTAGGTGCACAATTTACAGCAACTTCTATGATAGGCATGATTGCCATGGCAGGCATTATTGTACGAAACTCAATTCTTTTAGTTGATTTTATCAATCAAGCCGTTGCTGGTGGTATGAAATTGGAAGAAGCAGTTATTCAATCTGCGGCTGTACGCGCCAAACCCATTATTCTTACTGCTGTTGCCGCCATGCTTGGTGCTGTTTTTATCTTAAATGATCCTATTTTTAATGGTCTCGCTATAGCACTTTTATTTGGGATATTGGTTTCAACCGTTTTAACATTACTCGTCATTCCAGTGATGTATTATGCTTTTGTAAAACAAGGTGCCGCATAAAAACAAACATAAAAAATTGGTAACTACTCAGCCTAAATAAA
>JAOPTQ010000133.1:0-1221 GCA_051531915.1 Colwellia sp. | reverse complement strand
AAACGTAAGCCCTTACCCCAAGCACTGCCACGTGTCGATGTCGTGGTAGATATTGATGAAAGCGACAAAGTTTGTGATTGCTGTCAAAGCCCGTTGCACAAAATGGGTGAAAGCAGCAGCGAAGTACTAGAATTTGTGCCTGCTCATATCAAAGTGATTAAAACCATTCGCCCCAAATATACCTGCCGACAATGTGAGCGCAGTGGGGTTGAAAGTACGGTGAAAACCGCCTTGATGCCCGCAACGCCAATCCCCAAAAGTATTGCGACACCGAGCTTACTCAGCCAAATCATTACCTGTAAATACCAGTTTGGCTTACCGTTAAACCGTCAAGAAACGATGTTTAGTGATATTGGACTCGAATTGAGTCGTCAAACCATGTCGAGTTGGATGCTGCGCAGTGCTCAATTACTTGAGCCACTGTATCTTCGCTTAAAAGAAGTATTGCTCGCAGAGCCTACCATTCATGCGGATGAAACACCCTTGAAAGTTATTAAGGCAGAAAAAGAGACCAGTTATATGTGGGTGTATTGCTGCGGCAGTGATAGTGCAAGTGAAAAGACGAACATCGTTTTATACGATTATCACAACAGTCGCGGGGCACAATGTGCGATTGACTTCCTTGATGGCTACCAAGGTTATATGCATGTTGATGGTTATAAAGCTTATGGGCTAACAGAGGCCAAATTAGTTGCTTGTCTTGCCCATATTCGTCGTAAGTTCGTAGATGCGAAGAAGATACATGCCAAAGCGAAAACAGGTAAAGTTGATGTAGTATTAAATTTAATCGGCAAGCTCTACGGGATAGAGCAACGTATTAAAGGAAAGTCGAGTGAAGATAAGTTCAACATCCGGCAGTCACTGGCTAAGCCGATTGTAAAAGAACTACATCACTGGCTGATAAAACACAAAGATAAAATCCCGCCTAAAAGTAAATTGGGCGAAGCAATAAGCTACAGTTTAAATCAGTTTGATAAATTCCAACGCTACCTTGAAGATGGCAGACTATCGATTGATAACAATCGAGCAGAGCGGGCAATAAAACCGTTTGTGATCGGGCGCAAGGCATGGCTGTTTTCAAATACCTGCAATGGCGCTCATGCAAGTGCTATTCTCTATAGTCTAGTTGAAACGGCTAAGGCTAATGGGCTAGTCGTGCATGACTATATCTCAAGATGCTTGCAACATATTGCCGAGCAACCAAACAACCTTGAACCGCTG
>JAOPTQ010000132.1:0-39721 GCA_051531915.1 Colwellia sp. | reverse complement strand
CTCATTCACCTATAATTGCTGATTATACACACACGTAAATGACAATGTTTTACAAAAACGAATAACAAAGGCAAATACACGAGGAGCCATAGCATAAAAGTAACGATAACTAGGAATTATAGTTAATGAGTCATAGTGCACTGAATAGGGTTGAGCATCTAAACAACGGGCAGGAGCAATCATTTAAATTCAATGGAGATGTTCAATATGCATTAAATTTCTCAGACTTTAAAAGTTCAAAGTTAACAGGTGACTTAACTAAAGTTACAGAGGCAATAAATAAGAACTTTGAAAGTTGCGCATTAATTAATTTAACAATGCTGTCACAAACTCTAGAAGCATGTGATTTCTTAGATTCGACTATGAATTCATGTAAATTTGAAAAATGTTACTTTGAGGGAACTCATTTTTATAGTTGTATGATTTTTGATAGTTCATTTATCAATGTAAAAATATCGCTTACTAATTTTTCTGAAAATTACTTTGAAGGTTGTACTTTTATTAATTGTGAGTTTTCGAGGTTCATTTTTAAGAAATGTGACTTTATTAATTGTACTTTTATTAATTGTACAACGACTAATAAGTTATTTGAATTATGCTACTTTAATCAAACAAGTTTTGAAAAAATTGAGTTACAAATCGAAACTATCATTGATAATTTAGGAATAAGGTTAGATTTGTGCTCACAAGTTCAGTATAGAACGGCCAGAACTTATGAAGAGTATGAGATTGTTTCTCAAGATGAACTCAGGGAAAAATTACTATTTAATTCAAAATCTGGATTGTCTCTTATAGCAAGTAACTACTTTTTATTTGGCCTGAGTGAAGGCACTTATAATTCAATAATGCATACTTTAGATAGTACCGAGTGGCTAAAATCAAGAGTTTCCTCATCTGTTGCTGCAAGTTTTACGACCTTAGCAAAATTTTTAATTGGCTCTTATAACAATCAAGAAATGATTTTGTTACCACTAATTAAATTTCAAGATTATTTAAATGAATTAACTCAATTGGTTAGCTCGCAAAGTGAACATTCATCATTTGTAGTTATACAAACATTGAATGGGTTGAGAATGCAAGTATCGCAATATACATGTCACTTTGTAGAGATATTGGGTGAATATGAAAAACAAATGAATGAAGCTACAAGTCTAAGCTTAGATTGTAGAGGACCAGCAGAAGTAGGATTTTTCTCAGACATATTTGAACATATTCGAGAAGATATAAGAGTTGATAGCGTTAGAGTTCGTAATTCACCTTTAGATGTTATCGTAACTTGTATCTCCTCAATATCTTGTTGGTTCGTTTTATCTGCAATACTATCTACGAGGTATAAAGAAAGTCTAACAAGATACTCTACAAGCTCGAAAAAAATGCAATCATTACCTTTAGATATTATTCAAGAAGATTCAACTAATCCATTAATTGTTCATAGAAAAAGAACAATTGGTCCACTTAATACAAAAGATAAAGATATCGGATTTCAAGTTGTTACTTTATACAATAACGGCCTATGTAAAAAGCTTCATCTGGGTTTTTCATTTAAAAGAGCAATGGAAATTAATAAACATGTTTTAGGAATCAGGAAATCTTTCTCGGAAGACGGAACTGAGTTGTAAAATAGCTTTTGTTATTACTACAGGATCATTTAAATAGTTCAATCTAACAAATTCATTTTTCCCATCAAAAGCGAAAAACATGCTTGCTGATAGTGTAGGGAGAATGTTGCAGTGATGAAGTATTTCTATGAGAATTATTCTTTTTTTCATATATTCTTCAAGTTCTAATAATTTTCTACTTAAAGGTATAACTAAACAGGCCGTATAACCGTTATCTAAATCTAAAATTTTAATTGGGCTGTCTATAAGTATGGCATTTATCCTTTTATGAAGTTTCATAACTTGTTTTAATGTTAGCTCTTTCATTTCCACGAACATACTTGGTAATTTAGCCATATTGATAGCATTATTTGCGCTAAAGCAGTCTATACCGCCATGAGATAGCCACACAGATTTTTTCAACTCTTGAGATATACTCTTAGAATGTAATAAGTAAGATAACCTAAGTCCATTTATGCCAAATTGCTTTAGTAACCCTCTCATTCTTATTACTCTAGGGTTACTTTCTATTTCTAATTTATCATTTAAATAGCTTGGAGAAATAAGTTCCGTAGCTTCATCTATGACCAGATATGAGTCATCAGCTTCCAAATAACTAAGTATTTTATTTATAGCTTCAATATTTTGGTTTTTAGTCAAAGATATTCTAGGTTGTGTTAACCAGTAAACGCATTTTTTTATTCTAAAGTTAGATGGTTCCCATTGAAAATCCCCTGATAAAAATGATGGTACTAACTTAGTCCTAATTTGGCTTTTTTCTAACTGATATTTGGTTGCGTAGTAACATGGCGTTTCAACTACAGCATTTTTTATGCCTACTTCCATAAGAAAGTTAATTACATTTATAGAAGCCGATGTGATGGAAGGGGATATGGTTATTTGAGATGTACAGTTTACCTGTTCTCCCTCATACCTTAATATTTCCAGAATAGAGTTTTTTGTTTTTTCTCCTAAACCTGCTTCATCGTTGTGATAGTCAATAAGTTCGGAGTATTTAGGTGTACCCACATTAATATTGTCTATTGTTGAAACATAGTTATGATCTAAGGAAGATAATTTTAAAAGTTCTTCTTGTTTATTAAAAAACTGTTTTTCCACTTCAAAATAATCATCCTCTAAAAACGTTCCATGTGACATCATAATTCCTAGTTATCGTTACTTTTTAATCTATTTAATAGTCTCTTAGATATCAAAGCCCGTCAATAAGATTTATTCATAATAATCTATAAAGTTAAATGTTTTTTTTAGTTCACCGTCTTTAATAAATAACCAATACCTATCAAGATCGTAATTTTTCAACCAAACATAATGTCCGATCAAAAAAGGGTAACAACTGTTAAGTCATTACCCTCTAACTTATCCCAAAGTAAGCATCCGATGAAAAACGGAGACTTCAAAACATAAGCGTTAATAATCAGTCATGTATAACTAATTACCTAAACAAACTATAGACTAAACGCGCTCAGAAACCATATTCACGGTATATTTAGGAATGTCTACCACTAAATCTTCATCGCCAACAATGGATTGGCAACTAAGACGAGATTCAGGCTCTAAGCCCCATGCTCTATCAAGCATATCATCTTCTAACTCATCACTTTCATTGATAGAATCAAAGCCTTCTCGGATAATAACGTGACACGTTGTACAGGCACATACTTTTTCACAAGCGTGTTCAATGCCTATGTCATTTTTTAAAGCAACATTAAGGATGCTTTCACCGGCTTTGGCTTCAACTACTGCACCATCTGGGCATAATTCTTCGTGAGGTAAAAATATAATTTTTGGCATTTTTTAATCTCTTAATTTTCGGTTCGATATTCGCAACGATTAAACCAATTTGTATGACTATAGCTTTTCAACTGACTGACCACTTAACGCTTGGCTTATTGAAACGTCCATACGACGTTCAGCAAAAATGGCGGTTGCGTCGTTTAACTTTTCAATGGCCGCTTCAATAATATCCGCCGTTGTATTGGTACTTTGGCTAACGTGTACAAGCGCTTTAATCGCAGTGTTAATAACCATTATTTCATCACTATTAAGTAGGCGACTATCAGCAACTAAGGCTGCCTGTATCGATTCAATAACGCGCGCAGATTCAACTTGCTGTTCTTTTAACATACGCGCTTCTATGTCTTCTTTCGCGTTGCTCATTGAGTCTTTAATCATTTGCGTTATGGTGTTGTCATCTAAGCCAAAAGAAGGCTTTACTTCAATGCTAGACTCAACGCCTGATGATTTTTCCATTGCCGATACCGATAACAAACCATCAGCATCCACTTTAAATGTCACCCGAATATGAGCAGCACCGGCGGTCATGGCTGGAATACCGCGCAGTTCAAAACGCGCTAACGAACGACAATCATCAACAAGCTCACGCTCACCTTGCAGTACATGTACCGCCATTGCTGTTTGACCATCTTTAAACGTTGTAAACTCTTGCGCTTTGGCAACAGGAATAGTGGTATTTCGGGGAATAACTTTTTCTACCAAGCCGCCCATTGTTTCTAAACCTAACGACAATGGAATAACGTCAAGTAGCAACATATCACTATCTGGCTTATTACCGGCTAAAATATCCGCTTGAATAGCCGCGCCAATAGCAACAACTTTATCAGGATCAATTGAGGTTAAGGGTGTTTTATTAAAATGCTTTTCAACTTCCTCACGCACTAATGGCACGCGAGTAGAGCCTCCTACCATAACAACTTCAATAACATCATCAACCTGCACTTCTGCATCTTTTAAACTTCGACGACAGGCTCTTAATGTTTTTTTAACCAGTGGCGAAATCAATGTGTTAAAGGTGTTTTTATCAAGCATAGTTGTCCATGTTTGACTCTCAAGTTTAAGCGTTATTTCTACTTGTGAATTAACACTTAATTGCTCTTTTGCACTACAAGCCGCTAGCATTAATTGACGTTCAACCGAGGGAGACAATGGTCGAATCAACCCCGCTTGTTCAACTAAATAGTTTGCAATAACAACATCAAAATCATCTCCGCCTAACGCTGAATCTCCACCAGTAGCAAGTACTTCAAAAACGCCTTTATTTAACCGCAAAATTGAAATATCAAAAGTGCCACCGCCTAAATCATAAACGGCGATAATTCCTTCTTGCTGACCTTCTTGGCTAGTGTCTAATCCATAAGCTACTGCCGCTGCGGTTGGTTCATTTAATAAACGTAAAACATGAATACCGGCAATTTTTGCCGCATCTTTGGTACTTTGTCTTTGCGCATCATCAAAATGCGCAGGCACCGTAATAACTACGCCGGTAAGTTCACCACCTAATACTTGCTCTGCCCGTTGATTTAACGTTTTTAAAATTTCAGCAGAAACTTGAACTGGATTGATTTTTCCTTGACGAGTAATTATTTCAGGATGATTTTCATCACCACAAAATTGATAAGGCAAAGAAGGATATTTACTTTGTATATCACTTAATGAACGGCCTATTAATCGTTTGGCTGAAACAATAGTATTTTGGGCGTCACTAACGCTATGCGCTTTCGCTGCATGCCCAACTAAAATGTTGCCCTTTTGTAAAGGATCTTGATAACTGACAATAGAAGGTAAAATATCACGTTCAAATTCATCGACTAATGTTTTTACATCACCACTTTGTACGCTAGCAATTAAAGAGTTAGTTGTGCCTAAATCAATACCTGCTGCTAATCTGTGCTCATGAGGTACGGTACTTTGACCAGGTTCTGCAATTTGTAATAAAGCCATAATGTTCTTAATTTTTTAACATGTTTTTATATGATCAATCGTCAAATAAAGTATCTTCAAGACGATCCATTTCAATGTTGAGTTTTTGATAAAACTTCAACTTTCGCAAATTATCACTAGCTAAAGTATTTGCTTCGGTACTTTTTTGGGCAATTTGTGTCTGCATTAAATGTACTATTTGTTGATACTCAGCCATTAAAATTTTTTGGGTGCTATCAAAAGCATCATCAACATCGTTCGCTGATTTGATGTCTGCTAGCATTTCGCGTAACTCCATTTGACGCATCAAAAAGCTAACATCACTAAAAGATTTCTGCTCATTTGGCATATCAACGCCACGCAGTGTTAGTAAATACTCAGCTCGTTTAAGTGGTAATTTAAGCGTTTGATAAGCATCATTAATATGCGCTGATTTTTGCACGGCAATGAGCTGTTCTTGGCTTGAAGCATGAGCAAAGCGATCTGGATGAACCGCTTTTTGTAATGTTTGATAAAAAGAAGAAAGCTGATTTAAATCAACATCAAAACTTTCTTCAATGCCGAACAGTTGGAAATAATTCACTTTTTTTTACCTAAAGAATTTTTGCGATAAAATATCTAAATTAATGCACTAAAAACAGCTCGCAGATATTTGATTCAGATTCAAGGCGAAAGCTTGTAGTCGACGTTAGTCAATGAGTACTTTCAACGATGAAAGTGAATTAAATAACAAAGAGCAACCACTTAGACATTGAAGCTTTCCCCACACCCACACTCACCTTTGGCGTTGGGGTTGGTAAACTTAAAGCCTTCATTCAAGCCTTCTTTGACAAAATCAAGCTCAATGCCATCAAGATACGTTAAACTTTTTGTATCAATAATAATTTTCACATCATCAATGGCAAAGACATGATCATCTTTATTTAAATCATCAACAAACTCAAGTACATAAGCCAAACCAGAGCAACCGGTCGTTTTAATTCCTAAGCGTAAACCAACCCCTTTCCCTCGGTTAGTCATAAATGATTTAACCCGCTCTGAAGCGGCTGGTGTCATAGTAACTGACATACTGCAATCCTGCCTTACTTAAGCCTGTTTACTTTTATAGTCATCAATTGCGGCTTTAATTGCGTCTTCTGCCAAAATTGAACAATGAATTTTTACCGGTGGTAATGCTAATTCTTCGGCAATGGCGGTGTTTTTGATTTCACCGGCTTCATCAATAGATTTACCTTTAACCCATTCAGTAACGAGTGAACTTGACGCAATAGCAGAGCCACAACCATAAGTTTTAAACTTAGCATCTTCAATAATGCCTGATTCTGAAATTTTAAGTTGTAATTTCATCACGTCACCACATGCTGGCGCACCTACCATACCGGTAGCGACTGACGGATCATCTTTGTCCATTGAGCCAACATTGCGTGGGTTTTCATAATGATCGATTACTTTTTCGCTATAAGCCATAATTTTTCTCCTTAACGAGTACTACAAACGACTAGTGAGCCGCCCATTCAATTGAGTCTAAATCAACACCGTCTTTGAACATTTCCCAAAGCGGCGACATGTCACGTAAATGACCAATAGACTTTTGTATTAATTCAATTGCATAATCTATTTCTTCGGTCGTCGTAAAACGGCCAAAACTAAAACGAATTGAGCTATGTGCCATTTCATCATTTAATCCTAATGCACGTAATACATAAGAAGGCTCTAAACTGGCAGATGTACAAGCAGACCCTGATGATACAGCAAGATCTTTCAATGCCATTATCAATGATTCGCCTTCAACAAAGTTGAAACTTACATTCAAATTACCGGCATAACGTTGCTCGGCATCACCATTAATAAACACTTGTTCCATGGTGTTTAAACCTGCCCACAAACGATCACGCATTTTAGTGACATGTACTAAATCTTGTGCCATTTCATCTTTAGCAAGTTGACAAGCTTCACCCATACCAACAATTTGGTGTGTTGCTAAAGTACCTGAGCGCATACCGCGTTCATGACCACCACCATGCATTTGGGCTTCTAAACGTATACGAGGTTTACGACGCACATATAAAGCGCCAATACCTTTTGGACCATACATTTTATGTGCCGAAATAGACAATAAATCAACTTTCAACTGCTGCATATCAATAACAATTTTACCCGCGCTTTGTGCTGCATCTACATGAAAAATAATTTTACGTGCACGACACATTTCGCCAATTTCGGCAATATTTTGAATCACACCAATTTCGTTATTTACATGCATTATGCTCACTAAAATAGTGTCATCACGCATGGCCGCTGCAAGTTTATTAAAGTCAATTAAGCCGTTATCTTCAGGATCAAGATAAGTCACTTCAAAACCTTGACGCTCTAATTCACGACAAGTATCTAAAACCGCTTTATGCTCTGTTTTACAGGTAATGATATGTTTACCTTTTTTACCGTAAAAATTAGCAGCACCTTTAATAGCAAGGTTATTAGACTCAGTAGCGCCTGAGGTGAAAACAATTTCACGCGGATCAGCGTTAATGAGTTCGGCAATTTGATTACGAGCAATATCAACCGCTTCTTCGGCTTGCCAACCAAACTTGTGTGAGCGTGATGCTGGGTTACCAAAATGACCATCGGTTGTCATATATTGCATCATTTTGGTCGCAACTCGCTTGTCTACCGGTGTTGTTGCTGAGTAATCAAAATAAATAGGAAGATTCATTAGTTAGCTCTCTGAAATTAAAATCAACACGCTAGCTATTGCTAGTAGTGCATAATGTATCTGTTGTGATTAACGTTTCTATGGTTTGGCTTTTAGTTAAATAAGCAGCATTTGATTGCTCATTAATATCGTCTTGTCGTTTTGAAACGGTTTTAACATCATTTTTGGCAACCAACTCAGCCAAGGTGATGTTTTGTAAAAACTCTTCTATTCGTTGACTTAACCCTTGCCATAAAGAGTGAGTTAAACATTGCTCACCACCTTGACAGTTTCCCTTTCCAGAGCATTTAGTTGCGTCAACATTTTCATTTACCGCGGCAATAATATCAGCTACTGCAATTTGTGCTGAACACTTCCCTAGACGATAGCCACCACCTGGGCCTCTAATACTATTAACCAAACCATTTTTACGTAATCGAGAAAATAATTGCTCAAGGTACGACAGTGAAATACCTTGTCGCTCAGAAATATCGGCTAACGATACTGGTCCAGAAACAGCATGAATAGTAACATCTAACATGGCAGTAACAGCATAACGACCTTTTGAAGTAAGTTTCATAATGTTCTCTTTATCTGCTTTATTAACGGCTATTAATTATCAATAAACTGGCTCTGTTAGTCATTGCGCGCAATTTTACATAACCCTAAAAATTAATCAAGTATATACCTGAGTAATATACTCAAGTATTATACACGATGAAGAGGTAATAAAACAGTAATAGTTGACTATTTTACTCAACTATTACTGTTTCTATTTCTTAACTTGGATTAATATGGATTGTCTTGAATTAACTTATATTAATTGACTCGGCTATTTTTTATTCAAATAGTAGGGTCAAAACTTGTTATGATATTTTCACGTCGTTTAGCGGCTTCTTGTTCATCTGCCACAAATTCTCCAACGCGTAATTCTGGCAAGTCTTTATCGCAGACATTACCACCTAAGGTGTTAATTTCTTTGCACAACACCGCAACTTTATCATCCATTAAGTGCATATGATCAAGCAAACGTCCGATGGCTTTAGCAACAGGATCAGGATTATCAGCCGAAACAGCATAGGCATCGAAACCAAATTTTTTCGCTGCTTTGTCACGAGACTCTTTACCTACATTGTCCTCTATAGAAGAGCCATCGAGCAGCGAATTAGCATCTGCCTTTTGGCCGCCAACAATTCTTGCTGGTATGCCAACGGCCGTTGCATTATTTGGTAAATCTTTCACTACCACTGAATTTGAACCAACCTTACCGCCTTCGCCAATAGTAATAGGTCCAAGCACTTGAGCACCAGCGCCAATAACAACGTTATTTTCTAGGGTAGGATGACGCTTACCCGCATTCCAGCTAGTTCCGCCTAATGTCACACCATGATAAAGCGTAACATCATCACCTATTTCAGCCGTTTCACCAATCACCACGCCCATGCCGTGATCAATAAAAAATCGCCTGCCTAATGTTGCACCAGGATGAATTTCTACGCCAGTTAACCAACGTGAAAAAGTCGACAATATGCGCGCTAATAGCTTCCAGTTAGCATTCCATAAATAATGGCTTAAACGATGAACCCAGATAGCATGTAACCCCGGATAATTGAATAATACCTCAAAGGTTGTGCGTGCAGCGGGATCTCTATCAAAAACACTGTTAATATCTTCTTTAATGCGGCTAAACATAGTTTCTTCCTTTTAATTTTTTGATGATCGTTCAATAGAAGCTAAAATGCCTCGCATCATTTTTATTTCTTTCATATCAGGACGCGCTCGATTAAATAAGCGACGTAGTTTAGTCATAATTAATCCAGGATGACTTGGCACAATAAAGCCGGTTGCTTTTAATGCTTCTTCAAAATGTTGATAAAAACGTTCTGACTCTGCAACAACAGGATACGCTTCATTATCATCACTTTGGTTTTGTCGCTGATAACCTTTTTCTAACGACAATAAATAACTAGTACGCACCTCGTAACTTAAAGTTTGTACTGCCATTGCCAAATTAAGCGAACTATAATCAGGATTCGCAGGAATTTGAACATGAAAGTGACACAATTGTAATTCATCATTGGTTAAGCCGCTGCTTTCACGTCCAAACACTAAGGCAACCGGATATTCACTGGCTTCACCAACAAGCTTTTCACCACACTCTCGAGGCTCTAGCATTGGCCAAGGTAATGTGCGTGAACGAGCACTAGTACCAACCACTAAACCGCAACCCTCAATGGCTTCGCTTAAACTACTAACCACTTTAGCATTAGCCAACACATCGGTAGCACCTGCCGCAAGAGCTTGCGCTTGACCATTTGGCATTTCAAGCGGGGCAACAAGAATAAGTTGACTTAAGCCCATTGTTTTCATTGCCCTTGCTGCTGAGCCAATATTTCGACAGTCTGAAGTGTTTACTAAAATAATGCTAACTTTATCTAAAATAGAGACTTCGCCTGTGCTACCTTTTGAATCTGACATTTAATACTCAATTTACTTACTATAAAAAACCACGCTTAATGATGGCAATTCTAACATGGACATTTTTACGGGAACAACCTTTAATAAAAAGAGGCTAGGTGATCATCAAAACAATGCGAGTAAAATCACCGTAAAAAGTAGGTTAAATTGATACTTTCATCAATGGCAATTTACTAAGGTTTAGTCTACTTTTTTATAGAGAGTACAAGTTGAGTAAAATAAGCGTAACCGTTGATTATTTTTTATACATTTAGTTTTTTGATTTAATCGCCAAATACATTTATTTTTGCTATACTCCGCGCGCTTGATTTCTCTAACTAAAGTTAATAGCTAACAATTAACATAGTTGGTGTGATCGACATCGTTCTTTTAAAAGTCATTTACAAATAGGTATTCTTATTATGCATCCCATGCTAAATATTGCTGTGCGCGCTGCGCGTACTGCGGGTAAAGTTATTGTTCGCGCTTGTGAGCAACTTGATAAAGTTGAAGTAGAATCAAAAGGTTCTAACGATTTCGTTACTAGTGTTGATCTTAATGCTGAAGAAGCAATTATTGAAACTATTCGTAAATCTTATCCTGAGCACACTATTATTAGTGAAGAAGCCGGTGTTTTAAAAGGTGCTGATGACGATTATCAATGGATAATTGATCCACTAGATGGCACCACCAATTTTATTAAAGGCATTCCTCATTTTTCCGTTTCTATTGCTTTAAAAGTAAAAGGTAAACTTGATCAAGCCGTAGTGTTCGACCCTATTCGTGGTGAATTATTTACCGCTAGTCGTGGTAAAGGCGCGCAATTAAATGGTATGCGTATTCGTGTGCAACAACATAAAGAATTAGCAGGCACCATTTTAGCAACTGGCTTTCCGTTTAAGCAAAAACAACACACTACCGCTTATATGAATATGTTTGGTTCTTTATTTGCTAAAACAGCAGACATGCGTCGCGCTGGCTCTGCGGCTTTAGATCTTGCCTATGTTGCTGCAGGTCGTGTTGATGGTTTTTTCGAAATTGGGTTAAAACCATGGGATACCGCGGCTGGAGAATTATTGGTTATTGAAGCTGGCGGACTCGTTACCGATTTTACCGGTGGTCATAACCATGCAACCTCGGGAAATATTGTTGCCAGTAGCACGCGTTTACTAAAAGAAATTTTAAAAGATATTCGTCCGCATTTGGGCGAAGCGTTAAGCAAGTAATTTGTCTATCGTTAATAACAAATAAATTATCATTTTTAAAAAGCGTCTTTTGGCGCTTTTTTTGCCTTAATATTAATACCAATTTGATTATTTTTCTTCACTTTACATATAAGAGCCGTAATGGACACTTTAACCCTACCTGAACAACCTGCAAATAAACAACCCTTTAGCACAGGAGAAGTTGCCTTAGTAGGTGCTGGTCCGGGTGATCCTGACTTACTCACGGTGCAAGCCTTTCGTTTTATTAAACAAGCTGATGTTGTTATTTATGATCGTTTAGTTAGCGATGAAATAATGGCATTACTGCCTGTTCATTGTGAAAGAATATATGTTGGCAAAAAACAAGCAGATCATCGTGTACCGCAAGAAGGTATCAATCAGTTGTTGGTAGATTACGCCAAGCAAAACAAAAGAGTATTACGCTTAAAAGGCGGCGACCCTTTTGTTTTCGGACGTGGCAGCGAAGAGGCACAATTTATACTTTCTCAAGGGTTTGCTTGTCATATTGTTCCTGGAATGACGGCTGCATCTGCTTGTACTAGCTATGCTGGCATACCATTAACTCATCGACAAGTTGCACAAAGTTGTACGCTTATCACCGGAAACGTGCAAAATAATGGCGCATTAGACTTACCTTGGCAAAAACTAAACGATAGCAAGCAAACTGTCGTTTTTTATATGGGAATAAAAAGTTTACCGGTTATTACCAAACAATTAGTTAAGGCAGGCAGAGCTACCAATACGCCAGCGGCACTTATTAGAAAAGGAACTCACGCTAATCAGCAAGTTGTTAAAGGAACAATCAGCACACTTGAGGCCTTGGTAAAGCAACATAACATTAAACCACCCAGTTTAATTGTTATTGGTAATGTTGTTGATACTTTTTCAACCGATCAATTACAAAACCTAGGGTATTTAACGCCCTAATAAAAAACTTTAAAAAAGAAGATAGCAAGACCGTTATTATCTTTACTATCTTCTGTTATTTTTTACTCTGCTTTAGAAAGCGCTTGACGCTCTGAGGCATGTTTAGTGATTAATACTTTCAAATTTTCTTGCATTGACACCATTAACGTTTGCATCATCTGCATTTGCTGTTTCGCTAACTCAGGAGTTTTAGCTGTCATATTACGCCCTGCTTCTGAATCATAAAAAGTGTTAATTGCTTTCAAATCATCTAAAGAATAAACATTGATCAAAAGTTTTATAATGGCTGGCTGAAACTTATGCCAACTTAACTCTTCTTCAACTAAGGTCATAACCTCTGCTGTTTGTTGCTCTTTAAGCGCTGCACGTTCTGGTGTTGTTTCTGGTTCTTGGTTTATCATTTGTTGCATGTAGCTTTTTGCATTTTTCATTGACTCATCAAAAGCCCATTGTGCTTCAGTTAGTTGCAAGTATTTTTCAGCTTCCAATTGAAGATCTGCTAGTTCATCTGCAGAAGACTGGCACGGAAGCAAAATAGCAAAAAGTAACACCGTAAATATTTTTTTCATGATATATCCTTATATTTTTAATAAAAGTAAGTAGAAAACAGCAGCTTTTATAACTAAATAGTAACTTTCTGTAAAGTGTTATTAACAGGTTTTTTATCTTTTATTTTTCGGGGCGCTTCTTTGTCCACCATTTCCTAACGGGTTCTTATTTGTTTGAGATTTTGAGCGGCGCGGTTTTTTATTCGCATTAGCAGACTGCTTTTTATTCTCTTGATTACCTTGGGTGTTTTGTCCGCGAGCACCATTACTTGACCGATCACTACTTGATTGATGATTGCTGGAACGCTTACTGCTTGAGCGCTGTCCATCTTTATGTTCTATTTTTTCTTTCTTGGCTTTTTTAGGTTTCTTCTCTTTTAACGCGCGTAAAGGTCTAGACTCACCTAACGCATTCACAGGAATGAATTTTTCTAACACCTTACGTTCAATATGCTGTTGAATAACATTTTCAATATCCCACAACAGTTTTAACTCATCAGCACAAACTAGCGATAACGCTTGACCACTATTACCCGCTCGGGCTGTTCGACCAATACGATGAACATAATCCTCGGGTACATTGGGTAAATCAAAATTAACCACTTGTGGCAATAAATCAATATCAATACCACGAGCCGCAATATCAGTGGCTACTAATATTCTAACCGTGCCTTCTTTAAATGCTGCTAATGCTTTCGTGCGCGCACCTTGGCTTTTATTACCGTGAATGGCGGCTGCAGAAATGCCTTCAGCTTCTAAATGACGAGTCAGCTTATTAGCGCCATGTTTGGTTTTAGTAAAAACCAACACTTGCTGCCAGTTATTTTCTTTAATTAAATACGTTAAAACTATGGGTTTACGCTTTTTATCAACGGCGGTGATCCACTGGGTTACTTTTTCTGCGGTAGTATTTCTTGGGCTAACAGAAATTTCTAACGGATCATTCACTAAGCCTTTTGCCAGTGCACGAATATCATCAGAAAAAGTCGCTGAAAATAACAAGTTTTGTCGTTGTTTAGGTAATGCTGCAATTATTTTTTTAATATCACGAATAAAGCCCATATCTAACATACGATCAGCTTCATCTAAAATTAAAACTTCTAGTTGAGAGAACTTCACTGCCTTTTGATTATACAAATCTAATAAACGTCCCGGTGTAGCAACCAGTACATCAACACCTTGTCGTAACCGCATCATTTGCGGATTAATTTTCACCCCGCCAAAAACCACGGTAGAATGGAGATTTAAATATTTTCCATAAGTAGCAATACTATCACTCACTTGTGCGGCTAACTCTCGTGTTGGCGTTAACACTAACGCACGGACATTATTTGATTGAACTCGAGCACCTTGCTTAGAAAGTCGCTCTAATAGTGGTAACGTAAAGCCTGCTGTTTTGCCTGTGCCTGTTTGTGCTGCAGCCATAATATCTCGGCCTGAAATAACCGCAGGAATAGCTTGTGCTTGAATAGGTGACGGTGTTTCATAACCTTGGTCGGCAACGGCTTTAAGTAGTGGTGCAGATAAGCCTAGTGAATTAAAACTCATAAATAATCTCTTTGGTTGAAGCATCAAGTTACGAGTTTTTAGTTTCGAGTAACGAGCTTGGAGCGATGAAAAGGCGTGCAGCATACAGTAAGGTCTGCTGAATTGGTATAAGTATAGTGTAAAAATTTATCTTTAAAAAATGAAAAAACCGAGCAACAAACGCTGTTCGGCTATTATTTTTTCTTTGTGACTAGTAACTCGTAACGGTGCCTTTACGGCATCATCATTTCATCTTGATCTGCGCCTTCTTTTTCAATCACTTCAGGTATTAAATCTTCTCTTGAAACACCTAGGGCTAATGCCACTAAACTCGCTACATAAATTGAAGAGTAAGTTCCCACAAACACACCAAACAATAGCGCCGTTGCAAAACCGTGAATTAATGCCCCTCCTTGAAAAAATAAAGCAGCAAGTACTAAGAGCGTGGTTATTGAGGTAATAAAAGTACGACTTAAAGTTTGTGATAATGAAATATTAATGATGTCTTCCGGAGAACCTTCTCTTAATTTACGAAAGTTCTCTCTAATTCTATCTGAAACCACAATAGTATCGTTTAGTGAATAACCAATAACCGCTAATATGGCCGCTAATACCGTTAAATCAAATTCTAATCCTAAAACAGAAAACAACCCCAACGTTAACAATACATCGTGAAATAAAGCAACCACAGAGCCAACCGCAAAGCGCCATTCAAAACGAAAAGCAACATAGACTAGAATACAGATTAGTGCTGTTAACATGGCTAAACCGCCTTGCTCAGCCAATTCATCTCCAACACTTGCACCTACAAACTCAATACGGCGCATATCAATTTTTTGCCCTGTACCCGCTTCTAATACACTGAGTACTTCATTACCTAACATTTCAGCTTTTAGATCTTCACGTTGAGCAAGACGAATAACAACATCACGACTGCTACCATAAAGCTGAACTTTAGCATCACCAAAACCATTTTCGTCCATCAGTGCCCGGAGTTTACTTAAATCAGCCGCTTGTTCAAAACCCACTTCAATCAGTGTGCCTCCGGTAAAATCTAAGCCAAAATTCAGCTTATTCGTTGAGAGCGACACAATGGCGGCAATCATTAGTAGTGCACTAAAAATCATCGCGAATTTGCGATAGCTCATAAAGGCAACAGTTTCTTTTAATTGTAAAATTTGCATAGTATTTAAATTCCTGCCCTTAACTTATATAGATAGCTTATCAAGGCGTTTTCCACCCCAAAGCGCATTAACAACCGCACGAGTGCCGACTACCGAAGTAAACATTGAGGTAACAATACCAATAGATAAGGTAACAGCAAAGCCTTTCACCGGCCCTGTACCAACAGCAAACAATATCAATGCCGCAATTAGCGTGGTGATATTGGCATCAATAATGGTAGAAAATGCCGCATCATAACCTTGATGAATGGATTGTTGAATGGTTTTACCTTCTCGAATTTCTTCACGAATACGTTCAAATATGAGTACGTTAGCATCAACGGCCATACCTACGGTTAATACGATACCCGCCATACCCGGCAATGTTAACGTTGCCCCTGGGATCATTGACATAACACCAAGAATTAATACTAAGTTAGCGCCTAATGCTAGGTTAGCAACCACGCCAAAAGCGCGGTAATAAATAATCATAAAGATAAAGACTAAACCAAAGCCCATCATGATCGCCTGAAAACCAAGTTGAACATTTTCAGCACCTAATGTTGGACCAACAGTACGCTCTTCAACAATAGTAATTGGCGCAATTAGCGCACCGGCACGTAATAACAAGGCTAAGTTGTGCGCTTCAGCTTGAGAGCCTGCACCGGTAATACGGAACGATTTACCTAAACGTGATTGAATGGTGGCAACTGAAATAACTTCTTGAACCTTTTCAAAAATAATATTGCCTTCCGCATCTTTTTTATCGGTTGCTTTATACTCGATAAACACAGTAGCCATGGGCTTACCAATATTACTTTTAGTGCCGTTTGACATTTTAGAGCCGCCAGCGCTGTCTAAAGAAATATTAACTTGTGGACGAGAATACTCATCAAAACCTGATTTGGCATCGGTAATATGATCGCCAGTAAGCATGATTCGCTTTTTCAATAATGTTGGCTTACCATTTTTATCGGTTAATAAGATAGAACTGGCCGGTACACGACCATTTAACGCTGCCGATAAATCACCAGTGGTATCCACTAATCTAAATTCGATAGTGGCCGTGGCATTTAATATATCTTTGGCTTTTGCGGTATCTTGTACGCCGGGTAATTCAATGACAATGTGCTTCTGACCCTGACGTTGAACTAGTGGTTCTGCAACACCCAATTCATTGACACGGTTACGAATAATAGTAATATTTTGCTGTAGCGCATACTCACGAATTTCTTTTAACTTTTGCTCAGTCATGCTTGCTTTTAGGCTTAAGGTTTCTTCGTCAGTTGTTAATACTAAATCACGGTAGCGTTTTTTCAACAACGTTTCACCGGCAAGAAGATCTTCAACTTTACGGAAGTTAACCACAATAGCATTGCCGTCTTCTTTCACACTACGGTAACGAATTTTTTCGTTACGTAAGTCACCACGAAAATCACTCACCATACCCACTTTAGCTTTATTAATGGCTTCTTTCATATTAACTTCCATTAAGAAGCTAACACCACCACTTAAATCTAAACCTAACTTCATTGGCGAGCCACCAATACTGGCTAACCAATCAGGTGTTTCTGGTGTTAAGTTTAATGCCACTGAATATTGTTTACCAAGCTCGTCATCAAGTACATCACGCGCTTTGATTTGTTGCTCTGTATTTTTAAAACGCGTTAACACTTGTCCTTTTTCAAGCACAATATGCGTAAAATCAATATCATTTTTAGCTAAGTTTGCTTTGATAATATCAAGTGTTGCTGCATTCGCTTCAACACCTCTTTTACCTGACACCTGTACAGCAGGCGCTTCACCGTATAAGTTTGGTGTGGCATAGAGCGCACCTACAGCAACAATAAATGCTACCATCAGTGTTTTCCATAGTGGGTATTTGTTTAACACAATTTATCCTTTTTCTAGTCATTATGTTTGTACTTAAAATTATAGTTTTAACTAAATATTTACCTCTAGTTAAAATTATTACTGTAGCGTTCAAACTGTAGCATTTATAACTGTAGTGTTTATAACTTTTAGCTAAGTTAGTTGGCTTTAGTTCAAAGAAAAAGCACGGAGTTGACGTTAGTCAATGAGTACTTTTAATGCCGAAATAAAACCAAATAACAACGATAAAATTATAAACTTTTCATTGTACCTTTAGGCAGTACTGCATTAATGGCTGATTTTTGGATAACAACCTCTGTACCTTCAGTAATGCTTATAACAATAAAATCTTTTTCGTCTGATACTTTAACAATTTTACCAACAATGCCGCCTTGCGTTAAGACCTCGTCACCTTTAGCCAGTGCTGACATTAAGCCTTTATGCTCTTTCATACGCTTAGCTTGTGGGCGATAAATCATAAAATAAAATACCGCACCAAACACTGCCAGCATGAGAATCATTTCCATACCACCACCAGCGGGTGCTGGAGATGCTGCGGCATGGGCTGTACTGATAAATAAACTCATAATATTAATTCCTTACTTCTTTTTTATTGTAGGTCGGAATTTATCCCGACATTTTTAAAATATAAAATAATTCACGCTTACATTCTAGCGTAAATAAACTCCCGCCTACGACTTTAACTCTGGTACAGGTAAGCCGCGTAAAGCGTAAAATTCTTCAACAAAGGCGTCTAATTTACCTTGCTCGATAGCGCCACGCAAACCTTGCATCACTTTTTGATAAAAATGCAAGTTATGCAACGTATTTAATTGTGATCCTAATATTTCTTTACACTTATCTAAATGATGTAAATAAGCGCGCGAATAATTTTTACAGGTGTAACAATCACACGTTGTATCTAAAGGTCCGGTATCGGTTTTATTGGTTGCATTGCGAATTTTCACCACTCCGGTATTCACAAATAAATGACCATTACGTGCATTACGTGTTGGCATTACACAGTCAAACATGTCAATACCACGACGAACACCTTCAACTAAATCTTCTGGTTTACCAACCCCCATAAGATATCGGGGCTTATTCTCTGGTATCAAGGGGGCGGTGTGATCTAATATTCTGATCATATCTGCTTTCGGTTCACCAACCGATAAACCACCAATAGCATAACCGTCAAAATCAATCGCTTTTAAACCATTAACTGACACTTCGCGCAAATCTTCATACATACCACCTTGCACGATACCAAATAAAGCCGAGGGGTTATCGCCATGTGCATCTTTTGAACGCTGAGCCCAACGAAGTGAAAGCTCCATTGAGTCTTGTGATTCTTTATGCGTTGCAGGATAAGGTGTGCATTCATCAAAAATCATCACAACATCAGAGCCTAATTTACGCTGAACTTCCATAGAGCGTTCAGGCGTTAGCATAATTTTTTCACCGTTTACAGGTGAACTAAAACGAACACCTTCTTCGGTGATTTTACGCATTTTTCCTAAACTAAATACTTGAAAACCACCTGAGTCGGTAAGAATAGGCTTATTCCAATGAATAAAGTCGTGCAAGTCACCATGCTGTTCAATAATGTCGGTACCTGGACGCAACATTAAATGAAAGGTGTTACCAAGAATTATTTCTGCGCCGGTGTCGGCAACTTCTTCGGTTTTCATGCCTTTTACCGTGCCGTACGTGCCTACGGGCATAAAGGCAGGGGTTTCAACTGTACCGCGATCAAAAGTTAAACGACCTCGACGAGCTTTACCGTCAGTATTCATTAACTCATATTTCATTTTATTTACTTTACTCATACCATTCTCCTACCAACTAGCGAAACAGGCTAGCGGTGTATCATTTACAATTTATTTTCTATCTGTTTTTTGGTTAAAAACATGGCATCGCCATAACTAAAAAAACGATATTTTTCAGCAATAGCATGCTGATAGGCGCTCATAATATTGTCATAACCGGCAAATGCACTGACTAACATTAATAAGGTTGACTCAGACAAATGAAAATTAGTTAATAAAGCATCAATAAGCTGAAATTCATAGCCTGGGGTAATAAAAATATCGGTATCACCGTAAAAAGCAGTGAGTTCAGTACCTTTTTCTTGAGCTGATTTAGCCGCACTCTCTAATGAACGAACTGAAGTTGTGCCAACCGCGATCACTCGACCGCCATTTGCTTTCGTTTCTGTTATTTGCTGTATGACTTCATCAGGCACTTCTACGTATTCTGCATGCATTATATGATCAGCTATTTCATCGACTTTTACCGGTTGAAAAGTACCTGCGCCAACATGCAAAGTAACAAAAGCAAGCGCTACGCCTTTAGCGTTAATTTTTGCCAACAACGCTTCATCAAAATGTAAGCCTGCCGTAGGCGCTGCAACTGCGCCCGGCTTTTCATTATAGACCGTTTGATAACGTTCTCTGTCACTGTCTTCATCAGGTCTATCAATGTAAGGAGGCAATGGCATATGCCCTACTTCGTCTAATATTGATAATACTGATTGTTCACCTTGAAATTTCAATTCAAATAGCGCGCCATGACGAGCAACCATGGTTGCTTTTGCCGCGTTTTCAAGTATATCACTGCCCAAATAAAGTTCAGCACCTACTTTAGGTGACTTACTTGCGCGAATATGTGCTAATACTGAATGCTGGTCGATTAAGCGTTCAACCAACACCTCTATTTTTCCACCCGTTGCTTTTTGCCCAAACAGTCGGGCGGGAATAACACGGGTGTTATTGAACACTAACAAATCGCCCGCGTTTAATTGGTCAATAATATCAACAAAACCAAGATCAGATACATCGCCAGAATTACCTTCAAGCACCATTAAGCGGCTGCCTGTACGGTCAGTTTTAGGAAATCGAGCAATTAACTCACTGGGTAGTTCGAAAGAGAAATCAGATACACGCATGATAAATTTGAAAAGCCACCAATTAATAAGGTTATTTTTATTTGTAAACAAAGACAAAATAACGCAGTTTTAAAACCGCGTAATTTTAGTGCTGAGCGTTGCTGATAGCAAGAAAAATCAAAATATTTACCGTTAAAATTTAAACTAATTTGATAATAAACAATATTATTACTGCTTATAGTCAATATTTATCGCTTAAATTCACATAAAACGCTGACAAAGGCTATATTTTATATTACTCGATAAATATATATTAGGCTTTTATGACTGACCTTGCCCTCACTATCGCAAACACTATTATTAATGGCTTTGAACGCCATATTCAGCTTTTTATTGAAATAACTCAATCTGCACAGCAACGTTTTCAAAAGTGTCAATGGAGTGAAGTGCAACAAGCGGCAAAAGAGCGCACCAACTTTTACGATGAGCGCGTAAAAGAAACGTATCTTACCATCAAGCAAGATTTTGGTATTGAAAAGGTTAATGATGAACTATGGCAACAAGTCAAAATTAATTATATTGAAATATTGTTAACCCATAAACAACCAGAGCTAGCTGAAAGTTTTTATAATTCAGTATTTTGCCACTTGTTTGGTCGCGAGTATTATCACAACGCTTATATTTTTGTAGAAAGTACCGTTAACCGTCTTGATAAGGAACCAACTCCCGTTATTTATACACGCTACAATCCTACTAAAACCGGTTTAAAACAAACTATCACTAACATCATGAATCATCATAAAACGGATGTTCCCTTTCAAGATTTATCAACTGATGTTGACAGTCTAATTCGCGCTTTCCATCGCAAAGCTCATAAAGCGCGTTTTAATGTTGAAGCGCTACAGTTTGATATTCTTAACTTTACTTTCTACCGAAACAAAGGCGCTTATTTAATTGGTCGAGTATTATCACCCTCCGGTGAAATGCCTTTTATTATTTGTGTATTAAATAATGAAAAAGGCGGCTTGTATATCGATGCACTGTTAACTGAAAGTGAAAATATGGCAATAATTTTTGGTTTTGCCCGCGCCTACTTTTTTGTCGATTGTTTACACCCTCATGCGCTAGTTAATTTTTTACAAGGATTAATTCCTCATAAGACAAGGGCTGATTTATATTCTGCCATTGGTTTTCATAAACAAGGAAAAACACAATTTTATCGTGATTTTCTTAACCACCTTAACAGTAGTGATGACCAATTTGAGTTAGCTGCCGGCATAAAAGGTATGGTGATGTCAGTCTTCACACTTCCCTCTTATCCTTATGTTTTTAAAATAATTAAAGATAAATTTTCACCGAGTAAAAACATGACTAAAAGTGATGTTAAAGGTAAGTATCGCTTAGTAAAACAACATGACAGAGTTGGACGCATGGCTGATACCTTAGAATACTCCGAAGTCGCCTTTCCTAAAAGCCGATTTAATGAAGAACTCTTAGCCGAACTGCACAAAGTTGCCTCTTCTATTATTCGCTATGAAGATGATTTGATTATTATTGAGCACTTATACATAGAACGACGGATGATACCTCTTAATTTATATTTGGCCGATGCTGACGATGAAGAAATAGACAGAGTTATGTACGGCTACGGCAAAGCGATTAAACAATTGATTTCTGCCGATATTTTTCCTGGCGATATGCTATTAAAAAACTTTGGCGTTACCCGTCATGGTCGGGTAATTTTCTACGATTACGACGAAATAACTTACATGAATGAAGTCAATTTCAGAGTAAAACCTGTTGCCGTAACTGAAGATCAAATTTATGCGGCAGAGCCATGGTACTCTGTAGCGCCCGGTGATATGTTCCCAGAAGAATTAGCCACCTTTGCTTTAGCTAATCCCAAATATTTGAAAGCATTTAAACGACATCATGAAAACTTATTAAGCGCCAGTTACTGGCAACAATGTCAGAAAAATGTTGCCGATGGCATTTATGAAGATGTTTACCCTTACGCTAGTGAGTTTAGATTAAGTAAATTACGCAAAACAGAAAGTTGAGTTGCAAGTGCCTAGTTTCAAGTTTCAAGTTTCAAAATGATAATATGCACAACGTTCGCCCTTTTTGCTTAATTATTAGACGCATGACTAAGCAATTCAAATTATTTAGCAATTTGCTCTTTACCTTTTGCTACGCATCAGTATAATTCACCTCCGTTGCAGGGGTGTAGTTCCAATTGGTAGAACAGCGGTCTCCAAAACCGATGGTTGGGAGTTCGAGTCTCTCCACCCCTGCCATTTTCTTTCTTTATATCCTACTATTTTTTACTTCTCTACTTTTCCATATCATGCAATTCTGTCATTATAGTAAACAATTATTATGTACAATATATCGCTATACCCGTTCCACTTGAAGATAGTATATAACCATGAGCATTAGCCAACGACAATTTAATCAGCTTAACGAAATGGGCATTGGCCTTTGGCAACAACGTGTGCCGAAAAGTGAAACAGAATCAATAAATGGTCATACTAATGTGATTAACATCGATCTAAATAAGCTAAGCCAAAATCCCTTATTTAGCGACATAATTCTGTCTGCTGGCATAACCCTTGGTGAAGTAGTCGTTCAAACGGACCATTTAAATCTTGGTTTGTTTGACTGGTATTTTTATGAGTCACAAAATACTGAATTACACTGCTCAAATAACAAATTATTCACTCCAAACATCAATATAATAGCAAAATCACCTCATCTTAAAAAACAACTCTGGCAGGTTATTGAAAGTCAAATTTTATGAACTCAAATCAAAAAAGCTCATCTTCATTACCATTTTCAGCCATTACCACAGCAGACATTGAACAATTGATGCTCATAGAAACACAGTGTCATTCACACCCGTGGACTGAAAAAACCTTTCGCAGTTGTATTGGTGGTCGTTATTTTGGTGAAAAGCTTGTTAGCGCCAGTACAACCGCTATTGGTTTTTATGTTGGAGAATTCGTTATTGATGAAGCCACTTTAATGGATATTTGTGTTTATCCACAAGAACAAGGTAAGGGTTATGGTAATCAACTTTTAACGCAATTTGTAACCCAAGCAAAAGCAAAAGGAGCAATAAAAATTTGGCTTGAAGTACGTGCTAAAAATATCTCCGCGCAAATGCTTTATATGAATGCTGGCTTTATTGAAACAGATCGACGCACTGGCTACTATCCTAGCGCGAGAGGCTTTGGTTATGAAGATGCCATTGTTATGTGTCTAACCTTATAAAATCCTCAGTTTAATTTCCGAACTAAGTTGTTATAAAGTAATTCAAGAAATGGTTTACGAAATAATTAGTAGAACTTTTTCATTCCTCACGGTAAGATGTTTTTTTACATGATAACAATCACTTACTATGACAAATAAAAATAAATTTTCTCTTGCTGCCGCCGAACTTTTAAGTCGCCGTATTGCGGGTACTAAAGCGCCTCGCTTACCAACCAACATTCGTCCAAACACGCTTGATGAAGCGCTTGAAATTCAAGCTCAATTAACTATGATGCGTAATGACAAGGTCGCTGGCTGGAAATGTTTACTTCCATTTGATGATAAAGTGATTGTAGCGCCTATTTTTTCCGATAACATCGAGTCGGGCGATATATGTCGCTTATTTATCGATGACAACAAAGCACGTCTTGAGCCAGAAATTGCCTTTATTTTAAATAAAAATCTACCTGCTCAACAAGCCGATTATAGCGAAGAAGAAATAGATTCCGCCATTAGCAGTTGTCATATGGCGTTAGAGTTAATACAAAGCCGCTTTGCTGATGATAGTGGTGCTGATTTCACCGAAAAACTTGCTGACGGCTTAGTTAACCATGGCTTATATATCGGCCCTGAAATTAACCGTGAAAAAGCCTTTGCTGCCAGTAAAGTCAACTTGTCGGTAACACAAGGCTGTAATACTCAAAATTTTGAAGGTGTACACCCTAATCCATTGCCGCAACTGCCCGTTTATTGGTTAATTAACTACATGAGTAAACGTGGCATAAACTTTGAGGCAGGCCAAGCCATAATCACCGGCTCATATGCCGGTATTGTTGAAGTAGATTTTGATGTAGAAACAAAAATCAACTATGAAAATCTTGGTGAATATCAGGTAACCTTTAAACAACTTTAATGTGATCTAAGCACTAATAACGTGCTAATAAGGTCGTAGCAAACGGCGTTATATCAAATCCATTAGTTAAGTTATCGCTACATTACAATTTCCTACAATTAATCACCCAAACGTACTACTTTAACTTTTCAGCTTATTATAAAGTTAACGCTACAAACTTTACCTATTTATATTCAACTTATTTATATCCAACTTACTATCCAATAATGATGAGCGTTTATTATGCATGCTACAAAGCACAACACATTAAACAACGACGACTTAATCCATCATGTTGCCCATGAAGCATATCAAGACGCTATCTACAAAATCACTGAGCTTACCGGATTAAGCACACAGCAAAGCCTATCTATTCTTCACCTGCAGTTTCAAGAGCAAAAAAACTTGAGAAATAATAATAACTCAGCATTAAGTCAGCCAATTTTGACCCCTAATGAACAACAATTTATTGCTAACTTATTTCATTAATGGTTAAAAACGGCCATATTTCAATAAAATCATCAGAAACCTCCTTCTTTTAAATGACTTCCCACCTGTAACTTCGCTATAATGTGCCGTTTTTATATGTGTATTTTAGTCTAACATCTTTAGCAATAGGTAAGCCGCATGTCAGTTCAGCAAGAACAAGTCGATCTTCGTCGTACGTTCGCCATCATTTCGCATCCCGATGCAGGTAAAACGACCATCACTGAGAAGGTACTTTTGTTCGGTCAAGCCTTACAAAAAGCAGGCACGGTTAAAGGTAAAAAATCAGGTCAGCACGCTAAATCTGACTGGATGGAAATGGAAAAAGAACGGGGTATTTCAATCACCACCTCGGTAATGCAATTTCCTTATAACGATTGCTTGGTTAACTTGCTTGATACTCCCGGACATGAAGATTTCTCAGAAGACACTTATCGTACGTTAACCGCGGTAGATTCATGTTTGATGGTGATTGACGTTGCCAAAGGTGTCGAAGCACGAACCATTAAATTGATGGAAGTAACTCGTTTACGCGATACACCAATTATTACCTTTATGAATAAAATGGATCGAGATGTACGCGACCCAATGGAAGTGATGGATGAAGTTGAAGACGTATTAAAAATTAAATGCGCGCCTATTACTTGGCCTATTGGCATGGGTAAAGAATTTAAAGGTATTTACAATATTCTTAATGATGAAATTGTTTTGTATCAATCAGGTTTAGGACATACCATTCAAGAAAAGCGTGTTATTAAAGGATTAAATAACCCTGAACTTGATAACATTATTGGCAATTACGCCGAAGATTTACGTGAAGAATTAGAGTTAGTGGTGGGTGCATCTCACGAATTTAATTTAGCTGAATTTCTGAGCGGTGATTTAACACCGGTATTTTTTGGTACCGCACTGGGTAACTTTGGCGTTGATCACATGTTAGACGGTTTAACCAAGTGGGCACCAAAGCCACTGCCGCGTATTACTGACACTCGCGAAGTAAAAGCGGCAGAAGAAAAATTCTCCGGTTTTGTTTTTAAAATTCAAGCCAATATGGATCCTAAACATCGTGACCGTATCGCCTTCATGCGTATTTGCTCTGGCAAATATGAAAAAGGCATGAAGATGAAACAAGTGCGCCTTGGTAAAGATGTTAAAATTGCCGATGCGGTAACTTTTATGGCAGGTGATAGATCAAACGTTGAAGAAGCCTATGCTGGCGATATTATTGGACTGCATAATCATGGCAGCATTCAAATTGGTGATACCTTTACCAGTGGTGAAATGATGAAGTTTGGCGGTATCCCTAACTTTGCTCCAGAAATGTTCCGTCGTATTCGCCTTCGAGATCCATTAAAAGCCAAGCAATTACAAAAAGGCCTGATCCAACTGTCTGAAGAAGGCGCAGTACAAGTATTTAGACCCTTTATTAATAACGACATGATTGTTGGCGCGGTTGGTGTATTACAATTTGAAGTAGTTGTTCAGCGTTTGAAAACAGAATATAAAGTTGAGGCTATTTACGAGCCAATAAGTGTCGCAACCGCTCGCTGGTGTACTTGTGATAACGAACGCACCTTAGAGCAATTTCAAAAGAAAGCCGGCGATAACTTAGCCTTAGATGGTGGTAATAACTTAACTTATATTGCACCAACAATGGTTAATTTATCCTTAGCGCAAGAGCGTCATCCCGATATATTATTCCACTCCACCCGAGAACACTAATTTTACTACGTCTATAGCTTTCTATCTGCGTTACTCATTAAATTTTATTAGGTCATTTAGTAAACTAAACTCCCGAATAAAATAGAATGAGTGCCTTGCTATAAAACTATATACTTGCAAAATAATATAATTTATTAAGAATGAAATAGAACAAACATTATGAATATTAAACAAATATTATCAGAAAAAGTTAGCGCCGCTATGATTGCCGCAGGTTTACCCGCAGGTACTAACCCTGCAATCAGTTTATCAAACCGCCCACAATTTGGTGATTACCAAGCCAATGGGGTGATGGGGGCAGCTAAAAAACTTAAAACTAATCCTCGCGAGTTAGCCACCAAAGTTGTTGAACACTTAGATCTAGCAGGTATCGCCGACAATATTGAATTGGCTGGCCCTGGTTTTATTAATATTCACTTAGACAAGCAATGGCTTGCCAAACAACTTGATAACATTGCTCAAGATAAATATATTGGCGTAAGCCAACGCGGCACTTCTGTGCTAGGTAATAGTACCAAGGATAAAGTGCAAACCGTTGTGGTCGATTATTCTGCACCAAACCTAGCGAAAGAAATGCATGTTGGTCACTTACGTTCAACCATCATTGGCGATGCCGTTGTAAAAGCGCTTGAATTTAGAGGTGACACCGTTATCCGTCAAAATCATATGGGTGATTGGGGCACACAATTTGGTATGTTAATAGCCCATTTAAGTGACAAATTAGCCAGTGATGAAGTAGCTGAAACCGCACTTGCTGATTTAGAAAATTTTTATCGCGAAGCCAAAGTTCGTTTTGACAATGAAGAAGGTTTTGCCGACAGAGCTCGCGCTGACGTGGTTAAACTACAAAGTGGCGATGCTAGTTGTGCCAAACTTTGGCAACAATTTATTGATATTTCAATTGCACACAGTGAAGAAATATATACTAAATTAAATGTCTCGCTAACGCGTAGCGATATTATGGGCGAAAGTGCCTATAATCTTGATTTATCAACCGTTATTGATGAGTTGATGGCACAAGAAATAGCCGTTGAAGATCAAGGCGCTAAAGTTGTTTTTATTGACGAAATGGCGAACAAAGACGGCGATCCTTCGGTATTTATTGTACAAAAATCAGGGGGTGGATTTTTATATTCAACCACTGACTTATCTGCGTGTCGTTATCGTAGCAATACCTTAAAAGCTGATCGTATTATCATTTTCACCGATGCTCGCCAAGCATTACATTTTAAACAAGTTGAAATTGTGGCGCGTAAAGCCAGTTTTTTACCTGAAAATGTTAGCTATGATCACTGTCCGTTTGGCATGATGATGGGTAACGATGGCAAACCTTTTAAAACCCGCACTGGCGGCACCATAAAATTAGCAGAACTTTTAGACGAAGCAGTGACTCGTGCAAGTACTTTGATCAAAGAGAAAAACCCAGACATAAGTGATCATGATTTAGCTGAAATATCAAAAAAAGTAGGCATAGGCGCGGTTAAGTTTGCTGATTTATCTAAAAATCGTACCAGCGATTATATTTTCAATTGGAAAACAATGTTGAGCTTTGAAGGTGCTACAGCGCCTTATTTACAATACGCTTATTCACGTATTCAGAGAATACTCTCTACGGTAGAGAGTCAAAAAATAGAGAACTCCACCACGGCTGTCACCATCATTGAGCCTCAAGAAAAAGCGTTAGCTTTAAAGATATTACAACTTGAAGATGTCATTGATGCAGTGATCAGTGAATGTACGCCCAACCTGTTATGTAATTATTTATATGAATTATCAAGCTTAACCATGAGCTTTTATGAAGCCTGTCCTATTTTAAAAGACGGTATTGCGCCTGATGTTAAAGCATCACGTTTAGCATTATGTCAATTAATAGCCAAAACGCTAAAACAAGGTTTAACTATTTTAGGCATTGAAGTAATGGACCGTATGTAACACAGGTAAAAATGGAAAGTAGTAATGAATAATGTAAAAAGTAGTACCCCAAGCCATAGCTTTATCACACAAGCAATCACTAAAAAGGGCATTGTAAAAGCGGTGGCGAGTGTTAAAACCTTGCCTAGCCCGCCCAAAGTGTATATGCAATTGAATACCTTACTTCAACAAAAAAATACCGATTCACAAAAAATTGCCGACATTATTACCCAAGATCCAGCATTAGCCGCCAAAGTATTACAATTTTCTAATGCTTCTTTTATGGTAAACGGGCGAGTATTAACCAGTATTACTGATGCCATCACTAAAATGGGTGTAGACACGCTATGTTGTATAGTAATGACCTCAGAATTATTCTCGTATAAGCCTAACATTCCAAACTATTCAATTATTAATGAGCAGTTGCACAGTTTAGCCATCGCAAAACTTGCCGCGTCTATGGTAAAACCTGAACTAAAACAAGAAGCGATGTTAGCGGGTTTATTGCACGACATTGGTAAAGTTGTTTTATATGAAATCAACCCAAAATTAACGAAAATATTTTTTGATCAAGAAACAACCAATCAAAATACAGCGCTACAAGAGAAAAAAGTTTTTGGTACCGATCATTGCCACATTGGCGGTTATTTATTACATATGTGGAAATTTTCAACTAAGCTAATTAAAGCGGTGGTTTTACATCATAGCCCAACAAAATTACGTGAAAATACTTTTGGTGTTGCTCAAGCGGTTTACATGGCAAATGTATTGCTAAATGAAGAAAAGCTTTGTGATCAATTTATAGAGCATTATAAATTAGACAGCATAATTGACAAATTAGCGCAACGAGCACAACGTCTTAAAAATTATTAGCCGTTATTTTTAAAGCGGTATTTTTCAACGGCATTAGTATTAATATTAGTTCCAAGCTATAAGGCAATTGCATGAATTTTACTGACAGCCATTGCCACTTAGACTTCCCCGAATTTGAAAACAATTTACCCTCTCTATTAGCGCAATGTTATCAATTAAATATAAAACGCATTATCGTGCCCGCTGTCACACCGGATAATTGGTCAAAAGTAATTAAATTAGCGAAAGATTGCATTAAAAAAAGCGTTAATGATAGCACTAATAATAATGCGCTAAACACTCAGGTTAAAATTCACTCGTGCTTAGGTATTCACCCTTGGTTTTTAGAGCAATTAAACGATAGTCATTTAAACGCACTATTTGATCAAGTGATCCAGAATAAACAACTGATTGTGGCGATTGGAGAAGCCGGTATAGACGGCACTATTGCTAAACAGGCTGATAATTTTGATCATAACTTAACCAAACAACAACATTTTTTTGATGCACAATTAGCACTAGCGAAACAGCAACAATTACCGATTATTGTTCATCATAGACAATCTCACCAATACATCATTCCACTGTTAAAGCAGTATCAACTGTCTCATGGTGGTATTATTCATGCCTTTTCTGGTAGTTACCAACAAGCTAAAAGTTATATAGATTTAGGCTTTAAACTGGGTATTGGCGGCACAATTACTTACCCAAGAGCAAAAAAAACCATCAATGCTATTAAGCGTTTACCCTTATCAAGTTTGGTATTAGAAACAGATGCACCCGCAATGCCTTTAAATGACGAATATACCGGTGTGCATGAGCGAGTAAATTCTCCCTGTAATATCATCAAAGTATTTACCGCGTTAACAAGCATTAGGGCCGAAACGGCTGAAGTTGTTGCCGAGAAAATAGAAAAAAATATAGCACAGTTATTTTTTAAAAATTCGGGTTAGTTAATTTTGGGTAGTCGATAACCTTGGCGACTAAAACGGTTCAGTCCGCGAGTTAGTAGAAAACCAACCAAGCCAGCCATAATTATCATCATACGAAATAGTGACTGTCGGTTGTCATTTTCTTGTGTTAAATCGGCAATCAAATAAGATTTCTCAATGGTTACACGTAAATATCCCCGTAATTTATCATCACGTATTTCTTGAATAAAAGGTATATAGCGCTTACTTCTATCAAGCTTGTTTACTGAAATACCATAAAGATCATGCATGGATAAATCAGCTAAAATATCACCTTCACTGTCTACTTGTCCACGCACAATGAGTAAACCCGTTTCATCATATAAATGCACTTGTTTAATAAAATCAGCTTTAGCAATATTATTAATATAATTTTGTAGGGGTAGATTTTTTGACGCTTGCGTTTCAGGTAATAACACCGAGACACCCGCAGCTACCTGCTGTAAGTACTTTTCCCCTATATCACCAAAGTGATGTTGTAAATTTACTTGGCTTTTAGTCGCGGTAAGTAGCCATATATTCAACATAACAACAATTAATAAAACGGCACTAAATAGTTGCAGAATTTTGTTATAAATTGATGATAATTTAGGGGCTACACTCATGATACTTCAAAATATATGTTTCAGGGCGCTTGGGCAAACAATGGTCAAAGCGCTTGTTTTTATTAAGAGTTCCCCTAAAAAATGGGCAACGGCGAACATGGGCATAAAGACAGTTATAATTGCTTCATAAAAATCAGTTATCATAAAGACGTGTCACTATCTACTATAAGTTATTTAGCTAACATATGTGAAGTTTATTTAAAAAATATACGTATATTACCTCAAGATGAATACATATTGAGGTAATATACTCGTATATAACTAACCTTATCACTCAGAGATTTAATTGTGTCTATTTCCGTTAATGTATTACCCTTGGTCAATATTGCTAATTATTCACTTAACCAATGTTTGCCTTTACATACTACTGATAAACAAGTTAATGCTAACTTTCCTTATTTTTGTCAAGTAGATGAACACCATTTAGTTATTGATCAGACTTTTTCATGCGCTGACAACATAACTGGCGATACCACCACTCCCTCAACTAAAAAAACAATGCCCTCAACCACTATTGAGTTAGTCGTTTTTGCCCAATTATCGCTAATTGAGTTGATCAATATCCAAAAAAATACCAACATTATTATTCAAACATTAAATGCTATTAATGAGCGTAACAACCAAACCAGTTATCGCTTTAGTGTTACTTGTGAAGATTTTTTAATGGCAAGAAAACAATTGGCCTCCTACGCGTTAGCGAATAACTTTGAAGCCGCCATTATAAAGTCTGCCCCTAAATTATCTGAACCCGGATTATTAGTGATGGATATGGACTCAACCACCATTGAAATTGAATGTATTGATGAAATAGCAAAACTCGCAGGTGTTGGCGAAGAGGTTTCTGCCGTTACTGAACTTGCTATGCAAGGCGAATTAGACTTCGCACAAAGCTTACATCAACGTGTTGCTACCTTAGCCGATTCATCCGAGCAAATATTAGCCGATGTAGCTAAAAACATTCCGTTAATGAAAGGGTTAGAAAATCTTATTGTAGTGCTGAAAAAGCACAATTGGCGTATTGCTATTGCTTCAGGTGGTTTTACCTATTTTGCTGATCATTTAAAAACATTATTAAGCCTAGATGCCGCTTTTGCTAATAAACTAGAAATAGTAAACGGTAAGCTAACCGGTAAAGTATTGGGTGATGTGGTTGATGCTCAAGTAAAAGCCGACTCATTAGTATTATTAGCTGAAAAATATCAAATTAGTTCAACACAAACGGTTGCAATGGGCGATGGTGCTAATGACTTAGTTATGATGGCTGCCGCTTATTTTGGCGTTGCATTTCATGCAAAACCTATTGTTTTAGCGCAAGCAGATAGCAGCATTAACCAACAAGGGTTAGACTGCTTATTGCATTGGCTAGCATAAAAAATGAAAATAGCATCGCTTTAATCAATGTATATTTGTAGCAAATTAATAATATAATTGCTATCGTTTAATACCCGTCTATTAAATGATAGCGAAATAACACTTCTTGTGTAATATCAAATAGTTGAACGACACCAGCAACACTCCAAATTTCTTGTTCAATTTGTTTTCCTCGGTGAATAGCATAAGTACTTATATAGCTTAACTCTGGATTTAAATGTTCCATTTCAGGTTCATTAGTTCGAGAAATTTTCAGCTGTAGGCAATAAAACTTCCCGCGTTTTAATGACTTTTTAATAAAAAATCGCTGTAGTTCCGGTGTGTTAAGCTCACTTTCAAATTTACAAGTTACCGCTTGTTCAATTCGATCAAAACTTGTGTTTATGGCAATATATAATAGCTCTGTTACCGATTTATCACTTGCTAATAATTTTTTCAAGCGGCTATCTAGTACATTATTTACCGTAAAATGACTGACTACAGGAAACAAATTGTAATAATTTTGACGTTCACTTAGCTTTGACATTTGCTGAAATAAGTCCGTAGGTTTATCATTTTCCATGTTTTCACTGGCAACAATAATCTCGGTTTTATAACGACTACCGCTAGTTTGTACCATCAATGATGGAATTTTTAAACTTCCTGCATAAATAGTACGAAGCGTTTTTGCTAAGCCAGGAATGAGTAAGGCGTACTCATCCGGCGTTAATTTATTTTTATTTTTATTGATTAATACCTTAAAAAAAGCACGCCCAATATGTTGATGTTCTTTTACCTGTACTCGTAAATTAATGGTCGTTTTATTTTTATTGATGCGAACAACTTCATAAGGCAATGCTTTTAAGTCAAATGCAGAAGTTATTTTTTGTAAATCAGGAAAGCTCAAATAAACAATATGCCCTGCAGATAAGCGTACCGCTTTATCAAATTTAATTTTTAAGCCTGAAATAGAAAAATCTTGAGATTTTCCTGTCCATTTATCCGAGTTAGTACCAACAATGATAGGTGTTTTATATTTAAACCTTGGCTCTTGCCGTTGATTTTTATAACTCACCATTAACTCATCAATAAGTAATGGCTTTACATGGCGTTTATGCCCATATTCTTTAAGTTTAATTCTGCATATGTTTTCATAAGATAATTGCTGGTAATCAAACGTTGATTTTTGATGAGTGATATCACTAGCAACAACAATATGAGATAAATCATCCAAACTATAATTAACTTCATCCGAAGGCGGTGGATTAAGATATTGATCTTTAGTCGATAACATATTTGAGACGGTAAAAGGCGAATATGCGCGTGTTCTATCAATAGCAAAGCAAGTTAATTGTGTTATTGCGAACGACGGTTTACCTGCGGCAAAGCCCAAAAACTGTTGAAAAAAATCTTCATCCTCAGCCATTTGTTGCTGATCAATACTATAAAAGAAACTTTTACCTTTATTTTGATGGATGAAGCTATAAACAATAATCGATTGATCTTTTTCTTGCGCTTCCTTTATTCGTTCCATGCGATCAGCGTTAACCAAACAACCCAACATAGAGTAACCACGTTCATCTCGCCAATATTGAAAAACCGCTTGATTATTTGGCGATGTCAACGCATACCTAGGCAGCACGTGACTCCCCTTAGAATCAATAAAAATGGGTAGTTCGTTTATTTTTGGTAAGGTAAACTGTTCAAAAGCCCTAGCCCGTAACGCGGTAAAGGTATTATCAATATTAATTTTATAACGACGTTTATTATCGTGTATATAATTGGTCAAAAATTTTACAAAACGGTCTTCTTCACCCACATTAACACGTTGACAACCAATAATTTGAGTACGACCATCGATAAAAACACTTTTAATTTCATAATGATAATCTATATTTTTATCAAATTGAAATTCTCCTTTCAAGTCTAAAAAGCTAAGCGCTATGGTTTGCCCAATCTCTAAATAATTCGATTTGTCGAGTCTAATTTTACCCCCTACCGAACTAATATCGGCACTATGCGCTTCTATTTCTTGCTCATTATTTAGTGTAATTGTAATTGGCGTAACAAAGTTCATACGCTCTTCAATACGGTTATAATAATTACCTATTAAATAAAGGCTTGCTGGATATTGTATTTTTTCTTGCGTTTTATTGGCAATAACGGGTGATGGATTGCCAATATTAGCTTGCTCTTTTTGATAAATTATCCGGAAATTATTTTTAGTGTTTTTTACCGCTTCATAGACCCCAAAACAATATTCACCATAAACAGCCACATTCTCTTGAAACACTTTAATGGCAATATCATCTAAAAAATGACGCTGGTCTAAATGTTCAAATATTTGACACTCACCATCAACTAACCCCCTTAAATCAATTAAGCGAGTACAAGGGCCAGCTAAACGTTTTAATTCCATTTTCAATAAAAACATATCTGTTTTTGGAATGTTTTTCGTTACCTTAGCAAGCCTTGTCGTAAAGTCGTTTTTATTAACCAAACCACGAAACTGCGTGATAATGTTATGGTATTTTGAAAAATCTGTAGTCATATAGAAAAAATTAACGTTACCTTTAGTCGTTATGCTTAGACAAAAAAATCAAAAGCATTATAATTTACTTTGTTTAACGGCATCAATAAATATTTGTTATCTTTAGCTGTTATCATTCAATAAAGTAAAGCAATAATTATGCCTTGTTCCTTCTTAATGATTAAGAAGGAACAAGGCCAATTAATTACATGCCTATGCACTTGGCTCAGGATCGTCATCCCCGTGGTGTTTTAATCGGGGATCTAGTGTCTAAAAAACAATAGATCTTCGATCAGAAACTTCGAAGATGACGTTTACAGCGAACTCCTGAGTTATCTAAATAGGCATGATTAATTATTAACATTCCCAAGAGGTCAAATGGCTAAAACAAAAACAGCTTATGTTTGTACAGACTGTGGCTCAGAGTATTCTCGTTGGTTAGGCCAATGTAGTGATTGTAAGGCGTGGAATACTATTACTGAATTTAAACAAGCAAAAGTGCCAACTCGTGGTGGAAATTTTTCAGGTTTTGCCGGCGCAAATGAAGCGAAAGTTCAAACACTTGACGCCATTGACTTAACCGATTTACCCCGTTTTTCTTCTGGCTTTATTGAATTTGATCGCGTGCTTGGTGGTGGTATTGTTCCCGGCAGCGCTATATTGATTGGCGGCGAACCCGGTGCAGGTAAAAGCACCTTATTATTACAGGCCATGTGTTCATTAGCTGACAACATGACGGCACTCTACATAACCGGTGAGGAATCGCTGCAACAAGTAGCTATGCGCGCTAAACGTTTAGGATTAGCAACCAATAACCTAAAAATGCTATCTGAAACAAGTGTAGAGAACATCTGCCATATCGCCGAGCGTGAAAAACCAAAAATTATCGTTATTGATTCCATTCAAGTTATGCATATGAGCGATGTGCCCTCGGCTCCAGGTAGTGTTTCACAAGTAAGAGAAAGTGCAGCCTATTTAACGCGGTTTGCCAAACAACACCATGTTGCTATGCTGTTAGTGGGTCATGTTACTAAAGATGGCTCACTTGCTGGCCCTAAGGTATTAGAGCATTGTATTGATTGTTCAATAATGCTTGAAGGTAGCAATGATTCTCGCTACCGCACTTTGCGCGGCACTAAAAACCGGTTTGGCGCAGTTAATGAACTTGGCGTATTTGCCATGACCGGCAATGGTTTGAAAGAAGTTAAAAACCCTTCGGCTATTTTTCTTAGCCGTAGTGAAGCGCCAACACCGGGTAGTGCCGTAATGGTTCTCTGGGAAGGCACTCGGCCTTTGTTGGTGGAAATTCAAGCACTGGTTGACTATTCTGCGTTAGGCAATCCACGTAGGGTTGCCGTTGGTGCCGATCAAAACAGGTTATCAATGCTACTTGCCATACTGCATCGTCATGGTGGTTTGCAACTTAACGATCAAGATGTTTTTGTTAATGTGGTTGGCGGTGTTAAAGTATCAGAAACCAGTATTGATTTAGCCTTAATTCTTGCACTTGTTTCAAGCTTTAAAGATAATGCATTATCGCAAGAGTTAGTTATTTTTGGTGAAGTGGGTTTGTCGGGTGAAATTCGTCCTGTACCAAGTGGACAAGAGCGCATCAATGAAGCCGCCAAACATGGTTTTAAACGAGCCATTGTGCCTTTTAATAATGTACCAAAACAACGCATTGATGGCATGGAAGTTATTGGTGTTAAAAAACTTAGTGACGCATTAGACATACTTTAAGTTTCGCGTCTCGTAAATATAATCTTTAAAAGAAGTTAATAACGGTTTATCCATGAAAATTAATTTAAAAAAATCAGTTCTATTTCCTTGTTGTGCAACACTTTGTTGTACTTTATTTTTCTCCTTTACCCTTCAGGCTAATATAACTTCAGATACGATAATTTCAGATGAAACAACTTCAGATAAAATAAGTTCAGCTAAAAAAATCAATCAAAAAACATCACAAATCAGCCAACCCATAATCGATAATATAGTCAACACAACAGAAAATATATCCGACAATATAGTGACCAAAACAGTGAAAAGTACAGCATTAGAGCAAGCGCTTAAAAGAGAGTCAAAAAAATTAACGATTGAACGAATATATAGTGCGCCGTCATTACAAGGACAAACACCTAAAGCGCTTAAGTTTTCTCCTGACGGTACTCGAGTAACTTATTTACAAGGTAAAAACGATGACTTAAATCGTTATGATTTATGGGAATACAACCTAAAAAGCAAAAAAAACCAATTACTCGTTGATTCACAAGCCCTGTTTAGTGGCACAGAAGCCTTGTCAGACGAAGAAAAGGCTCGTCGTGAACGCCAACGTATTTACGGTTTTGGCATTATGGAATATCAATTTTCTGATGATGGTAGCGCCCTATTATTTCCTTTAAATGGCGATGTTTATTATTACCATTTAAACACAAAAAGTGCAAAGCGCTTAACCGACACTGAGGGTTTTGAAACCGATGTAAAATTTTCCCCACAAGGAAATTACATTTCTTACATACGTGAACAAAATATTTATATTTTGCATATAGAAACAGGGAAAGAAAGCCAATTAACCAGCGACGGTAGTGGTGCTATTAAAAATGGCATGAGTGAATTTGTAGCGCAAGAAGAAATGGATAGAATGACCGGTTATTGGTGGTCTCCTAATGAAAAATACATTGCCTTTTTACAAGTCGATGAAACACCGGTACAAACCGTTATTCGTAATGAAATATACGCTCAAAAAATAAAATTAATAGAACAACGCTACCCGGCGACAGGCACAAACAACGTTAATATACGCTTAGCGGTAACCGATATTAAAGGTAAAAAAATACAATTCATTGCGTTAGATGAAAGCAACGAAACAAAAAGTCATGATATTTATATTCCACGGGTAAAATGGTTACCCGACAGTAAAAACTTATCCTATCAATGGCAAAGTAGAGATCAAAAAACATTAATTTTAAAAAGCTATAACCTTAAAAAGCGTAAGCAAAAAACACTATTAACCGAAAAATCAGGTCATTGGGTTAACTTACACCACGACTTATATTTCTTAAAAAATAATAAATCATTTATTTGGGCTTCAGAGCGTGATGGTTATAAGCATTTATATCATTTTGATCTTAACGGTAAACTTATTGCACAACTAACCCAAGGTCAATGGGTGGTTGACTCACTAAAAAATGTTGATGAAAAGAAACAGTTACTTTATTTTACGGGTCGTGCCGACACTCCTTTAGAACGTCATTTGTATAGCGTGCCTTTAAATGGAAAGTCTCCAGAGCATGTGATGCGAATAAGTAAACGTAACGGCTTTCATAGTGTAAGTTTTAGTAATGATAGCAATAGTTATATCGACAGCTTTTCTAATATATCAACGCCTAAACAGGTTAGTTTACATCAAGCCAGTGGTGAGCACATAACATGGTTAGCTGAAAATAAAATAACCGCCGAACACTCAATGAGCCCTTATGTTAATAATTTAGTAAAACCTGACTTTGGCTCACTTAAATCAGACAATGGTACTGCTACCTTATTTTATAAACTTTATAAACCGAAGCAAATGGAACCTGGGAAGAAATATCCGGTAATTATTAATGTTTATGGTGGCCCACATGTACAACGAGTAACGAATAAATGGCAAGGTGCTGATCTGACTCAATTCATGTTGCAACAAGGTTATATTGTTTATCAGCTTGATAATCGTGGTTCACATTATCGCGGTACCGCTTTTGAATTTCCTATTTATAAACAGCTAGGCAATATAGAAATTGCCGATCAAATTACTGGTGTTAAGTTTCTTCGTACATTACCTTTTGTTGATCAAGAACGTATTGGTATTTTCGGGCATTCTTATGGCGGTTATATGGCATTAATGGCGCTATTTAAAGCAAGCGATTATTTTAAAGCTGGTGTGAGCGGCGCACCTGTAACCGATTGGTTACTTTACGATACTCATTATACCGAACGCTATTTAGGTCACCCTGAAAAAAATGAAGTTGAGTACGAACAAAGTAGTGTTTTTCCGTATATAGACGGGCTAAGTAGCCCTTTATTGGTTTATCATGGCATGGCTGATGATAATGTTTTGTTTACCAATACCACTAAATTAATTAAACGCTTACAAGATAAGAATAAACGTTTTGAATTAATGACCTATCCCGGCAGTAAACACAGCATGCGCGGTAAAAAGGTAAAAGTGCATTTAGATAATACCATTATGGACTTTTTTGATAGGCATTTTAAGACAAAGTAATATCAGTTCCATTAATTAAGTGAGCTATAAATAAAAAACCACGTATTCATAATGAGGTTTTTTATTTACTTAATATTAAACACTTAATATTTCGTGCCTATGCACTTCGTTCAGGAACTCAAAAATAACTTTGATTTTACCTGTAGGTTGGCATTTAGCCCGTCAAATCGACGGCATAAATGCCGACCTACAATAAAACCTGAGTGACCTACATATTTTAAGAATAATGATTAAGATCAGCAGTTTTAGGTGAAATA
>JAOPTQ010000131.1:0-6236 GCA_051531915.1 Colwellia sp. | reverse complement strand
TAGTTCACCGATAATTGCTGATTAAGATTGAATAAGGTGTACATCGCGTTGCGGGAATGGAATACTGATAGAATTATTGTCTAGCGCTTTCTTAACCGCTTCATTAACCTCAAAATAAACATTCCAATAGTGTTCAGGTAAACAGTGAGGACGTACTGCAAAATTAACTGAACTATCAGCCATTTCTGAAACACCAACAAAAGGAGCGGGTTCTTTCATTACTTTATCATTAGCCTGTAATACTGCCATTAATACTTCTTTGGTTTGATCAATATCAGCACCGTAAGAAACACCAATAGTTAAATCTACTCTAATTTTTCCTTCTGCTGTGTAATTAACAATTGAGCCGTTAGACACGGCACCATTAGGAATAATAATACGCTTTGATTGTGGAGAAAGTATAATAGTATTAAATATTTGTACTTCTTTAACCACACCTAAGTGTCCTTGTGATTCAATAAGATCACCTACTTTATAAGGTTTAAAGATCATTAATAAAACACCACCTGCAAAATTAGATAAACTACCTTGCAGCGCTAAACCAATGGCCAAACCAGCCGCACCAAGTACAGCAATAAATGACGTAGTAGCAATACCTACCATTGAAGCTACTGAAATAAACAACAGTGCTTTTAGCATCCAAGAAACTAAACTGCTCATAAAAGGAATGAGTGTAGGATCAACTTTCGAACGCTCCATCGATATAGTTAATAATTTTCCAACCCCTCGAATTACCAATAAGCCTATAATTAATGTGATAATTGCCAAGGCAAGTTTAGGTGCATATTCTAAGCCTAACTCATAAGCCTTCATTGAGAGGGATTCAAACTGTTCTGTAGTACTATTTAAACTACTCATTTAATTTCCTTTTTTAATAAAATTTTAAATTAATACCCATTGGATTAATTAATACTATACCCGTTACCATTCAAGATGCATGTTTCAGAACACTTTGAATGATTACGGGTATCTATGTTCAATAGCAGAATGGAAAAGCTGTTGAGTCATAAAATAACGTGCCTATGGACTTCACTCAGGTTCGTCATTCCTGTGGTGTCTTAAACGGGAAGCTAAGTATAAAAACACCTAGATCTTCGATTAAAACACCTCGAAGATAACGATTACAACGGATGCCCGAGTTATCTACATAGGCATGTAAAATAATCATACTACTGGTATTACATGAGGACTAGAACAGTTTATCTGCATTTAGAAAATATTCAATTATTCTTTTTTAGTAAGCTAAAACGCCATAATTCCCATTATTATGGCGTTATTTTTTCACTTTAACTTCAACTCAAGATTACACTTTTTTACGTAAAAAAAACATCATGGCACTCATAAACAACCATAAAGTTGCTGGCTCTGGTACATCAACATTATTAACGGTAGTAAAACTTTGTTTTCCCGCGGTTATGTCTGTGAAACTAATGCCCATTTCATCACCAATAACAACATTAATTAACTCTATCGTGCCTGATCCTGATGCTAATACGTTAAAATTAACCGTGGCTAATATGAACTGACTTAAACCGCCTTGTGCATCAAATAAATCAAAATCGAAAGCCTGAGCTACTTCTTGTAATTTAATATTACCCGCACTAATTAGGTTACTCGTTTGTTCACTAGCCCAAAAAGGGTCTGGGTCAACATCTAGCTTATCGCCAAAAATAACATTAGAAAATTCAAGTATTGATTCATCAAATAATACATTAAAATTAAAGTTTGCAACTAATTTAGTAAAGTTAAAACTATCACTTTCTATCTCTGAAATAATAATATCGGCACTAATAACATCACCTACTTGATAATCAACATCATCAAAATTAACACTCAACAAGGTTGCATTTGATGTGAAAGACATTAAGAACACGCATACAATTACAATTAACTTTTTCATTATTTTTCCTATTTATATATAAACACCAACCGACAAAAATCGATTGGCATAGTTAAAATCAAACAATTACTAAACAACAATTAAATGGCACAACGTGAACGAGTACACAAAGACATAAGCGCTCTAACATCACTGCTATTAACTTGATTGTCATCATTAAAATCGTAACGTATATCAATGTTATTGTTACTACGTAACAACAATGAGAATTGACGAACGTCATTACGATCAATATCACCATCATTATCAAAATCACCTATTAATTCAGTATTTGATTGCAGCTTTAATGAAATAATAATAGGGTCGTGATCAGAAGAGCGATATGCGTCATCACCAAAATAACTCTCTAATTGATCAGTAGATTTATACTCAGTGTTATAGTCAAAAATTCTCGGTTCATCCGCATTAATATGCCAAGCGGTTGTATCAACAATTTTTGTAGCTAACTCACTTGATGCTAGTGCATGGTCTAAATACCCCATTTCACCACCATAGCTATAAGAATAAGCACTATAACCTAAACTTTTAGCAACAAGATTATGGTAACCATTATTAGTGAACATATTAATAGGATCTTCTTTACCATAGGAATTTAAGTCACCAATGACTAATACATCATTGCCTACTGTTCCTGTAGGTTTAGTATTTAGCCACGCTATTAATGAGCTAGCGGCTTGCGTTCTTAATTCATTCCAACAACCTTGACCATCATTTTGATCTTGGTTATTACCTGAAGCACTACCGCAACTACCTTTCGATTTAAAGTGATTTACGGCAATAGTAAGCTCTTCTTGCGTTACTATCTCCATGAAGGTTTGCACTAAAGGTTGACGGTTCCCGTAATCAAAAGGTGATTGATTCGTTGTTATAGCATTACCAACTAAAGCGACAGTTGCAGGTTTATAAATAAAGCCAACAGCAATAGCATCAGATCCTAATTGATTTTGATTAATACTCACAAAAGCATAAATATCACTTCCTGCTCGCTGGTTTAGTTTATCCACTAGATCAGCAATAGCACTATTAGCAGAATAACCATCATTTTCAATTTCCATCAAACCAATAATATCGGCATCAATATCAATTAATGCCGAAACAATTTTACTGCTTTGACGCATAAACTCTGCAACATTGTCAGCACCACGAGCGGTTGGAAATCCTTGCCCTGCACCATCACCATTAAAGTAATTCAAAACATTAAAACTTGCGACTTTAAGCGAACCAATATCACTAAGTTGCGGTATTGTGGGTCGTTCATTCCCCGTATTAAACTGTGGTGTTATTATTGGTAATATACGATATTCACTAAAACTATAATCAAGAATCCCTGTAACTCCTGTTACCGAATCACCTAAACGCAGTGGATTTTGATAACTTAAATTAGGCGTAGGAAAAGGAACAACTTCAGGGTTTTGAGTGTTATTCATGTCGTCTAACATAATACGGTTTCGACTATTTTTATCGGCTAAAGCAATGGCTTGATCTGTACCTGCGGCAAAAATATTGGTTGGAATGATTAAGCGACCGTTAGATAAGGTAAGTTGTCCGTAACGGGCTAAATTATAAATATCCGTTACTTTTAATTCACTATTAAAATCAACTAACATGCCTTCATAATTTTCCCAACTATCACTACTTAAAATCGGTAAAGACAAAGAAGTTGCCGCAATCGTTTCATCAGCGCCACAGTCAATAAAGTCAGATTGAGCAGTAAGCTGTGTTCGATCATAACTTTCTTTAACTGTACCTAATACTCGTACTTTATTACCAACGGTAGGAAAGGTTGAAATAGCGTTAGAATAGACAAAAATCCCTTCAGAGGTTGACTGTTCATTATCGTAATCAGCAAATTCTTCTTGAATAAAAAAACCATTTAAGTTTTCAGTAATTGCCGTAACGATGCCTTCAATAACTTTGGTTTCACCTACAACAAGCGAAGCATTTTCATTGCCTTGAATATCATGAATTTTGTCAGCACTATCACTACATTGACCAATAACAATATCGTCACTTGGATTCGTTGGCGTGTTATCAGCTAAATGCAACCCTAAAAAATTAAAAGTATTGCTATTGTAGGCTAACCATTGTTCGTCACGAATAAAGTCATCATTACGATTATTATCGCCCGAGGTGATTTCGGCTTTTCTAACCAAGGTAACATTTTTACCCCAGTTTTCTTTAACTGCATAAAAGCCAATAGTATCTATAATAGTGTCGCCATTAACCAATTCTATATAGTCATCACCATTAAAATTAATGGCACTACTAAATTGATCTATATAAGTATTTAATTCACTGCTGTCTGTAATTTGAGTAGAACCCAAAACCAGTACATCATTAGCCAATATTTCACCGGTTAAATTATAAGTAGCTGTTGGGGTTTCACTACCATTAGAATAAAGTTTAAATTGATAGTTAGTTAATGACACTATGCTGCTCGTTGGGTTATAAATTTCAACGGCTTTGTTAAAGCTACTGCCTTCAACATATTCTGAGAAAAACAAATCAGCACTAGGGTTACTTGGATCTATAGGGTCAACTGGTTCTTCAGGATCTACTGAGCAATTTTTCTCAAATATTATGTCAATCCATTCAGGGTGATCAATAAATGGATTTCGGTTTCCTTGAAATTCATATATTTTGTCATTACGATTTTTTTCAAAGTCATCAACGGGATCACTTTCATTCCAACTAAGTAAGGTACACAATTTTCCTAATTTTGCTTCACCTGTAGAGGTAAGCATGTTTACCACTTGTAAGTCAGGTGTTATAGAATCTAAACCGGCATAACGCACATCCATATAAAAAATAATGCGCGCTACATCGCCTTTAACTGCATCACGCGGCTCAAATGAATTACTATCAACTCTATTCTCAGGTGCTTCAGCTAAAGGCGTGTCACTGAAATCAAAATCAAGATTTCCTCGAGAAGAATTTACCGAAATATCCGTAGGTCTTAAGTGGTGAATATCGGTATAAGCATAAGCGCTACGGCTTGGAAAACCATGACTTTTAGCCCAAACATGCTCTCTATTCCAGTTTTCTTGGTTTGATGACTGACTGCCGCTACCATTAGAAAACTTACTTTTACTGATACCACGATAAAATAAAATAACGTTATCATCATCAACCGGATCTTCATCCGTTACGGTTAATGCCGTCCAAACCTCTGAATAATCTAATTTTTTATGGTTATTTGATATAACGCCATTGATATTAAAGCGGATAGTTTCAATGCTTTGCTCACTAGTAATCGCAGTAAATACATCCGCATAATAATTGCCATCGTCAAAATCGACTATATTTGCAACTTTACTTAAATCAGGGCAGTTGTAACAAGCATTGCTAATAATCTCATTATCTCCACTGCTAGCACCATCATCATTGGCAGTAACAACAACATCATCTAAACGTAAATATTCTTTACTAGCACCATTTTGCATTGATACTTTAATTTGCAAACTACTAGCTTGCGGTATTGATTGAATAATAGTGCTACGAGTAAAATCATCAATTAAAGTATGGGTAGTATCGCCTTGTCCTTGCCAGTTAACCACCGTAATAAATTCACCACCATCAACTGAATAAGCTAAATCCCAATAATCATTTGGTTCATGGTCTCCCTGCTCAGTCGCTAATAATGAAATATTCACATTACTTTTATCTTGAATATCAATAGTTTCAGACAGCCAGTCAACTTGTCCATCAACATCTCTTGCTTCCATAGCGTTATTAGTTACTTTAAACCAATCTGAATTAGCGGTTAACTCAGCATCAGAAACATCAATAGACCACCGAGTTACCTCGGTCATATCAATAAGGTTATTTATTGCTCCTTTATCATTCAATTCAGGAGCATTAAAATTTTCAGACCAGACTACTTCATCTGCGTGTACTTGGCTTATACCAAAGCTAGATGCAACGCATAGCGCAAAAAAATTTATTTTCAATAATTTTTTGTTGAACTGCCGAGTATAGACATTTTTACAAATATACATTTCACTTCTCCAATCAATAATTACTACGTTTATAATTAAATTTATCTAAGTTATAACTTCACCATGATAAGGATCAATACATTGCATTAATGTTACTTAATTGTGAAAATAACATTAATATTTGACCAATTAGTCAGCTACTAATTTAGAAAAAAGTATTAAGACATACAGGCTAGAATTGAAAATAAAGTGTGACCTAACTAGGTAAGTTAATTAGGTGAATGATTGTGAGGTATTTAAAAACAGAATTGATTTAAAAAGAGGGTTTAATTTGAATTTAATATTGATAATTGGATACCCATATACTCAAACAACTTCAAAATGCTTGTTCAGGACTG
>JAOPTQ010000130.1:0-2314 GCA_051531915.1 Colwellia sp. | reverse complement strand
GTAACCGATCATTTTAAGCCGTATTTCATCTTCAGCTAAATAATCTAAAGTAATGCCATCATTTACTGACCAAGAACAACAATGGCAAATATCCACAGAACATCTGAGCAATGGCAAAAAATTCTAGATCAACATGCAGCAAGCGGTATGCAAATAGCCGCCTTTTGTAAACAGCAAAAACTCAACACTTCAAGTTTCTATGCTTGGCGTAAGCGCTTAACAAGTAATACGCTAAACGCTGCCATAACTCAAACTTTACCATCAGTAGAAAAAGCTCAAGATGATTGGGTTAACGTTATCTCAGAGCAAGTAAAGCCTTCACAAAATTGGGATGTTGAATTAGCTCTACCTAACGGCGCGGTACTGCGTATGATGAATAACTAATGCTATTACAAGATCCCAACTTATCCGTATGGCTTTATGCTCACCCCGTCGACATGCGTAAACAATTTGATGGTTTAGCGGCATTAGCACAATCAAAACTCAAGCGGCCAGCTAATAGTGGTGAGCTATTTGTTTTTATCAATAAGCGCCGCACCTACATCAAAATTCTTTATTACAGCCGTGGCGGTTATTGTTTATGGAGCAAACGCCTTGAACAAGGTCACTTTCATCGGGTGAAAAGTGATGAAGATAAAATGTCACTCAACTGGGCTCAATTACAGTGTTTAATTGAGGGAATTAATTGGCAAAAAGCGCCGCAAAACAAGCGCTATCTGGGTTAGGTTTTGTTATAATATGCGCCATGAAAACGACCGAAAGCAATCATTCACAACAAGCTAAAATTCAAGCACTTGAAGAAGATAACCTTGTACTTAAGCAGCAATTAGATTGGTTCAAACGCCAACTGTTTGGTCGTAAATCAGAAAAACAATTACTCGATGAAGCAAGCGTTCAAGGCTCGCTATTTGCTACAGACAAAGATGTGCCATCAATCGACACAACCACCGATATCAAAGCCCATAAACGCAAATCCAATAAACAACTCAATGGTGATGAAGTCAATGACACGGGCTTGCGCTTTGATGCGTCTGTTCCCACGAAAGTTATCGACATGCCAGCACCCGAGTTAGAAGGTGAAGACGCCGATAGCTATGAAATCATCGGTTATAAAGAAACCAACCGTTTAGCCCAACAACCAGGCAGTTATACGATATTAATTTACCGTCGTCCTGTGGTTCGTCATAAAAATGAACAAACGATAAAAACCACAGCGGCTCCAAGTAATGTACTTGAGGGCTGTTATGCCGATGTATCGCTTATTGCTGGGTTAATGGTTGATAAAGGTGTATATCACCTACCACTTTATCGCCAACATCAACGCATGAACGATTCAGGTGTTCATATTAGTCGAGCCACGTTAATTAACTGGGTACAAAAAGGCATTGAACTACTCAGGCCTATCTACCAAACTAACCTGCAATCTATCATCAACAGCCAAACCCTTGCGATGGATGAAGTACCCATAAAAGCAGGCAGAAAAAGCAAAGGCAAGATGAAACAAACTTACTTCTGGCCAATGTATGGTGACAACAATGAAATAGCCTTTACTTGGTCAAATAGCCGGGGCTTTTTGCATGCCCAAAACCAGCTTGAAGGGTTTAGCGGTATCTTACTCACCGATGGTTATGCGGCTTACAGCAAAACCGTAGCAAAACTTAACGAAAAAGAAGATACCGTAAAGCATGCGACTTGTTGGGTGCATGCCAGACGTTACTTTGATAGAGCGTTACTCATTGAGCCGATAGCGGCACAAGCAGCAATAGAGAAAATAGCGCAGCTTTATAAAGTTGAGAAACATATCAAAGAAAATATTACAGAGGCAAGTGATGCGTTAGCTTACCGGCAAAAGCACAGTGAGCCACTTGTTACTGAATTTTTTAACTGGGTTTACGAGCAACGACAGCGAACAGACTTAACACCTAAAAACCAACTCACTAAAGCCTTAAATTATGTGAATGAGCGGCAAGTTGAAATGAAAGTGTTCCTTGCTAACCCAAATGTTGCCATGGATACCAATCATCTAGAGAGAGCTTTACGTGTTATTCCCATGGGGCGAAAAAATTATTTGTTTTGTTGGAGCGAATTGGGTGCAGAGCAGCTAGGTATTTTACAAAGTTTGCTGGTTACTTGCCGCTTGCAAGAAATTAACCCCTACCATTACCTCGTCGATGTATTACAACGTGTCAGTATGCACCCCGCTTCAAAAGTTGAAGAGCTTACCCCTAGAATATGGAAAGAAAAGTTCGCGGATAATTTTTTAACGTCAGATCTGGCATGAATGGGGTGATCTAACCCCATAATGATCGCTTAC
>JAOPTQ010000129.1:0-22794 GCA_051531915.1 Colwellia sp. | reverse complement strand
ACAACCATTCTCTGCAATCAATACCTTGCCTAATACGTTTCTAATTCCAACTGAATCATGCAGTTTGAAGTTGTTTGAGTATACACCATTCAAAGTTCAGATTTTAGAACACTTTGAATGGTATATGGGTATATTAATGCTAACTATTCCGGCTCGTAATCTAAATTAGCCGATAACCAGCGTTCTGCTTGTTCAATGGTGAAGCCTTTACGCGCAGCATAATCTAACACTTGATCTTTAGCCAATTTAGCCACGGCAAAATATTTTGATTCAGGATGTGCAAAATACCAACCACTGACCGCAGCACCCGGCCACATGGCATAACTAGAGGTTAACTCCATACCAATGTTTTCTTCCACATTGAGTAACGTCCATAATAATCCTTTTTCAGTATGCTCAGGGCAAGCAGGATAACCCGGTGCAGGACGAATACCTTGATAAGACTCTCTGATCAAGGCTTCATTTTCAAGCTGTTCATCCGGTGCATAACCCCAGTATTCTTTACGTACTTTTTCATGTAAATATTCCGCACTGGCTTCCGCCAACCTATCCGCAACCGCTTTTAATAAAATAGAATTATAAGCATCATGAGCGTCATCATAAACCTTAACGAGTTCATCAACACCAAAACCTGCCGATACGGCAAAAGCGCCAACATAGTCATCAATGCCAGAATTTTTATGCGCCACATAATCAGATAAGCATCGGTTATATTGTCCGGTGGGTTTTTTACTTTGTTGACGTAATTGATGTAACTTTATCAACTGCTCATTACGTGAATCATCCGTATACAACACAAGATCGTCGACATCACCATGGGCAGGAAACAAACCAAACACGGCTTTAGCCGTTACTTTCTTCGTGTTTATAATATCATCTAACATCGCGTTAGCATCAGCGAACAAGTTCGTTGCTTCTGTGCCTATTAACTCATGACTGAGTATTTGTGGATATTTACCTGATAACTGCCATGTCATAAAAAATGGCGTCCAATCGATGTATTTGCGCACTTCATTTAAATCAAGACAATCGAGTACCGTTACACCGAGCTTATTAGGTTTTTTTGGCGTGTAGTTGTCAAAACTTATGGGCGTTATATTGCTCCTAGCTTGCGCTAAGGTAATCAAACTTGAACGCGGGCCTTTTTTATAATGACGTTCACGTACTCGTACGTATTCATCTTTTTGTTTCGCCACAAATTCAGGACGTAATTCATCTGACAATAAACTACTAACGACCGACACTGAGCGAGAGGCATTTGACACATAAATAACAGGATGTTCATATTGAGGTTCAATTTTTACCGCAGTATGCGCTTTCGACGTGGTCGCTCCGCCGATAAGCAATGGTAGTTCAAAGTTTTGTCTTTTCATCTCTTTGGCAACATGCACCATTTCATCAAGCGAAGGCGTAATAAGCCCTGACAAACCAATAACATCAACATTTTCCTCTTTGGCGACTCGAAGAATATCTTCACAAGAAACCATTACGCCTAAATCTATAATTTCATAATTATTACATTGCAACACCACGCCAACAATATTTTTACCAATGTCATGCACATCACCTTTCACCGTGGCGAGGAGTATTTTACCATTAGAGCTGGCTTCTAGTTTTCCCGCTTCAATAAAAGGATTTAAATGCGCAACAGCTTGTTTCATTACTCGGGCAGACTTTACCACTTGCGGTAAAAACATTTCTCCTGCGCCAAATAAATCACCTACTGTATTCATGCCATCCATTAAGGGGCCTTCGATAACATCTAATGGCCGAACAGCAGCTAAACGCGCTTCTTCTGTATCTGCAACAATAAATTCATTAATTCCCTTTACCAAAGAATGCGATAACCGTTCATTAATGGGCAGTTCTCGCCAAGCTAAATTGACTTTTGATTTGCCTCCTGCTTGCCCTAGAGAAGAGTATTGTTGGGCAATTTCTAATAAACGCTCAGTAGCGCCGTCATCACTATTTTGAATAACATCTTCAACCGCAGTGCGCAACTCGGCTGGAATATCAGAATAAATGGCCAATTGACCCGCATTCACAATTCCCATATCCATACCATTTTTTATGGCATGATAAAGAAACACCGCATGTATTGCTTCACGTACAGCGTTATTACCGCGAAAAGAGAAAGAAACGTTAGACACGCCGCCTGAAATCATCGCATAGGGTAGGCTTTTTTTAATATCGGCAACGGCTTCAATAAAATCTACCGCATAATTATTATGTTCATCAATACCGGTGGCTACAGCAAAAATATTCGGATCAAAAATAATGTCTTCGGCGGGAAAGCCTATTTCATCGACCAAAATACCATAGGCTCTTTGACATATTTCAACTTTTCGAATACGCGTATCAGCTTGACCTTTTTCATCAAAAGCCATCACAATAACCGCCGCGCCATAACGTCTTAATAATTCCGCTTGTTGACGAAAATTATCTTCACCTTCTTTTAAGCTAATAGAGTTAACAACGCCTTTACCTTGAATACATTTCAAACCTGCTTCTAAAATATCCCATTTAGAAGAATCAATCATAATAGGCACTTTGGAAATGTCTGGCTCACCGGCAATTAAATTCAAAAAACGCACCATGGCAGATTTTGAGTCGAGCATGCCTTCATCCATATTAATATCGATAATTTGTGCGCCATTCTCAACTTGTTGAAGCGCAACGGCTATCGCCTGATCGTAATTCTCTTCCTTGATTAATCGTTTAAACATAGCCGAGCCGGTTACATTGGTACGCTCTCCCACATTAACGAATAATGTGTCTTCTTGAATGGTTAACGCTTCTAAACCGGATAACCGACAAGCAATTTTACGTGGCTCTATTTTACGCGGCTTAACACCTTGCGCATGTAATTTTGCAAGCGTATCTACCATGCCTTTTATATGTTCAGGCGTGGTACCACAACAACCACCAATAATATTTAAAAAACCTGACTTTGCCCATTCTTCAACATGAATATTCATATCGGCAACGGTAAAATCGTATTCACCAAAAGCATTTGGTAAACCCGCATTAGGATGCGCAGATACTGCTGTGTCTGAAATTCTACTTAATTCTTCAACATATTGACGTAGTTCAACCGGCCCTAATGCACAGTTTAACCCAAAAGAAATAGGCTTAGCGTGGCGTAAAGAATTATAAAACGCTTCGGTAGTTTGCCCTGACAAAGTGCGCCCTGAAGCATCCGTAATGGTGCCTGAAATCATCACTGGTAAACGTAATTTTAATTCATCAAAAACGGTTTCAACGGCAAACACTGCAGCTTTAGCATTTAAAGTATCAAAAATAGTTTCAATTAAAATAATATCACTACCACCTTCAATTAAGGCTTTAGTAGATTCAATATAGGCATCTTTCAACTCATCAAAAGTAACATTACGAAAAGCAGGATCATTAACATCAGGAGAAATTGAACAAGTACGGTTAGTTGGCCCTAAAACGCCAGCAACAAATCGTGGTTTTTCAGGCGTTTTAGCCGTGAATTCATCGGCAGCAGCGCGGGCAATTTGTGCCGCAACTAAGTTTATTTCGCGACTGTAAGCTTCCATGTCGTAATCAGCCATGGCAATAGTTGTCGCATTAAAGGTATTGGTTTCAATGATATCAGCGCCCGCTTCAAGGTATTCACTATGAATAGCTTTAATCACATCGCCCTGCGTTAATACTAATAAATCATTATTACCTTTTACATCGCTATGCCAATCGGCAAAGCGCTCACCGCGATAGTCTTGTTCTTCAAACTTATATGCTTGAATCATGGTGCCCATAGCACCATCAAGAATTAATATATTTTTTGCTAATTGTTGCTCTAACAAAGCAAATGCAGGCGAGTTTTTCATAGTGTTTTTCACTTTTTATCGATGAAGCTTAAAGAACCGTATCAGGATGAATCGCTTTAATGTTGGAAACATCTAGCTTATATGGCGTAATTTGATAAACATAATAATTAAGCCAGTTAGTAAAGAGTAGACTACCATGGCTTCGCCATGAACTTATTGGCGATTTATTAGCATCATTACTTTCATAATAATTTTCAGGCAAAGGGGTTTTAGCATTTTTTGTACTGTCTCTTAGGTATTCTTCATGCAAGGTAGTTGCGTCATATTCTGGGTGCCCCGTTAAATAAACTTGCTGCTTATTTTTGCTAGCCGCTAAATAAACCCCTGCACGTTCAGAGTCGGCTAAAACGCTTAACTCAGGAATACTTTGATAATCGCTTTTATCAATATAGCCATAACGAGAATGTGGCACATTGAATTTTTCATCAAAACCCCGCGTTAATGACTCTTTATTACTGATCGGTTTATGCTGAAAAACACCCGACAGTTTTTTATCACGTAAATGTCTATTTAACCCATAATGATAATACAAAGCCGCATGAGCCGCCCAACAAGAAAACATTGTTGAGGTGACACTTTTTTCTGCCCAATCAAACACTTCACATATTTTATCCCAAAAGCTAACTTCACTATAATCAAGTAAAGCTAAAGGTGCTCCAGTAATAATTAAGCCATCGTATTGTTTGTGTTTTATATCATCAAAAAGACAATAAAAATTGTCTAAATGTTCTTTTGGGGTGTTTTTTGATTCATTGGCATGAATACGCACAAACTCAACATTAATTTGTAATGGCGTATTTGACAACATCCGTAATATTTGAACTTCAGTTTCAATTTTATTTGGCATTAAATTTAATATTGCCACTTGCATTGGACGAATTTCTTGATTAGCCGCTCTATGCTCTGACATAACAAATATATTTTCATTGGCCAAAACAGACCACGCAGGTAGTTTATCGGGGATTTTAATGGGCATTATATTTACCTAACAAAAAGTTTACTGAAAAAAAGTAATTAAAAAAACTCATATAACGAGTAGTATCAATGTTACTTAGATTTCTAGATATGTCAACATCTAAACGTATAGACGTCTAAAGTTGCATAGTGATTTTATATTGTTAAGTTAACCTCTTAAATAGACCTCACATAAAATCAAGCACAATGAAGTGCTTATAATTCCACTTTCATTGTGCTATATCAGTTAATAATTATTATTAACTAGTTTCCAACTCTTCTTTCTTTTCAGTGGCGGTATCTTTAGATAAAAACATATCACGCAGTTTGGTATCAACATCTTTGGCCATATCAGGATGTTCTGCTAAGTATTTTGCCGCATTTGCTTTACCTTGACCAATACGTTCGCCGTTACAACTGTACCAAGCACCCGCTTTTTCAACAAAACCATGCTTAACACCTAGCTCAATTAATTCACCTAAACTATTAATGCCTTCACCATATAATATTTGAAATTCAGCTTGCTTAAATGGTGGAGCAATTTTATTTTTAACCACTTTAACACGCGTTTCATTACCGACGATTTCATCACCATTTTTCACCGCGCCAATACGACGAATATCTAAACGAACAGAGGCATAAAATTTTAAAGCGTTACCACCGGTTGTTGTTTCAGGACTGCCAAACATTACACCAATTTTCATCCGAATTTGGTTAATGAAAATCAACATGGTATTAGATTTTTTCAAATGCCCCGTTAACTTACGCATCGCTTGCGAAAGCATCCGCGCCTGTAAACCCATATGAGAATCACCCATATCACCTTCAATTTCAGCTTTTGGCGTTAAGGCGGCAACAGAATCAACGACAATTACATCAATAGCACCCGAACGACTTAACATATCTACAATCTCTAATGCTTGCTCACCGGTATCTGGTTGTGAAATTAATAACTCATTAATATCAACCCCTAATTTTTCTGCATATACAGGATCAAGTGCATGTTCAGCATCAATAAAAGCACAAATTTTACCATTGCGTTGAGCTTCAGCAATAACCTCAAGTGTTAAGGTAGTTTTACCACTAGATTCTGGACCATAAACTTCTACAACACGCCCCATTGGTAAACCACCTGCACCTAAGGCAATATCTAATCCCAACGAACCTGTTGAAATAGTTTCTACATCCATGGTGTTATTGTCGCCAAGTTTCATAATTGAACCTTTACCAAATTGACGTTCAATTTGACTTAACGCAGCAGATAGTGCTTTCTCTTTATCATCTTTCATTTGTTGCTCCATGAATATTTATTAGTTAATTCGTTTTGATAAAGTAAGTATACTGTATAGTCGTACAGTATCAAGCTTTTTATATATTTTTTTTATTCCACATAAAAAAACAACCAAGGTTCACTTTTAACACATTGAAAATAATTGATTTATTTACAGTTAATAACTTTTAATTATTTTAACTAAAAAAGTTACTCTCCTTATTTAATTCACTTTATACAGTGATTTATTAGTTGCTTTTATTTCTTCAACAGTATGAAGCTTTACATGGGTTCATCACCATTTAATTTATTCAATTATTATTTATCTCCTCAATATTCACTGGGGGGCAACCGCTTTCTTTGCATTTAAATATAGCCTAAAATTTAGACAGCCCTTCTTTTGCAAATATTGTGATTAAGTGATCTGGTTTAATGGCATTGGACACTTTGCTCAAATTATTTTTTTAGGTATACACTTAGGTAAACAAAAAATCAATAAAACCTTAAAGCAAAGCCTTAGAGCACAGATTAAATTCCAAAAAATTAGAAAAAGTGATGCCTATGGTGGCTTATAAATGGCCAAGAAAATGTATATTTGTAAGTACTTACCAGGAAAGCAATATAAAATGGTTACCCTCAGTGACTTGAACACTGAATCTACCGATTATGAGACCCCATTGGCGAGACTGTCATCCCAACTATTTTGCAGCCTTTAAGTTGGTCAAAACCACTACCCTACCGATTTCCTTATCACTTTGTCTTTGAATAGTAACTTTTAGAATTAACCTTCAATATTCCGTACTAAACTTATATGTGGTAGTATAAAGTAGGAATATATCCTTACGAGGTGTCTATTATGGCTATGGTAAAGAAAAGTATTACTGTAACTGATCAGCAAGAGCTGTGGTTGCAATCTCAACTTGCTACAGGAAACTATGCAAGCGATAGTGAGTTGTTACGTGATTTGATTAGAAAAGAACAAGCACGTTCTAATGAAGTTGATGTTATTAGAAAAGAGCTTATTAAGGCCGAACAAAGTGGCTTTAGTTCTCGTTCCACAGAAGATATTGTTAATGCAGTAATTGCACGAAAGCAAGCTAATGGCGAACTATAAATTAAGTAGTGCTGCTGATAAGGATTTCGAGCAGATTTTCGAATATGGTATTGATAACTTTGGTTTATCAAAAGCCAAATCATATGTTGATGGCTTAATCATTAAATTTCAGACCATCGCTGAAAATCCACTTCATTATCAAGCCGTGGACTATATACGTTCAGGATATCGGCGCAGCGTTTATGGCAAACATACCATTTATTACATGATTTCAAACGACTGTGTAGATATTATGCGAATATTAAGATCTGAAAACCTAGCAACAGCTTTTGAGTAATCAATTTGTCTAGCTCATTGCCCGAAAGATTATCGCAAATAGATAGTAGACTTCAGCAGCTTGTTGAAAAGAAAGAATTACTGATAAATGAGCGAAATAAGATCTTAGCTGAGCAAGAAATTGAGCTTGCTAAACACTTCAACCAACATGTCTCGCCAGAAGCCAAAATCGATTTATTCATTTCATATTTTAAAGGTAGAAGTGATGTCTACCCATTTAGATGGGAGTCTAAAAATGGCAGAAGCGGTTATTCACCAGCCTGTTGGAATGAATGGAAACCTAAGATCTGTAATAAGCCGCGCGTAAGTTGCACTGAATGTTCGAATCAAAACTTTAAGCAATATGATCAACAGTCAATATTTGACCACCTTAAAGGGAATCAAACGATTGGTATCTATCCACTTCTAGAAGATAATACAACTCACATACTAGCAGCAGATTTTGATAAAGAAGATTGGATTGAATCAGTCCATGCTTTCGCTGAAGCTTGCGAGTTTTATCAAGTACACCATATCGTTGAAAGATCTAGAAGTGGTAATGGCGGCCATGTATGGATTTTCTTTGCTCAATCTGTTGAAGCATCAAAAGCAAGAAAGCTAGGTAACGCCTTATTAACTAAAGCAATGGAAATGTATCCTGCTTTGTCGTTCACCTGTTTTGATCGTTTATTTCCAAATCAAGATGTGATGCCAGAAGGTGGTTTTGGTAATTTGGTTGCTTTACCGTTGCAACTAATACCAAGAAAGCAAGGGAATAGTATTTTCATTGATAGCTCAGGAACAGCGTATAAAGATCAATGGGCAAAGCTTGCTTCAATAAAGAAAATCGATAGCAAACAATTAGATGACTTACTTGATAAAGTGTCATTGTTTGATGACAAAATAAGCGACGAATTAACAGACGCACCATGGAAGAAACTATCTCACATTGATAGTGACTCCATTACTAATTGCCCTGAAGAAATAACACTAGTCATTGCTGATCAACTTTATATTCCAGTTGACAAACTTCCCGGAAAATTAATATCGAGATTGAAACATTTAGCTGTATTTTCTAACCCCGAATTTTTCAAACGACAAGCGTTAAGATTATCAACGATTGGCATACCTAGGTATATCTGTGCGGCTCACATTGAAGGGAAGTACTTAATCCTTCCTCGTGGTTGCTTGCAAGATGTGGAATCTAAATTGTCAGAACAAAATATCTCACTAACTCAAGATGATAAACGTTTTGTCGGTGACAAACTGCTCAAGGTCAAATTTACAGGTAAGTTAAAGAGCCAGCAAAATAAAGCTGTTAATGCATTATTAGGTTCAACTGTCGGTATTCTTGAAGCGTCTACTGGATTTGGAAAAACGGTAACCGCACTCGCGTTGATTGCTAAGCGCAAAGTTAATACACTAATTTTGGTGCATAGTCGCCAGTTGGCAGATCAATGGCTAGAACGTATCAAAGTATTTATCAAAGATGTAGAAATTGGCTCGTTACTGGGCGGTAAAGATAGGCTAACTTATCAGATTGATATTGCTACTTATCAAAGTATGGTTAGACGTAATGGTCTAGATATCAAGCCGTATATTGAAAAATACGGTCAGATCATCATTGATGAATGTCATCATTTACCTGCATCAAATTATGAAAGTTTAATCAAATCTTGTCATGCTAAGTTTATTCACGGGTTTACCGCTACACCAAAACGACAAGATGGCTTAGAAAAGTTGATGATGTTCCAATTAGGTAACATTGTATATAAAGGCGTTAAATCTACGGTAATGTTAAATCAGCAAGTTATCGTTGCTGAAACATCAACAAACTTTCCTGAAGAATGGCAACAACCAGAATATAAACCTCATATTTCTCAGGTTTATAAACACTTAGTACAATGCCTAGAGCGAAATCAGCGTATAGTAAATGATATCGTTGCTGCTGTTACAGACAAACGTGCAGTGATGGTTTTAACTGAAAGAAAAGAACATATTGAAATTTTATCAGAAATGCTTACAAAAACTGGTATGTCGGTTGTAGAGCTACATGGCGGTATATCTGCTAAACAGCGGAAAGAACGCATTACAATGCTTGAAGCTAACAAAGATCTAGAAAATGACAGGCAAGTTATTTTGGCGACTGGTAAATACGTTGGAGAAGGCTTTGATATGCCTTATCTAGATACTTTGTTTATTACGTTACCTATTGCGTGGAAAGGAATACTTGCTCAATATGCTGGACGTATTGAACGAGAGTGGAGCAATAAGCACTCTGTTCAAGTTTATGATTACCTAGATAATTTCCCGACACTAAAACGCATGTTTTCAAAAAGAGAAAAGGGTTATAAAGCTCTGGGCTATGAAGTTACCTTTCGATAGCCAGCATACTTGAGTATATTGGTTGATGATGTTTTTAAACAAATATTGGTTGTTTCGAAATACCTTAAAATACTCAAGTATTAATACAAAAATCATTGAAAATTACGACAAAGTGAGACAAAGAGCTAACAAAATCCCTAATAGCCCTCTGTTCACCTAAAGTAACTCTTTGTATTTGCAGAGTTTTCAAAGCAAGGAATACTTACACTTTATGAAACTGTTGCTATAGGCACTGTAAACGCCATATCGCTCAGACCAGCAGAGTTTTTAAGTTCAGCTATAATAATTAATGCGCCAGCGATAATACTGGTGCGTAATCACCCATCAGGTAATCCTAAACCAAGCTGTAATGATTTTCAATTTACACATAATATTAAACAAGCGGCTAAGTACTTTGATATTGAGGTGTTAGATCATGTCGTTATTGGCTTCGATAGTTTTGAGTGTGCTGTTAGAGATTAACAAGACATGATAAGTTCAGGGTTTAATCCAATTTTATATTTACTGAATAATTACACGAATTTCGTTACGAGGTGCGATCCCTAATCAAATGTGGTGACTTTATTACTATAAATATTAGGAATATCTAGGTGGTCCAAGCTGACCATGGTTGGGATTGGCGACTTATTTGGTAAAACTAAGAAATGTGAGTGTTTAATTACCATCTAACCCACGTATTTAGTGGAGATGGTGGCCCCTCAGTGACTTGAACACTGGACCTACCGATTATAAATCGGTGAAAATAGTGTTTTTCAGTGAATCTCAGTGAACAACCAAAAACAAAAATATAGATTAAAAACCATAAATATCAATTATATAAAAACATATAAAAATTCACCATTGTTCATAGCTGTTTTTTATAGCACAATAACCTTGCTACATATTTGCTACAAATAAAAATCAAGGACAAAAATGACAAAGCGCCTAAAAATAACGAATTCCAGTATCAAGGCTCTAAACGTGGATGATGGGAGGGTCAATGATACAGAGCTATCAGGGTTCCATGCACGCATCTCTCCTAAGGGAAAAATCACCTATTATTTGTTTTATCGACACAACGGTAAGCAAGTAAATTTTAAGCTTGGTTCGCATCCTGAAATTACTCCATCACAAGCAAGAGACTTAGCAAAATCTAAGCTAGGTGAAGTGGCAAATGGCATTGATGTGCAAGAAGTTAAAAAAGAAGCTAAACGTCAAACTGAATTGGCTAAACACACCAAACTTGGCTCATACCTCGACCAACAATATTTACCTTGGCTTACAACTCGAAATGCTAAAACGTCTACTAAGATAGTTAAAAGCATAAAAACGGGTTTTCCTGATTATTTAGAAAAACAGCTTTCTACCATTTTGGCATGGGATATTGAAAAGTGGCGAAGCTTAAAAACTAAATCAGGCATGAGTCCATCAACAATTAATGGTTATGTTAATACCTTAAAAGGCGCGTTAAGTCGTGCGGTAGAATGGAGCATTATTGAGAACCATGATTTGAATAAAGTTAAGTCATTAAAAGTAGATAATGCTGTTGTGCGTTACCTTTCCGATAATGAAGAAACATCATTGTTTAATACCTTACGTATTCGTGACCGAAAAGTTAAAAATGAGCGTGAAAATGGTAATTTGTTTAGACAGCAGCGTAACTATGCTTTATTGCCAGAACTGAGAAATTCTAATTATTGTGATTATTTAGAGCCGTTAATTATTTTAGCGGCAAATAGTGGAATGCGAAAAGGTGAGATTCTAGGTCTAGAGTGGCCACATATCGATCTAGAGAAAGGTTTTTTGACTGTGATATCTGATAATTCTAAATCTGGAAAAGGACGGCATATCCCACTAAATAAAACGTCTAAAGATGCGTTAATAAATTGGTTAGATGATACTAGTAACCAAGGTTATGTATTCAAAGGTGTAGATGATCAACCAATAAAAGACATTAAAAAGGCATGGGGTAACTTACTTAAAGCAGCTGAGATTTATGATTTTAGATTTCATGACCTAAGACACCACTTTGCCAGTAAGCTAGTAGTTGCAGGTATTGATTTGAACACTGTGCGTGATTTATTGGGGCATAGTGATTTGAAAATGACACTGAGATATGCTCATTTAGCACCAGAACATAAAGCCGCTGCTGTTAATTTGATTGGTTAACAAAGAATATTATTCCAGTTATAGAAGGAATAACTTACGTATTATTCTTTATATATATGTAATACCTGCATTTAAATTCCCTATATATATGTAACACCTGCATTTAAACTCCCTATATATATGTAATTATTTAGTGTATATTCTTTATATATGAGGAATTACGGGGTTTTATTATGAATATTAAATCACTAGTGGTTAAGCAATATCGAGAAATAATAGATGCAGCCACTCTAAAAATTTCAGGCTTAAAGATGCCACCAGAAGGATGGCTACGAACAAACCGAAAGGCATTACAAATGCCCGCAAAATTTATTATGAAAAATGCTGGTATTAAAACTAGTGAACTATATCGCATTGAAAAAGCTGAACTCGATGGAACGTTAACAATTAACAAACTTAAAGAAACAGCTAATGCAATGGGTTGTAGCTTTTACTATGCCGTTGTTCCTAAAGGTGAGATAAGTTCTCTAATTGAAAACAAAGCACGTCTCCATGCTATCAAAACACTTAGAAATGCCAGTATTCATATGCAACTTGAAGATCAAGCGACAACAGATGAACAAGTAGAGATACAGATTAAGCAAGTAACAGAACAATTGATAAAAGAAATGCCTGATTGGTTCTGGGGTGAAACTAATGATCACAAATGAAAATGTAGAAGGTGCAACACCTTTAGATCCTGATGAATTAGCAGGACTGAAGTTCAAGCATATTACAACCCGAGGTCAACTTGACGAACTAGAGCAAGCCAATATTGTAACAGGCTTACTTTGGCTCAAAAAAAACATTGCAAGAGAAGATGTACTAACTATTAATTTTGCAATGGATTTACACAAAGCTTTATTTAAAGATGTTTGGGGATGGGCAGGAACATTTAGATTAACCGAGAAGAATATTGGTATTGACCCTCTTCAAGTGCCAGTTACTTTAAGAAATTTACTTGATGATCTTTCTGCTTGGGTAGAATTTAACACATACCCACCATTTGAAGCTGTGCTTAGGTTTCACCATCAACTTGTTAAAATCCATCCATTCCCAAATGGCAATGGTCGATTCTCTCGTATATATGCAGATATCATTGCTGAAAAATATTTTGCTATAAAACCTGTCCTATGGGGCGGACGAAATTTAGATAAAATGACTCAAACTCGTAAAGATTATATCAACAGTTTAAGAGCGGCTGATGGTGGTGATTTATCATTACTTCTAAAACTATATTCCCATAATCAATAGCTCTAAATATTAACAACTTTTAAAGTGCAGACCTGTGATATTTTCCATGCTTTTTAGGCACGTTTAATTTTTCACAGGTAAATTGAACTTAATTTGAAAAGCACACTCTTACTTAACAGTAATGTTATCTCCCTAATGTTTCATGTTTATGCACCTATTTTATTGGTGCATTTTTTTTGCCTTTTTATTGTGAACTTAATAACAGGTGTAATCATGCCTCTGTTCAAGTCATGAACTGTGACTTGAACAGAGGTCATACTTAAATCAATGGTAATAACCTTTCTAAGTTCAAAATATTGAAACTAATAAATAAACAATTTTCAAATTAATTTGCTGTATCTTTAGGAACAAAATTAAGAGAGGTGCCATAAAACTTTAATAATTCGAAGTTAGATAATTTCTTATTTATCTCATTACAAAACTCATCATGCTCATCTCTCAAATCTTCATAATTTCTCACTAGTTTTAATATTTTTGAACGCTCAGATGCATTACTATATAGAACATCTGCATATTCCGGCCCAACGTGAACACTCATACTGGCCTAGTGTGAACACCTATTCTGGTTTACCGTGAACAACCATTCCGGTTTTAGCGTGAACGATTTCTGTTAATTTTCCGGAATCAGTGTTCACACCAAACCAGTACGATTCAACGCATTGATTATTAACATCATTTGATATGCTATACCCTTTTTCATTACTGAGGAAGGCAAATGGCAAACCAGAGGATCACAATGCGTAAAATTAGAGAAGTGTTGAGGTTGCGTTTTGCTGCCCAACTTACCGTGAGAAAAATCAGTGCTAGTACCAAAATAAGCGTCGGTGGCATTCAAAAATTACTAACTAAGGCGAATAACTTATCCTTGAGTTGGCCGTTACCTGATGAGTTAGACGATAGTCAGCTAGCCCAAATGTTCTACCCTCGTGCCGATACTCGCAGTTCAAGCCGTTTTGAAATACCCGATTGGGCTGAAGTTCATCGTGAATTAAAACCCAAGGGCATGACCAAAAACCTACTGTGGCAAGAATATACCCAACAATATCCCAACCGTTGTTACAGTTATTCTCAATACTGTGATCGCTATTTACACTGGCTTAAAAAGCAAAAGCGTTCTATGCGGCAACAGCATAAAGCGGGTGAAAAACTCTTTGTTGATTATGCGGGGAAAATCATGCCTATCGTTTGGCAAGCGACAGGTGAAATTCGGTTTGCAGAGATATTTGTTGCGGTGATGGGCGCATCCAACTTTACCTTCTGTGAAGCAACATGGAGTCAAAAGTTGCCTGACTGGATTGGTAGCCATGTTCGAGCCTTTGAATTTCTTGGCGGTGTGCCTGAAATCGTAGTGCCCGATAACTTACGCAGTGGCGTGAGCAAAGTCTGTCGATATGATCCCGATGTTAACCCTAGCTACCAACAATGGGCAGCCCATTATGGCACGGTGATCATTCCCACAAGGCCCAGAAAACCACAGGATAAAGCCAAAGCCGAGGTTGGCGTACAAATCATAGAACGTTGGATCTTAGCCCGACTACGTCACCAAACCTTTTTCAGCCTAGCGGAGCTAAATCACTGCATCAAAGCTTTATTGCTTGAGGTCAATCATAAACCCTTTAAGCAACTCAAGGGCACACGACAATCATGGTTTGACTCAATTGATAAACCCGCGCTGATGCCTTTACCCAAACAAAATTATCAGTACACCGAGATAAAGCAGGTGAAAGTAAATATCGATTATCATGTGCAGTTCGACCAACACTATTACTCGGTGCCGCACCACTTAGTCGGCGAGAAGTTAGAGCTACATGCTAGCGATAATTTGATTGAAGTGTACTTCCACAATAACCGCATCACCAGTCACGCAAGAAAGCATTATCCTGGCATGACAACTATAGCGGAGCATATGCCGGCTCGGCATGAGAAACATCACAAATGGACGCCTGGTAAGCTCAAGAATTGGGCCAGTAATATCGGCAACGAAGTATTGACTTGGGTAACGTCCTTGTTGGCTCAAAAGCAACACGAGCAGCAAGCCTATAGTGTGTGTTTAGGTTTATTAAGTTTAAGCAAAAGTTATGAATCCCAGCGATTGAATAATGCGTGTGCCATCGCCAACAAGCACAGTTTATATCGTCTTAAGCACATCAAAGACATTCTCAAAAGCAATCAAGATAAGTTACCTATAGACACCAAAGAGCAATTGTCTTTACTTCCTCAAAGCCATGAAAATATCCGTGGCCCTAAGGGCTTCCACTAATTTAAGGAAAAATGATGATCGAGCAAACAATTACCCAATTAAATCAGTTAAAACTTAGTGGCATGGCAAGAGCCTTAGCTAACCAGTTTGAGCAACCTGGCACCTATGAAGGGCTATCCTTCGAAGAACGAATACAGCTACTCGCTGATAGTGAAAGCCAAGATAGGGAGCATCGCAAGCAACAGCGGTTATTGAAAGCGGCTAAATTTAAATTAGCGGCCAATGGGCAAGCGATAGATTACCTGCACCCGAGAGGATTAAAGCAATCTCAAATTGCGTCATTGCTAAATTGCCAATGGATCAATAAAGCGCAGAACTTACTGCTCACTGGCCCTTGTGGTACAGGTAAAACTTATATTGCCTGTGCCTTAGGGCACACTGGCTGTTTGAATGGATATAGCGCCAAGTATTATCGGTTATCAAGGTTAATGCTATTACTGTCACAAGCTAAAGCGGACGGCACCTACACCAAAGCATTGCAGACGCTAGCCAAAATTAATTTGTTGATCTTGGACGACTGGGGGCTTGAGCCACTAAAGGCGGCACAACGAAATGACTTGATGGAAATTATGGATGATCGTCACGGTAGCAGTTCAACGGTGATCATTAGCCAACTGCCAACAGAAGATTGGCATCACTCGATTGGCGATAATACGCTAGCTGATGCCATTTTAGATCGGCTAATGCACAACGCACACCGGATAAAATTAAAGGGAGAATCGATGAGAAAAAAACAATTAGAAATTGACGAGTGTGAACAGTTTAGTTAAAAATAGGCCTAGCCCAATACGTTGAATTTACGTGTTCACGCTAAAACCGGAATCAGTGTTCACTTTCACCGGAATATGCAATATTGATATAATACAGATTATCCTTTAAAAAAGTGCTAAATATTCGAGTTTTTAGGCTAAAACCTTCGAGTATCATTATTAAGCGCTACCCGTTGATTTTATTGAGTGGAGTCGAGTTTAATCAAACATTCTTTTTAACAATTTTTAAAGACGGTATTATTCGAAAAAAAGTCGAAATATTCGAAAAACTTATTAAGCCCTAACCGCTGTTTTTACTGGTTGTATTCGACTCGATAGCCGAAAGAAAAGCGACTGAAAATCAACAAAGAATATTATCATTCGAATTAACTCGAAAAATGTTTCGAAATTTTCGAAGATAAGTGATTCTATTTTCTAACTCGACATTTAAACCATAAAAATAATTCCTGCTAACTAATTCAAATCATATCAATCGACTTTTTATTCGAGTATTTTTTACATTGAAATACATGACTGTATTTTCAAAACCGAAATATTTCTAAAAAAACTCCTTGACAAGATTCGACTTCATAATGATAGGATTCGAATCAATGGTACTACATGTACCAGAAAATACTTTGAAATAACTTATGCTCTAAAAGGAGTGCCATCATGACCGTTGTGAAACGTTTAATGACAGAACAAGAAACATCAGAATATATTTGTATGAGCCGCTCTTTCTTACGCCAATCGCGTATGGAAGGACACAGAGAAAATAGAATACCTGCCCCACCGTTTATTAAAATCGGCCGTTCAATACGCTATATGCGTGAAGACTTAGACGCTTGGCTTGATAGCTTTCAAAAACATAACAATTTGATGGAGGCTATATAATGACTTACATCAATATAAAAACATTACCTGACGAATTTGGTGTTATTAATAACAAACCACTATCTGATGAAGAAATAGAAACTCTTTTAGATTTAAATAAAAAATATGCTCATGTAACTGTAGGAGGTAAACATAAAATTGTTTCTACGAAACCTTGTCCTTTAGATGGTAAATCACTGCATATTGAAAGTTTGTCTGAATTTAAAAACTATTTTCTATCTGATAATAAAATTGCGGGAGTAAATACTGGTGAAGCTTGGTTAGCATGGAGAGGTAAGGTATTTAAGCCTGATGGCATAAGTTTCTACCCTAACCCTAAATTATGCCCTCCAACTATTTACAATCTATTTTGAGGGGTATGCGCTATTGCCAAAACAAGGTGATGTAACCCCTTTTATTAATCATGTATTTGAGGTTATTTGCAATAGTGACCAAATTGCTGCGTACTTTTTAATCGGATTCTTTGCTCATATGGTTCAAAAGCCCGATGAAAAACCGAGTGTGGCAATCGTGATGAAGTCCGTTGAAGGAACAGGTAAAGGTACTTTACTTGAACCTCTGATGCGGATACTTGGTGCATTGGCTGTTCAAGTTAACGGTGCTTATCAACTATCAGGGCGTTTTAACTCTGTCGTTGCAAATAAACTATTAGTATTTGCTGATGAGGTTGATTTAACCGACTCTAGAACTGCTGACAAACTTAAAGGAATGATCAGTGAGCCTAGGTTAAGCATGGAACGAAAAGGCATAGATCCGATACAAGTCCCGAACTTTTGTCGATTTATGTTTGCTAGTAATCATGAAACTGTGATTAAAGCAGGTAATCGCGAACGGCGATACTTAGTACTTGAACCATCAAACAAATACGCGCAAAGCACGGCCTATTTTAATTATTTATGGAGTTGGATAAATACCAATGGCGCAGATTACTTATTTGATTATTTACTGAATTATGACTTATCAAATTTCGACCCTAGAAAGGCGCCGATAACCGCAGCTCTATTGGAAGAGAAGAAAGCTAATTTAACACCTTATCAAGAATTTATGTTTAGTGAGCTTAATCAAGAACAGCCGTTTGATGGTATGTGTCGTATTGAAACACAGCAGATGACTAAGAAATGTCTACATTGGTTAGAAGCAAATAGATATCACATGACTGAGCCTAGAGTACGTAGTGGAATAGGTAAATTACTAAATCAGATGGGGATAACCGCTATAGGTAAAAGTGGTCGCGGTGCATTTTACGAATTACCCGAGCGATTAACCTTTCGTGAAAAATTTAGTTCTTTATTAGGTCATTCACAAAACGAAATTTTTGATTAGACCTGCCCTACCTGTATCACCTATCCCAAAGTTTTAGTTTACGAGATAGGTGGTATAGGTGGGAGAGCAATAACATGGAACTAATTAGTATTTGCTTTGAGTATATCGATTATATTTTTGAATCGCTTCTCTTGTTCGACAGAAAAACAGGGGTGAATTAATCTTAGTTGTTCAATAGATATTAATTTTAAAGCTGATTTATCGTAATGAGATCTTAAAGTGAGTTTATATCTTTTGGGGTCGTAGCCAATGTCATTTTTCTTCATTTCAGTAAATAGCCAAACTAGTTCGTCAGGTTGAAAAGCTGAATTTTTTTTATATTTTTCGACAATTCTTTCCACTTCCTTTCTATATAGTATATTTGTTTGAATTCTCCATAGGTTTCGCAAAGGATCTAATAACTTTTCTTCTAAGCGCTTCTTAAGCTCTTTATTTAATTGTTCCTTACGATCTAATTCACTTCGCAACTCGTTTCCATCTTCATCAAATACATCAATTTCCTGAAATTTTAATATACAGCTTGAACCCACCCAAAGAGAGTTATTATTATTTTTATTGCCAATTTCAAAATGGTAGCGTAGTTCAGGATGTTCACATAATTCACATTCCATTGTGGCCTCACCATGATCCTCAACGTCACCTGTAAAATACCATTCGCCTAACGCCTCATTAAATATGCAAGAAAGGCTCAGAGGAATTATATTCTCTTTGCTTTTTTCTAACCATGGATTTATTCTCATTCTATATCCTTATAGAAACACTGTAAGTATGAAGGAGTGGTTAATTTTCTCTTTAAACCCGCTCGTGTAATTCAGGTTATTTGTGAAGTCCACATCATATGTTAATCGAAGACTCACTAATGATTCCAGTATTATTTACTTGAATGAAGTGGAAGTGGCTTGGAAAGATTTCTGTAACAGTCAAAGATGGATTGGGTACATTGTTTGAAGGTGCATAACCAGATCCAGTATCTATATATATACAATTACCTAATAATAATGGAGATTTCATCGGTGTATGCCCTAAAAGGATGTATTTAATCCCATCGACTTCTCTTTTAAAATTTTTCTTTACTGTATTTCTTGACCACAATAGTGTCTGTATATCCATATCGCTAAGTGGATCACTTGAGCAAATATTTCCCCAATTAAGGTTAGGTGGTACATCAGCATGAACAATCCCTACAGAACCAATAAGTGTTTCAAGTTCGATACTTAGATAATAATTTTCTACAATAGTATTTTTTATTTTTAATTTTTCCGAATTAGTTAACCCAGCCCACCAAGCACCACCATAGGGAAACCATTTAATTTTCTGCAAAACATCATTATCAAAGCACTGAATTAAAAGTTGCTCATGATTACCATAAACAGGGTAAAACCATTGTTCAACAACAAGTTCTATAATTTCTTTGCTATAGCTACCTCTATCGATCAAATCTCCGACAGAAAACAACCTGTCTCTTGATTTATCAAAATCAATACAATTCATAGCTACATTAAGGTAATCTAGCTGACCGTGTAAATCACCAATAATAAAATCTCTTCCTTTCAAATTGGTTGAAAAAACACGATGTTTTTGTAAAATATTTTCGCTCAAATCTCATTACTCATATATTTTTTTATATTACTTTCTGGAACAAATATTGAAAGCTCTTTATACTTACATATAATCTACAAGAATACGTTAGAACTTCCTTAAAATGAATGTATTTAATAGGGTTAAAAATAATAATCAAAATAGTTTGAATATAGATTCGGAAAAAACACTTGAATCATTTAATTCTGAACTTGAGTTGGTATTGTTATTTGAAAAACACGTAGCGCTTAATAATACAAATCAGCAATTTGAGCTTTTAAAAGAGTTAGATTGTGGCTTTGGTATTGCGGATGCTGTTTTATTTAAAATGACTACGTTGAACGATAAAAAACGTTCTCTTGGTCATATTACACCTTCATGGGCTTATACCTTACAACAATTACCTTATAGAAAAAATTTTTCCATTGAGGATTTATCTAATCTCTCAGGTGCTTCTATTGCTTCGTCTAAAAAAGCTCTTAAAGAGTTTTCTTTAGCTGGTTTCTGTCAGCAGAAATCAAAAAACATTTGGGTTAAAAATTGGCAACCTTCTCCTTTATCTAAGAATATTATTGCTATAGAGGCTAAACTAAAAAATTGGAAAAGAGCTTTATGGCAAGCATCTAGGTATAAAACGTTTGCACATGAGTCTTGGGTGTTATTAGATCAAAGAAATATAGCTCCCTCTCTTAAAAACATTTGTTGTTTTGAACGACTCAATGTGGGGCTTGCTTCAATATCAGTAATGAATGATATTTGCATTCACCATTCTCCTATACTAGAAAAACCAAAATCTGATATATCTTATTGGAAAGCTAACGCTATGTTAGCTAACCAATTTATTTAACTAACTAAGTTTTTAAATATTCACGGTAATATTTGTTTATCGCATCTAGCCATGGCTGTAGATGTTGACCATTGCCATGGCTATCTAAGTCTATAGGAATATCTTCAACCAACTCATGATTGTTTATAGCCTCTTTTACTAGTTTTCTAATTTCCTTGTATCTATCAATTCCATTGAGTCTTGTAACTGCATTTAATTGTTCAGAAAACACTTTAAAGTAATGTTTATACAAAATAGGAGAGTTAAATGCTGGATCTTTGGTTTGTTTAAATGCCTGTTCAGAGTATTCAGTTTCTACAAATATTTTTGACCAAAAATTAGGTTCAGCTTCTTTTATCTGTTTTGCTTGTTCGAATTTTATCCAATTTTGTAGGCCTGGAACATATATTCTAGCTTTTGGTCCTCTTCTTTCTTCATCGGAAACAACAAATTTATCTAATGAAAAAATTCTGGTATTTTCGTATGCTCCTAATGTAAGTTGTGTTGGGCCAGTTATAGTATAAAGAAGTGACTCGCTATTTGAATAACCGACAAGAACTTTTAAACCAACATCAGAAAGAAGCTTCATAACTTCCATATACTTAAACAAAAATTCACTATCACAAATTTGCTTTGTTTTTCTTTCACATTGACAAATCAAATAAATCCCTGATATTTCGGGGTAATTCGTTACCCAATTTAATAAACTATACTTAAATTCATCGCTTTCCAACATAAAAGAAGTTATTGGTAAAGTGAGGTAAATATCTTTTGTGCCAATAACGTTATATTCATCAATCGCTTTTAAAAAAGGCTGTAATGATAGTTCATTTTGTTTGTTGATATACTCAGGGTCTAATTGTTCAAAAAACCTTGCAGGAATAATTATTGATTCAAAATTTTGTTCTAGCTGAAAAGCTACACATTGTCGTGCAGACTCAATTGCAAGAGCATTAAAATCAACTGTCTGAAAACCTCCTGCACAAATTGTCTCAGGAAAAAAAGGATATGTTTGCAATTTTTTCTTTTGAGAACTTGGCAAGTAATACTGAGGATCGAATAAAGACTGCTTTTTTAAATCCTCTGGATGTTTGGCTAGTTTGTTCATTGGTTCATGTACTGGACTAAAGATCAATCCGTGACCAACACTATCATTTTTCCAAGAGTCAACATTCCAATTAGTACAATGACCTGCTTGATGAAAAATTTTATTTCCCATTGAGTTTCTCCTTTATGATATTCAATTCGCTCATTATTGACTCCACAGTCCTATATCTCATAAAAGGCTGTTTTTGGGTCATTTTACTGATTATATTGCATAGCTCTCTGCTATGACCTAATGATGATATTGGCTCTGGGGTATGGTTGATGACTCTGTTAAATATATCATCTATAAAATTATCTTCGTTGTCTACGAAAGGATTTGTGCCGGTAATTAGCTCATATGCAATAATACCTAATGAAAATAAATCACTCTTAAATGTAATATTACGTTTATCATTTGTAGCTTGCTCGGGGCTGGCATACTTAGGTGTGCATGGCCCCCATGCCGCGAGTGAATTAGTTACGCCATCCTGACCATCTTCTCTTAATATTCCTAAATCAATAATAACTATATCACCATTACTTTTAATTAAAATATTGTCTGGTTTCAAATCTCTATGTACTAGCTTTTGCTCTCCTGTCCAGAGGAAAGAAAGCGCAGTGATTATTTGATGCAAAAATTCAACAATGCTTTTTGCGTCACTATATCGCTCCATCACATCAGTTAAAGGCACTGCATTGATTTTTTCTTCAACTGTAACAATTAATGCTGGCTTAAGTGGTTCTTCACTTTCAGGGTTTTGCGTTACAAGCTCGTTGTAGAATAATTTGGGATAATGTGCAGAGTCTAATTGTCGAAGAATTTCAATTTCTTTCTCCATATAGCAGCAATTATAGGTGAATGAGC
>JAOPTQ010000128.1:0-27521 GCA_051531915.1 Colwellia sp. | reverse complement strand
AATCAATGCCTTGCCTCTAAGCCTTTTAATTCTCGCTGAGTGGGAAAGAACGTAATCAACTTGGTATAACATCATTAAAAACAGTTAAAACTACATGTAGGCCAATAAGAACAATACCTCCAACAGTTTATTACATAAAACAACGTGATTCTCTGTGAATTCTGCCAATATGTATACTCAAAGTTTATCAGATTTTACGTAGCTCTCAGATTAATAACGGTACATCAAAGGTTTATAGCTTTAGAATTGATGTTATATGATTATTGTAGATATCAGCTTTATACTTTTTTATACCACTAAGTCCAATACTAAAGAGTACTGGACTTAGTGGGTGTACAATGTTAGACTCATTATCAAATTATGTAAAATGCCCTAACCGCTATGCCTAAAAGAACGCCAGTACCATTGTACCCAACATATTCAGCGCTTTGTGAATTAGAGCTTGATGATTACCCAACACTTAACGATTTTATTTCAACCCGTTCCAAATGGTCGTTAACACACTGGCAATGGGGAAAATATTTTCTTGAATATACCGGTAGGAATAAATCTAGCCATACTTATGATCGTTTTCGTAATGAAATTGAAAAATTTTTATTATGGTCATTTTTAGAAAAACAAAAACCTATTGATGAACTTCGTAAAACAGATATTTTAGAATATGCAGATTTTTGTTGGAAACCGCCTGTTACCTGGATTGGTACTAGTAACCAAGAGCGCTTTAAACTTCAAAATAGTTACTTTACACCTAATGAACTATGGCGACCGTATAAAATTCAAGCCGGTAAAAGCCAATTATCTAAAGACGTTGATAAAAAAAAATATCGTCCCTCTCAGCAAACATTAACCTCTACCTTTACCGCTATCATTGTCTTTTATAATTATTTAATGGGTGAAGAGCTTTGTTATGGTAATCCTGCACAAATAGCTAAAAGAGATTGCAAACATTTTATTAATGATACACAAGTTAAAGAAATCAAGCGGTTATCGGCTTCACAATGGCAATATTTGTTAGATACTGCAGTTGATATGGCAAATGAAGATCCTATTCTTGAAAGAAATTTATTTGTTATCGCGACATTAAAAACCTTGTTTTTAAGAATATCGGAACTGTCAGAGCGTGAAAATTGGTCTCCAGTTATGGGACATTTTTGGCAGGATGAAGATGAAAACTGGTGGTTAAAAATATTTGGTAAAGGCAGAAAGCTTCGTGATACTACGGTTCCTTCTGATTATATTCCATTTTTAAAGCGTTATCGTTTATCTCGTGGCATTTCCGGCCTACCAACGAGTGGTGAAAATAACGTACTTGTTGAAAAAATACGTGGTCAAGGTGGTATGACTTCTAGACACTTAAGGCGTTTAGTACAACATATATTTGATCATGCCTATAGACGAATGAAACAATGTGAAGGCGCAGATAGAGCAATGAAACTAAAAGAAGCGACAACACATTGGCTTCGACATACTGGTGCAAGTATGGAAATTGAACGTGGCAGAGCGTTAAAAGACCTTTCAGAAGATTTAGGCCATGCAAGCATGGCAACAACAGACACTATTTATGTGCAATCTGAAAATAAAAAGAGAGCTGAAAGCGGTAAAAAAAGAAAAGTGGATTAATGTTCATTCTTTTTTTAATCTGAACGGGTCCGCTTGCGGCGTATTGTAGGTTAGGTTTTAGCCCATCAATTTGACGGCATAAATGCCGACCTACATTTATCATAATATACCTTTAAATGATCACTACTCTTTAAAAGGTAACATTTTCATTGCTAATTGCGGATCAAATCTCACCTTATGCCAGTTCATTCGCCAGTCTAAATGAGGTCCAGTCACTCTACCTGAATTGCCAACCTTGGCAATAACTTGACCTTGTTTAACAATGTCACCTGCTTTAACTAAACTTGCGCTTAAATGTAAAAAATTAGAGGTAATGCCATGACCATGATCAATAACAAGCGTACCGCCTGAATAAAACATGTCGGGTACCCATAAAAGTATTTTTCCACCTGCGGGCGCTTTTACGGGTGAACCAATGGCTCCCGCATAGTCAACGCCAAAATGTGGGTTTCCAGCCACGCCATTATAAAACCGTTGGCTACCATATACACCGGTAATTCTTGCTTTACGTGGCGCAATAAATCCTTGGGAAAAGTCTGTTAATGTACTCGATATTTTACGGACTTTAACCATAGCCTTTCGGTCTTTTTTGGCGCGAACATTGGCTTTTTTGTTTGGGTTCATTATTTTTTTACTGATACCTTCAACCCGTGAAATTTTATAATCTCGTTTTGTTGGGGTAAAAAACTTTTGTTCAACTTCTCCTGAAGGTGAAGTAACGATTAAGGTATATTTTTTTTTATCATCGCGTGAAAAAGCAAAAACATAATCACCATGAGCAGATACCGGCAATATTTGATTATTTAGCGTAACCGTATTATTTGCTTGAGTTTTACCAATGATCAAACCGCCCTGCTTTATTTCACCCGACAATTGAATAGCAGATGCGGCTGAAAAGCTCGTTAGCAGTATTAACACCGCACTAGTAATTTTATATTTAGAAAGTAGACGATTAACCATTTACAATTGCTCCTTTAGCAACACCTTCATAAGCGATAACTTTTATTTTATTGTTCGGTAACTCTTGTTTTAACTGCCGAACAATAAAATCAGCCAACAGCTCAACCGTTGAATCGCAGTCAACAACATCTAAAACATTGTTTGCTACGGCGATATCAAATCTTCCTTGAGGCGCTTGGTAAAAAAAATATTGATGATCGGACGTTAAATTCTGTTTTGCCTGTTTTGATAGTTGAATATCGTTGACTGAAATTCTATCGGCTTCACTGGCTATATAAATATCTTGCCAACGTTGACACCATTTATGCTCTAGGGTTGTGCTTTTCTTATCATCAATAAAAATTTGGATTTTAGAACGATGACCGTGAGCAATGCGTTGGCAATTACCATCATGAAGCTTTAAACCATGTGTATAATGATAATAATCGCCCTGAATTAATTCAGGGCGTAATGTTAATGTTAAGCCCTGCACATTATTAGGCAATTCAGCCATAATTATGTGGTTTAAATGTGACGTTATCGCCGCAATGGTAATTTCAGTGGTGTCTATTATCGCAAAGGCGCATTTGGGTGACTGTAAATGATAACTAGCAATATCAGCAATAAAATCAATTGTTTGATGATCTTCATTATGAATAGAGTCAAGCAATACCAGTGCTTTTTCTTTTATAGGTAACAGTAACTTATGATCAATGGCTTGATCAATAATGGCTTTAATTTGCTTTTTAACCACGGCAAAGTCAAGCACCATGCTTTGTTCATTAAGTGAACCATCAAGTAAAACATCAACTATCCAACTTTCACCAACAATTCCTCGCTTTTTGCACAGGTAGGAAAAATCAATCACGGTTAAATCATTTACAAATAATTGCATCTAATTATTGTTCCTTAAAAAAGTATGAATTAACTTACCAAGCATTTATTGTACTTGCCAGAAAATAGTGTCATTGGCACGAATAGCAACCACTTCATCATCACCAAAATTATACGTTGCTGGCACAAGCCATGATTTTTTAACCAACGTGATTTTATCAGTATTAACTGGTAGTTGATAAAAACTAGGACCATTTAAACTAGCAAAAGCTTCGAGTTGCTCTAAAGCGCCCGCTTGTTCAAACACTTCCGCATAAAGTTCAATAGCCGCATGAGCAGTATACGAACCGGCACAACCACAAGCCGACTCTTTTGCCTGTTGTGAATGAGGAGCAGAATCTGTACCTAAGAAAAATTTAGCATTGCCACTGGTTGCCGCGGCAACTAAAGCTTGCTGATGAATATTACGTTTTAAAATAGGTAAACAAAAATAATGTGGGCGAATACCACCGACTAACATATGGTTTCGATTAAACAACAAGTGATGAACCGTTATAGTAGCGGCAACATTGTCATTTGCACTTAACACAAAATCAACCGCATTTTTAGTGGTTATATGTTCCAACACCACTTTTAGCTGAGGATAGTTTTTAACAAGCGGCTGTAAAATGGTATCAATAAATACTTGTTCACGATCAAATATATCAATGTCATTATGAGTGACTTCGCCATGAATTAACAAAGGCATGCCAACCGATTGCATGGCCGCAAACACCGCTTTTAAATTATCAACATTGGTAACACCCGAAGCCGAGTTTGTGGTTGCCCCGGCAGGATACAATTTAGCCGCGTAAACAATACCCGACTCTTTGGCATCAATTATTTCTTGCGCGCAGGTATTGTCTGTTAAGTATAAAACCATTAAAGGTTTGAATTGTTCATTAGCGTGCGCTTTATTGTCAACATGAGACATAATGCGCTCATAATATTCTCTTGCTAAATCAGTATTGGTTACTGGCGGTACTAAATTTGGCATAACAACGGCTCGACCAAAATAACGACTAATATCATTAACCGTATTTTTAAGTACTTTGCCGTCACGTAAATGCACATGCCAGTCGTCTGGACGAGTAATTGTTAAGGTTTCAATATTTTTCATTGCAATTTCCACTATAATTATTAATTAACTTAACCCTTTGAATATTATAAGTTAAGTTTTTATTACTGGTTACGTGTAACCTTTTTTGTTGGTTGAACCGATTGATTGTTCTCATTAACTGGAATTGATAGCTATCAACTAAAATTAATCAGAAGCGTTTTCATTTTCAGCGCTAGCAATTAAAGCAAGCAGTTGCTCTTTTAAATTTGGTGGTACTTTATAAATGGTGAGAGAATCATTATGCGGATTATAAACCACATCTTGGCCAAAATGACTACGCTCAAAACTTAAGCTGATACCATTGCCATAGCCTGAATATTTTGTCACTTTATTCACAACCGCTTGATCATGAGGAAATGATTCTTCAAGTGGATATGACTGCTCTTGGCAAAATTGATAAAAATTTTCACTACCCGATTCACCACTTTGTGGCGTATGTGAAATAACATTACCAAGTTCTTGAATTGAAACATCTTGCGAACTTGATTTTTGCTCTTTGCAATAGTTAAGTAAATCTTTACGCGTTTGCTGCTTTTCTGCGGCGTCTAACTGATTTATAGCAACATAATCTTCAACGGCTTGTACTAGCGTTTGCGTTTGCTCTTTAACGTTTAAACCTTCTTCACAACCTAAAAAATCTAAAAAGAAGTCAGAAACTTTACGACCAGCCCGGCCTTTAATAAAAGAGATATAACGATTTGACGTTGGATTTTGTTGATAATCAAATAAATCGAGTCGAGCTGCCAATTGCAGTTTATTGGTATCAAGATGTTGCGCAGCTGAAATATTTAGCTCAACGTCTACCGAATAATGCTCAGAAATAGGGATGATAGCAATAAATAAATAGCGTCCTCCCATGTATTCATAATGACAAACCACTAAATAACCTGTTTCCGCTAAATTGTATTTTTCAATTTCATTTTTCAATACATTTGCTGCTTGAGTACTAAAACTATAAAAGCTTTGAGAGTCTGTTAAATAGCTCTCCATCAAATCAACAAAACGAGCGTTGTCGTTGCCTTCACTTGGCATAGCAGAAAAACTACCGTAAGCCTTACTCCCTTTAGCATTATAAACCGCATGTAAACTATCAATGAAATTAATAATTTTTTGTCCTACACCCTCAGTTTCAGGTGATATATTTTCAGGCCCTAGACGTAGCATAACTTCGCCGGTTTCTTCTTTTTTGGATAAAAAATGTAGTGCTATGTTGGAAATAAGTAAACTCATAAGTAAGGTCTGTATATTTTTAGTTAAAGGTCAGTATTATATTGTGCAGGCATTTGATAAACTAGGTTAATTAAATTTATCTCTAGTAATAAAGTGCCTATATGCCTATTGTATCGAAATACTCCAACGAACGTGTAGAAAAAATCATTCAAAAGTTACTCGACGTTCTTGTTAAAGAATCTGCTACGCCTGATTTAGCATTAATGTGTTTAGGTAATGCACTGACTAGCGTTATTAGCCAAGTACCAGAAGAACAACAGGCTGCTATTGTAGACAATTTTACTCAAGCGTTAAAACAATCAATATCAAAAATACATTAATTAATTTTTAGTTAATATAACTTAATGTTAATTATTGGTATATATCATTTGTTTTACTCATCATGCTTAATTAATAATATAAAGAAGAACACAATCAATGGTTTCATTTGATACAAAAAGCTATAGCAAAAAACTATTACATTTGATCAGTTGGAGTCATTGGTTTACTTTTTTTAATATTTTAGCCGCAATAACTTTATCATCTTATTATTTATTTAACGAAACAGCACCTGATACTTTATTGGGACAGGTTTATTTAATAACAACTTGGGTAAGCCATATTGCGTTTTTAACCTTTATAAGCTTTGTGCTGATTCTATTTCCTCTCACCTTAATATTCCCCAATACCAAGTTTATAAGAACAAGTGGCTCAATTATATTTACGGTGGGTTTATTATTACTCGTGCTTGATGGTTTTATTTATAGCCGTTTAGGTTATCATTTAAATGCATCGTCTAGCAGTCAAATTATCGGCTTAATTAGCGAACAAATAAAACAAGACAGTTTTAGCTTTTGGTTAATAAGTATCATATTAGCGGTTGTTATTTTAAGTTTTGAGTTAATTGTCAGTAATTATGCTTGGAAACATTTAAAGCAATTACAAAAAACCATTTTTGCTCGTTTTGTTATATTCACCTTGGTTTTATCTTTCTTTTTTAGCCATTTAAGTCATATATGGGCCGACGCCAACCTTGATTACGATATTTTAAGACAAGACACCGTATTACCCTTGTCTTACCCTACGACAGCAAAAACGCTATTAACTAAATACGGTTTATTTAATATTGAAGATTATATAAAACGTAAAACTAGTCCGTTATCATTTAGTCAAGCTATTCCTAACTACCCTACTTTAGCTAAAGAGCAATGTGATAGTACTGACAAAATAGAGCAATCAGTATTTTTAGTGTTAACTGATGAGCAGTTAACTAAGCCACAATTAAAACAATTTCAACGTAGAATCAGCGCTAGCAACATTATATTAAATCATCATATTGATACCAGTTTGAACAAAGATGCTTGGTTTAATTTTTTCTATGGCTTACCTAATATTTATCAACAAGATGTTTTACAACAAAATATTAAGCCTTTATTGTTTCAAGCGATAGATAAAAATAACTTAGCGACTAGTTATACCTTAATAACCGATGAAGTTTTTGAAAATTCAACTAATGAAAGTGACATTAAAAAGCAGCCGTTGTGGTTTGAAAAATTCTTTTCATCTAAAACCACGTTAGCGAATATTTCTAGTTTAGTCTTTGCCGATAAACTTAATAATAAAGCCCCAGGTATTCATTTAATTTATTTTAAAAGTAGTAACGGTCAACTCAGTAGTCGTTATCAATTTGAGCTATTTGTTGATGCATTGTTGTTAGCACAAAAACAAAAACAAAAGAAAGATATTATTTGGATCAGTTCTATTGGTAATAAAAGTGAAGATACTCGATTATCAATGAAACCGGCGCTGCTGGTATTGTCTGATTTAAACAATTTACATAAATCACAACAATTTTTATCAAAAAATTTAAAGCCAATAACTAGCCATATGGACGTTCAACCAACGTTAATGGCTAACTGGATGCAATGTAAATTACCGCCACATAGTTATAGCAATGGTAGTGACTTAGTGAGTTTGAAAAAAAATAGAGTGATTGCCAACACAACTACGCAAGGCATGATGGTTTTTAATAAAGACAAGTCAGTATTTATTGATCAAAATGGCAACTTTGAAAGCTATTCAAGTCAATTAGATGCCCCAATCACTGTAACGGCCGACTTTCCTTTAATGATTGACGGCGTTCACTTTATCAAACAATTCAGCCAAGCTGAGCAATAAACCATCAAACAATCAATATTTGTTGGTGGTTACGTGGTTTAGCTATTGCAATTAATTGATAATTCACTAATATACCCCTCGCAAAGTATCAACACCCTCTAACTTATTGTTGATACACTTTTGATAGTAAAATAATTTATCATTTATTTGTATTCGGGGTATAGCGCAGCTTGGTAGCGCGTGCGTCTGGGGGACGTGAGGTCGCAAGTTCGAATCTTGCTACTCCGACCATATTAGTAAAACAAAAACAGCCACTTATAGATTTTTAATAAAACGCTTAGGTGGCTTTTTTGTGTCTGGTACATAAGGGACACCTATACATTTCTATATGATGTATCACTTAGACCAGTAAATGAATATTATTCATTTTCATCAGTTATAATATATACTTACTCACGCTGCTTACGTTTTACTTCCTTCAAATATTGAGTCAACAGCAACGAAAATAAACTTAGAGAAATACACTTAACTGTATGATTCGATCTGCACCCTAAACAAAAGCAGAGAAGTAGATTAGGTGTGGTAAAGCTGAAAAATAATTTTAACTCTGTAAGTTAAATCACCGATAATTGCTGATAAAACACACAGCGGGTTGATAGTAGTGTAAATATATGCAAAAATTTCATGTGGAATTTAATCCACAACTTTTAATAATAAGGATTATTATGAAAAATCAAAAATCAAAAATATAGCTGTCACATCATTTATTAGTTTCTCATTTTTAACTGCCATTTCAATTTCACCAATTGTGCAAGCAAGACACATTTCAACTACAACTTGTTCAAATAGCTGTGTAACAACCATTGATACGAAAACAGGCATAGTAACTATAGAAGATTGTTGCGGAGGTAGTGTTACTACAACTATCCCTTTTCATTCTACAGCACCTGAAGCACCTAAAGAGACATAAAATAGCAGATTAAAATAGTGGGGAACACTTTAGTAACCCACTAAATAATACTAATGTCTAAAATAGGAGCACCACCATGAAAAATGGAATTATATTTATACTTTCTGTAACCATAATTTATCTTGGATACAATTATTTCAATAAAGAAACCCATACTGAGCATATAAATACTAAAGAGCATATTGATGTAAAAGAAGATACTGAAAACTTCACTTTAAGTGATAAAACCAAATTAAACATGCATATTAATAGCACACCACCATCCCTAACAAATGATAGTACTAATATTGAGAAAAAATTATCATTAGATGATGGTCATTCTCATATTCCACAAGATATAAGGATACGTATATGTTCATCTGAATCAAAAGAACCTACATGCACTATTAATTTAAATAAAAATTTTGAAGATGAACTAATTACATCTACAGGACAATTAAATGCTAGTGAAATAGGTGTTGTTTTATCAAGTAATAATTTTAATGAAGTTATTGGGCATTTAGCTGCTAACAAAACATCGGAACAAGCATTTAATCGAGAAAGTAAATATATTGATCAAATTAATACTATTGGAATGAATATTGGCGGAATAGATCAGAGTAATATTGCCTGTGACAATAGTATGTGTGCATTAAGCATTAATGTTAAAAATAAAGATATCTTTAAACAATTTAAAAATAATTTTTTTGCACAAAGTGACGATAAAGGAAATTTATTCATTCAACATATAACTGGAGGTGATACAAATATTGAGACTCGAGTTTTATTTTTCCCTGATAATAAGAATGGAGTGCGCAAAAGATTATAGTTCATTGTTTTTTTAGGGGCATATAAGCTGCTAACAACTAATGGGAACATCACCATAAAAAAGTAATTTTAATATATCAAATCATAAAATGCTCTCCGATCGAAAGATGAAAAGTCCCCGCTGCTTTCTACATACATGGGATGAATGAGAAAATATATACATAATGGACATAAACTGTGGTGTATTAATACTTAATTTTATAAACATTCCCGCATCAGTATGAATGAACTTACCGTCGTTTTTAAGTAAGCGATCAATATAGGGCGTATTCCATCTCAGCCAAAATCCTCTAAAGTAATGCCATTATTCACTCACCGAGAAAAACATTGGCAAACATTCATAGAACACCAGAGCAATGGCAACAAATCTTCGCGCAACATGCAGCAAGCGGTTTGCAAATAACAGCCTTTTGTAAACAACAAAATCTTAACCCCTCAAGCTTTTATGCGTGGCGTAAGCGTTTAGAAAATTATTTGCTTTGTGCGTCAGTCGCTGACAAAGCAAAATCAATAGAAAATAATCCGCCCGATTGGGTCGATATTATCCCTGAAAAAATAGCTGTCTCCTCATGTTGGGATATTGAATTGTCATTACCTAACGGTGTGGTATTACGGATGATGAATAGCTAATGTTATTGCAAGAACCCAACTTATCCGTATGGCTTTACGCTCATCCCGTTGATATGCGAAAACAATTTGATGGCTTAGCGGCATTAGCACAAACCAAACTAAAACGCCCAACCAGTAGTGGAGAGTTATTTGTGTTTATCAATAAGCGTCGCACCTACATTAAAATCCTTTACTACAGTCGTGGCGGTTACTGCTTATGGAGTAAACGCCTTGAACAAGGTCAGTTTCATCGTGTCAGCAGTGATGGAGATAAAATGTCACTCAATTGGGCACAGTTACAGTGCTTAATTGAGGGCATTAATTGGCAAAAATCACCACAAAACAAACGCTATATTCGGTAAGGTTTGTTATAATAGGCGGCATGAAAACGACCGAGACAACGCCATTACAACAAGATAAAATTCAAGCACTTGAAGAGCGAAATGCGGTGCTTGAACAGCAGCTTGATTGGTTCAAACGTCAACTCTTTGGTCGTAAATCAGAAAAACAATTACTGGATGACGTAAGCGCTCAAGGTTTGCTATTTGCGAAGGATAATAACACCCCTTCAATCGATACAGCCACTGATATCAAAGCCCACAAGCGTAAATCCAATAAACACCTCAATGGCGATGAAGTCAATGACACGGGATTGCGCTTTGATGCGTCTGTTCCCACTAAAGTTATCGACATGCTAGCACCAGAGCTACAAGGTGAAGATGCGGATAACTATGAGATTATCGGCTATAAAGAAACTAATCGTTTAGCCCAACAACCAGGCAGTTATACGATATTAATTTACCGTCGTCCTATCGTTCGCCATAAAAGTGAACAAACGGTGAAAACCGCGTCGACACCAAGCAATGTACTTGACGGTTGTTACGCGGATGTTTCACTTATTGCCGGATTAATGGTCGATAAAGGTGTCTATCATCTGCCACTTTATCGGCAACATCAACGTATGATTGATTCAGGTGTTCATATCAGTCGAGCCACCTTAATTAACTGGATGCAAAAAGGCATCGAACTACTCAAACCTATTTATCAAGCCCAACTGAAATCCATTATCGACAGTCAAACATTAGCCATGGATGAAGTGCCGATAAAAGCCGGTAGAAAAAGCAAAGGTAAGATGAAGCAAACCTACTTCTGGCCTATGTTTGGTGACAACAATGAAATTGCCTTTACTTGGTCGAATTCTAGAGGCTTTCTGCATGCCCAACATCAGCTCGAAGGGTTTACCGGTACATTATTGACCGATGGTTATGCGGCTTACAGCAAAACCGTGGCAAAACTTAACGAGAAAGAAGAAACTATCACCCATGCCACTTGCTGGGTACATGCCAGGCGTTATTTTGATAAAGCGCTATTGATTGAACCCGAGGCAGCACAAGAGGCAATCGAGAAAATCGCGTTACTTTATAAAAATGAAAAACACATCAAAGATAATATAACCGAGCCAGCGGAGGCATTAGCCTACCGACAAAAGCACAGTGAGCCGATTGTCGCCCAATTTTTTTCTTGGATTTACGAGCAACGACAACGCACCGACTTAACGCCGAAAAATCAACTCACTAAAGCCTTGAATTATGTGAATGAGCGGCAAGTTGAAATGAAAGTATTTCTTGCAAACCCCGATGTTGCCATGGATACCAATCATCTTGAACGGGCATTGCGCGTCATCCCCATGGGTCGAAAAAATTATTTGTTTTGTTGGAGTGAACTCGGTGCAGAGCAGCTTGGTATTTTACAAAGTTTGCTGGTCACTTGTCGGCTACAGAAAATCAATCCCTATCATTATCTTGTTGATGTACTACAACGTGTCAGCATACATCCTGCATCAAAAGTTGAAGAGTTAACGCCTCGAATTTGGAAAGAAAAGTTCGGTGATAATTTTTTAACGTCAGATCTGGCTTGAATGGGATGATCTAACCCCTGAATGATCGCTTACGTTTTTAACAGGTATTGTTGTCTAGATAGTTTGTGCAATCATCCGTTGTATTTGTGCAACAATCTCTTTTTGGATATTCATGTCAAAAACGTTAACTCTAGGTGTGTGAATATGCCCTACTGATAAAGTAGGGTTATATAAATCTCTTAATCGTAAACTGCGGTAAGATATTTCATTTGATAAATAACCGCCACCTGAGCCTTGAACTGAAATTTGTGTTATCACCGTTTCAAAGTCGCTAACCGATGTTTTGTTTGTTGACATACTTTGTGCAGCAATGGTGATATTTCTATTATCAAAAATTTTATACCGCCCTTTTGCTTTTTGCATTGCGGTTACCGGTAAACTAAACTCAATAAATTCTGGACCTTGTAATGGTTTGCCATTTAATAAAGGCACAATAGGATTTTGGGCATTCGCGCCGGTATAAACATTCAAGTTATCTGGAGCTGTTGCACTACGACGTAAACCAGGAAAATGCTCTAAGTCAAATTCGGCTCGTCCCATACTGACGGTAATAATCATATCTACGCTGTTATTTTTCAGGTAAGGCGTTAATAATTGTTCAATAATGCCTTGATCAAAGTCAGCAAAGCGAACAGGTATTATAACCGTTTCAATTTCTATGCTTTTTCCTTGATGTTTTATCACCGTATTATCAAGTGCTAAAACCGTAACGCCGGATGGGTTGTTTTGCTGAATATTTTTGTCGAGTAAAAAGGGATCAAAACCAAGTAGCAGAAGTTTTTTATCGGTTTTTTTATCAAAGGTAATATCGTATTGACCACGAGAATGAAGCTCAAAGCGCCATAGTAGTTTTAATTGTTGAGCGGTTGATAGCGATTGAAAAGCGGGTGATTGGCGTAATGTTTTAGTTATTTTTAATCTTGCCCAATAAAGCGACCGATCATCAAATCCATCCTTTTTATTAAAGGCACTTTTTGCCTCAAGCCAAAGTAACTGTCCAAACTCATTTAGTAAAGTAGATAACTGTATAGTAGATAAGTGCTTAGAATTATTTTTATTTAAGTCCGTTAATTTTTGTGCAAATTCTTTTACAATCAAATCATGCTCGTTAGCCACATTGGGGATTGAAGCAATAGCTTTTTCAATTCTTAACTCTTCAACCGTAAATGTTGATAACTTATTAGCATGACTTGTTACTGCTTTTTCAATGTTCAATGCTTGTAGATTCTTAGCAATATCTTCAGCGGCTGTTTTTGGCGAAATGTCATCATCAATTTTTAAAATTTTACCTTGCTTTGAAATATAAAAAGTTACCCTGCTTGCCACTTTAAATAAATTTAAAACGTCATAGGCTTTCGCTATCGCTTTGGTTGGATCACTCAGCATAGGAAAATCAGCGCCAGTCTTTTTTGCAAAATCTCGATTATCATCGAGTGGGTCGACACTCGCCATAAAATAACTAACATTATATTCTCTAATTAAATGCCCCTGCTCTACTAATGATTTACATTCAAAAGTGCAGCCGCGAGTATTTGCCATGGGATACCAAGCTAAAATAATGGATTGTTTTCCTTGGTAATCACTTAATTGGTAAAAGTCACCATTCGTTGCTTGTAGCCTAAAATTAGGGGCTTGATCTCCTACTTTTAATTCGGTTGCGAAAAGAGAAAAACTAATAACAAAAATAAAAGTACTGTAAAAAAATTTAGAAACAATAGTCATTATTTTATGAATCCTTATATGGGTATGGTCGTTAACTTTATTGTATTGATGGTGATACAAATTAGCCAAATATAATTGCTATTTTATAGGCTATATTCCCGTTAATTATTGTTAAATTTTTAACTAGCTGATTTTCAATGTAAATTTGNNNGGCGATTTCAATCGCCAAAAAACAGAGCAAACTAAGCTATCAGGCGAATAAATTCGCCTCTACAATAGATTAACAACAGTTAAGTACAATAGAGCCATTTTATATTATTTTAGATAGTTTTATTTTATCGATTCAAACTTACTTCGTTTATTTAGTTAGCAATCCTACTCCTTTTCTCCCTATTACAACCCTAATAACCTTCATAAGTATTTTATCACTTAACAAATACTAACTTAACGCAAGAAATCTTAGCCACTATTTTAGTTCCGCTTAATCAGGCTTTAAAGACAAAGTAATTACTTACATATACTTTCTCGGGGTTGTCAGGGTTGTTGTTACCGGCCACTATAGGGTTGCCAGGGTTATATACCACACCCTTAGCAGAGTTACTGGGGTTGCTGTTTTGTTGTTTTTTAGGGGTGTTAGGGTTATAATTGATAATTATTGATTGATGTAAATAATTGAGGTTTATATGAAATACCCTGTTCTGATAAAAAAACATGCGGTAGATGGTGTTTATATTGTTAGCGTTCCTGACTTACCTGGTTGCCAAGCTAAAGCAGAAACAATTGATATGGCACTTGAACAAGTGACGAAAACGATAAAGTCTCACCTGTCAATATTAGCTGAGTATGGTGAGGCTATTCCTAATGCCAAAAGCATAGAAAATCATCATAATGAAAATAATAACGTTGATATTATTTGGGCGATTGTCGATATAGATATAACGCCCTACTTAGGAAAAAGTCACAAAATAAATGTCACTTTACCTGAGTTGTTAATTTCGCAAATAGATGATCGAGTGAGTAAGAATGCTAACTACAAAACGCGCTCTGGCTTTATTGCAAGTGCTTGTTTGGCTGAGTTAGCAAAATAAAATTAAAGCAATGTTTCTACTTGAATGGTGCGCGAGGCTTGAGTGATTTTTTCTTGAATATTGGCGTTGTTATTTTGTGGGGAATTGTTCTTTTGTTGAATATTTTGTAGATGATTGTCAGGTATATAATCAAATTGAGCAATTTTTTCCATCGGTAATAATTGCTCAAGTTCTGCTATGTTTTCATTTAAACACGCCATTGTCTGTTTTGAATCAGCACAGTTTGCTACCCAAGCGATGCAACGTAAACCATCGGCTTTAATTGCCTCATAAGTTAATAAGGCATGATTTAAACAGCCAAGCTTCATATTAACAACCAAAATAACATCGAGTTGAGTCTGTTTGACAAAATCAGATAAAAATACGGGTGAGCCGACTTGAAATCCTAGCGGTAAACGCCAACCACCCGCGCCTTCTGTAATAGTAACATCAGCATTGTTTGCCGTAACGTCAGTAAAACCTTGCGTTACTTGCTGAATCGTTATTGGTTGGTTAATTTTTGCGGCGGCAATATGTGGCGCAATTGCTTCTTTTAAAGCGATTGGATTAATTTGTTTGATGCTTTGCTCACAATTGGCTTGTTGCGCTAATAACAGAGCATCTTCATTAACTAAAGAATTTCCGCTTTGCTGGCAACCTGCCGCGACAGGCTTATATACAGCAACCTTTTTTCCGCTAGCAACTAAAGCTTTCGTTAATGCACATGCAACAAAAGTTTTACCTGCATCGGTATCTGTGGCCGTAATGAATAAATTTTTCATTACGGTTAATTATTTCCTTTAACAACTAAGCCTGAATAAAGACGATAGGTTGCTGGATAAATACCACTTGGCTCAAGAAAATCCTTATAATGTTCGGTCATTTTAAACCACTTATCTTTACCTGATAATCCTCGGTTTCTTTTTTTAGATAAGTGATTAGCGCCTAAGCCTTTTAATTCACGCGCTAAATGGATAACATTTTGATACTCAAGAATAATGTCCTGGCATTTAGATTCTAATACCGTTGAACTTTTGGTGTTAAAAAACTCACTCAACTGCTGTTCTGTTTTAAAATCAATAACATGGTTGTCATCATCTGTTTGTCGCCACGATGATTTTAATTCATGCAAAGTTCCATCAACTAAAGTGGTAAAAATAATTAATCCACCGGGCTTTAGTACTCGCAACATTTCTTGGATCGCAAGTTCTAAAGGGTCAAACCATTGAATAACCAAGTTAGAGTATATTAAATTTACGCTTTGATCTTTTAACGGTATGTTATGAGCGTCAGCTTCAAGCCATGTAATATTTTCATTTCGATTTTTTTTAGCAAAATGTAACATATTGGTTGATATATCAAGGCCTATAACATGCTGATATGTGCTTGCTAATAGATCAGTGAAAAAACCAGTACCTGAGCCTAAATCTAATACCGTAAGATTTTTTTTACTCGGTAACCAAGGCATTAAGTGTTTGCCAGAAAACCGTTGTAAACGAGCCGAAATATCATACGATTGACTTGCTAAGCCAAACGTTTTTGCGATATTTAACAAATCAGAATTTATTTGTTCTTGTAACACCATTAAGCGAATGCCTTATTTAAGTATTTTGCTAAATGCCTGATATTATGAATATTATGCTTTGCTGTTATAGTTACGCGTAACCTAGAACCATTAACAGGCACCGTTGGTGGCCTAATGGCAGTTAGCCATATCCCCTGTTTTCTTAATTGTTCACTGATTAACAATGCAGAAACCTCGTCGCCAACAATAATAGCCTGAATGGCTGATTGTGATGATATTAATTTAATACTAGGATCTAATAACTCAGTTAACAAATTATTTAACTCAACTATTTTATCACGTCGCCATTGCTCTTTTTGAATTATTGCGATGCTTTTTTTAGTTGCCCAAGCAAGCGCTGGAGACATAGCCGTTGAATAAATATAGTGACGAGAAAAATTGATTAAATAGTCATGTAATGCTTGTTCACAAACTAAAAATGCACCACTTGTTGCAATAGCTTTGCCAAATGTTGCCATAGTAATGTCAGCCGTATCATTGTTGATGAAACAAGCACTGCCCTGACCTTTATCGCCAATAACGCCAATACTGTGCGCATCATCTAAATATAACCAAGCATTATGTTGTTTTGCCAGTTGAGACAATTGAGCAACATGCGCTTGATCGCCATCCATACTAAAAACACCTTCGGAAGCGATTAATCTATTATTTGAATTAACATTAGTATTAGTCTTATTGCCAGATAATAATTCACCTAACTGTTGCATGTTATTATGATCAAAGCGTTTTACTTTGGCTTTGCTAGAAAAAGCACCATCAAGCATTGAAGCATGACTTAATTTATCGAGATAAAAGTAACAATCACTTTGTCCAAGTGCATGAAACAAGGCTAGGTTGGCTGAAAAACCACTAGAAAATAATAAACAATGGGGTTTATTTAACCATTGGCATATTTCATCTTCTAATGCTTGATGAGCATAATTAAAACCGGTTACTAAATTTGAAGCACTGGCACACAAGCCAAATTTATCAATGCCTTCTTGCATCGCTTTATTTATTTCAACATGATTATTTAAACCTAAATAATCATTTGATGAAAAATTAATATATTGTTTACCTTCAATATTAATTTGAGCACCTTGCTGCTTCGCATCGGTAGCAAAGTTATTTTCTTGTATACAAACGCGTTGGCGATAACGAGATTGCTGCTGCTGTGCGGCGAGTTGCTTTGAAATAAAATCGAATGACATAGAAAACTTTATAACTTAACTTGTTTAGGTAGCGGCGTTGTAAAATAAATCACTGTGTTGCTGATCAATGACGGCTGTTCTGGTGATTTTATCATGTTGAGCGCTTTCATCGTCAACAGTTTCGGTGTTTATACCTAATTTTTTAAATAGGGCAATATCTTGATTCGTTTCTGGATTTTCAGCGGTTAATAATTTACAGCCATAAAAAATAGAGTTTGCACCGGCTAAAAAGCATAGAGATTGCATTTGCTCATTCATGGCAGAGCGACCCGCAGATAAACGGACGTGGCTTTTAGGCATCATAATTCGAGCAACAGCAATACAACGAATAAAATCAAAACTTTCTAAGTCATCAACATTTGCTAAAGGTGTACCTTCTACTTTCACTAACATATTAATCGGCACACTTTCAGGTTGCGGCGTTAAGTTAGCCAGCTGAATGAGTAATGAAGCTCTATCAACCGCTTGCTCGCCTAAACCAACAATGCCGCCACTACAGACTTTCATACCGGCACTGCGAACATGATCTAAGGTGTCTAATCGGTCTTGATAAGTACGAGTTGTTATTATTTGATTGTAATGCTCTGGTGAAGTATCAAGATTATGATTGTAATAATCTAAACCTGCACCTTGTAATTGATTCGCTTGATGCTCTGATAACATACCTAGCGTCATACAAGTTTCCATACCTAAGGCTTTTACACCTTTGATCATATCAACCACGTAAGGCATATCTCGCTCTTTTGGGTTACGCCAAGCGGCACCCATGCAAAAACGGGTAGATCCCATTTCTTTGGCTTTTTTTGCCGCTTCAAATACTTTTTCTACCGCGAGTAAACTTTCTTTTTCTAAATCAGTTTTATTACGTGCACTTTGAGAGCAATATTTGCAATCTTCAGGACACGCTCCGGTTTTAATCGAAAGTAATGTACTAACCTGTACTTCATTCGCATTAAAATTCTGACGATGAGTACTTTGAGCTTGAAACATTAAGTCGTTAAAGGGTAAATCAAATAAGGCTTGAACTTCTTTAAAGTTCCAGTTATGACGAACATCTGTACTCGTTTGACTAGCATGAGTAGAAGATAAAGTGGCTTGTGGCGTTACTTGTGACATGAAAACTCAATTGCATCTATAAAATTTTACAGGTAGTCTAGCCACCATTATATTGTTGTCAACAAGAAAGATGGGTTTAAGTTAACAAATGAATAAAAAAGAAACAGATCAGAGCAATGAACTTTTAAAATTTGATCGAAACAACATTTGGCACCCTTATACATCCATGTCTGCTCCCTTACCTTCTTACCTGGTCGAAAGTGCTTCTGGCGTTAATATTCATTTAGCCAGTGGCGAAACGGTTATTGATGGTATGTCTTCGTGGTGGGCGGTTATTCATGGTTATAATCAGCCCCAATTAAATAAAGCACTAGTAGAGCAATCTCAAAAAGTATCTCATGTGATGTTTGGCGGTTTAACACATGAACCGGCAATTAAATTGGCTAAAACATTACTGTCAATTACGCCTAATTCTTTAGATAAAGTATTTTTTTCTGATAGTGGCTCTGTTGCGGTAGAAGTCGCCATAAAAATGGCATTGCAGTATTGGCATAGTAAAAACGATGGTTCTTGTGATAGTTCAAGTGGCAATAAAGCAAAAGTTATAAAAGAAAAAATAACGAAAACTAAGCTGTTAACCGTTAAAAATGGTTATCACGGAGACACCTTTGCCGCAATGGCGGTGTGTGATCCTGTTAACGGTATGCATCAACTGTTCGAACAATCATTAAATAAGCATTATTTTGCCCCCGCGCCCAGTATAGGTTTTAATGAACCTTGGTGTGATAGTGAAATGAACGCGCTTACAGCTCTTTTTGAAAAACATCATCAAGAACTGGCTGCGTTTATTATCGAACCCATTGTACAGGGTGCAGGTGGTATGCGTATTTATCATCCACAATATTTAAAAGTTTGTCAGCAGTTATGTAAACAATATGAGGTTTTATTTATTGTTGATGAAATTGCTACCGGCTTTGGTCGAACAGGAAAACTGTTCGCTTGCCAATGGAGTGATATAACCCCTGATATTTTATGTTTAGGCAAAGCACTAACCGGTGGTTATATGACTTTAGCCGCAACATTGTGTAGTAATGAAGTAGCTCAAACCATAAGCGAGGGAGAAGCTAGTTGTTTTATGCATGGCCCCACTTTTATGGGGAATCCCCTCGCCTGTGCTGTTGCCAATGCGAGTTTAGATTTATTATTAACGGAAGATACTCACAATAACTGGCAAACAAACGTTAAAGCCATTGAGCATTTTTTACAGCAACATTTAACGTTATTAACGACGCATAAGCGTGTTAAAGATATTCGAATATTAGGCGCTATCGGTGTGGTAGAAGTCAAACAAGCGGTTAATATGTCGATAATTCAAAAACGATTTGTTGAATTAGGAGTGTGGATACGCCCATTTGGGAAGCTAATTTATATCATGCCTTCGTATATTACCACGAGTGAGGAATTGGCCAAATTGGTGTATGCTATTGCAACGGTGTTAAATGAGGATAATTGTTTTGTAGCCATTTAATCTTAGCGGGTTAATTCCCGCCGCTCGCAGCGTATTGTAGGTTGGCCTTTAGCCCATCAATTTGACGGCATAAATGCCGACCTACATTTAGCCATGAATTTAACTATGAAGTTAGCTATGAATATATTGCAAAATATAAATTAACCAAATAAGGTTTATACCGAGTAAAAAATACAAATTGTACTGAGGGTTATCAATACGTCGACGACTTCGGTATTTATTGATCATTAAAACAAGATAACTTCCCAAAGCACTAAACCAGAGAAAAAGGTATAAATAACCCGTTAATGGCGTTAACCAAAATTGTCTAATTTCTATATCGTGATAACGCAATACACCGTAATTTGTTTCTGGCGCGGCATAAAACGACATGACTAAAGCAAAAATAAACATTATCCAACTAACTAAAGATAAAATGCTTGCACAATAAGACCAAAAATCGGTTGATTTACGTCGCTCTTGTATCGGGGTTGATCGGGATAATTTCATTCGTTTAATGTCTGTTCTTGCCTTTATTGTTGTTTTTATCAAAATTAAGCGTAATTTTAACAAATTTTACTTGTTAAACCTAACGGTCAAGGTAACATATCCCTCCTTAGAATTTCAGTGAATTTGATTAAAATAAGAGGTCATAAATGTCAGTTATAGCAATTACTGATATGTTAGCAGGTAAGTTCCCTGTTGACGAAAGTATAACAGTACACGGTTGGGTTAGAACGCGTCGCGATTCTAAAGCAGGTATTTCTTTTATAGCAATACACGATGGTTCATGCTTTGATGCAATTCAAGCAATTGTGCCTAATGATCTCGACAATTATCAAACAGATGTACTTAAATTAACTACCGGTTGTTCTGTTAAAGTTACCGGTATTTTGGTTGAGTCTCCGGGTAAAGGTCAATCCTATGAAATTCAAGCAACGTCTGTTGAAGTATTAGGTTTTGTTGAAGACCCAGACACCTACCCTATGGCGGCAAAACGTCATAGTATTGAATTTTTACGTGAACAAGCGCATTTACGAGCGCGTACTAATATTGGCGGCGCAGTAACGCGTGTTCGTAACTGTTTAGCTCAAGCGGTACATCGCTTTTTACATTCAAAAGGTTATTTTTGGATCAGCACGCCATTAATTACCGGTAGTGATTGTGAAGGCGCCGGTGAAATGTTCCGCGTAAGCACTTTAGATATGGAAAACTTACCACGTGGTGAAGATGGCAAGGTTGACTACAACCAAGACTTTTTCGGTAAAGAGACCTTTTTAACAGTTTCAGGACAGCTAAATGTTGAAACTTACTGTAACGCGTTATCAAAAGTTTATACCTTTGGTCCTACTTTTAGAGCAGAAAACTCTAATACTAGCCGTCACTTAGCTGAATTTTGGATGATTGAACCAGAAATAGCTTTTGCTGACTTATCAGACGCCGCAGATTTAGCTGAAGAAATGTTAAAATACGTACTTAAAGCTGTATTAGAAGAGCGCGCTGATGATATGGCATTCTTCCAACAACGTGTTGATAAAACAGTGGTTGAGCGTTTAACCGCCGTTATTAACACCGACTTTGTGCGTTTAGATTATACCGACGCGATAACTATTTTAGAAAATTGTGATAAGCAATTTGAAAACCCTGTTTCGTGGGGCGTTGATTTAAATTCAGAGCATGAACGTTATTTAGCAGAAGAGCATTTTAATGGTCCAGTTGTTTTACAAAACTACCCGAAAGATATTAAATCGTTCTATATGCGTTTAAATGATGATGGTAAAACGGTTGCTGCTATGGACATTTTAGCGCCGGGTATTGGTGAAATTATCGGTGGTAGCCAACGTGAAGAACGTCTTGATGTACTTGATAGCCGTTTGGCCGAAATGAATTTAGATCCTGCTGATTATAGTTGGTATCGTGATTTACGTCGTTATGGCACCGTTCCTCACTCAGGTTTTGGTTTAGGTTTTGAACGTTTAGTGGCTTATGCAACAGGCATGCAAAATGTGCGTGATGTTATTCCATTCCCAAGAACGCCAAATAATGCCATGTTTTAATGAATTGTTTTTTAACGTGTTAAATTTAATACTTTAATTTTTAACACCTTATTTTTTGAACAATTTAAAAAGGTAGACCGTATTGAAACACGATCTACCTTTATTTTTACCTTATTATCTTGCTTGTTTATTCTACAGCCAATAACTCACCTTACTTTCAAAAGGTTTAGCCGATTTTATCGGCAACTCTTTAACTTTTGTACCAATATACAAAAAACCAACGATGTCATCAGTCGTGTTAATTGACAATCCCTCTTTTATCGCTTGATCATAAGCAAAATTTCCTGTTCTCCACATTGCACCATAACCTAATGCAAAAGCAGCCATTTGCATAGCATGCGCACAGCAACCGGCAGCAATTAATTGCTCTTGTTTTGGTACTTTTTCATGTGCATGATATTTAGTACTAACCACAATCATCAGTGGTGCTCTAAAAGGCATTTTTTTAGTTTTCATTAGTTGAACTTGCTCTACCGCTTCATTCAACGTACTGACAAATAAATCACTAAGACGCTGTAAGCCATCACCACTAATAACCGTAAAGTGCCAAGGCTGTAAACAAGCGTGATCAGGTACGCGCATCCCTGCCGACAATATTTTATCTAATTCTGACTTTTGAGGTGCGGGATCACACAATAAAGGGTTTGATTGGCGTTGTAATAATAATTCTAAACTGGTCATTTTATAATAACTATTTTTATTGAGTGATGAGTAAAGTCTACAACTTATGCTTGGGTTACTTCAAGGTGATATAAATGAAAAAATTTTAAAACATGCTTGACTTCATTTTTTCAAAACGCCAATATCAGTAAACCAGAATATTTAATATCATAACTTTAGATTAAAGTTTAAAAATAAGAATTTAAGACTTAATTAAAATGAAACATAACTTGTTAGCCACTATCAGTATTTATAATCTCGTCACAGCAGCCTTTGGTTGTCCGATGCAGATTAATCGACTGTGGCAGTCAAATGCGGAGCATTGAAAACAAGTTTACTTAAACAAATTCACTTTTCAAAAACCGCAAAAAAATTTTTTTTGCGGTTTTTTCTTTTTCTAGTCCAAATAAAACCGCAAAGCTCAGTATTACGTATAACTAGGAGAATAAAATGCAAGTGTCGATTGCCTATTTGGCGGTAATGTTAATTTGGTCTACAACCCCTTTAGGTATTGTATGGAGTAGTGAATCTATTAGCCCTACTATGGCTGTTTTATTGCGTATATTAATTGCTGTGGTATTGGGTGTTTTAATTGTTTTTATAAAGAGAATTGAGCTCCCTTGGCATAAAAAAGCACTTCGTTTATACAGTTATTCTGCTTTAGGTATTTTTGGCGGCATGTTGTTTTCATACTTGGCTGCGGTCTATTTGTCTTCTGGTGTTCTTTCACTTTTTTTTGGTTTTTCACCTGTACTTTCCGCGTTATTAGCAAGCAGAATTTTAGCTGAGCCTAAAATTTCAACGTTAAGAAAATTCGCCATGCTGGTTTCATTTATGGGCTTGGCTTTGGTGTGTTCAGACAATTTTTCACTTAAAGGTGACAGCATTTATGGCTTGATTTTTGTTATGTTAGCTGTATTTTTGTTTAGTTTAAGTGGTGTATTGGTTAAAAGTGTTTCTTTAGCTATTCATCCGTTAGCGACCACTGTGGGTGCTTTATCTGTTGCATTACCATTGTTTTTTATAAGTTGGTTATTATTAGACGGTAATTTAACAATTAGCCAATGGCAAGTAAAATCAATTTTGGCAACGGTATATCTGGGCGTGTTCGGCTCTTTAATTGGTTTTTTTGCCTATTTTTATGTGTTGCAACGCTTATCTGCCAGTACCGTCACCTTAATTACGTTAGTTACGCCTATTATTGCTTTGTCTTTAGGTGCTTTCCTTAATGATGAAATGATCACCAATAAATTACTGATTGGCGCGGCCTGTGTTTTATTAGGCTTAGCGATATATCACTGGGGAGAGTTATTTTTAAAAAAACGTAAATTTCACCTTAGAATCAGTGATTAAAAATATATTTATTTACAATCTAACGGTTAAAACACTGAGCGATTAAGGTAAGATAGTGTTAATTTTTAATCTTTACAGTAGTTAATACTGACAGTAGTTTATATGAATGCAATAGTTAATTTAATAAAGCGGCTTTTGGTTGCCTTTTGGCGTTTAATCACCTTTACTCGTTCGTTGGTCGTTAATGTAGTATTTTTTATCTTGTTATTTGCCTTTATTGGCGTAGTAACTAGCGACCCAGATAAAGTTACGGTACCTAAAAAAACAGCGTTAGTACTTAATTTAAAGGGAGATATTGTTGAACAAAAACACGAGATAAACCCTTTGGATGCTTTTTTAGTTGAAGCACTTAATGAAAGCGAAGAAAATCCTGAAGTGTTATTAGCTGATATTTTGTCTGTGATCACTAAGGCCAAAAATGATGATCGGGTTGAGTTATTGGTTTTACAGCTTCAAGGCATGAAAAATGTTGGTTTATCTAAATTACAAGAGATTGGTAAAGCCTTAGAGATTTACAAAAACTCAGGTAAACAAATAGTCGCCTTTGGGGATCAATTTACACAGGATCAATACTACCTTGCCAGTTTTGCCAGTGATATTTGGCTAAACCCTCAAGGGTTTATGTTACTTGACGGCTATGGTCGTTATCAGTTGTATTTTAAATCTGCTTTAGACAAATTAGCAATTTCTCAACATATTTTCCGCGTTGGCACTTATAAATCGGCAGTAGAGCCTTTTATGCGTGATGATATGTCAGAGGCGGCAAAAAAATCTAACACCGCATGGTTAAATGATTTATGGCAACAGTATAAACAAGATGTAGCTAAACAACGTGGTTTTGGTATTGATAATTTTGATGAAAGTATTACTGATTTACTGAGTAAGTTTTCTGTTGCTAATAATAGTTTTGCTGACTATGCATTAACTAACCATTGGGTTGATCAATTAAAAACGCGTGAACAAATGCGTAATGATTTAATTAAGTTAGTTGGCAAGAATAAAGAAGGCGATAGTTATAGCAGCATCGGTTTTAAAGACTATTTGTCAGCCACTCAAACTCATAAAATTAACAATACTTCTGACAAAGTTGCCGTTATTGTTGCCAAAGGCACTATTTTAAACGGTACACAAAAACCAGGAACTATTGGCGGCGATAGCACGGCAAAACTATTACGTAAAGCGCGTAATAATGACAAAGTAAAAGCAGTGGTTTTACGTGTTGATAGCCCCGGTGGTAGTGCTTTTGCTTCTGAAATTATTCGTCAAGAAGTTGAACTATTAAAAGCAGCCGGTAAGCCGGTTGTTGCTTCAATGGGTACTTATGCGGCATCAGGTGGCTATTGGATTTCAGCACCTGCTGATAAAATTTACGCCTCACCAACAACTATTACCGGCTCTATTGGTATTTTTGGCATGATGATGACTTTTGAAAAATCGCTAAGTAAATTAGGCATTCATACCGATGGTGTTGGTACTACTGATATTGCCGGTTTTGGCCCTACTCAACCACTGACTGATGGCATGGCTCAATTATTTCAACTGAGTATTAATAAAGGTTATCAAAATTTTATTAGCTTAGTTGCTGAGAATAGAAAGATGACATTAGAACAAGTTGATGCCATAGCACAAGGTCGTGTTTGGTCTGGTCTTAAAGCAAAAGAACTAGGCTTAGTTGATGAACTTGGTGATTTAACTGACGCGGTTGTTGCCGCAGCAAACTTAGCTGAGCTTGAACAATATGACACTTGGCTTATTGAAAAAGAGCCTTCACCACGTAATAAGTTTTTGCAAAAAGTAATAGGGCAAACATCGGTGTTAATTTCAAGCCAACAAACGAATGATATTGACCTAATAACCACCGCGGCGATCAGCGATAAACCGATGTCTCAGTTTATCGCTCTTTTACAAAATGAGTTTACCAAAATGAATCAATTTAATGATCCTCAGGGCATATACTCACTATGTATGGCTTGTGGTAGCCATTAGCTACCTACATTTGTTAAGTGAAAGTAAGCTATTTAAGTTAAACATAATTTATGAAAAAGAAAATTTATGTCGCCTATACTGGCGGCACTATTGGCATGAAAGAAAGTGCGCAAGGGTTTGTACCGGTTAAAGATCATTTGACCAACTCTATTAATGCGCTACCTGAATTTCACCGTTTAGAAATGCCAGATTTTACTATTCATGAATACCATCCGTTGATAGATTCATCCAATATGACGCCCAGTGATTGGCAAAGAATTGGCGATGACATTAAAACAAATTATGATGATTACGATGGTTTTGTTGTACTTCATGGTACTGATACCATGGCTTTTACCAGCTCCGCCTTATCATTTATGTTTGAAAATTTAACTAAGCCGGTTATTGTAACCGGCTCGCAAATTCCATTGAGCCAATTACGCTCCGACGGACAAGTTAATGTGCTGAACGCATTATATATAGCCGCTACTTACCCCATTAATGAAGTTGGTTTATTTTTTAATAACACGTTATTTCGTGGTAATCGTTGCATAAAAGCTTATGCTGATGGTTTTAATGCCTTTGATTCACCTAACTTTGCCCCATTACTTGAAGCCGGTATAAATATTCGTCTCATTGAAGGAAAATTATCACCGGATGAAAAAACGACTACTCCGCTTGTTTTAACTAATATTACTCCACAGCCCGTTGGCGTAGTGCACCTTTACCCTGGCATCAATAGTCAATTAATTGAAAATGTTATTAGACAACCGGTTAAAGCTTTAATATTACTCAGTTATGGTGTTGGCAATGCGCCGCAAGATGTTGAGTTACTTAACTGTTTGGCTAAAGCTAAACAACAAGGTATTGTGGTGGTTAATTGTAGCCAATGCCTTAAAGGAACCGTGAACATGTCAGGGTATGCAACAGGCAAAGCATTGAGTGAGGCAGGCGTGATCAGCGGTCATGACATGACGTTAGAAGCAGCGCTGACTAAACTTCATTACCTATTAAGCCAAGATTATAATTATGAACAGCTTTGCTCTTTAATGGCACAAAATTTACGTGGCGAGCTAACGTGTATTTCTTAACGGTATAACTTCAGGCATAACAAGTTACGGTTATCAATGTAGTAACTCTTACTTGGGTCCACGGCAAGTATTTTATAAATTAAACAATTAAAGTATTTAGCTTTATAGCCGATATTATATCAAATTGATTAAGTTCTTTCCCACT